>NZ_NXGV01000003.1 GCF_002407605.1 Marinobacter sp. ANT_B65 | reverse complement strand
TCCTGGGGCTGAAGCCGGTCCCAAGGGTATGGCTGTTCGCCATTTAAAGTGGTACGCGTGCTGGGTTTAGAACGTCGTGAGACAGTTCGGTCCCTATCTGCCGTGGACGTTGGAGATTTGAGGAAAGCTGCTCCTAGTACGAGAGGACCGGAGTGGACGAACCGCTGGTGTTCCAGTTGTCTCGCCAGAGGCATTGCTGGGTAGCTACGTTCGGACAGGATAACCGCTGAAAGCATCTAAGCGGGAAGCCCCTTCCAAGATGAGATCTCCCTGAGGCCTTGAGCCTCCTGAAGAGCCGTTCAAGACCAGGACGTTGATAGGTCGGGTGTGTAAGCGCTGCGAGGCGTTGAGCTAACCGATACTAATTGCTCGTGCGGCTTGACTATATAACACCCAAGACAATTGCGGATTTCGCAACGAAAAAATCAATATTGCTGTTCTTTCTCATCCCCCAGTGATCGACCGTTTTGTCTGACGACCATAGCGGCCTGGTACCACCTGATCCCATCCCGAACTCAGAAGTGAAACAGGCCTGCGCCGATGGTAGTGTGGCATTGCCCATGTGAGAGTAGGTCATCGTCAGACTCTTAATACCAAAAACCCCCTGCGGAACACCGCAGGGGGTTTTTTTTGTCTGAAAATTACGCCTCATGTCCGGGCAACGCTGCTCCCTTATACGTCCCGGTGATATACTGCCGTTATAACGCCAAATTCGATATGGAGCACCTCAATGTCTGGCAACGATCATCTGGTTATATTTGATACGACTCTCCGTGATGGTGAGCAAAGCCCCGGCGCCACTATGAACAAGACGGAGAAGCTTCGGATCGCCAAGGCTCTCGAGAAGTTAAGAGTGGATGTGATCGAAGCTGGTTTTGCTATTGCCAGTCAGGGTGACTTCGAAGCGGTCAAGTCGATCGCAGAGACTATAAAAGAATCAACAGTCTGTAGCCTTGCGCGAGCCCTGGATGTGGATATTGATCGTGCGGCTGAGGCTATTCGCCCCGCAGAGAGAGGGCGAATCCATACGTTTATTGCGACCTCTCCTATTCACATGAAGTACAAGCTGCAAATACAGCCAGATGAGGTGATTGAGCAGGCCGTCCGGGCAGTAAAACGTGCCCGGGGTCATGTCGATGATGTTGAGTTCTCCTGCGAAGATGCTGGCCGCTCGGAACTGGATTTTCTTTGCCGCATCATTGAGGCGGCCATTGATGCCGGCGCTAACACTATCAACATTCCGGACACCGTCGGTTATGCAATTCCTGAGCAATTCGCGGAAACCATTCATCAATTGCTCAATCGCATTCCCAACGCGGACAAGGCGGTTTTTTCAGTGCATTGCCACAATGACCTTGGGCTTGCAGTTGCAAACTCCCTCGCTGCAGTAACCCGGGGAGCCCGACAGGTAGAGTGCACAATCAATGGTCTGGGTGAGCGTGCAGGTAACGCCTCCCTGGAAGAGATCGTTATGGCCGTTCGTACCCGTCAGGATTTTTTCAATCTGGATACCCGGATAAATGCTCAGCATATAGTGCCGGCTTCACGCCTGGTCTCCACTATTACCGGGTTTCCTGTACAGCCAAACAAAGCCATAGTCGGAGCTAACGCATTTGCCCATGAGTCGGGTATTCACCAGGATGGTGTGCTCAAACATCGCGAAACATACGAGATCATGCGGGCAGAGGATGTCGGCTGGCACACCAATAGTCTTGTGCTGGGCAAGCATTCTGGTCGTAACGCATTCCGTACGCGATTGCTGGAGCTTGGCATTCAGTTTGAAACTGAAACAGAGCTTAATGAGGCGTTCACCCGCTTTAAGGCGCTGGCTGATCTGAAGCATGAAATCTTTGACGAAGATCTGCAAGCTATCGCAAGTGATACCAGGCAGAAAGATGAAGACGGCCGTTATGGTTTGGTCTGTCTTCAGGTTTGCTCTGAAACGGGCGTTGTTCCCAAGGCCATTATGACACTGACGATGGACGGAGAAGAGCACCGGGTCGAAGCTGAAGGTAGTGGCCCGGTAGACGCAACATTCAAGGCCATTGAGTCGCTTGTTGACTCTGGTTGTAATCTCCAGCTCTACTCAGTGAATAACATTACCAGCGGCACCGATGCTCAAGGGGAGGTTACTGTCCGCTTGGGGCGTGGTGGCCGGATTGTTAACGGGGTTGGTGCGGATACAGATATTATTATTGCCTCCGCCAAGGCCTATATCGAAGCTCTTAACCTGATCAGTCGTGGTGGTATCAGGCAGCATCCCCAGGTGGCAGATGTTTGAAGTTACGCTATGCCTATTGGTTCATGCAGATTCAGAACATCAGCCGGTTGCTTGAATGACCCCGACAGAAGTTCATAGGCAGTTCTATCTCGGCGCTGCAGGTATCCGTTTGTGGTATGCCCGAGAGCCGTTGCCGGGTGCGGCACCGAGCCTGGAGTTTGAGATCCCTGAACCAGACATGCCTGTCTGGCCTCAGCTCACGGCTCCGGGAAGCTCGCTGAGTAAAGGGTCGGGCACAGCCAATCGCGTGCCCGGCTCTGTTCCTCTTCCGTCCGCCGGGCCTGATCAGCGTGGGGGCCAGCGGATCGCAGGTCTTCAGGCCTTGATGGAGCAAAAGGAAGGTGCAGATGGCAAAGAACCCTCAGCACAAAAAAGTCCGGTAAAAGCGGGTTTGCCGTCAGGTGATGAGCAGGGCGCTGCCGGACCAATGCCAGTGCCTCAGGTTCCTTTAGCTCAAATGCCAAACCTGAATATCCGCGTGTTTTCGGGAGAGGGGCACGTTCTGATAGCGGATATCTCCAAGGACGCGAGCCTTGGTCTGCAGGAGGCTCTTGCAGAAAATATATTGAAGAGTCTTGGAGATGTGCAGTTGGGGTCAGCTAAATGGGTTCAGTGGCCGGTCTTCAATAATCGTCTGGTGGCAGGGCGGGGGCATGCTGATCTGGTATCCATAATTAAGAATATTCTGTCTGATTCCACCAGCAAGAAGTTGATTGTTCTTGGCTCTGGTGTCATGGGAGGCAGTGATGGCTGGTTGGCCGAAGCCCTTGAGCGTGCTCCCGATATTGAGTCTGAGTATTCTCTCGCAGAGCTTGCCAGCAATTCGGGCTTCAAGCGATCCTTGTGGCAAAAGCTGAAATCGGTGGTCAGAGTATGATGCAAGCCATAGGCGATTCATGTTCTGCTGTTTCGGAGCCGGAACTGGAGATACGGCCGCTGGAGTCCGGAGATCTCCCCGAGGTGATGAATATTGAGCTTCAGGGATACTCTCATCCCTGGACTGAAGGGATCTTTCAGGATTGCTTCAAACCGGGCTATCGTTTGTGGGGGGTAGACGAAGATGGGGTGCTGGCCGGATATGCGGTGGTATCCTATGTGCTTGATGAGGTCCATCTCCTGAACCTTTGTGTTCACCCTGGATTTCGTGGGCGGGGAGTCGGGCGGCTTTTGCTGCGCCATCTTGTGAAAGAAGCAAGCCGGGAGGACATGAACCAGATTATTCTGGAAGTCAGACTGAGTAACAACATTGCGAGCAAGCTCTATCGTAGCGAAGGGTTTGAGGAAATCGGCCGTCGCCGCCGCTACTATCCCGCCGCTTCGGGGTGGGAGGACGCCCGGGTAATGGCGCTGTTATTGCAGCCCTGATGGTTGTTGCTTCTGTTCGCGTAATCACTTCTTAGCCCCTATAATGGCTGCCTTTTCCGAACATCTGATGCAGGTTGCTTTTCAACAATGTCTCACCTTTCCCAGGAAGTGGCTAAACGTCGTACCTTTGCGATCATCTCTCACCCGGACGCAGGTAAAACTACGATTACCGAAAAGGTCCTTTTATTCGGACACGCTATACAGAGAGCTGGCACGGTCAAAGGTAAAAAGTCCGGTCAGCATGCGAAATCTGACTGGATGGAGATGGAAAAGGAACGTGGGATCTCTGTAACGACATCCGTGATGCAGTTTCCGTACGGTGGCAAACTTGTGAACCTGCTGGATACCCCGGGTCACGAGGACTTCTCGGAGGATACTTACCGCACCCTCACAGCTGTAGATTCCTGCCTGATGGTAATAGACAGCGCTAAAGGTGTTGAGGAACGTACCATCAAGCTTATGGAGGTAACGCGTCTCCGGGATACGCCGATTTTGACCTTCATGAACAAACTGGATCGTGATACCCGCGATCCGGTTGAGCTTATGGATGAAGTAGAAGATGTTCTGAAGATAGCCTGTGCGCCGATTACCTGGCCCATTGGAATGGGAAAGAATTTCAAGGGTGTATATCACCTTCTTCGTGACGAGGTGATCCTGTATCAAAGTGGACATGGCCATGCGATTCAGGATGTGCGGGTGATCAGCGGGCTGGATAATCCGGAACTCGATACGGCAATTGGCGATTATGCTCGGGATTTGCGGGATGAGGTCGAGCTGGTGAAGGGGGCCTCTCATGAGTTTGATCTGGACGCATTTCTGGCGGGTGAGCTCACTCCGGTGTTTTTTGGTACCGCGTTAGGAAATTTTGGTGTGGATCATATGCTGGATGGACTCGTCGACTGGGCTCCCACGCCTCAGCCCCGGGAGACGGATCAGAGGCTGGTCCAGCCCGATGATGAAGCATTCACAGGTTTTGTCTTCAAGATTCAGGCTAATATGGATCCTCAGCATCGGGACAGGGTCGCATTTATGCGCATTGTATCTGGTCAATACAGCCAGGGTATGAAAGCTCGTCACGTGAGGATTGCTAAAGATGTACGCTTTTCTGATGCTTTGACTTTTATGGCGGGAGATCGTGAGCATGCCGAAGAGGCTTATGCCGGCGATATTATCGGCCTGCATAACCATGGCACGATCCAGCTGGGGGACACCTTTACCGCCGGCGAAGACATGAAGTTTACTGGTATTCCGAATTTCGCACCGGAATTGTTCCGTCGAATTCGCCTGAAGGACCCGCTGAAGGCGAAGCAGCTTCAGAAGGGCTTGATTCAGCTCTCCGAAGAAGGAGCTGTTCAGGTTTTCCGGCCCTTGCGTAACAACGATCTGATCGTCGGTGCAGTTGGTGTACTCCAGTTTGATGTGGTTGTCAGTCGCCTGAAAACAGAATACAAGGTTGAAGCTGTCTATGAGCCGATTAACGTAGCTACCGCACGCTGGGTGACCTGCTCGGACGATCGCAAACTGGATGAATTCCAGCGCAAGAGCAATGACAATCTTGCACTCGATGGTGGGGACCGGTTAGCGTATATCGCTCCTACCATGGTAAACCTGAATCTTGCTCAGGAGCGTTTTCCGGACATTGAGTTCCACAAAACCCGGGAGCACTGACGAGCCTGCGGTGAAATCGATTTTGAAGTTAGTTGACGCTCATTGCCACTTTGATTTTCCACAGTTTGATGGGCGTCGGGCCGAGGAGCTTCGGGCTGCGTCATTGGCTGGTGTTGTCGGGTTGGTTATTCCTGGTGTGCGCCGTCCTGACTGGAGCCGTGTTCGCGGCACGGCCCGGGCTCACGCTGGTCTGTTTTACTGTCTTGGAATCCATCCGTGGTTCGTCAGTGAGCACTCTGCCGAAGATCTTGAGGCGTTGGATGGCCTTCTGGGAGCGAAACCTGACCGATGCGTAGCTGTCGGCGAATGTGGGCTGGACAAACTGCATGGTGATCTGGCAGTGCAGCAACCCTGGTTTGAAGCCCAGGTGGGAATGGCCTCAAAGTTTGATTTTCCGCTGATTATCCATTCGGTTAAAACTCACGATGAGGTTTGCGCCACTCTGAGGCGTCTCAACTGGAGCGGCAAGGCTCTGCTACATGGTTTCTCCGGTAGCTATCAGCAGGCAGTAAAGTTGATTGGCCAAGGATGCTGCATTGGAGTGGGAGGGATAATTACGCATCCTCGATCACACAAAACCCGGGATACAGTTGCCCGCCTGCCTCTGGAATCTCTGGTGCTTGAAACTGATGCGCCGGATATGGCCCCACATGGTGTTGTTGCAGGTGAGAACTCACCTGTTTATCTGCACAGGATTCTGGAGTGTCTTGCCGAAATTCGAGGTGAGCGACCGGAATATCTGGCTTCTGTATTGCTCTCAAATACAGAGGCACTATATGGTAAATCGTTGTGGCAATAGCTGAATTATAAAACAGTGCATTTCAGGGTTGGATTTAAATAATCGTTCGAGTATACTTCGCGCCCTGGCTTTTCAAGGTGATGTCACTATCTCAGCCCCGAATAGTGTCACTGCCGATCAAATTACAGGTACAGAACCTCTTCCGGGTGTAATACACTTTCGGTGGTGGTTTTTAACGTTTCTTTTTATAGCGTTCAAGGCGGAATCAATGAAGACTCTGAGTGCGAAACCAGAAACCGTAAAACGTGACTGGTACGTTGTAGACGCAGCCGGCAAGACGCTGGGTCGTCTGTCAACCGAAATCGCCCGTCGTCTGCGGGGCAAGCATAAGCCTGAGTATACCCCTCATGTAGACACTGGCGATTACATTGTTGTGATCAATGCGGGCCAGGTGCGGGTTACCGGCAAAAAGTCATCTGATAAGATGTACTACAGTCATACCGGCTTTCCGGGTGGAATCAAATCCATCAGCTTCGAGAAGCTGGTCGACAAGGCGCCTGAGCAGGTTATTCAGAAGTCTGTAAAAGGCATGCTTCCGAAGGGCCCGCTTGGTCGTGCCATGTTCAAGAAGCTGAAAATCTATGCAGGCGCTGAGCATCCTCATACAGCCCAGCAGCCCAAAGAACTCGACATTTAACGGAAGGCGGATATGTCTGTAGCACAAAATTACGGTACTGGTCGCCGCAAAACGTCCACGGCTCGGGTGTTTATCAAGCCGGGAAGCGGTAACATTTCTATCAATGGTCGCACTATCGAAGATTTTTTCGGTCGTGAGACTCTGCGTATGATCGTGCGTCAACCTCTGGTTGTAGCAGAATCTGCAGATCGCTTTGATATCAACATCACTGTCAAAGGTGGCGGTATCAGTGGTCAGGCGGGTGCTATTCGCCACGGTCTGACTCGTGCTCTGATGGATTACGATGAAACTCTGCGTCCGGCAATGCGTAAAGCGGGTTATGTAACCCGTGATGCTCGCGAAGTTGAGCGTAAGAAAGTTGGTCTGCGTAAGGCGCGTAAGCGTCCTCAGTACTCCAAGCGTTAAGTCTCGCTGGAGCAGATCTCAGGAAAACCCGGCTATTTTGGTCGGGTTTTTTTGTTTCAGGGTCAATGGTTGTCAAATTGATCTGGAGCAGAGAAGAGGCTCTGTCAGCGGCTTTCTCACTTGTAAGGACATGGTAATTTCATTACCATTTGAGCGCTTATATTTTTGGATTGTGAAGTTCTTTTCGATGCACACTGTCGGCTGTCTTGCGGGCTGTGACATCGCCTGATGGGAGAAAACCATAATGAATAATGGCGACGTGAGCCAAGGTCGGCGCCGATTTCTTATCGGCGCTACGGCTGCGGTAGGTGGAGTCGGCGTCGTCGGTGCGGCAGTCCCTTTCGTGGCATCCTGGAATCCCAGTGCCAAGGCAGAGGCGGCTGGTGCGCCGGTAACCGTCAATATCAGTAAGATTGAACCGGGTCAACAGGTCACCGTTGAGTGGCGGGGTATGCCAGTCTGGCTTATCCGTCGTACAGACGAAATGGTGAGCAACATAGAAAAGCTTGATGGCAAGGTGAAGGATCCTCAGTCTGAATCCCCGCAACAGCCAGAATATATTGGCGGGGTCCTGCGGTCTCTCAAGCCTGAGATGGCAGTTCTTGTCGGTCTTTGTACCCATCTGGGTTGTGTGCCGTCCTATCGTCCGGAGATTGCTCCTGCAGACCTGGGAGATGAGTGGCTTGGAGGATTGTTCTGTCCTTGTCACGGCTCCCGCTATGATCTGGCAGGGCGGGTCTATACGGCTCAGCCTGCACCCCTGAATTTGCAGGTTCCGCCTCATCGGTATGACGATGACGTGACTCTTACGATTGGTCTTGATCCGGAGGCAGCGTAATGCAGAAACTTCTTAATTGGGTAGACGAGCGTCTGCCGGTTGTCGATGCCTGGAATAATCATCTGGCAAAATATTACGCGCCGAAAAACTTCAACTTCTGGTATTTTTTCGGTTCTCTGGCAATGCTGGTGCTGGTCAATCAGTTGGTAACCGGTATCTGGCTTACCATGAGCTACAACCCGACAGGTGAGGGTGCGTTCGCTTCTGTTGAGTACATCATGCGTGATGTCCAGTGGGGATGGCTCTTGCGGTACCTGCACTCCACGGGGGCGTCGGCGTTCTTTATTGTGGTTTATCTCCACATGTTCCGTGGCCTGATGTACGGTTCCTATCAGAAGCCTCGCGAGCTGATCTGGCTGTTTGGTATGCTGATTTATCTGGTCCTGATGGCAGAAGCTTTCATGGGCTATCTGCTGCCTTGGGGGCAGATGTCCTACTGGGGCGCGCAGGTAATTGTAAATCTGTTTGGCGCTATTCCTGTTATCGGTGAAGATCTCTCTTTGTGGATCCGTGGTGATTACCTGATTTCCGGTATTACCCTGAACCGCTTCTTTGCCTTGCATGTGGTGGCGCTGCCGATCGTTCTGCTTGGCCTGGTTGTTCTTCACATTCTTGCTTTGCATGAAGTGGGTTCCAACAACCCCGACGGTATCGATATCAAGAAGAACAAGGATGAAAATGGTATACCCAAAGACGGTATTCCGTTCCATCCCTATTACTCTGTGCACGATCTCGTGGGTGTGGCAGTTTTCTTCTTTATCTTCTTTATCGTAGTGTTCTTCTTCCCGGAGATGGGTGGTCTCTTTATCGAGAAGCCTAACTTTGAACCTGCGAACGCGCTGAAAACGCCTGCGCACATTGCGCCTGTCTGGTACTTCACACCCTTCTACGCCATGTTGCGTGCGGTTACGGTTGATCTGTTCGGCCTGTCTGCGAAATTCTGGGGTGTTGTAGTCATGGGTGGGGCGATTGCGATTCTGTTTGTGCTGCCCTGGCTGGACAGAAGTCCGGTGCGCTCTATCCGTTATAAGGGGTGGCTGAGCAAGATCGCGCTGGCGCTGTTTACAGTAAGCTTCGTTGTTCTGGGTTACCTGGGTCTTGTACCTGCAACTGAAGGTCGTACCACTGTGGCCCAGATTCTGACGGTCGTGTACTTCCTATACTTCATTCTGATGCCGTTCTACACGCGCATGGAGAACACCAAGCCAGTACCAGAGAGGGTGACAGGATAATGAGAAAGCTGATTTTTGGTCTTTTCATCGCAATCCTGCCGGTTCTCGGGCTGGCAGCCGGTGATGGTGTCCCGCTTGATCACATTGAAACGGACCACACCGATAAGGCATCTCTTCAGCGTGGTGCCGCTATGTTCACGAACTATTGCATGGGGTGTCACTCCATGGAATATGCTCGTTACAAGCGGGTTGCCGAAGATCTTGAGATTCCTATCGACTTGTATGAAGAGAATCTCATCTTCACCGGCGCCCAGATTGGCGAGCTGATGAAGAACTCCATGAACAAGGACATGGCTGCCGACTGGTTTGGTGCTCCCCCGCCAGATCTTTCTCTGGAAAGCCGTCTGCGCGGTGAATCCTGGGTCTACTCCTATCTGAGGGGTTTCTATAAAGACGAAACCCGGCCGTTGGGGGTAAACAACGTGGTGTTCGACAAAGTTGGCATGCCCCATGTCCTGGTCGACCTTCAGGGGCTCTGTGCGGTTAAGCCTAATATTGGTCATGCGCCCAGCGTTGAGCCACTGAGTGGTAACATCAAGAATGCAAGTGCTTGCCCTGAGTATGCCATTGAAGGGAGTATGTCTGGAGTAGAGTTCGACCGTGCCATGTACGATCTGACGAACTTCATGTCCTACATGGCGGATCCGATCAAAGTTGAGCGTGAGCGTCTTGGGATTTTCGTTTTAATCTTTGTAGCTATTTTCTTTGTATTCGCCTACCTGCTCAATCGTGAGTACTGGAAGGACGTACACTAAGAAATAGGGTATAATCCTGTTCCCTGAGTTCCAGTGGGCGTTAACCGGCCCGCTGGAATTTTTGCGTTTTTCAGGATCATTTCGGTTTGTTTACTCGTGAGGTAGTTCTATGGGCGTTGTGACTAAGCGGTCATCGATGACGTTTTTCTCGGATCCAGCCAGCCACTATAGCCACAGGGTGCGCATTGTATTGGCGGAGAAGGGTGTTACCGTTGATGTCGTTGATGTTGATCCGGACAATCCGCCAGCCGAACTGGCTGATCTGAATCCGTATAATGCCCTGCCGACTCTGGTGGATCGTGATCTGGTTCTGTATGAGCCTAATATCATGATGGAATACCTTGATGAGCGTTTCCCGCATCCTCCCTTGTTGCCGGTCTATCCGGTTGCCCGTGCCAATAGCCGGTTGATGATCCATCGGATTCAGAAGGACTGGTGTGGTTTGGTGGATCAGATTCTGGGTCAGCCAAATGTCAAAGCTTCGGAAGTTGCCCGTAAAGAGCTTCGTGAAAGCCTTCTTGCCACAGCGCCATTATTCGGTGAAATGCCATTTTTCCTCTCCGAGGAGTTCACCATTGTTGATTGCTGTATTGCTCCTATCCTCTGGCGTTTGCCGTCATTGGGTATAGAGCTTAATGACAAGCAAGCCAAGCCGGTGCATAAATATATGGAGAGCATATTTGGCCGTGAAGGTTTCAAGGCGAGCCTCTCTGATCTTGAAGAAGACATCCGTAGCTGATTTGGCGGGTATCCCGCTATACGGAACAGGAGGCAAGCAGTGTCTGATAACAGGATCACCATGACATCCAGTCGTCCGTATCTGGTGAGGGCATTTAATGAGTGGATACTGGATAACGACTGCACACCCTATATAGTGGTGGACGCAGGGGTTCAGGGTGTTCAGGTGCCCACTGAGCACGTAGCGAACGGACAGATTGTTTTGAATGTCAGTCCTGGCGCTGTGCGTGGATTGGTAGTGGGTAATGGAGCGTTGGAGTTCAGTGCCCGCTTCGGCGGTGTGCCTATGCAAGTATTTATCCCGCTTCAGGCAGTGATGGCTATTTACGCCAAGGAAAACGGTGAAGGTATGGTGTTCGGCAGCGAACCCGGCTCTCCGGATCCTGACGGCACTAATGACAGGGAAGGAGCGGGGCAGTCTGGAGGTCAGGAAGAGCGTCCATCGGGTAGGCCCACTCTGAAGGTTGTTAAGTAGGTAGAGGGCCATAACTGTTTACATAAAAAGCCGGCAAATGCCGGCTTTTTTGTCAGCCTCCGAACAGTTTCCCATCTACCAGTGAGCACAGGGCATTGATCGATAGCAGCAGTAAGGGCGCGGCCTCTGTTGGTGAGAGATCGTTCAGCGCGATTTCATGGTCTTCAGCATGCATAAGTGAGGTGATGTCGGACTTTTCTCTCGCGCTCAGTACCACTACGTTCATTTCCCGGTCGTGAGCAGCCTGTATGGCCTGGATGAGGTTCGCTTTGTGACCGTCGTCAACAATCACGAATAGGAGGTCGCCGGGCTTGCCGATGGCTTTGACCTGGCGTGAAAATGTGTCGTTGAAACGGTTGTCCCGACAAATGGCGGAGTAGGTGGTTGCGTCGGCCCCCAGGTTGATCGCTGGCAGCGCCGGTCGGTCTTGCTCAAAACGATTGAGAAATGCTGTACAGAAATACTGTGCGATTACGTTGGCGTTGCCGTTGGCGCAGGTGATAATTTTCCCGTCATTGAGAAGGGCGCTTACAAAAGCGTCTGCAGCCTGCTCAATAGCAGATCCCACGGTGCTGGCAGCCTGTGCCGTGTGTTCCATATGGCTTGCAAACAATTGGTTGATCAGGTTTCCCGTTTCACTCATCAGAATCTATATGTCCGCCTGGATTGCATTTTTGATCCATTGTACCCGGTATTTTCTAACGGTTCCCGGGCTGATTGCCACTACGTCTATACGGGTCAGGGTATTCCAAAGATTGTGTCTGTGCAGGTAAAAGGCAGCGGCTTTTAGCAGGCGCTGCTGCTTTGGGTAAGAAATTGAGCTTACCGGGTCTACGAGGCTGCCGCTGCCCCGGTAGCGAACTTCAAAAAATACCAGAGTATCCTTGTCCAGCCCTATCAGATCGATTTCGCCACCGCGGTTGTACACGTTGCGTTCCCGGATATCTACGCCGCGAGTCGTGAGGTATCGTGCGGCCACTCCTTCAAAATGGGTCCCGATAGCCTTGCTGCCTTCCATGGCATGACCTGTCCTTTTGTAATGTGGGGTCAGTTTGTCTGGACTTGCTCGTCCACTTCATCAGCGGCATCTGTTTTTTTGAGCAGAAGGTTAGGGGTGCCGCTGCGAATTTGTGCCCAAAGTTGATTTCGATGGATACTACCTTCAGATGTCATGGTGAGTTGCCCTGTCTGGCCATCGACAGTGGCAGTTTGTACCTGGCGTAGCAGGGGCAGACGTTTGCTTAGTTGCCATGCGTCAGCGCCCATCGCAAATAGCCTGCCGAGCTGGCCGCGAGTGCCTGGTAAAACCTTGGCTGCCTCGTCGCGTAATGGATTTTTGCTGTCAAGAATCCATGGGATGTCTGTAAATATCACCTCATTGAGGTCGCGGTCCCGGGCAGGATCTGGTACCCCTTCGTAGATAATGGAAGGTGAGTAAACCGGAAGGTCGCCTCCGAAGTAAAACGCGAAGAGGGGCTTGAGCTGGCGTGCAATCGCAGGTTCAGCCACCATAACGATCGCCTCCGCATCCTGGCGCCGCCTGGGTTCGAATTCTATGTTGAGGCCAATGGTTTGTTCCACTTGAATAGCTCTGTCTCTGGATACCGTAATACCCAGGAGGTCTGCCGTAATTGCGCGCAGGTTATCTTCACGAGAGAATCGTTCGATATCCAGCGCAACTGCGCCATTGAGCTCCATTCGCTTCAGCAAGGCTGTTTCTACCCGATCCCCCCATTCGCCCTGGGGAATGAGTACGAGAACCTGGTTGATATCCTGTTCCTGAAGCCTGTCTGCGATCTGTCGGGCTTCGTCTTCAGCGGAAAGGCCGAACTGGTAGAGCCCTTCCGGTGCCTTTTTGCCTGTAGCCAGGTAGTTGAGGCCGAGAACTGGAACTGGCAGAGTTCTCATGCTTGTAAGGCTCGCCAGCGCTTCTTTCTCAAGAGGGCCTATAATCAGGTCGATACCCTGAGTGGCCAGCTCCTTGTATAACTCATCAAATGGTTGATCCGAGGTATTTATAACACGAATATCGGTCTTGCTGCGGTCTGCGGAATCATCCTGGTAGTAGGCAGCCAGGAAGCCGTCGCGGATGGCCTTGCCGGCGCTGGCCAGGGTTCCCTGGAGGGGCAGGGCCAGTACAATCTTTTCAGGCCGGTTTTCTGCCATGCTTGCAATTAGTTGCAGTTCGGTTGGTAGTATTTGTGCAGCCGGGTGCCCGGGCCAGCTATTCTGCCAGCGACGTATAGCGCGTCCCTGGTCGTCAATGCTCAGTTCGGAGGAGCGTAGGCTGGCAGCGAGTTCAAACCACCCTTCGGTCTCAAAACCGATGGTGTCCTCGCTCCCGGTTACGAGTTTCTGATCCGGAACAGCTTTCAGGAATGCCCAGATCTGGTCGTGAATTTCCTGAGGGTTAACCTTGCCATCTGTTTGTGAAAGAAGCATTAACGTCATGGCGGCGGAAAGACGATCTCCAACCAGCGCATAGGTTTCAGCCTGAAGGCTGGCGGCACGGTTAATAAGGTCTGAGTTGTAACTTTTGAAGTTGTCCGGTGAAAGTGACCTGGTGATTTGGCTGGCCCACTCCCGGTCTTCAAGTGCGACAGCGCTCGCCATGGCAAGTAGCTGCTTTTGTGCCTGCATTGCTGCAACTGGTTGCGCCAGTTGATCGCTCTGCAGTAATGTGCGGGCAGCCTGGTGTTCGCCGCGCTTCTGGAACTGGCTTGCAACCTTCAGCAGGTATTGCTGCGCTGTTTCGGCGTTGCGTTCTTTTGCTGCGAGCTCAAGAGCCTGGGCAGGTGATTGAGCTACGTGCGACTCCAGGTCGACACTGGCGCAACCGGTAAATAACAGGCTTATGGCAAATATTACTGCCAGAGCAGCGTGGCTAATAGGGGTCTTAGTCATGGCAATCTCTATAGATTCCGGAGTTTTGGGCTTGTGGCGCCGATCTGATGGTGGCAAGTTTAACAGCTCCCGGGCCAATTCACATGACGCAGGTGTCATGCTGACGACGTCCCTGCGCGCGAGGCACATATTTTGAAATCTGAATCAGATCAGTTGGCCAGGCAGGCGATAAAAACGGGCGATAATCGAGGCACGCTCTATATCGTCGCGACCCCTATTGGCAATCTTGATGACCTTTCTCCACGTGCTGTCAAAGTGCTTTCGGAGGTAGCTGTCATTGCAGCGGAAGATACCCGTCATAGCGGACGCCTGCTTCAGCACCTTGGTGTTAATAAGCCTTTGCTTGCATTGCATGATCATAATGAGCGCGGAAGGGTTCAGAGTGTGTTGGAGCGGTTGTCTGAAGGGTCGGATGTCGCGTTGATATCAGATGCGGGTACGCCGTTGATCTCAGACCCGGGTTATGTGTTGGTGCGTGAAGCAAGAAGTGAAGGTATCCGGGTGAGCCCGATTCCCGGACCCTGTGCGTTGGTCGCTGCCTTGAGTGCGGCGGGTCTGCCTACCGACCGCTTTCTGTTTGTCGGTTTTTTACCTGCAAAGCGCGCTGGCCGACGTTCAGCGCTGGAAGAACTTCGGAAGGATACGGCAACGCTGGTCTTCTATGAGTCTCCTCACAGGATACTGGATGCAGTGGCGGATATGGCTGAAATCCTGGGGCCGGGCCGCGAAATCGTGCTGGGCCGGGAAATTACAAAAGCTTTCGAGACCTTTTATTCAGGTGAAGCTGCCAAGGTGCTTGTGGAGTTGACAGCGGATCCTCATGGCAGCCGTGGTGAGTTTGTTGTTATGGTTCGTGGCGCCGAAAAGGCCGAAAGCGGTCTGATGGCTGGGGCCCTTGATGTAGAGCGGTTGCTGAGCCTGTTGATGGCGGAAATGCCGCTTAAGAAAGCTGCAAAGATTGCTTCCGAGTTGACCGGTCTGGGTAAAAATGAACTTTACCAGCGGGCGCTTGAGCTCAAGGATAACTGAATCTCTGGAAAGGCGCTTTTTCTTGCATGGGGCTTAGTGCAGGAGTATTGTCTCGCCCGAGCTCGCCAGACAGTCGCCGCCGGTTTATCCGGGGGAGGAAAGTCCGGGCTCCGCAGGGCAAGGTGCCAGGTAACTCCTGGGCGGCGTGAGCCGACGGAAAGTGCAACAGAAAGTAGACCGCCTAAGTGCTCGTGACCAGTTCACGGGTGCCGGTAAGGGTGAAACGGTGCGGTAAGAGCGCACCGCGTGGCTGGCAACAGTCCACGGCGATGGTAAACCCCACCTGGAGCAAGACCAAATAGGAGTCCTATGGCGTGGCCCGCGCTGGACTCGGGTAGGTTGCTTGAGGCCTGTGGTGACGCAGGCCCTAGATGAATGACTGTCCACGACAGAACCCGGCTTATCGGCGAGCTCGCCTTTTTCCTCTTAATTAATGAAGCGTGCCCGCTCTTGTGGCGCGCTTCTTATAGCTAAAAAATCTTAAACCTCTCTTGTCTTCTTCAGACTCTTTTGCAGGTATTTGATTTTCCTTCTTTTCTTTTCCGTAATGTCACCTATTTCTTGCATCAAAGCCCGTAACCTATTGTCATAAAAGGAACTTTTCAAAGAGGGCCGTCGTTTGCGGCGCTTGCATTGTGAATTGCGTGTTTCTATAGTGTGCACAAGTGGAGAAAAGTGGTTTCTAGTGGTTATTTGTGGTTTTCAAGTCTTCAGAGACGGCGTAAATGGGTAATTTTCTCGGCAGTCATGCCATCAATATGGATGCAAAGGGTCGCTTGGCGATCCCCACCAAGGTGCGTGAAAGCCTCGCGCAGGCTTGCGGTGGCCGCATTGTATTGACAGCAAATGCCGATGAAGAGCGGTGTCTGCTGCTTTACCCGGAGCCGGAGTGGGAAATCCTTCGCCCTGAAATCGAGGCTCTCCCCAACATGAATAAAGCTGTGCGGCGACTCCAGAGGCTGCTGCTTGGTAACGCAGCCCCCATGGAAATGGATTCGGCTGGGCGCATTCTTGTGCCGCCTACGTTGCGCAATTATGCCCACCTTGAGAAAAAACTGATGCTGATCGGGCAGGGTAAAAAATTGGAGCTATGGAGTGAGGAGCGTTGGTTTGCGTGGCTTGATGAATCTTCCGGTGATGAGGATATGCCGCCTGAGATGGAGGCGCTTTCTTTATGACCTCTGATCGCAATCAGGAGGCGGGCGCGGAGTTTTCGCATCGCTCGGTTCTTCTGGATTCGGCGGTCGACTATCTGGTCAGCGATTCCGATGGCAAGTATGTGGATGGCACATTCGGTCGTGGTGGCCACAGCCAGCTTATTCTCGGGCGCCTGGGACCGTCAGGTCAGTTGTTGGGTATCGATAAGGATCCTGAAGCGATTCGTGTGGCTGAAGTGTTGGCAGATAACGATTCCCGGTTTGGATATTTCCATGGCTCATTTGCTGAGTTGGGTCGTGCAGTCTCCGACGCTGGCTGGAATGAGGTTGATGGCGTGCTGATGGATTTGGGTGTGTCTTCGCCACAGTTGGATGATGCTTCGAGAGGCTTCAGCTTTATGCGTGAAGGCCCGCTTGATATGCGAATGAATCCGTTGCAGTCGCCAAGTGCGGCCCAGTGGCTGGCGCATGCAGAAGAACGTGAGATTGCTGATGTTATCTGGCGCTACGGGGAGGAGCGGTTTTCCCGCCGTATTGCTCGCCTGATAGTTGAGCGTCGTAAAGAGGCTCCTATCGAAACCACGCTTCAGCTGGCCGCATTGGTGAGCGAGGCGGTAGTGAAAAAAGAGAAGCACAAACACCCGGCAACCCGCACGTTTCAGGCCGTTCGCATTTTTATTAACCGTGAGCTTGAAGATCTGGAGGCTGGGTTGCAGGCGGCGGTAGATAAACTGGCGCCCGGCGGACGGCTGGTTGTTATCAGTTTTCACTCGCTGGAAGACAGGCTGGTAAAGCGCTTTATGCGAGATCTTGCCCGTGGCCCCAGGTTGCCTAAAGGCATACCGGTTACGGCTGAGCAGGAGGCTTCGGACTTCAGGTTGATTGGCAAGGCCAACAAGGCCGGTGCCGGTGAGGTCAGTGAGAACGTTCGTGCCCGTAGCGCTGTTATGCGGGTTCTGGAACGCATCGATAATAGACAGAAATTCCAAGGGAGCGCGTAGTTATGGGCGCGGTAGCCATAGAGCCGGCGGTAAAGCCGGTTAAGCTGAATAAAGAAAAGGTTCGGGAAGGCGTTGTTGCGGCTGTCCGGATTTCGCGGCGTGTTTTCGATGCCACACGGCAGAAAAATGTTTTGGTATCGCTTGTTCTTGCGTTGTTGCTGGTAGGTTCATCTATTGGCGTTGTTGTCAGCGCTCACGAGAATCGTGGGTTGTTTAATACCCTGTCTCAGCTTCAGGCTGAGCGTGATCGTTTTCAGGCGGAATGGAGTCAGTTGCTTCTGGAGCAGAGTGCTTTAGGGGCCCACGGTCGTGTGGAAAAACTTGCGGCAGAGCGTTTCAGTATGGTGGTTCCGGGGCGTCAGGATATTGTCCTGGTGCCTCTGATGTCGCCGTCAGTATCCCGATAATCATGATAACAAACAGTCCCAGGGTGATCTGATTGTCCAATCAGGAGTCGGCAAGAACATTGAGCCATAAAATTGCGGCAGGCCTGAAAGCCTGGCGCTTTGGTTCCGTGCTGGGTTTGTTTCTGATGGTTGTGCTGGCACTTGGGTGGCGTCTGGTTGATTTGCAGGTTGTGGACAATGATTTTCTGCGTAAGCAGGGTGATGTCCGGACGATCCGTGTAGAGGCTATTGATGCTCACCGTGGCGTAGTTACTGACCGCTATGGTGAACCCCTGGCTGTAAGTACTCCGGTGCAGACCCTTTGGGCAAACCCTTCCGAAACCGATCCGGATGAGCCTCGCCTGACAAACCTTGCACGGGTTCTGGATATCAGTGAGGCGAGGCTGCGTGAGCGTCTTGAAACTTACGCTGGCCGCGAATTTATTTATCTTCGCCGAAAGATACAGCCGGCGTTGGCCGCAAAGGCTATGGAGCTGGATATCCCCGGTGTATACACACGCCAGGAGTATCGGCGGTATTATCCGGCGGGCGAAGTCACAGCCCATGTTGTCGGGTTTACCAATATTGATGAACGTGGCCAGGAAGGTTTGGAGCTGGCTTATAACGATTGGCTGTCTGGTGAGCCTGGCCGCAAGCGTGTTTTAAAGGATAATCGCGGGCGGATCATCAAAGACCTGGCGCTCATTCGCGATGCGGCTCCCGGTCACAATCTCGAACTCAGCATAGATCTGCGCCTGCAGTATCTCGCATATCGTGAACTGAAGGCCGTTGTCAGTGCCCATGATGCGCGTGGCGGCACCCTCGTAATGCTTGATGTTGAGACGGGGGAGGTGCTCGCCATGGTCAATCAGGGATCTTATAACCCCAACGATCGCAGCCAGTTCGCATCGGAAAATCTCCGCAACAAAGCTATCACCGATCTTTTTGAGCCTGGCTCAACCATGAAGCCCATATCGATGGCTGCTGCCCTCGAATCCGGGCAGTACTCCGCAAATGAAACGATTGATACGTCACCCGGCTATCGGCGGTTTGGCAGGTTTACAATTCGCGACTATCGGAATTACGGCGTTATCAGTCTTACTGACATTATCGTCAAATCGAGCAACGTAGGCATCAGCAGAATCGCCTCGGAACTGGGTGGTGACACGATTCGCAACCTATACGCGCGTCTCGGTTTTGGTCAGCCAACAGGCATCGGATTTCCCGGGGAAGCTGTGGGTGTATTGCCAGCACCACCGAAATGGCGTCCCTCGGAAGAGGCAACGCTCTCATACGGTTACGGGATGAGTGTGAATGCACTTCAGTTGGCCCAGGCATACATGGTTATTGCCAATGGTGGTGTGCGCTACCCGCTAAGCCTGATGAAACTGAATGAAAAGCCTATTGGCAAGAGGGTGCTTTCGGAGCGGGTAACAAATGATGTGCGGACAATGCTGGGAGAGGTAGTTTCCAGAGGGTCTGGTAAGCGTGCTCAACCCGGCTTCTATAGCGCTGGAGGCAAAACCGGAACCGTTCATCTGGTCGGTGCTCAAGGCTACGAAGACAGTCAGTACAAGGCGATTTTCGCCGGTATGGCTCCCATAGATAACCCAAGAATTGTCACGGTTGTGGCGGTGGATGCACCTCAGTCCGGCGAATACTATGGCGGTGAAGTGGCTGCGCCTGTGTTTTCACGGGTAATGAGCGATGCGCTGCGACTGCTGAATGTTAAGCCGGAACTGGAGGTTGGCACCACAGGCCTGCAGGCAGGAAAAACAGGTAAAACAGGGGAAAGGGGGTGAGCTTATGAGCATGACATCTCTCAGTACCCTGCTGCAGGGCATAGTTTCTGTACCCTCCGTGTTTGACGTTACCATTCACGGTCTGCAAACCGATAGTCGTGAAGTCGGTTCCGGTGATGCATTTGTTGCACTGTCAGGCAAGGGTACGCCGGCAGACCATTATATGGACAAGGCCATTGCCTCCGGTGCGACGGTTGTACTTCTGGAGTCGGACGAAGAAACCGAGTGTTCAGAGCACCATGGAGCACTGATTGTTCCGGTTGCCGGACTCAGAGAGCTGACGGGTAAAATCGCGGCCCGGTTTTATGAGCACCCTTCCCGCAGGCTCCGGTTGATCGGTGTTACCGGCACCAATGGAAAAACTTCTGTAAGTCATTATGTGGCCCAGTTGCTAAGTCAGGCCGGAACGCCGTGTGGTGTTCTGGGAACGCTGGGTTACGGCATGCCCGGGGCTCTGCGGAAGACAACTCATACTACGCCGGATGTTGTTCAGATAAACAGGGCTTTGTCTGGCCTCATTACAAAAGGCGCGCGTGCAGCCGCGATGGAGGTCTCTTCTCACGGGTTGGATCAGGGCCGGGTGGATGGCTTGACCATAACTGCGGCTGTTTTTACCAATCTGACACGGGATCATCTTGACTATCACGGTTCCATGGAAGCCTACGGTGCGACCAAAGCCAGGCTGTTTGAGCGTGAGGATGTGCACTTCTCGGTGATCAACTTTGATGACCCTTTCGGGCGTCAGTTGTACAAAAATCTTGAAGGCAAATGCGACCGGATTCGCTACAGCCTGCACGAATCAGAGACAGAGCTTTGGTTGAAAGAGTTTCACCCGACCGACGATGGCTTTGATGCAGTAGTTGATGGTGAATGGGGAGCTTTCAGCCTTTCGGCACCTCTCATGGGCAGTTTTAATGCCAGTAATGTGCTGGCTGCAGTCGCAACGGTTATGACGTTGGGTGTGTCCGTAGATCAGGTTCAGCAGGCGGTAAGTCAGCTCACCCCACCGCCTGGGCGGCTGGAAGGTTTCTGCAGTGAGGATGGTCTTCGTGTTGTTGTGGATTACGCTCACACCCCGGACGCTTTGGCAAATGCGTTGGCCGCTTTAAGGCCGCACGTAACGGGCAGACTGATTTGTGTGTTTGGTTGCGGCGGAGACAGGGATAGCGGAAAACGTCCGGAAATGGCGAAGGAAGCGGAAAAGTGCGCGGATGTCATTGTTGTAACAGATGATAACCCTCGGACAGAAAGTCCGGAGCGAATTGTGCAGGGTATTCTGGAGGGGTTCTCCGACGCTGAGTCTGTAACGGTCATTCATGACCGGGCTGCGGCAATTCGTTTTGCGCTCAATATGGCTGAACCAGAAGATCTCGTTCTTGTAGCCGGCAAAGGTCATGAGTCCTGGCAGGAGATTGCCGGGCAGAAGATACCATTCAGCGACGTCGCCCAGGTACGTCAGCTTCTGATGCTTGAAGGGGGTGTCGCATGATGCGCCCATTCTCACTGGCTGATGCAGTGCGGTTTGCCGGTGGCGCTTGCTCATCTCACCGGTTGAGTGATGTCTTTTATAAAGACGTGTCTACAGATACGCGCGCTTTGAAACCTGGTGATCTGTTTGTGGCGCTCCGCGGTGACAATTTTGATGGTCACAGGTTTTTGCCGGCTGCGGAAAAGCTCGGGGCTTGCGCAGCAGTTGTCGACACTCTTGATAGCAATGTGGACCTGCCTCAGGTGGTTGTGGATGACACAGTTAAGGCATTGGCAGCGTTAGCAGCCGGCAATCGTGGCGAAAGCAATGCGAAATTGATTGCAGTCACCGGCAGTAGTGGCAAAACCACAGTTAAAGAGCTGAGTGCTGCCATTCTGGGCCGCATGGGCGACACCCTCGCGACCCGCGGCAACCTGAATAATCACATTGGTGTTCCTTTGACCTTATTAGGTCTGGAACCTGTGCAGCGGTATGGCGTTATCGAGTTGGGTGCCAGCGGGATTGGTGAGATCGCACATACGGTGGCGATCACCCGGCCCCAGGTAGTGATTGTCACAAACGCAGGCCAGGCACACCTTGAAGGTTTTGGCAGCTACGAAAATATCGTCCGGGCCAAGGGCGAAATTATCGAAGGTGTTACCGACGGAGGCCTGGTAGTACTGAATCGTGATGACCCTGCATTTGGCCAATGGTATGAGCGTGCAGGGGCGCGTCGGGTCGCAAGTGTCAGTTGCTGTGGTAACCCCGGGGCAGACTACAGCGCCGTCATACAGAAAACGAAAAGCCTTAAGCCGGAAATTGTCGTTACCGGGCCCGACGGTTGGTCTTGCCCGCTTACTTTGCCTTTGGAAGGTGATCACAACGTAACCAATACTCTGCTTGCTATAGCGGCAACCCGCGAATTGGGTGCTACGGATGCGGCCATCATCGAAGGCCTGGCCGGGATGCAGCCGGTGCGCGGGCGACTGCAGGTTATCAACTTGCCGGGAGAGTTGTCGGTTATTGATGACAGTTACAACGCTAATCCGGCTTCCATGAAAGCGGCGCTGCGTGTCCTTGTTAGTCGGGACGGACAGCGCCTTGCCGTATTGGGCGCCATGGGTGAGCTCGGGCCCACCGCCCTTGAACTGCACCGTGAAGTCGGAGCTTTTGCTGCCGAGATTGGAATTGATCGTTTGCTGACAGTCGGGGCCGGCTGTGACGGCTACGCAGACGGGTTTGGCGAAATGACCGAAATGTACCAGACACACAGGGAGGCCGCGCAGACCATCGTTTGCACAAATGCACGGCCGATGACCGTGCTGGTAAAAGGGTCCAGAAGTGCTGCAATGGATATCGTGGTAGAGGAGATCAAAAACAAGGTGAATAGCACATGCTGCTCTGGCTGACAGGGGTTTTATCAGAATATTTTTCGGCACTGACAGTGTTTCAGTACCTGACCCTGCGCGGGATCCTGGGGATACTGACAGCGTTGCTGATCTCACTGTTTATCGGTCCGCTCATGATCCGCAAACTGAGCCAGTATCAGATTGGTCAGGCGATTCGGGATGACGGCCCGCAGACACACCTTAGCAAGGCTGGCACGCCCACCATGGGCGGTGCGCTGATTTTGGTGGCCATTGGAATCAGTACACTATTGTGGGCAGATCTGTCGAATCGCTATGTATGGGTTACCTTGCTGGTCACCATGCTGTTTGGTGCAGTTGGCTGGGTTGACGACTACCGCAAAGTTGTCGAACGTAACCCCCGCGGCCTGCCTGCGCGCTGGAAGTATTTCTGGCAGTCGCTTATTGGTGCTGTCGCCGCCATCGTGCTTTATTTCAGTTCTGTATTACCCCAGGAAACGTCTCTGTATCTGCCGTTCGTCAAGAATGTGTCTCTGACTCTCGGCCCGGTGCTCTTTATTCTGCTGACGTACTTCGTGATCGTTGGCAGCAGTAACGCGGTGAATCTGACGGACGGCCTGGATGGACTGGCTATCATGCCTACGGTGATGGTCGCCGGTGCTCTTGGCATCTTCGCATACGTATCCGGCAATGTTCAGTTTGCAAACTACCTGTTGATCCCATACCTGCCGGGAACCGGAGAACTCATTGTGTTTTGTGGTGCCCTGGTGGGCGCCGGACTCGGTTTTCTCTGGTTTAACACCTACCCGGCTCAGGTCTTTATGGGCGATGTAGGCGCGCTTGCCCTCGGTGCGGCTTTGGGTGTTGTTGCCGTGATCGTGCGCCAGGAAATCATTCTTTTCATCATGGGTGGTGTATTCGTGATGGAAACGGTGTCTGTGATTTTGCAGGTGGCTTCGTTCCGGCTGACAGGTCGTCGGATTTTCCGGATGGCGCCATTGCATCACCATTTCGAACTCAAGGGTTGGCCAGAGCCGCGTGTCATTGTGCGTTTCTGGGTAATCACAGTGGTTCTCGTCCTGATTGGCCTTGCCAGTCTGAAGATACGTTAGGAAACCGGATCGATTATGAGTGTCATCACGTCAGACCGTCGCACATTGGTAGTAGGACTCGGTAAAACCGGGCTCTCCTGCGTGCGTTATCTGTCTGCAAAGGGCCGGGAGATCGCCGTGGCTGATAGTCGCGAAGCACCCCCTGGTCTGGATGAACTGCGTGCCGGGTGGCCGGATATTCCTGTTTACCTTGGGCGGTTCGATAAAGAGCTGTTTGCCGGCTTCAACGAACTGATCGTAAGCCCGGGTATCAGTATCGCTGATCCTGCCATTGCCTGTGCTGCCGAACAGGGAGTGCGTATCCGGGGTGATATTGATTTGTTTGCCGAGGCTGCCGATGCCCCTGTACTTGCCATTACCGGCTCCAATGGCAAAACCACCGTCACTACGTTAGTGGGTGAGATGGCTAAGGCAGCTGGTCGCCGGGTTGAAGTTGGCGGGAATATCGGAACTCCCGCGCTGGATCTTCTGGGCCTTGGTGCCGACCTGTATGTGCTTGAACTTTCCAGCTTTCAGCTGGAAACCACAGCAGAGCTGAATGCTCTGGCAGCGACAATACTGAACGTCAGTGATGACCATCTCGACCGCTATCCGGACAAGATGGCGTATTTTCAGGCAAAGCAAAGAATATATCGTGGTTGCAAGAACGCGATCGTTAATCTGGACGATGCCCTGAGCACGCCCATGGCGCGAGATAACCTGCGGTTTATCTGCTTCGGCTTCCATCGTGTTAATCCGGAAACTTTCAGTACCCGGGAAGATGATCAGGGGCTCTGGGTGACGTTCGGGTTCGATAGTATTCTGAATTCCCGTGAGCTCCAGCTGATGGGTCAGCATAATCTAAGTAATGTGATGGCGGCTCTGGCTCTGGGTTATGCGGCCGGGCTTCCTATGGAGGTCATGCTTGATGTTGCCCGGAATTTCAGTGGTTTGCCTCACAGGTGTGAGTTTGTCCGCCGGCTTTCTGGTGTTGATTACATTAATGATTCAAAGGGGACAAATGTCGGAGCTACCGTCGCAGCCATAAAAAGCCTGGCTCCTGAAGGCGAAGGTAAAATAGTACTGATTACTGGTGGCGAGGGCAAAGGTGCTGAGTTTTCCGATCTGGCAGAACCGGTGAGAACCTGTTGCCGGGCAGTTGTATTGATTGGGCATGACGCCGACCGTATTGCGGCGGTTCTGGGCTCCGGTCTTCCAGTTTTCCGTGCAGAAACTCTGGCGGAGGCAGTAGAAAAATCTTCGGAGCTTGCTCTGGATGGAGATCGTGTTCTGTTTTCGCCCGCTTGCGCGAGCTTTGACATGTTCAGGGATTACATCGACCGCGGTGATCAGTTCAGGACCCTCGTCCAGTCCCGGAAGGAGCTGCTGTGATGCAGGCTGAATTATCTGCAGCACCCGTGAGGACACAGTGGCTGGGCGAAATTCAGCCCCTGTCGGCTCTGATTCTCAGCTCGGTTGCTCTGTTGCTCATAGGGGTTGTGATGATTTCTTCTGCCTCCATGGATATGGCGCTGGAAACTGTGGGCAACAGCTATCACTACGTGATTCGGCAGCTTATGTTTGCTGTCATGGGCTGCATGCTGGCACTGGTGGCTGTGAATGTGCCTGTGGCCTGGTGGGAACGCAGTGGCTGGTTGTTGCTGGGTATAGGTTTGCTGGTCCTGGTTCTTGTTCTCACGCCTTTGGGCCGCACGGTCAACGGTTCAACGCGCTGGATCCCGTTTGGCCTGTTCAACGTTCAGGTCTCAGAGGTGGCAAAGTTATGCCTGATCGCCTATCTGGCGGGATACGTGGTCCGTCGGCGCGATGAACTGCTGAATACCTGGCCGGGATTTCTCAAGCCACTTGGGGTTCTGGGTGTGGCATCTGCATTGTTGGTTATTCAGCCCGACTTCGGGGCAACCGTTGTTTTGGTTACAGCAGCTGCAGGAATGATTTTTCTGAGCGGCGTGCGTCTCAGCCGGTTTGTCCCGCTGATCGCTACTCTGGTGGTCATCGGCGTCGTTTTGATACTGACTCAGCCCTATCGCCTGAAGCGTGTGGTGAGCTATCTCGATCCCTGGAAAGATCAGTTTGATACGGGTTATCAGTTAACCCAGTCGCTGATTGCCTTCGGGCGTGGTGAGTGGAGCGGTGTCGGCCTGGGTAACTCGATACAAAAGCTGTTCTTTTTGCCGGAAGCCCATACAGACTTCATCTTCGCAATAATCGCCGAAGAATTTGGCTTGTTAGGTTCATTGCTTGTGCTTGGGCTGTTTACGGTCCTTGTTGTAACTGGTTTTGTGATAGCCCGTCGTGCCGAGAAGGCTGCCATGCCATTTGGAGCCTGCTTTGCATACGGCATTACCCTGCTGATTGGCCTTCAGGCGGGGATCAATATGGCGGTGAGCACAGGATTATTGCCCACTAAGGGGCTGACATTGCCTTTAGTGAGCTACGGCGGTTCCAGTCTGCTGATTAGCTGTGTCTGTATCGGGATTCTGGCCAGGGTTGAAATGGAAAGGCTGGACAAGGAAAAGCAGGCCACGGAGAAGGTTGGTCCCCGTAAGCAGGGAGGGGCGCGTTATGAGTGAGCCGCGCAGATTTCTGATGATGGCCGGAGGTACCGGAGGACACGTGTTTCCGGCGCTGGCTACTGCCCGGGCGCTGGAAGCCCGAGGGCATGAAGTGCACTGGCTGGGCGCTATTGGCGGAATGGAAGAGCGGTTGATCACCGGCACAGGTATTCCTCTGTCATTAATCCATATCTCCGGGCTCAGGGGAAAAGGCAAGCTGGCGCTGGTTATGGCGCCGTTTCGTCTGATGCGTGCATTAGGTGAAGCTTTCACGATCATGCGTCGTATACGCCCTGATTGTGTGGTGGGTATGGGCGGTTTTGTGACTGGCCCTGGTGGCGTAGCCGCATATCTAACGCGAACGCCGCTGGTTATTCACGAACAGAACGCGATCGCCGGAATGACCAACCGTATTCTTGTACGGATTGCGAAAACAGTACTGGAGGCGTTTCCAGGCAGTTTTGGCGCTGATGTTATTACACGTTGTACCGGTAACCCGGTGCGGGAAGATCTGGCGAACTTGCCGGCCCCGGAGCAGAGATTAGCGGGGCGTTTGACTGATCAGGACGAGCAGGGCCGTCCCCTGCACATTCTGGTGATTGGTGGCAGTCTCGGTGCTCAGGTATTCAATCAGCAGGTACCGGAAGCCCTGGCAATGATGCCCGAAATGAAGAGGCCACTGGTACGTCATCAGTGTGGAGAAAAACATCTTGATGCTGCGCGTGCTGCTTATGAGCAGTACGGAGTTGAGGCTGAGGTTGAACCGTTTATAAAGAACATGGCGGAAGCTTATGGTTGGGCCGACCTTGTGCTGTGCCGGTCGGGTGCCCTGACGGTATCTGAGCTTTGTGCAGCAGGCATAGGTGCAGTGCTGGTGCCATTCCCCCATGCGGTGGATGACCACCAGACGAAAAACGGTCAGCAAATGGTGAATGCCAGGGCGGCGGTACTCATACCTCAGTCGCGGCTCACGCCTGCCGTGCTGGCTGAAACATTAGGCGATCTCGCTGGAGATCGTGCCCGGGTCATGGATATGGCAATGGCTGCACGTACACTGGCTCGCCCCGATGCAACGGAGAGAGTCGTGAATTACTGTCTGGAGGCCGCTAATGGCTGATATAACCAATCCGCCGCTCGTTTTTCAGGTGCCGGAAATGCGCCGGATTCGCCACATCCACTTTGTGGGCATCGGTGGAGCCGGCATGAGCGGCATTGCGGAAGTGCTGAAAAACCAGGGGTATGACATCTCCGGTTCAGACCTGAAAGAAGGTGTGGTTACAGGCCGGCTCAAGGCCATGGGTATTGAGGTTCAGATCGGTCACCGGGAAGAAAACAGTGCCAGGGCTGATGTGGTTGTTGTGTCTTCGGCTGTAGGCGCCGATAACCCTGAAGTGGTTTCGGCACGTAGCCGGCGGGTCCCGATTGTTCCCCGTGCAGAGATGCTGGCGGAAATCATGCGTTACCGTCATGGCATTGCTGTCGCCGGAACTCACGGGAAGACCACCACCACCAGCCTGATTGCCTCCGTATTTGGTGAGGCTGGGCTTGATCCTACCTTTGTCATCGGAGGCAAGCTGAACAGTGCGGGTACCAATGCCAAACTAGGCGGTTCCCGTTATCTGGTGGCAGAAGCTGATGAGAGTGATGCCTCTTTTCTGCATCTGACTCCGGTTATTTCTGTGGTCACGAACATCGAAGCTGACCACATGGATACATACGACGGCGACGTTGAAAAGCTTAAGCGGACCTTTGTGGATTTTCTCCACAACCTGCCGTTCTACGGCGTTGCGGTGATGTGTGCGGATGATGACTATGTTCAGGAAATAATCCCGAGAATATCCCGCGCGATCATTACTTATGGCATCAGTAATCCGGACGCAGATTATCGCGCAGAGAACATCGTAACAGACGGTCTGAAAACCCATTTTCTGGTAAAACGGCCCGGCGGGCGCAGCGACCTGACAGTAGAGCTGAAAATGCCCGGACGCCATAACGTGCTGAATGCGCTTGCAGTGATTGCAGTCGCAACCGACGAGGGTGTTGCGGACGAAGCTATCTGTCGGGGGTTGGCAGCTTTTGCAGGGGTTGGTCGTCGTTTTCAGGTCAATGGTGATTATAAAACCTCCAAGGGTGGCACGGTAACCCTGGTAGACGATTATGGGCACCACCCAACTGAAGTTGAAGCTGTGATCCGCGCGGCCCACGATGCCTGGCCGGGGCGCAGGCTGGTGATGTTGTATCAGCCGCACCGGTTCACAAGGACCCGCGACCTGTACGAAGACTTTGTAAGGGTATTGTCGGAAGTTGATGGCCTGCTGCTGATGGATGTCTATTCCGCTGGCGAGCCAGCCATTCCTGGTGCGGATGGTCGTGCCTTGTGCCGAAGCATTCGGCAGCGCGGCAAAGTGGAGCCGGTATTCGTAGAGGATAACCGGAAAATCGAGAGCTTGCTGGACAGTGTGCTTCAGGACGGTGACCTCCTTATTACACAGGGTGCAGGCGACATTGGTGGCGTGGCGATCCGGTTAGCAGAAGCAGGAGTACTTGCAGGTGAGTGATATACAGCATCCCGGAATACCAGCGTATCAGGTCGAGCCGGAAGTGGTTCGGGCGTTGGGACGTGTGGCTGTGTTTATGGGTGGAAACTCTGCAGAGCGGGATGTCTCTCTGAAGAGTGGTAAGGCTGTTCTTGCAGCCCTGGTCTCTGCGGGAGTGGATGCTTTCGCACTGGATGTTCAGGGCTGTCTGCTGAAAACAGTGGAGAACCCGGAGTTCGACAGGGTTTTCATTGCTTTGCACGGACGCGGAGGGGAAGACGGAACGCTGCAGGCCATTCTGGCGCAAGCGGGTATCCCCTACACAGGTAGTGAAGTGATGGCTTCCGCTTTGGCAATGGACAAGTTGCGGACCAAATACGTATTTGCAGGCTGCGGTCTGCCGACGCCGAAATTCAGAACCATGTCCGCTGCAGATGAAGCGGAGCGGATTGTTCGGGAATTGCGTGCGCCCTTGAGCGTAAAACCTTCTCACGAAGGTTCCAGTATCGGGATTCGCAAAGTGAATACCGCCGCTGAACTGGCACAAGCCTATGAGGCTGCCGCTGCGCTGGACAATCTGGTGTTTGTTGAGGAGTGGATCGAAGGCCCGGAGTTTACGGTGAGTCTGCTGCAGGATAGCGCTCTCCCGGCCATTGGTCTGAGCACAGATCATGTGTTCTACGACTATGACGCGAAGTATCTGGCAGATGACACCCGCTACAGAATCCCCTGCGGCTTGTCACCTGAAGATGAAGTCAGGTTGCAGAATCTTGCACTGGAGGCTTTCCGGGTCGTGGGCTGCCGCACATGGGGGCGGGTAGACATTATGCAGGATAAGGACGGCGAATTCTGGTTGCTGGAAGTCAATACCGTGCCGGGTATGACTGACCATAGCCTGGTGCCTATGTCTGCGAGAGCGGCAGGAATCAGCTTTGAGGAGCTGGTTGTGAGGATTCTTCGCGACACCCTGGAGGATACGAATGCTTGAAGCGCTGCTGATCCGGAGCCGGGCGATTCCGTCCGACCCTCCCCGACGCCGGGGAGCAACCTCCCTCGGCCCGGAAAAGGACCGGTTTGGTGTGTTGAAAGCCGTGCTGGCAGCGGTGCCCTGGCTGCAGGCAGGTTTAGGTATTGTTGTGTTGCTGCTGGCAGGGCTGGTGCCTTGGGGTACGGGGAAGGTTCTGGGTGCTATGGATCAGCAGTTCCTGGCCATTGATGTGAATGGCGATTTTACGGGCGACAGCCGGGTTGCCATTGAGCGTCAGGCAGGAAACTGGATCGGCAAGAGTTATTTCTCGACAGACCTTTCAGAAATCAAGGCTGACCTCGAGAGGCGCCCGTGGATTGAGACAGTAGCGGTGCGCCGGGTTTGGCCAGACCGCCTGGAAATCAACATCAGGGAGAAAAAGCCCTTGGCTTACTGGACAGATGGTCGTCTGGTCAGCCGCACCGGCGAGTTGTTCAAGCCGCCCAATCCAGAAGTAGCTGGGCGGTTGCCGCAGCTTGCCGGTCCGGATGAGCGGGTGCGTGATGTGATCAGCATGGCCCGGAGCATGAGCGACAAGCTGGTAGGTCACGGTCTGGGATTTTCCGGCCTGTCGTTGGAGCCGCGGGGGGCCTGGACTCTTCGCCTCTCAAACGGAATTGAAGTGGTACTTGGTCGGGATCAGGTTGCGAAACGCTTTGAGCGTTTTATCACAGTGTACGAAAACCGGCTGATATCGCGGTCGGACGAAGTCAGCCGGGTAGATGCCCGCTACACAAACGGTGTCGCGGTTCAATGGAAGCCAGCCCAGGCTGCTTCCGGCCCGAAAACATAGAAACAGTAAATTCAGACCTACGGTTTGGTGGAACACATGTCATCGGTTGAAACGGAAAACATGATTGTCGGCCTCGATATCGGAACCTCGAAAGTGGTTGCGATCGTCGGCAAGCGCAAGATGGACGGAACCATTGAGGTTGTGGGTATTGGCTCACATCCGTCCCGGGGACTGAAGCGGGGCGTCGTGGTCAATATCGAAACCACGGTTCTGGCGATCCAGCGTGCGGTTGAGGAAGCCGAGCTGATGGCAGGTTGTCGCATTCACTCCGTGTATGCGGGGATTGCTGGCAGCCACATTAAAAGCCTCAACTCTCACGGGATTGTCGCTATCCGGGACAGGGAAGTAACCCAGGCGGATATTGACCGGGTCATCGATGCAGCCCAGGCCGTTGCCATCCCGGCAGATCAGAAAATCCTGCACATTCTTCCGCAGGAATTTGTGATCGATAGCCAGGAAGGCATCAAAGAGCCCATGGGCATGTCCGGTGTACGTCTTGAAGCGAAGGTGCATCTGGTGACCTGTGCTGTCAATGCAGCGCAGAACATTGAGAAATGTATCCGTCGATGCGGTCTTGAGGCCGACGACATCATTCTGGAACAGCTGGCCTCCAGCCACGCGATTCTCACCGAGGATGAAAAGGAACTCGGTGTCTGTGTAGTGGATATGGGAGGTGGTACCACTGATATCGCAGTGTTTACCGGTGGTGCCATTCGTCATACCGCAGTGATTCCCATTGCCGGCGATCAGGTTACGAATGACATTGCGATGGCGCTCCGCACGCCTACACAGAATGCTGAAGAGATCAAAATCAAATACGCCTGTGCTCTGACGCAGCTGGCGGGTGCTGATGAAACCATTAAAGTGCCCAGCGTTGGTGATCGCGCACCCCGTGATCTTTCGCGTCAGGCGCTGGCAGAAGTTGTTGAGCCGCGTTACGAGGAGTTGTTTACTCTCGTGCAATCCGAACTGCGTCGTTCCGGGTTCGAAGATCTGGTTCCGGCGGGCATAGTGATTACGGGTGGCTCTTCCACCATGGAGGGTGTGGTAGAGCTGGCTGAAGAAATCTTCCATATGCCGGTACGTCTGGCGTGTCCGCACGCAGTGTCCGGTATGACAGAAGTTGTTAATAACCCCATCTACGCCACTGGCGTCGGGTTATTGATTCATGGTTTCCGGCAGATGGATCTTGGCCGGGCACCGGTGCTCAAGGGTGAAGATGCGCCCTCGCTGTTTGAGCGCATGAAAGCCTGGTTTACCGGTCATTTCTGACGGTTCCGGGCAGGCAGTAAACGAAGGTATCTCGAAAATACAATTTTGAATTAACAGCCTGGAACAAGGCTGAAAACAGCACGAAGGAGAAGGGGAATGTTTGAACTTGTCGATAATGTCCAACAAAACGCAGTCATTAAAGTAGTTGGTGTTGGCGGCGGCGGCGGTAACGCTGTGCGCCACATGCTGAACAGTGATATTGAAGGTGTTGAGTTTATCTGTGCCAACACAGATGCTCAGGCACTGACTGATATGGACGCGCGCCAGATCATTCAGCTGGGCGGCAACATCACCAAAGGACTGGGTGCAGGCGCTAACCCTGAGGTAGGGCGTCAGTCAGCTCTGGAAGATCGTGACCGTATTGCTGAAGCTATAAAAGGCGCCGATATGGTGTTTATCACTGCTGGTATGGGGGGCGGTACGGGTACGGGTGCAGCACCCGTAGTTGCCGAAGTTGCCCGGGAGCTGGGCATACTGACCGTTGCCGTGGTGACCAAACCTTTCAATTTCGAAGGTGGCAAGCGGATGAGTATTGCGGAATCGGGGCTCAAGGAGCTGGAGGAGAGTGTTGACTCCCTGATTACGATTCCAAACGAAAAACTGCTCGCTGTTCTGGGAAAGAAAACCAGTCTGCTGGATGCCTTCGCTGCGGCAAACGATGTTCTGCTAGGGGCAGTTCAGGGTATCGCTGATCTGATTACCCGTAACGGTATGATCAACGTCGACTTTGCTGATGTGAAGACGGTCATGTCTGAAATGGGTATGGCAATGATGGGTACAGCTCGCGCCACAGGCGAGAACCGTGCGCGAGAAGCTGCAGAAGCTGCTATCCGCAGTCCTCTGCTGGAAGATGTAAACCTGCAGGGTGCCAAGGGGATTCTGGTCAACATTACCGCTGGCATGGATCTGAACCTGGGCGAATTCTCCGAAGTTGGCGATATTGTGCGTGAGTTCGCATCTGATTCTGCCACGGTTGTTGTTGGTACCGTCATCGATCCGGAAATGACCGACGAACTGAAGGTGACTGTTGTTGCTACAGGGCTTGGCGGTGATCGGGAAAAGCCGACCAAAGTGGTCGATAACACCCGTACTCTGGATGGCACAACGGATTACAATCAGCTGGATCGTCCGGCAATCCTGCGTCGTCGTGCAGTATCTCACGGCAACGTGGCGGTTGATCAGAGTAAGGAAAGCGAAGAGCAGGGAGTCGACTATCTCGATATTCCCGCATTCCTTCGCAGGCAGGCTGACTGATAATATATTGCAAATACAATCCGGTGCGGGTAGGTATATTTAAACCTGGATTACGGAACCGGATACTGAAGTACTCACAACCAATGGCTGTTATTGCATAAATTTCAGGCAATATAAGGTTGGGCAAATAGTAATCAGTCGTGTTTTTTGATACTCTGCGCCCAGATTTTTGCTTTGAATATCGCCATTTTTTACGGAATAACGAACCGATGATCAGACAACGGACACTAAAAAACACGATCCGTGCTACCGGGATCGGGCTGCACTCAGGGGAAAAGGTATACCTTACCCTCAAGCCAGCTCCGGTAGATTCGGGAATCATTTTCCGGCGCACAGATCTTGATCCTGCAGTTGAGATCCTTGCTTGCGCTGAAAATGTGGGTGAGACCATGCTGTCCACGACGCTGGTAAAAGACGGTGTCCGTGTAGCAACAGTTGAGCATCTGCTGTCGGCTATGGCTGGTCTCGGTATCGATAACTGCTATGTTGAACTGAGCGCTCCGGAAGTGCCGATTATGGACGGCTCTGCCGGCCCGTTCGTCTTCCTGCTTCAATCTGCCGGTATTGCCGAGCAGGATGCTGCCAAGCGGTTTATTCGCATCAAGCGTGAAGTAACGCTTGAAGAAGGCGATAAAAAAGCTACGTTCCTGCCGTTCGAAGGCTTCAAAGTGAGCTTTGGTATCGACTTTGATCACCCTGTGTTCAAAGGGCGTGCTCAAACGGCGACTGTTGATTTTTCAAGCACATCTTTTGTGAAAGAAGTGAGTCGTGCACGAACCTTCGGGTTCATGCGTGATATTGAAAAGCTGCGGGCGATGAATCTGGCATTGGGTGGTAGTGTAGACAACGCTATTGTGGTCGACGACTACAAGATTCTGAACGAAGACGGTCTTCGTTACGAGGACGAGTTCGTCAAGCACAAAGTACTGGATGCGATCGGGGATCTGTACCTTCTGGGTAACAGTCTGATTGGCGAATTCCGTGGCATCAAGTCCGGGCACGATCTGAATAATAAGCTGCTGCGCAAGCTCAAGGCGGAAGAGGACGCATGGGAAGTGGTTACCTTCGTTAACGAAGAAACCGCACCTATTTCCTACATGAAGCCTGTGCTGGCGGTTCCTGCTTAAGGCTGGATGCCTTAATCGCGGACGTGGCTTGCGAGTTTTTCGAGAACCTCGCGTAGTTTTTTATCCTTCGTGTGCCCGGCTTCCTCTTTGAGGAGCCGGGCATTTTCTTTGCTCAAAGGTATTTTTTTTGCCGGCGGCTTTTCGTTAAACCGCGGCGGGGCTACTTTCACTTTTAGTTTCCATACAAACCGGAACAACTCGTTCTCACGAAGTTTTTCCATGATCTCATGCTGGCGGAAGCGAATCTGGCTGGCTTTCCCGGCACTATCCGCCGAGATCGTCAATTCCCCGTCAAGGCAACAGATAAACCGGGTACCCGAAACCAGCGTTGGCGGTAAAGACGCCATTACCTGCTCTTCCGCCAGGCGGTGAGTATGGGCCTTTGCCACAAGTTCGCGCAAAACAGGGGTTCCGCGCAGGTTGTCAAAGGTTATTTTTTGTTCACTTTTCCGTTTCATGACGTGTTTTCTTCTCGACGGCTGTGATAACGATTGGTTACACTTCTGTACGTTTTTCGCGTGGAGCCAGCCCTGCTCTTGTTTTACCTTGTTATGAAAGAGTATGTCTACTGGGCGCTGCGATTTGTCAGTACGTAGTTGTTGCTATGGATGGCAGACCCACTCTGAACACTTCAGGCTGCAATACTACAGGACGCAGTTGCAGCTCATCGATGAAACCAGAAGACAATATGAATATCATTCTAGTTGGCAAGAGCCACGGAGCTTCTCGTGTGCTCGCCCTGAACGGCACAGTTGCTTTTTTTCTGGCAGCTTTTGTAGTTGCTCTGCTTATTGCCACAGCCTGGGTTGGGTACAGCGTCGCCCTTGAGCAGGCGGAAGCCAGGGAACCTTCTGATTCCGAGCTGGTAGCTGAATGGCAACGCAGGCTTGGCGAACAGAAAGAAGAACTGGCCGGGCTACAGCAAAATGTACAGTTCCAGGTAGATGCACTGACACTGCGGCTCGGTGAAATTCAGGGCAGGTTGTTGCGTCTTGATGCGCTGGGTCAGCGTTTTGTGGAATCCGGTCTGGTTGCGAGTGACGAATTCGATTTCAATCAGCCGGCCGCTGTTGGTGGCCCAGAGGACGCCCTTTCTGCTGATTCCTTTTCGACACCCGACCTGACCCGGATGATCGATGAGCTTGAGCGCAAAATGCAGGATCGTGAACAGCAGCTGCGGCTTCTGGATCAGGTTTCCTCGCGTCAGAAGCTGGAAGATGAGCTCTATCTCGAAGGCCGCCCTATAACCTGGGGCTGGCTATCTTCACGTTATGGTTACCGTTCCGACCCGTTTACCGGGAAGCGTACATGGCATGCGGGTGTTGATCTTGCGGGCAAGGAAGGCAGTGATATTATTTCTGTAGCCGGTGGGGTTGTATCATACGCAGGTGAACGCCATGGTTATGGTAATCTGGTAGAGGTTGATCATGGTGATGGCCTGGTAACCCGCTACGCTCACTGCAAAATGATCAAGGTGAGCGTTGGGGATGTAATCCAGAAAGGGCAAGTACTGGCTTTAATGGGTAGCACCGGTCGCTCTACAGGGCCTCACGTCCATTTTGAAGTTATTCGTAATGGAAAAAGTGAGAATCCGGAAACCTATATCAAGAGAGCCAGTCGTTAGAATTTCGGGCTTCCCCCGACGTTCACCTTGTTCCCGCCTGCCCATCACGTTTGTCAGTCCGCGGTATTTCATATTGGATAGCCGCATTACCTCTGGCTATGTGAGCCCTGCCTTTTGTACTGTTACAAAATAAGGTTAGAATGCCGGCTTCCTCCGATTAATTAAAGAAGTAGTGGTCTATGTTCTCAAAGTTTGCAACCAAGATGTTCGGCAGTAAAAATGCCCGAGAAATCAAGAGAATGCGCAAGATCGCCATGCGCGTTAACGAGCTTGAAGAGCAGTTTGGCAATCTGACGGACTCCGAGTTGCAGGGCAAAACGGCAGAGTTTCGTCGTCGACTCGATGAAGGTGAAAGCCTTGATGCGTTGCTTCCCGAGGCTTTTGCGACAGTTCGCGAAGCAGGGCGTCGCGTTATGGGCATGCGCCACTACGATGTTCAGTTGATTGGTGGTATTACCCTGCACGAGGGTCGGATTGCGGAGATGAAGACTGGTGAAGGTAAGACGCTGGTCGCTACCGCTGCCGTTTATCTCAATGCCCTGCCGGGTAAAGGCGTTCACGTAGTAACCGTGAATGATTATCTGGCGAGTCGTGATGCGGAGTGGATGGGTAAATTATACCGCTTCCTTGGCATGCAGGTAGGTGTGGTGGTTGCAGGTCAGGCTCCGGAGGAGAAGCGTGCGGCTTATCAGGCGGATATCACCTACGGTACCAACAACGAATTCGGCTTCGATTACCTGCGGGATAATATGGCCTTTAGCACCGCTGACAAGGTGCAGCGCGGTCTAAACTACGCGATCGTTGACGAAGTTGACTCCATTCTGATCGACGAAGCGCGGACGCCTCTGATCATTTCCGGTGCCGCAGAGGACAGCTCAAAGGCATACCTGGCTATTAATGAGCTGATTCCAAATCTGGTACAAGGTGAGGAAAGTGAAGAGGGTGAGCCCTCTGGTGACTTCACCATTGATGAAAAGTCCCGTCAGGTTGAGCTGACGGAGGCTGGCCATGAGCGGGTTGAAGAACTGCTGCTTGGCCGTCAGTTGCTGGAAGAGGGCGAAAGTCTGTATTCCGCTGCCAACCTCAGCTTGCTGCACCATGTACATTCAGCGTTGCGTGCGCACCACCTTTTCCAGAAAGATGTAGACTATATCGTTCAGGGTGGACAGGTTGTCATTGTTGATGAGCACACGGGCCGTACCATGCCGGGGCGGCGCTGGAGTGAAGGTCTGCATCAGGCGATTGAGGCCAAAGAAGGGCTCAAAATTCAGGCCGAGAGCCAGACCCTGGCCTCAACTACTTTCCAGAACTATTTCCGGTTATACGACAAACTTGCCGGCATGACTGGTACTGCTGATACCGAAGCTTTTGAGTTCCGTCAGATTTATGCACTTGACGTGGTGGTGATTCCGCCGAACAAGGCAATTCAGCGCATCGATTACAACGACCTCGTTTACCTGACTCAGGAAGAAAAGTTCCACGCCATCATTGATGAAATCAAGGATGTGACAGGTGAGGGGCGCCCCATTCTGGTGGGCACGGCCTCTATTGAAGCTTCGGAGCTGCTTTCGATGCTGCTGAAAAAGGCGCGTATCGAACACAAGATACTCAACGCCAAGCAGCACGAATCAGAAGCCCAGATTATTGCTCAGGCGGGTCGTCCCGGAGCCGTTACCATTGCCACCAATATGGCTGGCCGGGGTACGGATATCGTGCTGGGCGGTAACTGGGAGCATGAAGTTGCCCTTCTGGAGAATCCTTCAGAGGAAGAGGTCGCTCGCATCAAGGCTGAATGGACGGAGCGCCATAATCAGGTGCTTGAAGCGGGTGGCTTGCATATTGTTGGTACCGAACGCCATGAATCCCGTCGTATAGATAACCAGTTGCGCGGCCGTGCTGGCCGTCAGGGTGATCCGGGTTCTTCCCGTTTCTTCCTGTCGCTGGAAGACAATCTTATGCGCATCTTCGCGCCAGATCGGGTCAAGAGCCTGATGCAGGCCATGGGCATGAAGAAGGGAGAGGCGATTGAGCACCGTATGGTCACCAACGCCATTGAGAAATCCCAGCGCAAGGTTGAAGGTCGCAACTTCGATATGCGTAAAACGCTTCTTGAATACGACGATGTAGCGAATGACCAGCGTACGGTTATCTATGAGCAGCGTAATGAGGTGATGTCATCTGATGATGTCTCGGAGATGGTTGATACCATTCGTGAGGACGTTGTTGATGTACTGATCAGCGAGCATATTCCGCCTCAGAGCATGCCTGAACAGTGGGACGTGGCTGGTCTTGAAGCCCAGTTGCAGTCGGAAATGGGAGTCGACCTGCCAATCCAGGCCTGGCTGGAAGAAGACAAGAAGCTTTTCGAAGACAACCTGCGCCAGAAAATCCTGGACGAAATTGTTACTGCTTACCGTGCCAAGGAAGAAGTGGCTGGCGCAGAATCCATGCGCAAATTTGAGAAGCAGGTGTTTCTGCAGGTTCTGGATACCTTGTGGAAAGAACACCTTTCCAACATGGATCACCTGCGTCGCGGTATCCACCTGCGCGGTTACGCTCAGAAAAACCCCAAACAGGAGTACAAGAGGGAAGCGTTTAACCTGTTTGAGAGCATGCTTGAAAACATGAAACGTGATGTAACTCGTGTGCTTTGCCACGTTCGGGTCCAGAGCCGTGAGGAAATGGAAGAGGTTGAGCGCCGCCGCAAGGAAGAGCTGGAGCTGGAGTTGGCTAAAGCACGCTTGCGCCACGATGAGACCAGTGCTGCAGCACAGGGTGATGCTGAGCGAGGGGGCGCAGGTGACTCCGTGCAGACGACGCCTGACACCTTCGTGCGACAGGAGCGCAAGGTGGGGCGTAACGAGCCCTGCCCATGCGGATCTGGCAAAAAGTACAAGCAGTGTTGTGGAAAGGTGAACTGACCAACTCTCACTGGAAAGACTAAAGTACGGAGCCCGCAATCGACCAGTTGACTGGAAGACTGCGGGTTTTTCGTTTTCAGGCATATTCAATTCAGAGCAAGTTTCAGAAGGAGTCGCAAGATGGCGGTTGGACCAGGAACCTTACCCGAATTCTTTTCGGTAGCAGGTGTCAGGCTGGGTATAGCCAGCGCCGGTATCAAAACTCCCGGGCGCAAAGACATAGTAGTGTTTGAGCTGGCACCGGGAAGTCGCGTATCAGGGCTGTTTACCACTAACCAGTTCTGCGCTGCTCCAGTGACCCTTAGTCGGAAACATATGGCAGAGACGGCGCCGCGTTATTTGCTGATCAATACGGGTAATGCCAATGCAGGCACAGGCGAGCGAGGCATGAGAGATGCACTGGCGTGTTGTGAGGAGTTGGGTCAGCATGCAGGTGTCAGTGCCGCCGAGGTACTGCCGTTTTCGACCGGTGTAATAGGAGAGCCTTTACCGGTCCGGAAAATTCTGGATGCGCTGCCCGGGGCTCTGGCCAGCATGGCAGATAACCGCTGGGCTGAAGCGGCCTCCGGAATAATGACGACCGACACACGCCCTAAGGGCGAGTCGGTTCAGGTTGATCTGGATGGCCATATTGTCACCATTTCCGGTATCAGTAAGGGGGCTGGCATGATCCGCCCTAATATGGCCACTATGCTGGGCTTTATTGCCACCGACGCCCAGATTGCGCAAGACGCATTGCAGGCGCTGGCACTGGAGCTTGGGGAGCAGTCATTCAACCGCATCACTATTGATGGGGACACATCTACTAACGACGCCTGTATGCTGATAGCCAGCGGCCGGTACGGTGGCCCGGAGATTACTCTGGATAGTCCACTGTTGCCGACGCTACGGGATGCGTTGAAGAGGGTCTACCTGAACCTTGCCCATGCCATCGTGCGTGATGGAGAAGGCGCAACCAAATTTGTCACTATTCGCGTGAGCGGCGCTGCCACCGGGAAAGAAGCACTGGATGTAGCCTATACCGTAGCCCATTCACCGCTGGTGAAAACGGCACTGTTTGCTTCGGATCCCAACTGGGGGAGAATTCTGGCGGCTGTTGGGCGGGCAGGGGTTGACGGCCTGGACGTTAATGCGCTGGAAATCTATCTCGGAGACGTATGTCTAGTGAGGGGTGGAGGCCGTGCGGAGGATTACTCTGAAGAGCGGGGGCAGGCAGTTATGGATCAGGAAGAAATCACTATCGCGATCGATCTCAAGCGGGGAGATATCAGCGAGACGGTCTGGACTTGTGATTTCTCTCACGATTATGTCTCCATAAATGCTGACTACCGTAGTTAAGTATGTCAGGTACAGGCACAGCCATCCGTGAAGTTCACGTAGCAGTTGGCGTCATCGCCCGGGCAGGGCGTATATTGATTGCTCGCCGGCCGGACCATGTCCATCAGGGTGGCCTGCTGGAGTTTCCAGGGGGTAAGGTTGAGGCGGGCGAAACGGTACAGGCCGCGCTTGTCCGGGAAATTTTTGAGGAGACCGGATTAAAGATACCGCCGGATACACTCCAGCCTGTGATTGGTATCCGTCATGATTACGGCGATAAGCGTGTTTTTCTTGATGTCTGGAGGACAGACCGGGCTGAGGGTGAGGCCTTTGGCCGTGAGGGGCAGCCTGTGAACTGGATGCGCCCTGAAGACCTGAAAGATCACGACTTTCCAGTGGCTAACCGGCCGATTATCCGTGCATTGAGACTGCCTTCCCTGCTTGCTGTAACCGGAGATATTGATACCGGTGATACTGGAATCCGGCAGCTTCGCAGGGCACTGGGTGAGCCGCTGAAGGGCGCGAGCCCCCGACTGGTATTATTGCGTGCTCCCTGTATGGCGGTGGAAGATTATCGCCTCCTTGCAGGGGCAGCTTCAGACGCTTGTGAGTCTGCTGGTGCCGGCCTCGTTCTGCATGGGTCGCCAGCAGTATTTGATGATAGTTTGGGGGCGGCGGGGCTGCATCTGCCCTGGCGCGAAGCGGAAAAGCTTGACGTCAGGCCCGTGCCCGATGGCGTGTGGCTTGGAGTTTCCTGTCATGATGCCGTTCAGATAGACCATGCGGTTGCTATCGGCGCCGATTATGTGACCCTGGGGCCGGTAAAACCTACAGCAACTCACCCAGGTACACCGGCCATAGGCTGGGCCCGGTTTCGTGAACTGGTTTCCCGTGCGACGATCCCGGTTTTTGGTCTGGGTGGTCTTGATCTGTCGGATCTTGATCAGGCAAGGCAGGCGGGAGGGCAGGGTATCGCCGGAATCCGCTATTGGTGGTCACAAAACTGAGGAGGCCCCGGCCTTGGTTAAGCGTATTTCTGATATGCTCGCCGGCTGAGCTTTCCTTTATATCGCTGGTTATACGGCGATTTATTCAAATCTGTATCCCGGGAGGCGTTGTGAGTAAATTGACCCATCTTGATGACAAAGGTGAGGCCCGTATGGTGGACGTTACGGATAAAGCCGTAACGGAACGTGAAGCCCGCGCCGAAGCAACGATTCACATGGCGGATGAAACGCTGCGAATGATCACCGAAGGGGAACATCCAAAAGGGGATGTGCTGGCTGTCGCACGTATTGCCGGGATTATGGCAGCGAAGAGAACACACGATCTGATTCCACTATGCCATGCTCTGAATCTCACCTCGGTTAAGGTTGAACTCACTCCTGGCGCAGATGGTGCGTCCGTTCACATACTCACCCGCTGCAAGCTGTCAGGCCGGACCGGTGTAGAGATGGAAGCGCTGACCGCTGCCAGCGTGGCAGCATTGACTCTCTATGACATGTGCAAGGCAGTGGATAAAGGAATGGAAATAGGATCAGTACGCCTGCTTGAGAAAAAAGGCGGGCGTAGCGGACACTGGACTGCCGACAGCCGCTGATTTCAGATCCGCGTGCTGGCCTTGCTCGCAAGCTCCGCCGGTTTCAACGCTTTGATCGTATTCAGTGCCATTTTTATTGCGACAGGTACACGGGAATTACGCCTTGTGGTCGCCTCATGGTAGAATGCGCGCCCCGATTTACTGAACCACGAGGAAAGACTGTGGCTGTTCGTTACATCCAGACCTGCCGGTTGCCGACCCCATTTGGGGTTTTCGATATGCACGGTTTTGAAGAGCTGGACACGGGAAAAGAACACATTGCTCTGACTTTGGGTCCTCTGGATGCCGACGGCCCCATGCTGGCCCGCACGCATTCGGAATGCCTTACGGGCGATGCCCTCTACAGTATGCGCTGTGACTGCGGTTACCAGCTTGAAGAGGCTTTGCGCAGCATTGCCCGGGAGGGCCGCGGTATTCTTATGTATCTGCGCCAGGAAGGCAGGGGTATTGGCCTTCTTAACAAGATTCGTGCTTACCACCTTCAGGATCAGGGTGCGGACACCGTGGAGGCGAATGAGCGCCTTGGATTTGCGGCAGACCTGCGCGACTACGGTATGTGCAAGGACATGTTGGAGCACCTGGGTATTAAAAGCCTGCGCCTGATGACCAACAATCCGCGCAAGGTGAAGGCGCTGACCTCTTATGGTATTGAGATTACGGAACGCGTTCCTCTGCAAGTGGGCCGCAACCCCCATAATGAGCATTACCTGAATACTAAACAGAGTAAACTCGGGCACTGGCTGGAAACCCATCAGGATGATGACCCTCAGGTGTAAATACCGCCTGTCTGCCGGATAGGAAGATATGAAAAAGCCCGCAGAAGCGGGCTTTTTACATCAGGGCTGTTTTCAGGTCAGAGCATCGGGGCGTGTTTCTATTTGACTGCTTTGAGCCTCTGATGTTGCAGCCGCTCCATGCGGGCATTTATGGCAGAGAAGATGCCCTGGGCGTCCAGTCCGCAGTCCTTGAGTAATTCTTCGTGTTTACCGTGATCAATAAAGGTGTCTGGTAATCCAAGCTGAAGCACCGGCATGGAAATTTCCTGGCTGTTCAGGAACTCGGTGACAGCGCTTCCTGCGCCGCCGGCGATGGTGTTCTCTTCCAGGGTAACCAGCAGATCATGCTGTTCTGCAAGCTCGAGAATCAATGTCGTGTCCAGGGGTTTTACGAAGCGCATGTCGGCCACCGTCGCCCCCAGTTTTTCTGCAGCCTCCAGAGCTTGTGTGAGCAGTGTGCCAAAGTTGAGAATGGCGATGCTGCTGCCTTCCCGAACCTTGTGCCCCTTGCCGATTTCCAGGGGGGTAAGCTCTTTCCGGATTTCTGCTCCCGGCCCGTTTCCTCTTGGATACCGCACGGCCGCCGGCCCTTCAAACAGCAAGCCGGTATGCAGCAGCTGACGGGTTTCGTTTTCATCGGACGGTGTCATCAGCACCATGTTCGGAATGCAGCGGAGGTAGCTGATATCAAAGGCCCCGGCATGGGTAGGGCCATCCTCGCCAACCAGCCCCGCCCTGTCGATGGCGAACAGCACATCCAGATTCTGTATGGCTACGTCGTGTATCAACTGATCGTATGCCCGTTGCAAAAACGTGGAGTAAATCGCTACTACGGGCTTCGCGCCGTCGCAGGCCATACCCGCCGCAAGCGTTACTGCATGCTGCTCGGCAATGGCCACGTCAAAGTAGCGATCCGGGAAACGCTCTGAGAATGCCAGCAGGTCTGAGCCTTCGCACATAGCGGGCGTAATGCCGTTTACCCGCTCATCCAGCTCTGCGGCATCACAAAGCCATTGTCCGAACACATTGGCGTATTTCTGTCTGGTTGGTGCGGGGTTAAGTGGTTCCGGTTTACTGGGTGGCACCGGCTCAATTTTATTGATGGCGTGGTAGCCGATGGGATCCGCTTCAGCCGGAGCAAAGCCTTTGCCTTTGGTTGTGACGACATGCAAAAACTGTGGGCCTTCCAGCTCGCGGATATTTTCCAGGGTCTCGACCAGCAAGGGCAGGTCATGGCCATCAATGGGACCGATGTAATTGAATCCCAGCTCCTCAAACAGAGTGCCTGGGGCAATCATGCCCTTGAAGTGCTCTTCGGTTTTCTTTGCGAGCGCCATCAGATTGGGTGCGCCCTGAAGTACCTTCTTGCTGCTGTCGCGAACCTGGTTATAGGTGCGGCTTGAAAGCAGCTTGGCGAAATAGTTGGACAGGCCGCCGACATTACGGGATATCGACATGTCGTTATCATTAAGTATCACCAGCATATCTGCGTGCAGGTGGCCGGCGTGGTTGAGTGCTTCAAAGGCCATGCCCGCCGTCATGGCACCATCACCGATCACTGCAATACTTTTGCGGCCCGTGTTCTGCTCACGGGCAGCTACAGCCATGCCCAGCGCTGCACTGATGGAGGTGCTGGAGTGACCTACGCCGAAGGTGTCGTATTCGCTTTCAGCGCGTTTCGGAAAGCCGGCCAGTCCGTTTTTCCGGCGTATACTGCCCATTTGTTCACGGCGGCCAGTGAGAATCTTGTGTGGATAGGCCTGATGGCCAACATCCCACACGAGGCGGTCTTCGGGTGTATTAAAGGTGTAGTGCAGCGCCACAGTAAGTTCCAGCACTCCAAGTCCGGCTCCGAAATGTCCGCCGGTCTGACCGACAGTCCATAACAAAAACGCCCTCAACTCTCTGGCAAGCTGGACAAGCTGGTCAGACGGAAGCTCCCGTAACCGGGCGGGTACGTCAACCCTGTCCAGTAGCGGTGTGTTTGGCCGCTGTGACGGGATTTCCTTGAAAATATAAGTGTCCTGCATCTACTCGAGTCTTTTCCGGGATGTTCGGTAACTGGCCATCATTATAGGGGAACAGGGGTGCCTGTTTCACACATGTCGGGCCATATGTTACGAAATTGTACTTGGCCAGTGTGCGCTTTCGCGGCACCCGGGTTCAATGGTGAACTTAGTGAAAGCGTCAGGTGAAAGCTCAATGAGTTCTTTCTACCACGTAACCTGCCATGGCTCTCAGGGGATCGGCTTCCGGCCCGAAGTCCTGAAGGCTTTCCAGGGCGTTGCTGAGCAGTGAGGCAAGGTGCTCCCTTGCGCCCGCAAGCCCAAGCAGGGCAGGGTAAGTCGGTTTGGAGCGGGCAATATCGGAACCCTGGGGTTTGCCGATGATTTCTGTATCGCCTTCGATGTCGAGGAGGTCATCCTGAACCTGAAACGCCAGTCCGAGGGCTTTGGCATAGCTTGTCAGTGCGTTCAGTGAATGTTCACTGACTCCGGGAGTGGCCAGTGCTCCGATCCGGACGCTGGCTTCAATCAGGGCTCCGGTCTTATGCCTGTGCATGTTTTCGAGCTGGGCGAGGGTCAGGCTTTTGCCAACGGACTCCAGGTCAATCGCCTGGCCGCCCACCATGCCGTGATGTCCACTCGCCCGGGCAAGTTCCTTGATCATTGCAAGCCGGGCGGATGCTTCGATGCCGGGGGCGTCTGCCAGCCATTCAAACGCCAGTGCCTGCAGGGCATCGCCAGCCAGAATTGCGGTAGCTTCATCAAAGGCGATATGTGCTGTTGGCCGGCCCCGGCGCAACTCGTCGTTATCCATAGCCGGGAGGTCGTCATGCACAAGAGAATAAGCGTGGATCAGTTCCACGGCGCAGGCCGGAACCAGTGCGGTATCATCACTCAGCCCCAAAGCATTCGCAGCAGCGAGGCTCAAGGCTGGCCGAATACGTTTGCCGCCACCCAGAACGCTGTAACGCATAGCCTCCTGGAGCCGTTCAGATGCGGAGCTGGATTCAATGCGATGAGACAGTTCCGCGTCCACGCGGGTACGACAGGTTTCCAGGAAATCCACTTTAGGAGAGCTTCCGTTGTGCATCAGTCGGCGTCATCCGGCAAAAATGGGCGGGTTTCCAGGGTTCCGTCGTCGTTCTGCACCAGTTGCTCAACCCGTTGTTCGGCACTTTTCAGCGCCTGCTGGCATGCCCTGGTCAGTTTTACGCCACGTTCGAAGGCTGTCAGCGACTGTTCGAGGGACAAGTCCCCCTGCTCCAGATTACGTACCAGCATTTCCAGCTCATCAAGAGATTTTTCAAAATCGGCAATGGATGTGGTGTCTTGTTGACCAGCCATCGGCTGCCCTCCGATCGGGTGAACGAATTTCGCGGATTATATCAGAGGCTGAGCTCTATCGCTGCCAGTGGAACTCCCGGTATTCTTCAGGGCTGCCTTCGGGAGCCCAGCTCTGTTCAGTAACCCTGACTTCACCTGTGTCCGAGACGCTGACGATCGTTGTTGCACGGGTGCCATATTCGGCTCCGGTGATAAACGGTGATGAAAGAAAGCGTTCGGTATCACGATTTACGCCGGTATCCGGCAGCAGGTGGTCTGGTGCTGGCGTCGTGTCCTGTAGCAGCAGGGCGAGATCTCTGTGCAGATCACCGGAACTGCTTCCTGCCGACTTTACGGTGCGGTCTACAGCTTCTCTGAGGCGCACCAGTTTTGGCCAGGGCGTCTGAAGTAAATGGTTGCTAAGGCCATATATCCCACGATGAATAGCGCGGCCCGGGTGTGCATCGCGATTACTGAAATACCATCCTGCGGTGTCATCCAGGCTGACGAGGTTGAATCCGGCATACCGCGTGGCCGTATTCGTCAGGCTGGTCTGAAGCTGTGCCTCAGGCTCCGTAAGCGCCCGCAGGGGGAGTTCGCCGCGGCTTATCTGACCGGCTTCGGGAGTGCCTTCCCTTACGTTGGTTACGGCAGCAACCCTGCCGTTGGGAGAAACTGCGAGCCAGGTTCCACCGGATTTCAGATCCCTGCCGGAAAGCACCCGGTTCCCGGAGTCTGTTGTCCACCAGTCGAGAGGAGCAGTGGGCCGACGGAAAAACTCATCCCGATTGGCGGCGACGACCAGCGGAAAACGGGCGCTCTGGCCAAGAGAAAATGCGATCAGGCACATGCAGGGCTGTTCTCCCGGGTAAAGGGGTATTTGAAGTTGTTGCTGGTGTGTATCATACCAGCCTTGTTTTCCCGGATGTGTGAGCAGCTATGTCCCTGTTGTCCGTATTTTCTGTTTATCTGGCGCTTGGCGCCTTTGCCGGAACCCTGGCTGGACTGTTTGGTATCGGCGGTGGCCTGATAATTGTTCCGGTGCTGATATTCAGTTTCGGGCTGCAGGGTTTCAGCCCGGAAATAGCGGCTCATATGGCTGTTGGTACGTCGCTGGCAACCATTGTTTTCACCTCCGTAAGCTCTATCCGTTCGCATCATAAACACGGGGCGATACGTTGGGATATTTTTCGTCCGATGATCTTTGGAATTGTCGCTGGCGCTTTTATTGGTGCCTGGACAGCTTCGTTACTTAGTGGGTCAGCACTGGAACTGATCATCGGCATATTTGTCATCCTTGTGGGTTTCAAAATGCTGCTCGATGTAAACCCCTCACCCGGCAGGAAGTTGCCAGGCAAGGCGAGCCTTGGTGCGGCGGGGGCTGGGATAGGCTGGGCCTCGGCTATTTTCGGAATTGGCGGTGGCACTCTCACCGTACCCTACCTGAGCTGGTGCAACGTCCGCATGCAGCAGGCGGTTGGTACTTCTGCTGCGTGTGGGTTACCTATTGCTGTGGCCGGCGCCATGGGTAATGCCTGGACAGGGTGGCACGAGCCTGCATTGCCGGAATACAGTCTTGGCTTTATTTATTTGCCTGCGCTGATCGGGATTATTATGACCAGCGTGGTATTTGCACGAGTAGGGGCGAATCTGGCGCACCGGCTTAATGCCAGGGTGCTGAAGCGTATATTTGCCCTTATGCTTTTATTGATTGGCCTTCGTTTTCTTCTGAGCTGAGAGGTTTTTGATGCTTCAGCATCCACAGATAGACCCGGTAGCTATTGCTATCGGGCCATTAAAGATTCACTGGTATGGACTGACTTACCTGGTGGGTTTTGTTGCTGGCTGGTGGCTGGGCCGCCTGCGCGCCCGCAAACCGGGCTCCCCGATAACAGAAGAACAGATGGGCGATCTTCTTTTCTATCTGGCGCTTGGGGTTATCCTGGGGGGGCGCTTTGGTTACGTTATCTTCTACAACTTTGATGTTTTTCTTGCGGACCCCTTATGGCTCCTGCGTGTATGGGAAGGTGGAATGTCCTTCCATGGCGGGCTGCTTGGCGTCATGTTTGCCATGTGGTTGTACGGCCGCAAAATCGGCACAGGGTTCTGGCGCCTTGCTGATTTTGTTGCGCCACTGGTGCCGGTAGGTCTTGGGGCCGGACGAATTGGTAACTTTATTAACGGAGAGCTTTGGGGCAAGCCCACGGACCTGCCTTGGGGTATGGTGTTCCGGCAGGCTCCGGACGCCTTGGCACGACACCCGTCCCAGCTATATCAATTTGCCCTTGAGGGCGTACTGTTTTTTATTATCCTCTGGTGGTTTTCCTCCAGGCCGCGTCCAAGAATGGCAGTGTCAGGATTGTTCCTGATTTGCTATGGAATCTTCCGTTTTCTGGTGGAGTTTGTGCGCCAACCGGATGCTCAACTGGGCTACCTGGCGTTTGACTGGCTAACCATGGGGCAAGTACTTTCTTTCCCGATGCTTCTGGCCGGAGTTGTTTTGATGTTTATTGCTTACCGGAGAAATGCGGAATGAAGGCCTATCTCGATCTTATGCAGGATGTAGTCGATAACGGATTCGATAAAGGCGACCGCACTGGTGTTGGTACCCGCTCTGTTTTCGGGCGTCAGATCCGCTTTGATCTTCAGAATGGCTTCCCGTTGGTGACCACCAAGAAAGTGCACCTGCGCAGCATTATTTACGAGTTACTCTGGTTTCTGAATGGCTCTACGGATAATAGCTGGCTGAGAGAGCGAAAGGTTTCCATCTGGAATGAGTGGGCATTGGAGAATGGTGACCTGGGGCCTATTTACGGGAAGCAATGGCGTAGCTGGCAGTGCCCGGACGGCCGGGTGGTAGATCAGATCAGCGAGGTTATTGACCAGATTCGCAACAAGCCAAACTCCCGTCGTCTGATTGTCTCTGCCTGGAATCCGGCGGAACTTCCGGACGAATCAGTCGGTCCCCAGGACAACGTTCGTGAAGGGCGTATGGCCCTGGCTCCCTGCCACTGCCTTTTCCAGTTTTATGTACTTGATGGCAGGCTTTCCTGCCAGTTGTACCAGCGTAGTGCCGACCTGTTTCTGGGAGTGCCGTTCAACATTGCATCCTATGCGTTGCTGACCCACATGATCGCCCAGCAGTGTGACCTTGAAGTCGGTGAGTTTGTGCATACCTTTGGCGACTGCCATCTGTATCAGAACCACCTGACAGAGGACATTGTATTTGAACAGTTAAAGCGTGAACCAAAAGCTTTGCCGAAACTGGTTATCCAGCGTAAGCCAGACTCAATATTTGATTACGAACTGGAAGACTTCGAATTCGAGGGCTACGACCCTTATCCAGGCATTAAAGCACCCATAGCAATATAAACCTGGCAAGCTTCGCGCGACGTTTGATCGCAAGCGTACACGGACGTATTCACAGCGGTTTTTGGAGAGCCGTTTTGCATCCTTGCAGCCGCGAAGCCCAAAGCAAAAAGCCCCGAGTCAAAGGAACCAGCATGCGTAAAGCCCTCATAGTAGCCATGTCCCGAAACCGGGTAATCGGCAAAAATAACAAACTGCCCTGGTATCTGCCGGGCGACCTGAAGTACTTCAAACAAGCCACCATGGGCAAGCCCATCATAATGGGCAGGAAAACCTGGGATTCCATTGGCAGGCCACTGCCGGGCCGGATGAACGTGGTGATTTCCCGGGATGCCGGGCGTGAAGCGCCGACAGGAACGGTTACCGCCAAATCTCTGGAAGAGGCGCTGATAAAAGCAGAAGCACAGGCTGAACTGGATGGCGGCGATGAAGTGATGATTATCGGGGGAGGGCAAATCTATACAGAAGCGCTACCCATGGTAGATCGCATTTACATCACGCAGGTGCATGCCGAAGTGGATGGTGATGCGTATTTTCCGGAAGTGAACTGGGATGAGTGGAAAGAAATCGGACGGGAGGATTTCTCCGCGTCCGATAACAATCCTTACGACTACAGCTTCGTCGTATATCAGCGCTTGGCGTCTGACTGACGGGGAGGGCGCTTGCCACCTTTGGCGGGTGGTTTGCCGCGAGCACCGGCGCCGCCAGGGCCACCACGTCCTTTATATCCACCTTTTGGCGGTCCCTTACGGAACTCACCCGGGCGTCCGCCCTTGCGATCACGGCGGGGAGGAGCCGAAGATACTACCGGAAGGGCTTCCGGCTGCTCCAGTGGCAGTGAGCCGGGTTGCATTGCTTCCATCCAGCAGGCAAGAGCACCGGCAACCATGGCAATATCCATTTCGTTGCGTTCGGCGATTTCGTCGAGCAATGCCATGGACTTAGCGAGCTTCTTGTCTTCGGCGTAGCTCAGAAGCTGGGACTCAAACTGCTCTTCACGCATTTTTTTCAGTTCAACCGGTGAAGGCAATTCGTAGGCTACCATGGGCGAGTTGGTAGCGCGCTCAAGGGTGCGCAGCCAGCTTCGCTCACGAGGAGTTACCAGCAGAATGGCTTTTCCTGTTCGCCCGGCTCGACCGGTACGACCAACCCGGTGGATGTAGGCTTCAGTGTCGTAGGGCACATCGTAGTTGATAACGTGTGTAATTCTGGGTACATCCAGACCACGGGCCGCAACGTCGGTCGCAACAATAATGTCTTTCTTGCCGCGCTTCAGATCTTCAACGGTCTGCTCGCGCTGCCGTTGGTTCAGATCTCCATTCAGAGGTGCCACGGCGTGACCGCGGGCGCTGAGCTTCTCGGCCAGCAGAGTGGTTTCTGCCTTGGTGCGCACAAAGATAATCGCGCCTTCGATCGGCTCTACTTCCAGAATGCGGGTCAGTGCGTCCAGTTTGCGCTCTGCATAAACCGGCAGAACAAACTGGGCAATACGGTCAACCGTGCGGGTTTCGCTTTCGATTTTCACTTCAACCGCATCGTTCAGATAGGTTTGAGCTACCTTCTTGATTTGCGGTGGCATGGTGGCAGAGAAGAGTGCACGCTGACAGTTTTCTGGCGTTTTGGAGAGAATGGCTTCTACGTCATCAATAAAGCCCATGCGCAGCATTTCATCAGCTTCGTCCAGTACCAGAGCCTTCAGGTTACCCAGCCTCAGAGTGCCTTTGCGAAGATGGTCGAGCATGCGGCCAGGGGTGCCAACGATAACCTGGGCGCCGCGCTTGAGGCCTTTGATCTGAGGATAAAAGTCCTGGCCGCCATAGATAGGCAAAACATGAAAGTTACGGAATTTCGCAGCATAAGAGGTAAAGGCTTCAGCAACCTGGATAGCCAGCTCTCGCGTGGGTGCCAGAACCAGAATCTGAGGTTCTGTCACAGATGCATCTACCCGGCTTAACAGCGGTAGTGCAAAGGCAGCGGTTTTACCCGTGCCGGTCTGGGCAACGCCCAGTAGATGTTTGCCAGCGAGCAGTGCTGGAATGCACTGGGCCTGGATGGGCGTTGGGGTTTCATAGCCGATAGCAGATACAGCTTCAAGTACGGCTGGATCAAGCCCCAGTTCAGCAAAAGACAATTCAGACATTGATTTACTCGGAATTCGGGAGGTAGAGCATTGCCGGGCAACGCATTATGTGACGATATTATAACCGCTTTTTGTCAGTTTTAATACGTAAAATCGCGCGTAGTTTGTAGGTAGTTGCCGGGGCGCCAATATTGCGTTGCGCTCGTATTTTGGGCAACCTTCTGTTTTCTCCGATAGGTTGCTAACAGGAAAGCGCTATGACCTTTGATGAAATTATTGCCGCCGGTCGCACAGGTAAAGAGTTGGAAATGCCTGCGACCTGGTCTCAGGGGCGCGCAACGTTTGGCGGTCTTGTAACCGGTCTGCTTTTTGATCGTATGGAGCGTATGGTTGCTGAAAACAGGCCTGTGCGTTCCATGCATGTGTCTTTTGTGGGGCCGGTAGAGCCTGGAGTCCCGGCTGTTTTTGATGCAGAGATTCTGCGTGAAGGCAGGTCGGTGAGCCAGGTGGAGGGCAGGATCGTCCAGAACGGAGAGCCCCGGCTCGTTTGTCTGGCGGGTTTTGCCGGTGACAGGGAGTCCGCTGTGCGTATTGACGGAGTGTCTGCTCCTGAGGCGAAATCAGTGGATCAGTGCCAGGGATTGCCCTATATCGAGGGTGTGACTCCGGGGTTTATCAGGTACATCGAGATGCGCCTGGCATACGGTAGCTTGCCGTTCACGGGTGGAAGTGGGCGTGAGATGGGCGGATGGATGCGGTTCCGTGAAGTGCCTGAGGCTATGACCGACGCTCACATCGTGGCATTGATTGATGCATGGCCTGCGCCGGTTCTTCAGCACTTCAAGTCTCGTGTGCCAGCCAGTTCGTTATCCTGGACGCTGGATATCATTCATCCCAGGCCGCCAGTCGAAGCTGGTGACTGGTTGTTGTATAAGGCAAAAATTGATCAGGCCGGTAATGGCTACTGCCATTACGATGCCGAGATCTGGACGCATCGAGGTGAGTTGCTGGCCATCAGTCGCCAGACTGTAACTGTATTCGGGTAGTGGTTTCAGGCAGCGGTTCAGGCTGCCATTTCGGCCCTTAGCGCATCAATTATAATCCGTGCGAAATCTTCGGGAGAATCTTCCTGCAGGAAGTGCCCCCCGCGCAGCGTTATGTGGGGTTGCCCGAGTGCGCCCGGGACGCGGCGCTGCATGTAGCGGTCTCCTCCACGGGTTATGGGGTCGCCGCTGCTGAAGCAGGTAATGAAGGGTTTCCTCCAGGTGTCCAGAACTTTCCATGCAGCCTTGTTGGCGTTACTTGCAGGGTCGCTCGGAGAAATGGGTACAAGCTTGGGGAAGGCGCGTGCGCCTGCTTTGTACTCTGTTGACGGGAAGGGCGCCTCATAGGCCGCAAGTTCATGTTTGTTCAATGTACGTTCGGTTCCGAGCTGCACAATCCGGCTGACCGGAAACCAGGGGCTGTGGGTCGCGAAAGCCTTCCATATAGTGAACGCTGCAGGCGCCCGGGTGTCGCCGGTTGGAAGCATGCCATTGGCAACGATGATGCGCTGGAACCGGTTTGGCAGTTCCGCTGCAAGTCGCAAACCCAGGAGTGAACCCCAATTCTGGCAAACCAGTGTTATGTTTCTGAGATCCAGGGCTTCGAGCCAGTTTTTAAGCCATTCCATGTGACGGCTGTAACTGTAGTCGTTTATCGAAGCGGGCTTGTCTGACTTGCCAAAACCTACAAGGTCTGGCGCCAGTACCCTGTGGCCTGCATCAACCACCAGTGGAATCATGTGGCGGTAGAGGTAAGACCAGGAAGGCTCTCCATGGAGCATAAGCACGGGCGATGCACCTGCTGGACCTTCGTCAACATAATGCATCCGCAGGCCGGGTTCGACCTCCCGGTAGTGAGGGACAAAAGGGTAATCCAAGAGACCCGTAAAGCGGTCCTCATCGGTTCTCAGAATACGCATGCCATCGACTGTCCTGACTGATTGGTTGCGTGATTGTCAGGGTTTCCAGTTTCCGGAACCGCTACAACACTCTTCAGGACAAAAGGATAAATCAGTTGGAGATTTTATGTGTTTGAGTTGCGTAACAGAGCGTTGTGGCTTTGAATCAGACGCCGTCCGGGTCAACATCCGGGCGGCGGTTGGAGCGTTTGTCGTCCCAGTTCAGGCTTTTAGGGTCGTACCAGCCGATAGCATTGAGTACTTTTTCACGCGTGGTAGCTGAAAGAGTTGGCCACAGCTCATGGAAATCGTCCAGCCCCTGATCGCGAAAGCGCTGCTGTTTGCTCTGGAGACGGTTTATAATCCGCGGCAGTTGCAGAGCCTCTCCCAACTGTCCCGGCACCAGAACCTCCTGCCCCAGAATCTTTCGGCGATGAGTTCTTGCGGCCAGCACCCGCCGCAGTTCCGCAGCGGCGTCCAGGGCTGTTTCTGTGGTAAAGGTTTCCAGTTCCAACGCCATGACCTGTTTAATAGCTGATCAACAACCTTTAACTATAACCTGAAGCGTGCGCCAGTGGCCATGTGGGCATGTTAGGCTAATATGCGTCTGAACCATATCTGGGATAAACGGAATTATGTACGAGAAACTTGAGACACGGACTTTTCTTGCCATGCTGGTTGGCGTATCTCTCGCTTTCGTGTTTCTTATGAAACCTTTTGTTGGGCCTATCTTCTGGGCAATCGCGATTGCACTGATTTTTTATCCTTTCCAGGTGTTTCTGGTAAGCCGGCTTGGCGAACGCCCAAATGTAAACGCCTTGATCACTTTAACGGTCTGCATGCTGATCGTGGTGATTCCGGTACTGGTGCTGGTGACATCTCTCGTAGCTGAGGGATTGGGGATATATCAGCAGATTCAGGACGGAGAGATAAGGCCGGGCGAGTATATTGATCAGGTGAACAACTCCTTCCCGGCTATCCAGTCACTATTGGCTCAGTTTGATATCAACTTTAGCGAAATCCGCGACCGGGTCGTCAATCTGTTTGTAGGCGGCAGTCAGTTTCTTGCCAAGCAGGCGTTGGGTGTTGGTCAGAACACCTTCCAGTTCTTCCTTGGGCTGGCTCTTATGGTGTATCTGGCATTCTTCCTGTTGCGCGATGGCAGCAAACTGGTTGATTTGCTGATTCGTGCACTTCCCTTGGGGGATGAGCGTGAACGCCTGTTATTTGCCAAATTTGCTGAAGTAACCCGCGCGACGGTTAAGGGCAACCTGCTGATTGCTATCATTCAGGGGGCTCTGGGGGGCATTATTTTCTGGGTCCTCGGGATTGGCGGGGCGCTCCTGTGGGGCGTGGTTATGGCTATGTTCTCATTATTGCCGGCGGTGGGCGCGGCGCTGGTGTGGGTACCTGCAGCGATCTATCTGGCTGCTGTGGGTGATGTTGTTCAGGCAGTGGTGCTCACTATATTTGGCGTAGTCGTAATAGGGCTTGCTGATAATATTCTGCGACCGATACTGGTTGGCCGGGATACCAAATTACCTGATTACATCGTGCTGCTTTCCACCCTGGGTGGCATCGCAATGTTCGGTATCAACGGTTTTGTAATGGGCCCGCTGGTTGCCGCATTATTTATGGCCTTCTGGGGCATTTTTATCCGGGAGTTCAGCGAAGAGGCTCAAAGATCAGGATGGTAGTGTCGACTAAGGCGACATGAGATGAAAGTGTGCTAGTCTTTTATCTGTTCGCCCTAGCCTGTGGAGATCGGCACCACGCGACAGGAAAAAACGGATATCACTGAGATATCAGGAGTACAACAGGTGAGGATCATGAAAAACACGGTCACCCGTATGGGTTATTTTGCGCTCGCAGCCGGCACGGCAATGGTGTTGGGTTATACGCCTGCAGTGTTCGCCGATGAGACGGTTGCGCTCAAGAATGCTCTGTACGGAGCAGGATATAATATCGTGAATGTGGATTCCGGAATGGATGACGCAACCCGGTCCGAACTATCTCGTTTCCAGAAAGATAATGGTCTTCAGGCAAACGGGATTCTGGATGAGGCAACAAAAAAAGCGCTGGGCATGATTAATGTTCAGGTTGCAGCAGTTGCTCCTTCTCGCCAGCCTGAAAATGTTCAGTCAGCAGCTGGTAAGTCAAAACCTGCCGAGGAAGGCGCGGTTAAGGAAAAAGAGGGTGGTGGCTGGTCGTTATTCTGACCGGCAGCCATGTTTTTAAGGGGTGGATGCCCTGCGATATTCTGAAGTATAAAAAAACCGCGCAGGTGGCCTGCGCGGTTTTTTTTATATAAGAATCCGGATTAATCGAGCTTTTCCAGATCTCTTACAGCTCCTTTGTCAGCACTTGTAGCCAGCAGTGCATAGGCTTTCAGTGCTGCTGATACTGCACGCTTTCTGGGTAGCTCCGGCTTCCAGCCCTTCGCATCCCGCGCTGCACGGCGACGATCAAGCTCCTTCTGGTCCAGCTGAACATTGATAGACCTCTGGGGAATATCGATAAGGATCCGGTCGCCGTTTTCAATCAGCCCGATAGCCCCGCCAGCCGCAGCTTCCGGAGAAGCATGGCCGATGGAAAGTCCTGATGTGCCGCCCGAGAATCGTCCGTCGGTCAGCAGAGCACACTCTTTGCCCAGCCCTTTGGACTTGAGGTAGCTGGTCGGGTATAGCATTTCCTGCATGCCCGGACCGCCTTTAGGACCTTCGTAGCGGATAATGACCACTTCGCCGGATTTGACTTCGTCAGCCAGTATGCCCGCAACGGCGGAGTCCTGGCTCTCAAAGACCCGGGCTACGCCTTCAAATACGTAGATGCTCTCGTCTACACCTGCGGTTTTTACTACGCAGCCGTCAACGGCGATGTTTCCGTACAGAACGGCCAGACCGCCCTCGGAACTGTATGCATGCTCGACGGACCGGATACAGCCTGTCTCACGATCACCGTCCAGGCTTGGCCAGCGGGTGTTCTGGCTAAAGGCCGTCTGGGTTGGAATGCCAGCGGGTCCGGCTTTATAGAACTCAACAACCTCTGGAGGTGGGGTGCGCATGATGTCCCAGGTTTCCAGAGCTTCTTTCATGGTTTTGCTATGAACTGTGGGCAGATCGGTATTGATCAGGCCTCCGCGTTCCAGTTCTCCGATAATCCCCATAATGCCACCGGCCCGGTGCACGTCCTCCATGTGGTATTTGGGGGAGTTCGGTGCCACTTTGCATAACTGAGGCACTCGCCGGGAAAGTTGATCAATCTCATTCAGGGTGAATGGCACCCCGCCTTCCTGTGCGGCAGCCAGCAGGTGCAGAATGGTGTTGGTGGATCCGCCCATGGCGATATCCATAATCATGGCGTTCTCGAATGCTCCCATGGAGGCAATGTTTCTCGGCAGAACGCTGTCATCATCCTGTTCGTAGTAGCGCTTCGCGTTCTCTACAATCTGGCGGCCGGCTTTCAGGAATAGCTGCTCCCGGTCGGCATGGGTGGCCAGCATAGAGCCATTGCCGGGCAGGGCCAGGCCAATGGCTTCGGCCAGGCAGTTCATGGAGTTTGCAGTAAACATGCCCGAGCAAGAGCCGCAAGTGGGGCAGGCGCTGCGCTCATACTCTGCAACTGTTTCATCATCGGCGGTGGGGTCTGCGGCAATAACCATCGCGTCGACCAGGTCCAGTTTGTGCTCGGATAGCTTGGTCTTGCCAGCCTCCATAGGGCCGCCGGAAACGAAGATGGTCGGAATGTTCAGGCGCATGGCGGCCATCAGCATACCCGGTGTTATTTTATCGCAGTTGGAAATGCACACCAGCGCGTCTGCGCAATGGGCATTTACCATATATTCAACAGAGTCAGCGATTATTTCGCGGGATGGCAGGGAATAGAGCATGCCGTCGTGACCCATGGCGATGCCATCATCTACTGCGATGGTGTTGAACTCTTTGGCTACACCACCTGAGGCCTCGATTTCGCGGCACACGAGCTGTCCCAGATCTTTGAGGTGGACGTGTCCAGGCACAAACTGGGTAAAGGAGTTGGCAACGGCAATAATTGGTTTGCCGAAATCGTTATCTTTCATGCCGGTTGCGCGCCAGAGGGCGCGCGCGCCGGCCATGTTGCGACCTGCGGTGGATGTCCGCGAACGATACTGAGGCATGGTGCTCTGATCTCTCTGTATAAATACGTGATGAGGACTGATTAGACCGTAAAGGATACCAGATTAGCTCCCGTGCGCATGGTTGTTTTCCCGCATGCTGGTTACAATAGGTAACAGATATCACAAATTAACGCCCTGCTTTGATCTCATTAAGGAGATTGTTTATGGCGAGCCAGGAAAGCCTGCCGCTACGTCGTCTGAAAGAGTTTCAGCCGCTAAACCGGTTGACCGATGATCAGCTGGTTTTACTGGCGAGTCGCGCTGAACGCAGAACTCATGGCCCTGGTCAACGAGTACTGGAACGCGGCGTGCGGGATGGTCTGGACTATTTTCTGGTAACCGGGAAAGTAGAACTGGAATCTGTAGATGGTCGCAGAACTCTTGTTGAAGCCGAAACCGAGAAGGCCCTGAACCCTATTGCCAGACTGCAACCAAGGATGTACGAAGGTACCGCTGTAACTTCGTGTGAATTTCTTGTTGTAGAGCAGGATGTTCTCAACCAACTGTTGCGGGCTGCTCCAGTTGCCCAGGTTGAGATGGATTCGGGTGAAGGCAGTGATGGCGGAGAAAGTGAAGAACACCATCTTTTGATGGAATTCTACGCGGAGCTTCGGTCCAATCAGCTTAAGCTGCCCAGTGTCCCTGATGTTGCCTGGAAAGTGCGGCGCATGGTGGACAGGGAGGATTCAACAGCAGATCAGGTGGCCACAGCTGTGTCAGCTGACCCCTCCATAGCGGCCAAGCTGGTTCGGGCCTGTAATAGCCCGCTTTACCGTGGGTTCAGTGATGTCCGTAATGTCCGGGAGTCGGTCATTCGCCTGGGAATGAGAACGACGCGACAGCTTGTGACTGTGTTTTCCATGAGGGAGGTGTTCAAGAGTCGCCAGCCATCGCTACAGAAAGAGATGGAAAGGCTTTGGCGGCATTCCCGTGAAGTGGCGGCGCTGTGCTGGGTGCTGGCCGACCATGCTACCCGGCTTAACCCGGAGGAGGCGCTGCTGGCAGGCCTCCTTCATGACATAGGTATAGTGCCGGTTCTGGTACAGGCGGAGCATCATGTAAACCTGTTTGCCGACGACGCAAATCTGCAGAATGCCATCAGTGAGCTTCGGGCAGATGTCGGGACAGCGGTTCTGGAGAGCTGGTCTTTCCCTCGTGCATTTATAGATGCTGTTCGGCATGCGGAAGACTGGGGATATGAAAGCCGGGAGACAGAGCCGCAGTTGGTGGATGTGGTGATCGTTGCGCAGCTCCATGCCATGATTGGTTCGAATCAGAGCAAAGGTCTGCCTCCGTTTGATCAGGTGCCAGCATACCGCAGGCTCGGCGATCTTGAATTGAACGCATCTCGTAGTCTTGAGCTTCTGACTGAAGCGCGGGCAAGGGTTGATGAGGTTCAGCAATTGTTATCCATTCGATGAAAGCCCCGATTTTTCCTCTTGGCTCAATTGTGCTGCCTGGTGGCAGGATTCCATTGCAGCTGTTTGAGCCGCGCTACATTGATATGCTGGCCCGCTGTCTGAAGGATGATCAGGGGTTTGTTATATCTCTGCTGCGTGATGGCGCAGAAACTGGCCGTGTTGCGTCTTTCTGTGAAATTGGCACCTATGTGCGGATTATCGATTTTCAGCAACTGGATAACGGTTTGTTGGGGATTACCGTAGAAGGCGAAGCTAAAGTTGCGATCGCGCAAAGCTGGCAGCAGAGTGATGGGCTAAACCTTGGCGAGGTCGCGCTTCTGCCTGAAGAAGCTTGTGAAAATGTCCCCGCGGCTTTTCATGAACTGCCATCTGTGTTGCGTGCACTTTTTCAGCACCCGGTTATTGATGGGCTGGGTATGCGAGTCGATTATGGGGATGCCCGTGATGTCAGCTGGCGGTTGACCGAGTTGCTGCCGCTGGATATGAAGGAAAAGCAGAGCCTGCTGGAAATGCAGGATCCCCTTGCGCGCCTGGAGCGTCTGCAGGGGCTGCTTGAGGCTCTGGACGAGGGTTAATGGTTTTACAGAGCCGGCGCATATTTCTGGATGGCGTCAGGCCACAATAGCCAGATGTAGCTCCCGCAGAAAATCAGCCAGGCCAGTGCTGCCGAAACAGTCACTACATCCGGAGCGATAGGAACTCTGTCAAACCGGCTGAAACTGGCCCTTGTCGCGCCGGTAATTGCCAGCCCAAGTAATAGCCCCCCCACAATATCGCTGAACCAGTGAACGCCCAGATAGAGCCGGCTCAGGGCTACAGGAATCAGTGGTAACGAGATCAGTATGTAGGTTTGCCAGCGTCTGCGCTTGCGGGTTTCTGCAGCGACGAAGCTGGCCAGCAGCGTAACAAGGACGGTGATGCCAGTAGTATGTCCGCTGGGAAAAGAACCGGATGAAGGCGGGCTTACAACCTGGTCCGGGCGCTCTATGCCGATCGCAGATTTCAGGCCCCAGACGAGCACAGTGGTCATAACTCCGGCTAGCAGGATATGAGCGGCGGCCGCGTAGTGGCCCCGGAACGCCAGTGCCAGGCATACAAGTACTGCCGCTGCCGCAAGAACCGGCGGGTCGCCCATAAGTGTGGCAGCTATGGCGGGTGCATCAAGTAATGGCCTGCGTAAATCACTGAACCATTGCAGGGTCAGTTGATCGAAAGGCTCGATTATGTCTGTCATGACAGTAAGCTGGCTCCAGAAAACAAACAGGGCAAAGGAGCCGAAAGCCAGCATCAGCGAGGCTAGAGGGAACTCTCCCTCATGTGCCGGGCGCTTATTGGTGTAAAGGCGCCAGAAGCGGTGGGTGGCGTCATACTGGGCCATCTTCCGCTGCAGCCAGAGATAAAGCCGGCTATTTTCAGCGAGGCCAAGCTGGAAGCGAAAAAGAATGACGTAGATTGCCGCCAGAGTCGCGAGACTGATGCCGGTAACCAGGTAAAAGTGAGGTGGCGGCTGCACCTCGCTCGCGAGAGCGCTACCCACCAGAAAACCTGGCAAAATGTAAACCGGTGCCCAGCCAATGGCTGACCCAATGTTGAAGGCCAGAAAACGGCGCCAGGGCATCAGAAGGGCACCGGCTATCAGCGGGATCACCGGCCGGATCGGTCCTACAAAGCGCCCGATAATGACACTTTTGCCTCCGTGGCTATGGAAGAAGTGTTCGCCTTTGGCAATCAGTTCAGGATGACGGCTCAGCGGCCACACACTTGCCAGCCGGCCCTGAAAAAGTCTGCCAATCGCAAAGCTTACCGTGTCTCCCGCAATTGCCCCGAGCCCGGCCCAAATCAGTACCGCTATCAGCGGCATGCCAGTCTGGGAAGCCAGAGCGGCAATGGCGAACAGGACTGCAACGCCTGGCACGATAATGCCTGCAACCGCGAGAGATTCAACAAAAGCAGTACTGAACAGCGCGAGCGATAACCATCCCGGGTTGGCACTAAGCCACGCGGCCAGATCCGTAAGCCAGACGCTGTTCATGTACGGAGTGTCTCTCCCGGGCTGAACCAGGCAGAGTCAGCTCCGCGACGGCGGGCTTCAAGCATCGCCTGATACGCGCGGTTTCGAAGTGTGTCGGCGCGGGTGTCACTACTGCTGCGTGTTGTGCAGCCCAGGCTTACCGTAGCTTTCCCGATTAACGGCCAGTGGGTCTCGGAGATGGTGCGCCTTATGCGCTCGGCAATGACGCGTGCGCCTTCTTCTGGAGTAAACGGCAGGATCAGGAAGAACTCTGAGTCGTTCAGGGTGTACAGCGTGTCGCCTGCACGTATTACTCCGAACAGATGCTGGGTCATGTTGTAAAATAACCCCTGCATACCCGGTTTGCCGTGGAGATCGGTCGCCTCGTCAGCGTAGTCTATGGTCAGGTTGATCACTGAAAGACTGTGGCCGGTGGCGATTGCCCTGCTGATTTCTTTTTGCAGTGTTTCGTCGAGAAAGCGGGCGTTGTGGGCGCCTGTAACCGGGTCAGTAATGGCAAGGTCCTCTGCGGACTGTGCCATATGGTCGTAGTTCCAGATGTAAAGTGCCGCGACCGTCAGGACAATGAGCAGGCCGCTGATAGCAGTGAGAGCGTCTGCGGGTGGCTGCTTCACAAAGAGCAGAATGCTCATAGGGGTAAGCAGGAGCAGGGACAGCGCCAGCGCCTGGCGGAGTGGCAGTATCAACAGGTTAAGCACCAGCAGAGGCATGGCCCAGTGGGTAATGCCTGTACTGTTCATTGTCAGCATGGCCGCCAGAAGGCCGCTGTTCAGGCCGGAGAGAATAATCAGGTGGCCGGGGGCAGAGAGTTGATGCCGGCGGCTGATGAACGTATAGGCAACACCCGCAAGCGTAAGGGTAGCCATGCCGGCGGCCAGGTAGAAAAGCTCGTAAAAACCATAGCGAAGGTTTTGCAGTGCCAAAGTGGAAATGAACAGTGTGGCCAGGCCATAGCCAACACTGTGCGTCCAGGTTCTCAGCCGCGTTTCTGTCATGGCGCAGATCCTTCAGCATTTGGTTGGGCTCTGGTGGTGGGAGTCCGGGAGCTATAGGCCTGAGTGCGGTTGCCACCCTGTTGCTGTGCGCGTCTCAGCGCGTTAGCTGCACTCTGATGCAAACTGTTTGCGTCATCTCCGATGTTTAATCCGGCGATACCTGTGCTGACAGTCAGGTTCATACCATGGGCTTCCAGCAGGGAGCCAAGCCCTTTGCGGATTGTTTCAGCCTGAGTGATGGCCTCCTGGGTGGCTATACCTGGCAAAATCACCAGAAACTGCAGATCTGCTGCCCGGTAATAAGTATCGAAATCCCGTATTTGAGAGTGCAGGAAGCGCCCGATCCGTGGAAGAATTGAGCGGATGTCTTCGTCCGGGTCGTTGTCACTGGCATGGGCGTCGAGACCGACCATGATGATGGACATGTCAGTTCCCTCGCGCTCGCTGCGCTGGATTTCCTTATGCAGGTCTGCAGAAAGATATTCGCGGCTGGCAGCCTGGGTGAGCTCGTCTGTACGCCTGAGAGGGGCCAACTGGCGGGTTTTATAGTCCCGCAGGAATATCAGCACGGCAGAAAGCATAATGGTCAGCAGAAACGCACTGATCATTTGGTGGCGGTCAGCAATACCCTCTGCCCAGTGTGCCGCAGCCATTGCAAGGACGACTATGACCACAGTGATCAGGGTTGCGATTCCTCGTGAAACCAGCGCAAAAGCAACCAGCACCAGGCCATAAAGCCAGTGGCTGAGCGCCCATGGGCCTGTCCAGAAGCTTGTCATAAGCAGTAATATCAGTGCCGCAAAAAACAGTTTTTGAATTGTTGGCCACGGGCTGACCTCGCGCCCGGACTGAAAACTGCGCCCGCTGATAATGATGCCGGCTGCAGCAGCGGCACTTGCAGCAGTGAGCAGCTCTCCAAATATTGCGCATAACACGGCCACGACCACGAAAAATGCAAGGCTGGCGTGTGATAACCGGTTCAGCAAAAACTTTTCGGCCGTCTGGGCCATGGTATTCGTCCTTTTTCGGGGTTCCCGTTGTACCGTAGCGGTATAATATCCGTTTGGGGTGCGTACTTGAAACGGGAAAGGTAAAGTTAGGCGCTTATTCATGAATTCTGGCAGCAAACACATAAGGTAAAGGGATGGATATTGCAGCTTATATGACCGAAGTGGGGCAGCGGGCCCGGGCAGCGGCGACGCTTGTTGCCCGTTCAACGACCGAGGTGCGGAATCGTGCGCTTCTGGCCACCGCCGATGCTCTGGACGCCGCCCGTAGTGAGATGGCTGAAGCAAATGCCCGCGATCTTGCGAACGGGAAAGAGAGTGGCCTGGATGCTGCCATGCTTGACCGGCTTGAGCTCACGCCGGCGCGTGTTGATGCCATGATAGAGGGGCTTCGTCAGGTGGCTTCTCTACCCGACCCTATTGGTGCAATTACCGACATGACCTATCGCCCCTCCGGGATTCAGGTCGGGAAAATGCGTGTGCCATTAGGTGTCATCGGTATTATCTATGAGTCCCGTCCCAATGTGACTGTTGAGGCTGCAAGTCTTTGTCTGAAGTCCGGGAATGCCAGTATTTTGCGGGGTGGGTCAGAATCCATTCATTCCAATCAGGCCATTGCCGTGTGCCTGGCCCGGGGGCTTGCTGAGGCCGGGTTGCCGGAATCCGCAGTGCAGGTTATCAAAACTACCGACAGAGCTGCTGTTGGCGAACTCATTACCATGCCTGAGTACGTTGATGTGATTGTGCCCAGAGGTGGGAAGGGGCTGATCGAGCGCATAAGCCGGGATGCACGTGTGCCTGTAATCAAGCACCTCGATGGTGTGTGTCACGTTTACATAGACAGCCATGCTGATCCGGAAAAGGCATTGCGTGTAGCTGTTAATGCAAAAACCCACCGCTATGGTACCTGCAATACCATGGAAACCCTGCTGGTAGACGAGGAAGTCGCTGCCGACATGCTGCCGCTTCTGGGCTCAGCGTTTATTGAAAAGGGTGTTGAGTTGCGAGGGTGTGAGCAGACCCTGGAGATACTTGCAGATATAAAGCCTGCTACAGAAGCCGACTGGGAGGCGGAATATCTGGCTCCGGTGCTCGCCATCCGCGTAGTGGATGGGCTGGATGGAGCCATTGATCACATTAATCGATACAGCTCCCAGCATACCGACAGCATAATCACAGAGAACTACACCCGTGCCCGGCGATTTATCACGGAAGTTGATTCAAGCTCGGTGATGGTCAACGCATCAACGCGTTTTGCCGATGGTTTCGAGTACGGTCTGGGTGCCGAGATTGGTATCTCCACAGACAAAATACACGCCCGCGGCCCTGTTGGTCTGGAGGGTCTGACCTCGCAAAAATACGTTGTGTTTGGCGATGGCCACATCCGGGCCTGATGGCGATGCATGTGATTTACGGCGGTACCTTCGACCCGGTGCATCATGGCCATTTGCGTCTTGCGCTGGAGGTCGGTGAGCGACTTGGCAGCGTGCCTGTCAGTTTTGTGCCCTGTCATATTCCCCCTCACAGGGGAGAAACAGGTGCAACGGCTGCGCAGCGTCTGCAGCTGCTGGAGGTAGCGATAGCTGATGAACCCCTTCTGCGCATTGATGACCGTGAACTGCGCAGAGAAGGTGCGTCCTATACGGCGGATACCCTGCGACAGCTGCGCAGCGAGCTGGGTGCAGATGTGCCACTGGCTATGGTGGTAGGCACGGATGCATTTGCCGGGTTTGACCGGTGGAAAGAGTGGCAGCAGATTATCCGACTGGCCCATATTATTGTGGTGCGGCGTCCCGGTTCAGAACTGGACCCGGCAGGTGAGCCAGCCCGGCTATTGGCAGCACGGGGTGTTGATAGCGCGGGAGCTCTTGAAACCCGGGCGTCGGGTTGTATCCTGGAGATGGATCCACCATGGCTGGATATCTCCGCAACCGGGATCCGTGAACGTATTTGCAGTGGTCGGTCACCCCGTTATCTCTTACCCGATGCGGTTTGGGCAGATATTCAGTGTATGGGGCTTTATGGAGCATGCCCTGTGAAGAAGTTTTAGTGTTACAATCGCAGTTGATTATGACTTTTCGGGAGGCCATTCCGGCCGGCACCCGGACAACAAGGTGATTATGCAGGCAGAGCAACTAAAAGATCTGATAGTGAATGCACTAGAAGATGTAAAAGCAAAGGACATCAGTGTTATTGATGTGCGGGATCGCACCAGCGTTACCGACTTCATGGTTCTGGCATCCGGGACATCCAACCGCCATGTGAGATCCCTTGCGGATTCCGTTGTCGTTGACGCCAAAGAGAAAGGCGTTCGTGTTGGCAGTGTAGAAGGCGGCGGTGGCAGCGACTGGATTCTGGTGGACATGGGGGACGTTGTTGTTCACGTGATGCTACCCGCTACCCGCGAGTTTTATGATCTGGAGCGCTTCTGGCGCGATGCGCCGGATGTCGGTGCTGCGGGCAGCGAGTAGTCATGCGGTTGCGTCTGATCTGTGTGGGGCAGAAGATGCCCGACTGGGTCAGTAAAGGCTACGAAGATTACGCACGTCGTATGCCCCCGGAGTTGCCACTTGAGCTGGTTGAAATTGCCATGCCTCATCGTGGCAAAAACCCTGACATCCCCAGGCTGATGCAGCGCGAGAGCGAGGCAGTGCTTGCGGCAACCGGGCGCAAGGACAGAGTCGTTGCCCTGGAAGTGACAGGGCGTCCCTGGTCTACTGAAAAACTGGCCAGTCAGCTTGAGAGCTGGCAGCAGGACGGCCGGGACGTGAGTTTTCTCGTAGGCGGTCCGGACGGTCTGGCAGAGCCCTGCCGCCAGCGCGCCGATCAGCAGTGGTCTCTCTCTCCTCTCACCTTGCCTCATCCTCTGGTGCGAATTCTGCTGGCAGAACAGCTGTACAGAGCATGGTCGATTACCCGTAACCACCCGTACCACCGGGCCTAGGAAGCATCTATGCCGTGGGGTGAATTCAAGGACACTGCCGCAGAGCGCAGGCTTTTCCAGCGCCGCGCATTCGTCATGCTGTTGATGGTGTTTCTGCTTCTGGCCGGGCTTGTTGCCCGCATGTATCAGCTCCAGATAGTCGAGCACGATATATACACCACTCTCTCCGATAAAAACCGCGTTCAGGTTCAGTCTGTACCGCCTCCGCGTGGGCTCGTTTACGACCGGAACGGGATACTTTTAGCTGAAAATCGCCCGGTATTCAGTGTGACAGTAGTGCCTGAACGGGTTGGTGGCATGGATGCTACACTGGATCAGCTGGTCAGGATTCTTGATATTTCTGATGAGGACCTTGAGCGGTTCCAGCGCCGTCTGCGAGAGCCTCGACGGCCGTTTCAGGAAATTCCTCTGCGTTATGATCTGACTGAAGACGAGATCGCCCGCCTGGCGGTGCACCGGCATGAACTGCCTGGCGTGGAAGTAGAGGCAGAACTGGTTCGGTACTATCCACACAGTGAGCTTACCGCCCATGCACTGGGTTTTGTCGGCCGCATTAACCGTGATGAGTTGCAGCGGATTGATCCGGTCAACTATGCGGGCACCAACTACATAGGTAAATCCGGTGTCGAACGGTTTTATGAAGAGCTTCTTCACGGAAAGGTTGGTTACCAGCATGTGGAAACCAACGCACGGGGCCGTACTTTGCGAGTCCTGGAGCGGGAAAACCCTGTGCCTGGTGAGGATCTGGAGCTCCATATCGACCTCCGGCTGCAGAACCGTGCGCATGAGCTTCTTGACGGCCGCCGGGGCGCCATTGTTGCCATTGAGCCCGCAACCGGCGGGATACTGGCGCTTGCCAGCGTGCCGGGGTTTGATGCAAACAAGTTTGTCACCGGTATCAGTGTGGCGGATTACGGTGAGCTGAGGGACAGCAAGGACAAACCCCTGTTCAACAGGGCCTTGCGCGGGCAATACCCTCCCGGCTCTACGCTCAAACCCATGTTAGCCATTGCGGCTCTTGATAGTGGGGCTGTAACGCGAGATCACACCATTTGGGATCCTGGGTACTTCCAGTTTAATTCTTCGGGCCGTCGTTACAGAGACTGGAAGCGAGGCGGCCACGGCTGGGTTGACCTGACTTATGCAATGGCTCAGTCCTGTGATGTCTATTTCTATGAAGCTGCTGTGGAGATGGGCGTGGACACCATGCACAGCTATCTGTCTCGCTTTGGTTTTGGCGAAGATGCAACTCTTGATGTATCAGGAGCCCTTAGCGGCCTGCTGCCATCAAGGGACTGGAAGAGGGCAATGCGTAATGAACCCTGGTATCCGGGGGACTCTGTCAATCTGGGTATAGGTCAGGGTTTTATGCTTGCTACCCCTTTGCAGCTCGCCACAGCAACAGCGCTGATTGCCAACCGCGGGGAATGGGTTGAGCCGCGGCTGCTCAAGGATATCCAGGGGGACAGATCGGTCGACGAGTTCCTGCCAAGTGAGACCCACGAGCCCCTGAAGCTTAAAGACCCGAGTGACTGGGATTTTATCGCGGATGCTATGGCGGAGGTTATGCATGGCACCAAGGGAACCGCGCGTTCAGCGGCCAGGGGAGCGTCTTACCGGATGGCTGGAAAAACCGGCACGGCGCAGGTATTCAGTCTGGCAGAAGATGAAGAGTACGAGGCTGAAGAGGTTAGGGAGCGGCTGCGTGATCATGCCCTGTTTGTTGGCTTTGCGCCGTTAGATAATCCCCAGATCGCTGTTGCCGTGATTGTTGAGAATGGCGGCGGTGGCAGCAGTACCGCTGCACCTGTTGCCCGAGCCCTGTTCGATGCCTGGTTACTTGAATTTTCTGCGGCCGGTGACGACGCCGCGCTGATCAGCAAAACCGATGCCGAAAGCGGGGTGCATTGATGGCTACGCGGGAAGTGCTTGGCTCAACTGCCAGCAATCCACTTGGGCGCCCCAGAGGGATCTGGTCTGTCCTGCATGTGGATCCGATTCTGCTTTTGTTGCTCATTGCGCTGGTTTCGGGTGGGCTTTTCGTGCTTTACAGCGGAGCAGATCGTAATTTTGAAGTGGTTAAGGCTCAAGGTATACGTTTTGGTATTGCCTTCGCTGTGATGCTGGTGTTTGCCCAGCTTGACCCCTCAGTATTCCGGCGCTGGGCACCCTGGCTCTATGGTCTTGGTCTGATCGGGTTGGTTGCTGTAATTTTTGTGGGTGTCGGAGCTAAAGGCGCACAGCGCTGGCTGGCGCTGCCGGGGCTGCCCAGGTTTCAGCCATCAGAACTGATGAAGCTGGTCGTGCCCATGATGGCAGCCTGGTATTTGTCCCGGCATTTTTTGCCGCCAAAATTATCCCGTATTGGTGTGGGCCTGGTGATTGTGCTGCTACCCATGGTGCTGATCATGAAGCAGCCGGATCTCGGAACCTCGCTTCTCGTCGGTATGGCAGGGTTGTTTGTAGTGTTTTTTGCCGGTATGAGCTGGAAGCTGATCAGTGCCTTTGTGGTGATGGTTTCTGTGGCGGCACCTGTGATGTGGTTTTTTGGAATGCGCGACTATCAGAAGCAGCGCGTACTGACATTGCTCGATCCCCAGAGTGATCCATTGGGGGCTGGCTGGAATATTATCCAGTCCAAAACCGCTATTGGCTCCGGCGGCCTCGATGGTAAAGGATGGCTTCAGGGGACTCAGTCGCACCTTGAATTTCTTCCGGAAAGCCACACTGATTTTATCGTGGCCGTGCTCGCGGAGGAGTTTGGCTTCATCGGGATGCTGATACTGATCAGCGTGTACTTTCTGATTATTCTGCGCTGCCTCTATATATCGGTTACCGCTCAGGATTCTTTCAGCCGCCTGGTTGCGGGTGCTCTGACGATGACCTTTTTTATCTATGTGTTTGTAAATGTTGGCATGGTGAGTGGCCTGCTCCCGGTGGTAGGGGTGCCTCTGCCGCTGGTTTCCTACGGCGGTACCTCCACCGTCACCCTGATGGCTGCGTTTGGTATTCTGATGTCAATACACACTCACCGCAGAATGATAACGGCCTGATGTCAGGCCGGTAATGGTTATACGTGCAGGGAACCCGTTACAATGGTAAGTGCTGCGGCCTGTTGCATATCCGGCGGCACGTATTTCAGAGGATTTCCTGACAGTGATATCAAATCGTTTATGTTTATGGCTGGTGACATCGACAGTGCTGGCACTGGCTGGATGTGCTTCAGCACCCGGGCCAGCACCAGCCGGCACAGATAATTCATCACGCTATACAATCAATCAGGACAGGGCACCTTCCGGAAACTTTGATGTCTCTGGTTTGTCAGACGCTGTGCCTGTATATCAGGCGCCGGTCAACGCCGGAAATAAATCGCCCTATACGGTCTGGGGCAAGCACTATACTGTGATGGATAGCAATAACGGATATGTCGCTCGCGGTACGGCAAGCTGGTATGGCGAAAAGTTTCATGGCCACAAGACGTCCAATGGCGAAACTTTTGACATGTACCAGATGTCAGCAGCCCACAAATCCCTGAGGATTCCGGGTTATGCAAGGGTTACCAATCTGGATAATGGTCGTTCGGTGATCGTCCGGGTTAATGACAGGGGGCCGTTTCACGGAGACCGCCTGATTGATTTGTCATACGCAGCCGCCAAAAAGCTGGGTTACCAGTCACACGGAACCGCCAGGGTAGAAGTGGCAGCTATTACGGTCATGCCGGATGGCAGCATGTTCATTGCCGGTCAGCCTTTCTCCCTGGATGGTCAGTCCATTGCTCAGTCGCCAGCTCCCGCCGGGGGAAATGCGGTAGCGATAAACGAAAGCATGGCTGGCGAAGGGCTGTTTGTTCAGCTTGGTTCGTTCAGTAGCCGTGACCCTGCTGAAAAACTGCAGGTTCGTGCCGAGAGCATACTCGGCGATCCCGTCAGGGTGCGGGCTGTAGACACAGAGTCCGGGCGCTTTCACCGCGTACAGGTCGGCCCTTTCCAGGACGAAGGTAGCGCGAGAAAGACTCAGAGCCTGCTGGAAGCCCGAGGGTTTTCGCAGTCAATTGTACTGACCGATTCTCACTGAGCGTCAGATCACACATAAAACACACTTAACGACGAATGAATGGACCCATGGCACTAAAATCAGTTTTTCGCTCGCTCTCTTTTATCTCTGCGTCACTCGCCTTTGTGTTGATGCTTTCGGTATCAGCCAAAGCCATGTCCCAGACTGTGCTGATTCCGTCTCCGCCACAGATTGCTGGCAGCTCCTACGTTCTTATGGACCCGAAAAGCGGTCGCGTCATTATGGAGCAGAACAGTAATGAGCGGCTGCCGCCGGCCAGCCTGACCAAAATGATGACAGCCTATATTGTTGAGCGTGAACTGGATGAGGGTCGGATCAGTATGTCCGACATGGTTCCTATCAGCGTAAAGGCCTGGAAAACAGAGGGTTCCCGTACCTTTGTTAAAGAAGGCACCAGTGTGTCCGTGGAGGATCTTCTCAAGGGTGTCATCATTCAGTCGGGTAATGATGCTTCTGTTGCGCTGGCGGAATTTATTGCCGGCAGTGAAGGAGCCTTCGTTGATATTATGAATCAGCAGGCTCAGTTGCTGGGAATGAAGGATACGCACTTCCAGAATGCCACAGGCCTGCCGGCTTCTGATCACTTCTCCACCGCGTATGACCTGGCCGTTCTGGCACGTGCCATCATAAACGACTACCCGGAGAACTATCCTATCTACGCGGAGAAGCACTTTACTTATAACAATATCCGGCAGCCTAACCGCAACAGCCTGTTGTGGCGTGATGACAGTGTTGACGGCCTGAAAACCGGCCATACCGAAGAGGCAGGGTATTGCCTTGTTGCTTCTGCCAAGCGCAATGACACCCGCTTCATTGCAACGGTAATGGGTACCAGCAGTTCGCAGGCACGTTCACAGGAAATCCAGAAAATGCTGAATTACGGCTTCCGCTATTATCAGAGCGATCGCTTGTTCAGCGCCGGCCAGGAACTGATTGAAGCCAGGGTATGGGGCGGCCAGTCCGATAAACTCTCCGTGGGAGTGCTTGAAGACGCTTATGTCACCATTCCTCGTGGATCCCGTGACAGTCTTGAGTCGAGCGTGGATCTTGATTCGGTGATCAAGGCGCCGGTCAGTGCTGGCGATGAGCTGGGACGAGTGAAGGTATCGCTCAATGGTGAGGTGCTGATAGATCAGCCGGTACTGGCATTAACAGATGTTCCTGATGGCGGCTTGTTCAAGCGTCTCTGGGATTCCATCAAGTTGTTTTTTATCCAGCTATTTTAGTAAGGGCGAACTGAGCCCGGGAGTACAACGGCATGAGTGAGCCGAAAGCGCCAAAAATTGAGTTTCCCTGTGACTATGCTATCAAGGTGATCGGCGATTCCGCCCCTGACTTTACGGAGTTTGTGGTGGGGGTTGTTGAGCAGCACGCTCCGGGGATCTGTGAGACGGATGTCTTCGTAAAAGACAGTAGCAAAGGGCGGTTCTGCTCAGTTCAGCTGACCATAGTTGCGACGGGAGAGTCGCAACTGTCCGCTTTGTTCAAAGACCTCAAGGCCAGTGGCCGCGTACACATGGTGTTATAAACCCAATGCCTGAGCTGATTGTCAGATCATTGGGCCAGCAGCCTTATCTGGAAACCTGGGAGGCCATGAAAAGCTTCACGGCGGACAGAGGCGATGACACCAAAGATGAGCTCTGGTGTCTTGAACATCCGCGGGTCTATACGCAGGGGCAGGCGGGCAAGGCCGAACACATCCTGGCCCCTGGCGACATCCCGGTTATTCCTGTAGATCGGGGCGGACAGGTTACCTACCACGGTCCGGGTCAGTTGGTGGTCTATCTGATGCTCAACCTGTCTCGTCGAAAGATGGGGGTGAGAGCATTGGTTGATGTTATTGAACAGGCGATTGTGCACACGTTGGGGGAACTGGGTATTACCGCCGAACCACGGCCAGATGCGCCAGGTGTGTATGTTGGTGACGCAAAAATAGCGTCTCTGGGGCTGCGGGTGCGCCGTGGATGTTCGTTTCATGGCCTGGCGCTGAATGTCCGGATGGATATGGAGCCATTCAGGAGAATCAACCCCTGCGGTTATGCCGGGTTGGCCATGTGCCAGGTCAGCGACTTTGTTGCTTCAGTCTCCATTGATGATATTGAAAAGCGGCTGACGGCTCAGTTGGTAAGCGGCCTCGGCGGTCCGGCAGTGGATTATCGTAAGGGCTGGTAAGGTCTGGCCGGCGCCCCTTCTGATACGGGCTCACATCGTAGAGGTTATACATGTCATCCAGGCGCCCAGGTAAATCAGTCTCCCGCATCAAGACAGGCAGCTTCGAACGCCGGCTGAGCCTTACTCGCGCAGGGCTTTTTGCTGGAACACGTATGGCTTCGCATATGGCCACCAACTGGTTCAGTAGCAAGGACAAGCGGGAGGAGCGTCACCGCACCATGTTATCCAGTCAGGCACGTTTTCTGGTAAATGAACTCGGGAAACTGAAGGGTAGTGTGGTCAAAATCGGCCAGGTGATGGCGTTGTACGGCGAACATTTTCTGCCGGAAGAGGTTACCGAAGCGCTGCACACCCTGGAAGACCAGACGACTTCTCTGGAGTGGCCAGCCATAGAGCGTGTACTCAAGGCGGAGCTGGGGGCGGAGCAGCTTGCGGAGCTGGATATAGATCCGGAGCCGATCGGGGCTGCTTCTCTCGGTCAGGTTCACCGGGCGCGCCGACGCAGAGACGGTCTGGAGCTTGTGCTCAAGGTTCAGTACCCCGGCGTCGCAGATGCAGTCGATAGCGATCTGAATGCTGTTGCTCAGATGCTCCGGGTTGCTCGGCTGGTGAATTTCGGGCCTGAGTTTGAAGACTGGCTGGAAGAAGTCCGGCAGATGATGCACCGGGAGGTCGATTACCGGCTGGAGGCCAGCACCACGGAGAAGTTTCGCCAGATACTTGCCGATGACCCGCGCTTTGTTGTCCCCCGGGTATTGCCGGAGTATTCCTCTGCACAGGTAATTGCCTCGACATACGAGCACGGCCATTCAGTGAACTCCGATTCAGTGCGGAACCTGTCGCTTGCGCGCCGTAGTGATCTGGGCAAAGCAGCTCTGGAGCTTTTCTTCCGTGAGTTATTCGTTTGGGGCGAAATTCAGACGGACCCCAATTTCGGAAACTATCGTATTCGCATCGCAGGAGAAGACGGAGAAAGTGCGGAGTTCGATCGCATCGTGCTGCTGGACTTTGGCGCTGTGCAGTCATACTCAAGGGAGTTTCTTGATCCGGTCATCCAGATGATCCAGGCCTCATACGAAGACAACCTTGATGCAGTGATCGACGGCGGCGTCAAACTGAACTTCATGAGCACAGACTGGCCCAGGGAAGTGCTGGAGAAGTTTGGCGAGGTGTGTATGTCGGTTCTGGAACCTTTGTCCAGTGACCACGAAAGCTGGCCGGATGACGCTATTAACAGCAAAGGCCAATACCGCTGGAAACAGAGCGACCTGCCATCGAGAGTCGCCCGGCAGGCGGCACGATCGGCTATAAACCGCTACTTTCGTGTGCCCCCGAGTGAGTTCGTGTTTCTTAACCGCAAACTGATCGGTGTGTATACCTTTATTGCCGTGCTGCACTCAGAGTTCAATGGTGAGCCCTTGTTACGCAAATACCTTTACGGTTGTGGCGAGGATACGCCGGATGCTTCGGCGACCAGCCAGATAACAAAGGCGTAGCGCAGGCCTTTGCCAATACCCACGAGAATAATAAAATTGAGCCAGGGTACGCGCATGATGCCACCGACCAGAGTCAGCGCATCCCCTCCCAGCGGGAGCCAGCCCAGAAGCAGGGACCACTGTCCATAACGATTAAAACTGTTTCTGGCTTTGTGTAACTGTGCTTCGCTCAGAGGAAACCAGCGCTTGTTTTTGAAGCGGTCGACCTGTCTTCCAATGGCGCCGTTAACCACAGATCCCAGAGTGTTGCCAGCTGTAGCCCAGAACCATAGCCACCACATGGAATATCCTTGCACCACCAGCGTTCCTGTCAGTATTTCCGAGTAGGCTGGCAACAATGTGGCTGCAGCGAATGAGGTCAGAAACAGCGTCAGGTAGACCACAGAATTCTCCTTATGATGTAGGGCATACCTCTCCGTTCATCAGGCAAAAGCATTTCAGGTATCATCAGGCACTATCACGGCCATTCAAAGCATCAATTTTTAATTTCCTGTGTTCATGTCATCATGAACTCACGATTTTGCAAAGCCCCGGGGTGATTCCGGGAAAACTGTTCTGGAGGTTTTTTATGGATCAGGTGACTATTTACGGTCGTTCAAGCTGTGGCTTTTGTGTGCGGGCAAAGAGCCTGTGCGAGTCCCGTGATATGCCGTATACCTGGGTCGACATGATTGAGCATGACATGACCAAAGCCGATATCGCTGACAAGATTGGGCACCCTGTTTACACGGTTCCGCAGATTCTTGTGGGTGACCGGTACATCGGTGGTTTTGATCAGTTTGCTGCTTACGTTCGTGAGCTGGAAGCGAATCAGGCCCACTGAGTTACGCATTGACGTTAAGGTGTGGTGAAGAAAAATAACATTGAAAAAAGGCCCTGCAGAATCGCTGCAGGGCCTTTTTTGATAACCCGGTTTAAATGGGGCGGTCAGAGTTGAAAGCTGGTTTTCAGTTTCTTCTCTGCCAGTGTGTTTTTAAGCTTCGCGACGCGGGGTAAACCATTGTCAAATGGAGGGAAACTCTCGCCAGCGATCAGTGGCTCAAGATACTCCCGGCAGTCCCGTGTGATACCAAAACCATCATCAGTGATGTAATGGATTGGCATTTTCTTTTCCTGATTGGCAACTTCGCTGAGCGGAGCCTCTCCAATCTTCCAGATGTACGGTTTTGCCTGCTCCCGCACGATGGTCGGCATAAGGGCCTGTTTACCGTCGAGTGCCATTTCTACTGCTGCCTTGCCTACTGCATAGGCCTGCTCCACATCCGTTGCGGACGCAATATGGCGAGCGCTGCGCTGAAGATAATCGGCGACGGCCCAATGGTATTTGTGCCCCAGCGCCTGCTTGACCATATTCGCCAGTGCCGGTGCTACGCCCCCAAGCTGGGTGTGACCGAAAGCGTCTTTGGCGCCGGCATCTGCGAGAAAACGGCCATCTTCATACTGAGCGCCCTCGGAGGCGACGACTACGCAGTAGCCGTATTCCTTAACGCAGAAATCAACTCGTGCCAGGAAAGCGTCTCGGTTAAACGGAATTTCCGGGAACAGAATAATATGGGGTGGCTCGCCTTCTTCCTGCCCGGCAAGGCCACCAGAGGCCGCAATCCAACCAGCGTGGCGCCCCATCACTTCCAGAATAAATACCTTGGTGGAGGTTTCGCACATGGATTTGATATCCAGGCTGGCTTCCAGGGTTGAAGTGGCTATGTATTTGGCAACAGAACCAAAGCCCGGGCAGCAGTCTGTAAACGGAAGGTCGTTATCGACGGTTTTGGGAACACCGATGCAGGTAATGGGATAACCCATTTTCTCGCCCATCTGCGAGACCTTGTAAGCTGTATCCTGGGAGTCGCCGCCACCATTATAAAAGAAATAGCCGATATCATGGGCGCGGAATACTTCGATAAGACGTTCGTATTCGCGGCGGTTTTCCGAAAAGTTTTTCAGCTTGTGCCGACAGGAACCGAAAGCTCCACCTGGTGTGTGGATAAGCGCCTGAATGGCATCATCACTTTCAAGGCTGGTATCAATCAGTTCTTCGTTCAGCGCACCCAGAATGCCGTTGCGCCCGGCAAAGACTTTGCCGATCTTGTCCGGGTGCTTGCGGGCGGTCTGAATGACCCCGCAGGCGCTGGCATTAATGACGGCGGTAACACCGCCAGACTGAGCGTAGAATGCGTTCTTGATGGCCATCTCGGGGTGGAGCCTCCTGCGGTTTCAATAATGGCGCAGATGATACGCCAAACGCAGACGATTTTCATGGCAAGAAGTGCCGATAGACGCACTCTTGACGGAGTCGGGCGGATACGGGAGGCTTGTCGGGTTTCAATGGAGAGGACAGTCGGCGAATGCATATTCATATTCTGGGAATTTGTGGCACATTTATGGGCAGCCTGGCTGTTCTGGCAAGGGAGCTTGGCCATACAGTGACCGGTTCCGATCAGGGCGTATATCCGCCCATGAGCACCCAGTTAGAGGCGCAGGGTATCAGCCTGATGGAGGGCTTCAGCCCGGAGCACCTTGAGCCAAAGCCAGATCTGGTACTGATAGGCAACGCCATGTCCCGGGGCAACCCCGAGGTGGAGGCGGTACTTAACCGTAATATCGATTATATGTCCGGCCCGGAATGGCTGGCCCGGGAAGTGTTGCGGCATCGCTGGGTTATGGCGGTCGCAGGCACCCACGGCAAAACCACTACCACGGCTATGCTGCTCTGGATTCTGGAGCAGGCAGGGCTAGCGCCCGGTTACCTGGTGGGCGGTGTGCCCAAAGATTTCCCGGTTTCGGCAAGCCTTGGGGGCAGTGATTTTTTTGTTATTGAGGCGGACGAGTATGACAGCGCCTTCTTCGACAAACGCTCCAAATTCGTTCATTACCGCCCCCACACCCTGATACTGAACAACCTTGAATTCGATCATGCAGATATCTTCGACAACGTTGAAGCAATTGAACGTCAGTTCCACCATCTGGTGCGCACGGTTCCGTCCCAGGGGTTGATCGTCCGCCCAAGCCTGGATGTTCACCTGGACAAGGCGCTGGCTATGGGATGCTGGAGCCCGGTGCAGGATATGGCCATCGGCAGCGAGGTTGCAGAGTCTTCGGACTGGCGCGCTGAGCTCTTATCTGAAGATGGCAGCCGGTTTATGGTTATCCACCATGAACAACCGGTTGCTGTAGTGAAGTGGAGCCAGACGGGCACCCATAACGTCCGTAATGCCCTGGCCGCTATCGCGGCCGCCAGGCATGTGGGTGTTACACCAGATCATGCAGTGGCTGCCCTGTGCCGGTTTTCCGGTGTGAAACGCCGTATGGAATTGTTGGCAGATGTTGGCGGAATCAAGGTCTATGACGACTTTGCCCATCACCCGACAGCAATAGCGACTACGCTGGAGGGCCTGCGCAATCAAGTGGGTGATGAGCCGGTGATAGCGCTTATTGAACCTCGCTCCAATACCATGAAACAGGGTGTTCACCAGCATACGTTGCTGCCCAGTGCGGCTTTGGCCGACAGGGTTTATTGGGCGAATCTCAACGACATGGACTGGTTGCCTGAGCTGGTGTCAGCATGGCAAAAGGAGAATCCTGCGTCGGGACAGCACAGTGTCGAGTCGACCGTAGAGGCTCTCATTGAGCGTGTGCTGACAGACCTGCCCACCCCTTGTCAGATTGTCATTATGAGCAACGGCGGTTTTGGTGGTATCCACGGAAAGCTCATAGCGGAACTTGAGCGTATCCATGGCTGATTCGACGCTCGGGGAGCCACTACAATGACAGAAATCATCACCAGAAGTTTTTCTGAAGCACGAACGGTTAATCTGGCGTTCACCGGCGCTTCCGGTGCCCAGTACGGCCTGCGTCTTCTGCAGTGTCTGGCAGCGGCAGGTTGCAGGGTTAATGTAATGGTCAGTAAGGCTGCACAGCTCGTGATTGCTACAGAAACTGATCTTAAGCTGCCTGGAACGCCGTCGGCGGCGCAGAAAGTTCTGTCGGAATACGCCAGCGCCGTCCCTGGTCAGGTGCGGGTGTTTGGCCGTGAGGACTGGTTTGCTCCACCCGCTTCAGGGTCTGGCGAAAAAGCACCTCTGGTAGTTTGCCCCTGCAGCACCGGAACCTTGTCTGCGCTGGCTACCGGTGCCAGCAACAACCTGATTGAACGCGCCGGCGATGTTGCGCTGAAAGAGCGGCGCCAGCTGATTCTGGTGCCCCGGGAGGCGCCTTATTCAGAGGTGCACCTGGAAAATATGCTGAAACTTACGCGCATGGGCGCCGTTATCATGCCGGCCAGTCCGGGGTTTTATCACCAGCCTGCGTCAATACAGGACCTTGTGGACTTCATTGTGGCCCGGATTCTGGACCATCTGGGCCTGCCTCAAGATCTTATGCCCCGCTGGGGAGAGGAGCGTATCAAAGCCGGAACGGAGAGTAGCGATGGTTTTGGCCAGCATGATTGATGGTTTTAATCATTGAGCAAACGCACTGGCCGGCAGAGACTTGGTGAACGCTAATAACAACATTGTTCACTGACTGAGGTTCGCCATGATTCCACGTACGCTCTTCGATGCTGATCTTGATGGCTTTAGGGATTCTGTTCGGAAGTTCCTCGAACAGGAAGCAGCGCCCTACCATGAGCAGTGGGAGAAAGATGGACAGGTCAGCCGCGAGTTGTGGCAGAAAGCCGGTGAGCTGGGTTTTTTATGTCCGACCATGCCAGAGGAGTACGGCGGTGCTGGCGCTGACTTCCGTTACAGCGCCGTTGTTATGGAAGAGGTTTCGCGGGCAGGGCTTTCCGGCATTGGCTGGACTCTTCATTCCGATATTGTTGCGCCTTATATTCTGAACTATGGGTCGGACGAGCAGAAAAAGCATTACCTGCCCAAAATGGCTGCTGGTGAAATAATTACGGCCATCGCCATGAGTGAACCGGGCGCCGGCTCCGACCTGCAAGGTATCAAAACCACAGCGCTGAAAGATGGTGGCCACTATATCCTGAACGGCTCCAAAACGTTTATCACTAACGGCCAGATGGCCGATCTGGTCATTGTGGTTGCAAAAACAGACCCGAAAGAAGGGGCGAAAGGCATCAGCCTGTTGCTGGTTGAAACCGCATGGGAAGGCTTTGAAAAGGGCCAGAACCTGAATAAAGTGGGCATGAAAGCCCAGGATACGTCTGAGCTGTTTTTTCAGGATGTGAAAGTTCCGGTTACCCACTTATTGGGCGCGATGGAAGGGCAGGGCTTCTTTCAGTTGATGCAGGAGCTTCCGGCTGAACGTCTGCAGATCGGGCTCACGGCTATCGCTGCGGCGGAAGCCGCATGGCAGTGGACGCTCGACTACGTTAAAGAGCGCAAGGCCTTTGGAAAGCCGGTTATCAAGTTCCAGAACACCCGCTTCAAAATGGCTGAGATGAAAGCAGAGATCACTGCGGCCCGAGTGTTCACCGACCGTTGCCTGGAGCTCCATCTGGAGAAGAAGCTCGATATACCAACCGCTGCGATGCTGAAACAGTACACGACTGACCTGCAATGCAGGGTGATGGATGAGTGTGTTCAGTTACATGGTGGGTATGGCTATATGTGGGAGTATCCGATTGCCAGGGCCTGGGCAGACTCACGTGTTCAGCGCATCTACGGTGGAACCAATGAAATCATGAAAGAGATTGTTGCGCGGGCATTCTGAGGGCCGGGTCGGCTGACTCGGGTTAAAGCCTGTCAGGAGTCGTCTGGGAATTTCGGGTAATTCATACGACCATTTCCTGGGAGAGGAAATGGTGCCGAGGAGAGGACTTGAACCTCCACGCCCTTGCGAGCACTAGCACCTGAAGCTAGCGTGTCTACCAATTTCACCACCTCGGCAGGTGATTTGCAGATTTGCCTTTAGTTTGTTGAAAACTGGGCACTTCTGCCAAAGATGACTTGTTGCCTCATCTGTTGGCGCGTACTTTAATAATTCCCGCCGGGGCTGTCAAATACTTTTTCAGAAAATGGACTGGAGGTGTTTGTACGTATAATAAGAAGTAGTGGGTTGTTAGGTAGTCGATCCCTACCAACGTATACTATTATTGTAAATGAATGTGAACAGCGCCGCTGTGGCGCAGTATTGAACAAGGATCCGAATGGTTTCCAGGAATAAAAAACACAAAGATCCTCACGCTGGTCGTGAGGCTCAGAATTATGAGAACCCGATTCAGAGTCGGGAATTTATCCTCGCGCATCTTAAAGAGCGGGGGGCTCCGGCGACACACGAAACATTGTGTTCAGAGCTTGGCCAAACCTCTCCGGAAGGCATTGAGGCGCTGAGGCGCCGTTTGATTGCCATGTGCCGGGATGGTCAGCTTGTCTGTAACCGTCGTGACGCTTACCTGCCAATCGAGGAAGCCGACCTGGTAAGTGGTCGGGTTATCGGTCATAAAGATGGTTTCGGCTTTCTGGTGCCGGATGATGGCGGGTCTGACCTGTTTCTCACCGCCCGCCAGATGCGCCAGGTGTTCCACGGCGACCGGGTGGTTGCGCGGGTAGACCGGGTTGATGACCGTGGCCGGCGCGAAGGCGTTATCGTTGATGTTACCGAGCATAATACCCAGCAGACTGTCGGCCGTTTTTTCAAGGAAAGCGGTATTGCTTTTGTCGTGCCGGAGAATGCGCGAATCAACCACGAAGTGCTGATACCTGAAGAGCACGCAGGTGGGGCGCAGCACGGTCAGTATGTTGTTGTGGATATTCTGCGCCAGCCTACCGTCCGTACTCAGCCTACCGGCAAGATCGTCGAGATTCTGGGTGAGCACATGGCTCCCGGGATGGAAATTGATGTGGCTATCCGCTCTTACGACATTCCTCATGAGTGGCCCACGGAAGTAGGCGTTCAGGCTGCGGCGATTCCGGCCGAGGTTGAAGAAAAGGACAAGAAAAACCGGGTGGATATCCGCAATATGCGGCTGGTCACGATTGATGGCGAGACTGCCCGGGATTTCGATGACGCTATTTATTGTGAGCCCCGCGGTCGCGGTGCCTATCGTCTGGTTGTGGCAATAGCCGACGTATCCCATTATGTGCGCGCGGACTCCCCCCTTGATGAAGAGGCGTTGCGTCGCGGCAATTCCGTGTATTTCCCGGATCACGTAGTGCCCATGCTTCCCGAGAAGCTGTCCAATGGCCTCTGTTCCCTGAACCCGGATGTTGATCGCTTGTGCATGGTGGCCGATATGACCATCAGTGCAGCGGGTAATATCAGTGGATACACCTTTTATCAGGCGGTAATGCGTAGCCATGCTCGGCTGACTTACAACAAGGTCAGCGACATGCTGGAACGGCCGGACTCTGAGCCTGGTAGCCCGCTGTCTGCCCAATACGCCGATGTGCTGCCACACCTGCATAATCTGTATGACCTGTACAAACTGTTGCGCAAGGCCCGGACCGAGCGTGGCGCCATTGATTTTGAAACTACCGAAACGCGCATAATCTTCGATGCTGAACGCAAGATAGAAGAAATTGTGCCGGTGCATCGTAATGATGCCCACAAGATTGTTGAAGAAAGCATGTTGTGCGCCAACGTGGCCGCTGCACGTTTCCTCAAAAAACATAAGATACCGGCGCTTTACCGGGTACACGACGGACCCTCTGAAGAGCGGCTCAATTCGGTACGGCTGTTCCTGGGTGAGCTTGGGTTGCAGTTGGGTGGCGGCGACGAGCCGACATCTGCAGACTACCAGGAGCTGTTGTCCCAGATAGCAGACAGACCTGATGCCAATGTAATTCAGACTGTTATGCTGCGCTCGCTGAGTCAGGCTGTGTACAGCCCGGAAGAGAGTGGTCACTTTGGTCTCGGTTTTCCGAGCTATGCCCACTTTACGTCGCCGATTCGCCGTTACCCGGATCTGATTGTGCATCGGGCTATCAAGTCCAGGATTCACGGTCCCGAGGCAGCGAAAGATGTCGTGGCCCCCGCTGTAACCGATCCGGAATTGGCAGTGTATCCCTACGACTATGCCCGGATGCAGAAGTTCGGCGAGCACGTTTCCATGACTGAGCGGCGAGCTGATGACGCTACCCGTGATGTGATGGCATGGCTCAAGTGTGAGTTCCTGAGTGATCATGTCGGGGAAGAGTATGACGGGGTGATTGCCGCGGTTGTGCCCTTCGGGTTCTTTGTAGAGCTGGCTGATGTCTATATTGAAGGCCTGGTCCACATTTCTGCGCTCAGTGGTGATTACTTCCACCACGACTCAGCGAAGCACCGTCTGATTGGCGAGCGAACGGCTGTGAGCTTCCGTTTGGGTGATGAAGTGCGCGTCCGAGTGATGCGGGTTGGCATGGAAGATCGCAAGATAGATCTGGAGCTGATCAGTACGCCTAAACGCCGTCAGGCTGACCGGGATGCACTTGATGTGCCCAAGCGAGAAGGTCGCGGCAAGAATGACAAGCGCGCTGATAAAGGGCGTGGCCGTGGGGGTTCGCCGGGTGGGGACAAGTCCGCAAAAGCGAAGAAGCCTCGCAAGACAGGTAAGCCGGCAAGTGCGAAAGCCCAGCTGGTAGCCGAAGCCGCTCAGGGGGCTGGTAAAAAGCCGAAGAAAAGTCCGGGTAAGCCCGCTGGTGCCAGCAGGCCGCGGAAAGCTCGCAAGACAGACAAATAACAGGAAGTCGAACCAGTGTCCGGAGAATTTGTATTTGGCTGGCATGCGGTTGAGGCCGTTCTCAAGCGTGAGCCCGGAAGGCTGCAGCAGGTCTGGATTCAGACCGGCCGGCAGGACAGGCGAGTAAAAACCATTACAGACACTCTGGATGAGCTTGGAGTCCGGTGGGCTGTTGTTCACCGGCGGGAACTCGATGAGCGTGTTGCCGGGGTCCATCAGGGCGTTGTTGCTGCGGTCAGTGAGAGCCAGGAGTGGACAGAAGATGATCTTCTGAACCATCTTGCGGCGAGCGACAAGCCGCCCTTTCTGTTGGTACTTGATGGTGTAACTGATCCCCATAACCTCGGAGCCTGTATGCGCACCTGCGATGCGGTCGGAGTTCAGGCTGTTATCGCGCCCAAAGACAAGTCGGCTTCGTTGACGGCTGTGGCCCGGAAAGTTGCCTGTGGTGCGGCTGAAACGGTTCCGTTTGTACGCGTGACCAACCTGGCGCGTTTTCTGCGTACCATCAAGGATCAGGGTGTGTGGCTGATTGGTACCGCGGGTGAGGCGGATACGACGCTGTATCAGGCTGATTTCAAAGGCCCGATCGCTCTGGTAATGGGGGCTGAGGGCGCAGGTATGCGCCGGCTGACGCGGGAGCACTGTGATCAGCTCATTAATATTCCTATGCTGGGCGATGTAGACAGTCTTAACGTTTCTGTTGCTACCGGGGTCTGTTTGTACGAAGCCTTGCGGCAGCGCCTTGGTTAACTCTTGCACAGAAGCCTCTGTGCGCCTAGAATACGTCACCCCTTTTGTAGGGGGAGGTTTTGTATTGCCTTTAATCAGGTCAGCAACGCCTCGCTTTTGATTGAGCCTTTCCAGTAAAGCCTTATCAATAGAGCAAAAAAAGCGGCGGCTTTCAGCTGCCACCTCCTTGCTTTCATGCTTCTCGGACAGTCCGGGAAAAAAGGAAGCTGTTTAAACCGTAGGGAGAACTCATGCGTCACTACGAAATCGTATTTATGGTACACCCGGATCAGAGCGAGCAGGTGCCCGCGATGATCGAGCGTTATACCGGCGTCATCACTGAAGATGGCGGCAAGGTACATCGCCTGGAAGATTGGGGCCGTCGTCATATGGCTTACCCGATCAACAAGATTCACAAAGCTCACTATGTGCTGATGAACGTTGAATGTTCACAGGCAGCAATGGACGAGCTGACTCACAACTTCCGGTTCAACGATGCCATCATCCGCGACCTGATTCTGCGTCGCGATGAAGCTGTTGCTGATATCTCTCCGATGAAAGCCGCTGAGTCCCGTGAGGACCGTCGCACTGGCGGAGATGATCGCCCGCGTCGTTCAGCTGAATCTTCTGATGACCGTCAAGACGAACGTCAAGACGACAGCCAGAAAGCTGAAACCCAGGACGAAGAAGAGTAATTAACCGGAGTTGAGGAGTTACGTTATGGCTCGTTTTTTCAGACGTCGTAAGTTCTGTCGTTTCACGGCAGAAGGTGTTAAAGAGATCGATTACAAGGATCTGGACACCCTGAAAGGCTACATCACTGAAACTGGCAAAATCGTGCCCAGCCGTATCACCGGCACTAAAGCACGTTATCAGCGTCAGCTGGCAACCGCTATCAAGCGTGCCCGCTACCTGGCACTGCTGCCGTACTCGGACAGCCACGATAACTAAGTAACAGATATACAGGGTTTGGGACCATGCGTGCACTGGCACAATTTGTAATGCGCGGTCCCCTGCAGGCCAGCGGGGTAGCAGCAGTCACAACTGCCGTACCCTTGTTGTTCTGGATTGGCGCAGCGGTTGTCGGCCTGGTTATTCTCAGGCTCGGCATCAGCCAGGGGCTTGCAGTTGGCCTCTGGGCGTTGCTGCCGGCGCTTGGCTGGGGGGTGTTGGGAGGTGATCCGACAGCCCTCGCGGTGCTGGTGCAGGTGATGCTTATGTCATCACTGCTCAGAACAACGTTGTCCTGGGAAAGGGCCCTTCTTGGAGGGAGCTTTCTGGCGATAGTTACGGGGCTGGTTTTGCCCGTGATTTATCCCGGTTTGCTGGACGAACTCGTTCGCGCCGGGGTCAGTTTTTACGAACAGTACAATGCTGAAGTGGCCCGTTCGCTGGGGGGAGACCTCGAAACGGTTATACGGGACACAATGAACGCCAGTATGGCGGGCAGTTATCTGACAGCAGGCATAGGTATGACAATGCTGGCAAGGTCGTGGCAGGCGGGGTTGTATAACCCCGGCGGATTCCGCTCGGAATTCCACGCTCTGAGGTTGTCACCTGCTATTGCTGTGGTCTTTGCCGCCACAATGGTTGTAGGTCCTTTTCTGGGGCTGAACTCCATGTTGCTGGTATGGGTAGCTGGAACCCCGCTGTTTTTGGCGGGCCTTGCGCTGATTCATGGCATTGTCGGACGTAAAAAACTGAGCGCGCAGTGGCTGGTAATGTTTTACATTGCCCTGGTGCTTCTGGGCCCAAGCCTGATGATTCTGTTAGTGGTTCTGGCTTTTGTTGATAGCTGGCTGGATATCCGGGGGCGAATAAAGCCTGCCGGGCCGGCTGAATAAAGCACGAAGAGGTTAACGAGATGGAAGTTATTCTGCTCGAGAAAGTTGCAAACCTTGGCTCCTTGGGTGACAAGGTAAATGTTAAGTCCGGTTACGGCCGTAATTACCTGCTTCCGTATGGCAAGGCTGCGCCTGCCACCGAAGCAAACGTGAAAGCATTCGAAGAGCGTCGCGCAGAGCTTGAGAAAGCTGCAGCAGAGAAGCTTGCAACAGCTCAGTCCCGCGCTGAGGCTCTGGAAGGTTCGTCCTTCACAGTTACCTCTAAAGCTGGTGACGAAGGCAAGCTGTTCGGCTCTATCGGTGTTCGCGATATCGCAGACGTAATTACGGCTGCCGGTACCGACGTTGAGAAGAGTGAAGTTCGTCTGCCAGAAGGCCCGCTGCGGGCGACTGGTGAGTATGAAATCGAGCTTCACCTGCACACTGATGTTGAAGTGACTGTCAAGCTGGCGGTTGTTGCTGAGTAATCTGCTTTCCCTGAAAGCAGAGCCGGGCGTGCCCGGTTCTCTGTAACGCGCTGGTGGCTTGCGGTGAGCTCCCCGGAATTCACCGCAAGCCAAAACAACAGGCCCGAACCGTTTATACGGCTTTCGGGCCTGTTGCTTTCTGGTATGCTGTCAGCATAAAACCCCCTCCCATTGCTGCGACATTCCACATACACTGTCGTGGTTATGATGCTTAACTGAAGATGTTTTCATGGCCAAGCCTAACCTGAAGCCCGCGAGTACTGATCCCGAAACCAGCCGAATAAAGGTGCCTCCTCATTCCGTTGAAGCGGAACAGGCGGTTCTGGGCGGCCTTATGCTGGATAACCGGCGGTTTGATGAAATCACCGAGATAATCACTTCTGTTGATTTCTATCGCCAGGATCACCGGTTGATTTTCGGTGCTGTTGAGCGTCTGGCCAGTGAGAACGAGCCACTCGACGTAGTCACTCTGGCCGAGTTTCTGGAGCGGGCCGGTGATATCGAAGATGCTGGCGGGTTGTCCTATCTGGCGGAGCTGGCCGAGAAAACGCCAGGTGCAGCCAATATCCGTGCTTATGCAGAGATTGTGCGCGAGCGGTCGATTCTGAGGCAGCTCGTTGAAGTTTCTGGCAAGATTTCAGATTCGGCGTTTAACCCTCTGGGGCGTAACAGCAACGAAATTCTCGACGAAGCCGAACGCAACGTATTCCAGATTGCCGAGTCCAGGGTCAAAGAAGGTTCCGGCCCCCAGTCGATTAATCCTATTCTGACCAAAACCCTGAGCCGTATAGAAGAGCTGTTCGAATCCGGAGAGCAGACAACGGGCCTGACTACAGGGTTCAGGGATCTGGATGAACAGACTTCCGGTATGCAGCCGGCAGATCTCATCATTGTGGCGGGCAGGCCCTCCATGGGTAAAACCACCTTTGCCATGAATATCGTCGAGAATGCGCTTATAAGTACTGGCACACCGGTTCTGGTATTCAGTATGGAAATGCCCGCAGATGCTCTTGCCATGCGTATGCTTTCATCTCTTGGGCGTATCGATCAGAGCAAGGTTCGTGGCGGCAAGCTGGAAGAAGACGACTGGCCCCGACTGACTTCTGCAGTGAGCCTGCTTAAAGACAAGCCCTTGTATATTGATGACACTCCCGGCCTCAGTCCAACGGAATTGCGCTCCCGCGCCCGTCGTATTGCCCGTGAAAATGACGGAAAAATCGGGCTGATCATGGTGGATTACCTGCAGTTGATGCGGGTGCCAGGCAACACAGAAGGCCGGACGGCGGAAATCTCGGAAATCTCCCGTTCATTGAAGGGCATCGCCAAAGAGCTCAGCTGCCCTGTAGTTGCTCTTTCCCAGCTTAACCGGAGTCTGGAGCAGCGTCCCAACAAACGCCCGATCAACTCGGATCTGCGTGAATCTGGAGCGATCGAGCAGGATGCGGATGTCATCATGTTTGTATACCGCGATGAGGTCTATAACGAGGATACCCAGGATAAAGGTATTGCTGAAATCATCATCGGTAAACAGCGTAATGGTCCCATTGGTACGATTCGCCTAGCGTTTATCGGGAAATACACCAAATTTGAAGACCTGGCTCACGGTGATTATGGCGACTATGGTGGTGAGTACTGATGCCACGTAGTACGGCTGCCAGTATTGATCTGGAGGCGCTAAAGCGCAATTACCGTACGGCAGCCGATCGGGCTGGTAGCGCGAAAGCTATGGCTGTTGTAAAGGCTGACGGTTATGGTCACGGTATTGCGCAGGTTGCATCGGCCCTGGCGGATGTTGCGCCCAGGTATGCTGTGGCCTGCATTGAAGAGGCTCTGGCTATCCGTGCCGCAGGGTTGGTGCAGCCAGTGGTACTGCTTCAGGGTGTGCATGCCCGTGGTGATCTTGCCGACTGTGAATGCAGTAACTTTGAGCCAGTACTGCACAACGAGAAGCAGCTGGAGTGGCTGGAACAGGGTGATGACATGCCCTGGTTCTGGCTGAAAGTTAACACGGGTATGAATCGCCTGGGGTTCTGGCCAGATGATCTGCAGGCTGTGATGGCTCGTGTGGAAAAGGCAGGCGCTGGCAGCCGGCTTCTGGGTTTTGTCAGCCATTTTGCCTGCGCTGATGATACCAGCAGTACAATGACCGCCGCTCAGACGGCCGTTTTTGAAACCGCAACGTCGGCCTGGCCTGGAGTGATGAAAAGCCTGGGTAATTCTGCGGCCCACTTTATCTCCGGTCAGCCACTGTTTGACTGGAGTCGCCCGGGGATCATGCTTTATGGTGGATCGCCAGTGGTCGGCAAGACAGGCCCGGAGCTGGGGCTTGAGCCTGTAATGAGCCTTGAGGCGCCTCTCATCACCACAAGGGTGGTCAGAGCCGGTGAAGCCGTGGGTTATGGACGGGCCTGGGTGGCCGAGCGCGATACCCGTATGGGTATGGTGGCTATTGGCTACGCGGATGGCTATCCCCGCCATGCCGGAACCGGTACGCCTGCAGCCATCGACAGCCAGAGAATCCGGCTGATTGGCCGGGTCTCCATGGATATGCTGGCGGTGGATCTGAGTAACGCGCCGGACGCCAGTGAAGGCGATAGAGTTGAACTTTGGGGTAAAACCGTTGGTGTGGATGAGGTTGCTGCCTGTGCAGGTACGATCTCTTATGAGCTGCTGACAGGGATTACCAACAGAGTGCCTCGCATCTATATTTAACGTACGGGAATCCACTGCTCTGAAGGAATCCCGAAGCATCTCATATCAGTAATATCCGGAGGCATTGAACTCTAGTGCATGTACTTGTTGTTCACGATTACGGTCCCTTGGGGAAAATTCTGCTTGAGTTGCTTCGGGAGACTTCCCTGCATGTCAGCCCCTTGCTGATCAGCGATCCTGCAGGTGTCAATCTGAGTGCGCTCGAAAGCTGGATTCCGAAGGACACCGACCTTATCGTCAATGCGCTATGGCTGGCGGACCCCGAAGCTGCTGAGCGCGATCCTGAGGGCACACAAAAAGCAGCTTTTTCGTTACCCCTGGCTATCGCCGAGTTTGCTCGTGACAGGAATATGGCTTTGTTTCAGCTATCTTCCTGTTACGTATTTGATGGCCGCAAACAGAGTGGCTACATATCCTCAAACCCGGGACAGCCGGTTAATCAGCTGGGCAACTGGCAGTGGGAGTGCGAACAGGCATTGCGTACCCTTCTGCCTCGGCACATCATTCTACGTTCCGGCTGGAGCCTGAGTCGTTTTATCCGGAAGGTTAGGGTGAGTACGGCATCTGATGAACCTTTATTGCTGCCGGGGCGCTGTGTGGGCCAGCCGGTTGCGGTGAGAGATCTTGCCAGGGTAATGGCGGCCGTTATACAGCAGCTGGATTGCGGAGCAGAAGCATGGGGAACATTTCAGCATGCGGGCGCTGAGGTCATCAGTATGTATGAGCTGGGGCTTGCGATTGCGGGGTTACCTGGTATTCCCGAGGATCTTCATGTAATCGATGACATGCCGGCATGGGGTGCTCTGGAGCCGCCAAACACTGCGCTGATCTGTACTAAGCTCCGCAATACCTTTGGTATCAAGCAGGTTCCCTGGCGTTCCGGGCTGTTCGATGAACTGGCAATGCTGAGGGACGAGGAAAAGCACATCTCTGCTGTAACACCGGCCGAATAAATCCGGCCGGTTTCAGTAAGGCAGTTTATTGCTGGCAGCCCTGGCGGGAAAACTCCCGGGTTACCATCTGCAGCGCTTCAACATCCAGCAGTTCCACTTCACGGCCCCGTGCCTTGATGATGCCCTGGTTCTGGAAACGTGTGAAAACACGGCTGACGGTTTCAACCGCAAGACCCAGGAAGTTGGCGATGTCGTTCCTGGCCATTGGGAGGCTGAAGTTTGTGGGTGACATGCGCCGACGCTGGAAGCGACTGGACAGGGACAGAAGCAAAGATGCAATGCGTTCCTCGGCCGTATTTTTGCTTAACAGCATCGCGAGCTGGTGACCATTCTGGATCTCCTGACTCATCAGGTGATACATGTGGTGCTGTAATTCCGGCAGTTTTACGGTGAGCTCTTCCAGCTTGTCTACAGGGAACTCGCATACGCTGGTGCGTTCAAGAGCTTTTGCTGTGCAAGCGTAGGATTCACCACTCATGCTGTCCAGCCCAACAAGTTCGCCGGGCATAAAGAACCCCGTGACCTGTTCTTCACCGCTTTCAGTAATAATCGATGTTTTGATGGAACCGCTTTTTACTGCAAAGCAGGAGCGAAAGGGCGTGCTCTGATCAAATATATGTTCACCGCGGTTGTAAATGCGGCCCTGCTGAACGATATCTTCCAGTCTTTCCAGGTCGTTATCTTCAATGGCGAGAGGCAAGCACAGGTTGCTCAGGCTGCATTGGTGGCAGGACGCTTTTAGCGGTGCAGGGACTTGGCGGAAATTAATTGCTCGTGCCATCGCTTATGAACCGTCCAAATTGATGCAAGTCAAGTTGCTACTTTAATACGCGGGAGCCCGTTTGCCAATGACCAAACTTAAGGATATTTCCATATAGCTGAAATAAAAGGCGGGGCCGTGGAACCGGACCCGCCTGGATTGCCTTCAGGCTGGCAGTTTCTCAAATACCAGAGAGGCGTTTGTTCCACCAAAGCCGAAGCTGTTGGACATAACTGTTTCAAGTGCTGCTTCCCGGCCCTGAGGCCCCACCAGAGGCATGTTCCCAATGGCCTCATCTACCGAAGCAAGGTTGGCGGTACCGGCAATAAAACCATGCTGTAGCATCAGCAGGGAGTATATGGCTTCGTGAACGCCAGCGGCCCCGAGAGAGTGGCCGGAGAGGGATTTTGTTGATGAAATGGCGGGAATATCGGCGCCGAAGGTTTTCTGCACGGCGCCCATTTCGGCCAGATCACCTACAGGGGTGCTGGTCCCGTGGGCATTGATGTAATCAATCTTGCCGCGAATGGTAGCCATCGCCTGCTTCATGCAGCGCTGGGCGCCTTCACCCGAGGGCGCTACCATATCGTAACCGTCAGAGGTGGCTCCGTATCCGGTAAGCTCTGCGATAATATTGGCTCCGCGCTTTTGCGCGTGTTCAAGTTCTTCCAGTACCACCATGCCGCCGCCGCCGGCGATCACGAAACCATCGCGCCCGGAATCGAAGGGGCGAGATGCAGTTTCCGGAGCATCGTTGTACTTGGTAGAAAGTGCGCCCATGGCATCAAACATCATTGTGAGGCTCCAGTCTTCTTCCTCACCACCTCCGGCAAATACGATATCCTGCTTGCCGTTCTGAATCTGCTCCATGGCATGGCCGATGCAGTGGGCACTGGTGGCACAGGCAGAAGACATTGAGTAGTTCACTCCGCGAATCTTGTATGCAGTGGCCAGACAGGCAGAAACTGTACTGGTCATGATGCGGGGTACCATGTAGGGCCCGATTCGTTTGACGCCTTTTGCACGCATGATGTCGGTTGCTTCAACCTGGCTTGAGCAGGATGAGCCGCCAGAGCCCGCAATCAGCCCTGTGCGATCGTTGGAAACCTGCTCGTCGCTCAGGCCCGCCTGGGCAATTGCCTGCTCCATGGCGAGATAGCTGTACATGGCCGACGGCCCCATGAAGCGCCGCATTTTGCGGTCAATAACGGTGGTATCAACCATTGGGGATCCGGAAACCAGGCTTCGAAATCCCATCTCTTTGTAGGTTTCATTGAAGCGGATGCCTGAGGTTCCGTTTTTGAGGCTTGCGTAAACCTCATCAAGAGAGTTTCCGAGGCAGGAAACGATGCCCATGCCGGTGACGACGACTCGTCTCATGCTGTTCTCCTTATGAGCGGCGGCCAGAGCGGGATGCTTTGGCCGCGGCTTTCTTTTCTGCAAGTTTAGACTCATTTTCAGCTTCGGCAGCAGCGGCTTCCTGTATTTCCCGCTCTACCATGTCTGGAGTCTCCAGGGAAATTCGCCCGAGAGTGCCTGCGCGGAACTCATTGAGCAGTACTTCAGAGACCTTGTTAAGGTCGGGTACGCCACCACGGCCGAGAAAGCGGCGTTTGGCAGCAATTCCGTCCATTATGGCCAGGCCGTCTGCAGGCAGTTCGTCAAAGCCATAGCGGGCTTTCACCAGCTCCGGATAGGCTTGATGTAAATAATCGGCCTCAAACAGAGCGATATCTTCGAAATCCAGAACCGAACTGCGAATGGCGCCGGTGATTGCCAGCCTGTAGCCGCATGCTTCAGGTGAAAGCTTCGGCCACAGGAAGCCCGGTGTATCGTAAAGCAGAATATTGTCCGGCAACTTAATGGTTTGCTGCGACTTGGTTACCGCTGGCTCATTGCCTGTTTTTGCCGCCGGGCGTCCCGCCAGAGTGTTGATCAGGGTAGATTTTCCCACATTGGGTATCCCCAGAATCATAACCCGCAGAGCACTTTTCTGGCGGTCATGGTTCGGTGTCATTTCGCTGGCAAGGCGCAGTATATCCAGTGCTTCACCACGCTGATTGCGGGTGAGGGTGATGGTTCTTACGCCGCGCTCTTTTTCCAGCCAGGTCTGCCACAGGGAGGTGATTTCCGGATCTGCCAGGTCGCGTTTGTTAAGGACTCTGATCAGAGGTGTTTCGCCACGCAGAGCTGGCACCAGCGGGTTTTCGCTGCTGAAAGGAATGCGCGCGTCCAGTACCTCAATGATGAGATCCATCTGAGGCATGATCTTTTTGATTTCCTTGCGGGCTTTATGCATATGCCCTGGAAACCAGTTAATAGCCATCTTGATACTCTCTTGATACTCGGGCGGTGTTTGAATCGCGTCATTATGAAGGGGAATGACCAAACTTTCACATTTGTTTCAATGCCCATCACTGGCGGGCTCAGAGTGGGCACAGTTCTCAACATGTACAAATTGAAGGGATATCGGGGTGAAAGTCAGGGCCGGGATGCTTTAGGGTGTCACCCCAGTGAATTATCCAAAATCAAATCGTTAACGGAGATTTTTATGAAGCTCGCTAAACTGTTCGGTATAGCTCTTGTTGTATTGAGCCTTGCTGCACCGGCACTGGCTCAGCAAGCAGCGGGAGGTCAGCCGGATCAGATTGCCCAGCTGGCTGAGATGGTAGGGCTTTCGGAGGATCAGCAGAAAGAGATCCGCAGTATTCTTGATTCAATGCAGGGTGAGATTGGTACGCTGCGCGAAGAAGCTCGCGCCTTGCAAGAGCAGATGCAGAAAGAAATCAAAGCAGAATATGACGAAGACGCTATCCGCGGATATGGTGATGATCTGGGTGATGTGACCGGCGAAATCGCCACGCTTTCAGCGTTGATGCAGGCCAGGGTAGACAGTGTGTTCACTCAGGAACAGCGCGACGAGCTGGAGAAGAGAATGCAGAAGATGCGTCAGCAGATGCAGCAACAGAGCCAGTAAATGTATCTGGTGCCCTGATCTTTCTGACGCCGCCTTACAGCAGACCTGTGAGGCGGCACTCCTGACTGAGCCCTGCTAATCGATCGCTTTTACCGGGATCTGCATAGCGTTAGATGTGGGGACATCGGGTACCGAAAGCCCCAGATTGTTTTTGTCGAACACCCTGTCTGCCCGGTAGCTGGAGCGCACCATGGGGCCTGAGGGCACTTCCATAAAGCCTTTCTCAAGGCCAATCTCGCGATACCTGTTGAAGTCTTCCGGAGTTACATATTTCTCTACAGGCAGGTGATTCGGAGTGGGGCGCAGATACTGGCCGAGAGTCAGAATATCCACACCGATTGCGCGAAGGTCGTCCATCGTGGCCAGGATTTCCTCTTCGGTCTCGCCCAGACCCAGCATCAGGCTGGTTTTGGTAAGTACGTCGGGGCGGTATTGTTTGGCATACTCCAGAACGCTGAGAGTCTTCTTATACCCTGCGCGTGGATCACGTACGCGGCGTGTCAGGCGTTCCACGGTTTCCACGTTCTGGGCAAACACCTCAAGGCCAGAATCAAGCACCTTCTCCACATCGGACATAACTGCATCAAAGTCCGGGGTCAGAGCTTCAACAGCGACTTCAGGTGTACGTTGTTTGATTGCTGAGACGCAGGCCGCGTAGTGGGCGGCTCCGCCATCCTCCAGATCATCCCGGTCAACGGAGGTAAGCACGATATAGCGCAGCCCCATGAGCTCGACGGATTTTGCGGTATTTTCTGGCTCATCTTTGTCCAGCCAGCCATTGGGGTTGCCTGTATCCACCGCACAGAACCGACAGGCGCGAGTGCATACGGAACCCATAACCATGATGGTTGCGGTGCCGGCAGCCCAGCACTCACCTATATTGGGACAATGGGACTCCTGGCATACAGTGCTCACCCTGTGCTCGCTGACGTTCTTGCGCACAGCTTCATAGCGCTCGCCGCCGGGCATCCGCGCCCTCAGCCATTTGGGCTTGCGCTCGTCCGACACGGGTTCCTGATTTGCCGAGCGTTTGACGCCATCCTTGATAGCCGAAAAACCATGCTCATTGCGGAATTTGGAACCACTGGTGACGCGGGGCTTTGCGCTTTCGCTCATTGCAGCCAGACTCTCATTAAGAATAAGGGGAACCCTAGAGAATAATCGGCTGGGGAGGCAGTTACAAGGCGGGTAAGGGCAATCACGGGGTATTAACAGGGGGCAGAAAGGATACCGGGTACGACGTTCGTCGTACCCGGTTGAGAACAATCAAGCCTGGGCTTTTTCCAGAGCCTGAGTGATATCGGCCAGTATGTCATCTACGTGTTCAATGCCGATCGATAGCCGTACCAGATCTTCGCTGACGCCCGCGCTCTTGAGCTCTTCCGGGTTCAGTTGGCGGTGAGTTGTGGTTGCCGGGTGGCAGGCGAGGGACTTGGCATCGCCAATGTTCACCAGGCGGTAGATCAGATTCAGCGCATCAATGAATTTGGCGCCGGCCTCAAGGCCACCTTTGATGCCGAAGCTCAGGATGCCGGAGGCTTTGCCTCCACAAATCTTCTCACAGGTGGCCTTGTAAGGGCTGTTCGCCAGGGCTGCGTAGTTCACCCATTCCACTGCCGGGTGGTTCTGCAGGAAGTTGGCAACTTTCTCGGCGTTCTCGCAGTGGCGCTCCATGCGTAACCCCAGAGTTTCCAGGCCTTGCATGATCAGGAATGAATTGAACGGTGAGAGTGCGGCACCGGTGTTGCGCAGCGGCACAACGCGGCAGCGGCCGATAAACGCGGCGGCGCCCAGCGCTTCTGTATAAACCACGCCGTGATAGGACGGGTCCGGCTCATTCATCATAGGGAACCTGGCGCCGTTGGCTTTCCAGTCAAACTTGCCCGAATCAACAATGCAGCCTGCTACGGTGGTGCCGTGGCCGCCGATGTACTTGGTCAGCGAGTGCACGACAATATCTGCACCATGCTCGAAGGGGCGGCACAGGTAGGGTGTAGCGACGGTGTTGTCCACAATCAGCGGGATACCATGCTTATGGGCAATCTCTGCCCAGCGTGCAATATCGACAACATTGCCAGCGGGGTTGCCAATAGACTCGCAGAACAGCGCGCGGGTCTGGTCGTCAATGGCCTTGTCGATAGCATCGAAATCATCGTGGCGAACCATCCTGCACTCAATGCCCTGATTTGGCAGAGAGTGAGCGAACAGGTTGTAGGTGCCGCCATACAACTGGCTGGTGCTGATAATGTTGTTGCCAACCCGACAGATAGCTTGAAGGGCATAGGTAATGGCTGACATGCCCGAGGCAACAGCAAGCGCGCCCACGCCGCCTTCAAGTGCTGCCATGCGCTCTTCGAGCACAGAGTTGGTCGGGTTCATGATTCGGGTATAAATGTTGCCGGCAACCTTCAGATCAAACAGGTCTGCACCATGCTGGGTGTCGTCAAACGTGTAGGATGTGGTCTGGTAGATTGGAGTTGTGGCCGCCTTGGTGGTCGGGTCGCCGTTGAAACCGGCGTGGAGGGCGAGCGTCTCGAATTTCATGTTAACTTCCTTGCGAGTGGAGAGTTGGCGTTATTGGTTTCGGGCATCAGTATGCCATATAGATCTGAAGGGGTTTATAACGGTATGCAATCGACACATACCGGAAAATCATATGCTTTCGGGGAAGGAGACCTGTATCGAAAAGCCTCCCGGCCCCGGTGAATTACTTGGGGGGCTGAGACGCCGGGGATGAACTGTTCGCTGGTTCGTCTGTGTCCGGGAATATAGTGTCGTAACCCCAGGTGAATACGAAGGTGTACGCCAGATAAAACAGCGCAAACGAAACATCGACCAAAAGTGCTTCCAGCAACCCGATATCCATCCACCAGGCAATAATCGGCAGGAAGGCCATTAGCAGGCCCAGCTCAAAGCTGAACGCGTGGAGTAGGCGGTGCTTCAGCGCTTTTCGTGTTGACCCGGTTTGCCGCTTCAGCACGTGATCGAAACCCAGATTGAATATGTAGTTCCATGTAGTGGCTAGCGTGGCCCCTATCAGACCAAGCACGCCTGTTTTTTCAAGAGAGAAGCCGAACGCAAAAGCTGCAAGAGGAACGGAAGTGAGTAATCCGATTACTTCAAAGGAAACTGCTTGCCGGATTCTGTCACCGGTGGATCTCATGAAGCTTCTCCGCATGGGGGCGTTGGGAGAATTCCGTGCCCGAAAATAAAAAAAGGCCGCGACGTGAATCGCGGCCTTTTTCAGATGTTGGTAGCAAGGGGCGGAGTTAAACCGCCGACCCCAGCATTGTGAGACCTGTGTGAGCCGCACACTATTGGTCACAAGTGTTCAATATCAGTTACTTGCGTATTCTATCTGGCCGTTAAAGGCCACAATAGTACACAGCGGTAGACAAAGGGACAACACCCCGTTTCGTGATTGCTGAGCGGTTTGAGTTTTGGCAGTTTCTTGCGGGTGGTGAACCTCTATACAGTGTTATTGGTAGAGCGAAATGTAGACGTCAAGCGAACACATGGAAAGGTTGTCAGTATTGGGCTAAGCTGTTGTTTTATAGGTTTTGGTAAGAGTTTTTTGGGCAGTTGAAGCCAGTAATAACGAAGCTGTCAGAAATTCGCAATACTGCAGACTTCGATCTAACCGCTGTTAAGCATTTAAGGATCAGCATGTCAGAAGATACATACTTACGTAGCATTCTGCAGAAATATGACGTAAATATTTCTGGTGCCGAAGCAGCAGGGAATTCCATTTACCCCGTAATTCAAAGATGGGGTAATAGCTATCTAGTAAAAGCTGAGTTTTCAGGGTCTCTTGCGAAGGGAACCGGCATTAATATTGGTACAGATGCGGACATATTCATATCAGTGTCATCAAATACGCCAGGTACTCTAGCTGATTTGTATGGGACATTATTTGACGCTGTTACTCAGGCGGGATACACAGCAAGAAAACAGAATGTTTCGATTGGCACTACTGTAAATGGCTATAATATTGATTTGGTTCCAGGTAGACGACAGTCACAGTATGGAAATGATCACAGTCTGTATAAAAGTAAATCTGGAAGTTGGACTCAAACCAATATAAATACCCACATTAACCACGTGAAAAACAGCAATAGAATAGAAGAGATTAGATTGTCAAAGATCTGGAGGCAGCTTCACAATCTCGAATTTCCATCATTCTACTTGGAGTTGGCTGTAATAGACTCCCTAAAATACTCAACTGCTGGAAATTTATCTGCTAATTTTTTGAAGGTTCTTGAATTCTTCAGGGATAGTTTGCCGTCTACTCGGTATGTAGACCCAGCGAATACCAACAATATTATTTCAGATGACTTAACTGCGGCACAAAAAATAGCAATATCCAGTCGGGCAAGGCTATCTCGAAATCAGCAGAATTGGGGAGGCATAGTTTGGTGACATGAATAAAGCAAAAGAAAATTCAAAAGTAGATGGAAAGGATTTTCTCCGATCAGCATTCGCTGCAGAGCAGGAAGTATTGAGTGTACAACTAAAGTTGTCATCTGAATCAATTACTCACGATGGGGTCATGGGTGATGTTAATGAGCAGCACTTCATATCCGTGCTTAGAAAGTATCTTCCAAATCGCTATTCAGTGGATAGCGCAATTGTCATTGACTCCAATGGCGGAACTAGCGACCAGATAGATATTGTTATCTATGACCGCCAATATACTCCAACCCTACTTGATCAACACAATCATCGTTTTATTCCTGCAGAGTCCGTGTACGCTGTTTTTGAAGTGAAACCAACCATAAATAAGGGCTATCTTGAGTATGCAGCTAAGAAGGCCGAATCGGTTAGGGCTTTGGAGCGTACTAGCGTCCCTATTACGCATGTTGGTGGTGATCCAGTCATTAAAAATTTATTTCCAATTGTGGCTGGTATCGTCGCCACCACAATAGATTGGGCTGAGGGATTCTCGAGTGGGGCATTTATGCAGAATAACAATGCCTTAGTCGAGTTACAGAGGCTTGATTGCGGGTTGTCTGTGACAGGTGGTTGCTTTGATTTATTTGGCGAAGAACTTAAAGTCGGACCTAACAAAAATTCATTAGCCTATTTTATTTTCCGACTCTTGCAAAAACTAAATAGCCTTGGAACTGTGCCAGCAGTAGATTGGAATAAATACGCAATGGTAATGAGTGAGCAAGATGCCTAACAAGGAGCTTCTGTCGGACAAATTTTCCGCTGTGCTCCAAGTTTGCCGCAGAGCGCGGCGTTGAGGCTGTAGATAAAGGTCAGGAGACTTTCCCGACGCGCAACTGATCAATAAACGAACTAAAAATGGCGCCTATTCTTAAAATCTGGAGCACTGATCACCGAAAATACATCCAGATTTTACGTAGGAGCACCGTCGACAAAAGGGGTGAGGGTTTTTCTACAGCCTCGTTATGTCTATTAGAGACCGAATCAGTAGCAATAGGAATCGAATGGAGGTCTAGGTTTGAGATTAGGATGGTTCAAAGGAGATCAACTGGTAAGCATCGTGAACTGGGTTGGAACCCCTCTAGTTATCTTCTACGTCTACGGGATGACAATCCATCCTTTGTTTAACGGAGCTGGAGGCTGGTCTAATTTACATAAGGTTTGGATGGACTGGCAGACTTTAAATGTCGGGGTCCTAGCCTTCATATCAAGTTTAATTGCGTTTAATATTTCGAAACACCATGCCAATCAGCAAAGGGAAAGAGAGTTTATCGCTGCAAAGTCATTTCTGCCCGAGGCGCTCAGCGAACTAGTAGCGTATTTTAAATCAAGTGCAATTGTTTTGAATGAGGCTTGGTGGAAAGCAAAGGATGATTCCAGTCGCAAAAAAGGCCCATTGCAAAGCGATACGCCTCAGCTTCCTGAAAATTATAAGGAGATTTTTAGTAGGTGTATCTCTCTCGCTCCACCAGACGTTTCAGTCTACCTTTCATATATCTTGATGCGCCTTCAAGTTCATAATGCTCGAATTACAGGGTTGTTTGAAGATTTTCAGCCGAATAGCACAATGTCTGTGCTCCCCGTCAATGTCATAAGCTACATTTATAGTTTGGGCGAGTTGCAGGCGCTGGCTAATAAAATATTTGACTATGCAAGGGGTATTGATGACTTTCGTGATGAAGCCTTGAATTGGGAAGATTTCAGAAATGCATACAGGAGCCTCAATATCAGTATTGGACAGGTAGACGACCTTGAACCGTCTACCAAGCTAGCCGTCGGACGGGGTTCGACTCATGGCTGGAAGACATAACCAGTGAATGAAGCCGACCAATTTTCCGCTGCCGCTCCAAATTGGCGGCTTATTCAGGGCGTTAGTCTCCCATTGGAATGAGTGAGAATGAACAAAAGTAATAAAAGCCAAAGCTTGTCGAATGATCTCGCATTAACGATAGCGAAGTCTGGCGGAGTAGAGCTTCCAGCGGAACTCTTAGAGTTCACAATCGATCAAGTTGTCGACGAGAGCATTCTTAAAGATATTCCTGTGGTTGGTTGGCTCGCTAAAGGTTTTTCTGTAACTCGTTCAATTTCAGACAGGATTTTCCACCATAAAGTTCTTAGGTTTCTTATAGAACTGGAAGAAGTCAGTAAGAGTGAGCGACAAGCATTCCTCGCCAGAGTTGAGAGTGATACGGGCTATAGGCGTAAAGTCGGGGAGCATTTGCTTGTTATTCTCAACAAAATTGATGCATTTGAAAAAACTTCATTGCTGGCGAAATGCTTTGACCATTTTTTAACCGGCGACATTAATTTTGAGTACTTTGTAGACCTGTCCAATATTATTGAAAGAACTCCCCTTTCAGATCTAAATGCGTTGTGTGTGCCATCTAATCAGAGGATTGAATTTAGCAGCGTGGGTATCGCTGTCGCATGCGGGATACTCGAATTTGGCATAGCTTCTACGAATTTTGGAGAGGATCAACCAGAGTTAGGCACAAAAATGTCAAAATATGGGAAAGACCTCAGAGACATTTTCCTTGGCCACCTCCGTGAACGGCTTGCCAATGAAAAAGCACAAAGAGAGGCTCTCTTCGGGGAAGAAAAGTAGTATTCCGGCGACGATGGCTAACAAATGGCTGTTGTCGGATGCACCTCGGCTGGCGCTCCAGTGCGCCGCAAAGCCAAGGGGTTATACTCATGAAGAAGTGGAGTGAAAAGGATTGAGTCGATTTCGGGAAATATATAATTAAATAAAAACAGATGGTTACAAGTCTCTTTTTTTCTTTGAGTCCTGTTCTATCATTTCTTGGTGTCAAATCAACCAGAGAAGGCGATTGTTATGAGTTTCCAAGACAAAGATAGAGCATTTCAAACGAAAGTGGTCAATGCGTTGTTCCAGCGCCACATGATTAATCAGAACAAAGAGGTAGGTACAGCCTACCTTCAACCTGAGTGTGAGGACCGAATTAATCCTCGGGTAACGATCTCACCACAGGATATAAAGACTGCAACGGGTAGAGAAAAATTACGCAACATCGTTGTGCGCGAATATGTTAAAGCTTTCAACCTATACCCTGGGGTGATTGCGCGGAATGTTACCGAGACCGATATCGAGGTAGCCATCGAGCCGGTGCGAAGCAGATCTAATGAATTCGATTCCGTTTCGGCTCTCTGTAAGTCGAACGCAAAGGACTTGAATACTAATCCAGAGCTAGGCGAAAGCACCGAATGGTAGCTTGTGTTGAGAGAAGCCAGTATAACAAGGCCAGTCACGGCGACGTCTACTACATTGCGGCTTCGCCTTCATTTCGTAGCCGCGCGTGCTGAGCGGCGTTACGAATATAGGGGATTCCGGTGACCTTCAGGAGTTTTCTTGAGTTATTCTCTATCGACTTTGATCAATTAGCGATGGGTCAAGATGGAGGATCGTTTGTTTTAACAGAAATGGAGATAGCGCCTCTTGATTTCCTTATGCAAGCTGAAAGTGATCTGTCGACGGGTGGAGCCTCAGCTTTACTAAATTCGGTAACAAATGCAAAGAGGGCAATAACTTGCCAAGCGGATCAACTACTGCTTTCGTTCGGCTATCCAGCATATTCATGGAACATACCCAGAAAATTAGAAAAGCTCCAAGAGCTCGGTCTGTTAACCCCAGCGATTCTGAGAAAGGTTTCAAAAGTGAGAAACCTTTTAGAACATGAATATATTAAACCGACACAATGTGAAGTTAAGGAAAGTCTAGATATAGCAACATTATTCGTCATGGCGAACGTAGCTTTATTTCATCCTTTTGGTGACGGGCTTGAAGGTGGAGTTTCTGAAAGCTGGAATGAAAAATCTAAAACCTACGCAAAAAGAGTGTGTTTTGGGCTCAATACTGACAGGGGCGAAGTGGCCTACCGCGCTGTAGCAAGAGAAGATGATTGTCATCTTGGAAGCTATCTTATTAGAAACAAAGACCCTATGTTTGCGGCCTTGGTGAGATTAGCGGTATCGTTTGAACTCAGGTATAAAACAGATGAAGCTTTCCAGCATATCAATAACGTGTACAAAAGTTCGTAACAAGTGCAGGCACAGCGACACCCTTTACATTTTGCCTTCGGCTCTATTTCAAGGCTGCACATACTGCAAGCGTTATTCGAAATCTGAAAAGGGGTCAGTAGAGTGAAAGGGATAGGAATGTCAGCTTTAGTGTTGTCAGTTATTGCTGTTTTCATACCATTTGGCGGAGTTTTTATTTCTGGTTTGTCTGGCCTCCTAGTTTGCTTTTCGGCTTTTAAATCTAATAAGTATAGTGTTGCGGCTCTAATCATTAACTTAGCCAACCTGTTTTTCCTTTCTCCAATGTTTTTTATAGCTGCAATGGGTGAAGGTGAGTCAGGTGTCAAGTTGCCGGGGCCAAGTTTAGGGGTGGTGTTTTGGTCACTCGTTGGCGTCCAATTGCTGGCAGTAATAATATTTTTGGCAAGCAGTATTGTTAGGCCGCGTAGCAATGAATAACATGCCAATCGCACGCGGATAAATTGCTCACTACGCCCCCAATTTACCGGTGAGCAAGGCGTTCACCAATCCCCACTAACCACAATATTCCTGAACCTTCGATGCAGCCTTTTCACTTTCTTTCTGTTGCCGCCAAAACTCACACATTTGTCGATTCATCTTGTGTTCCTGGGCCGCGCGTTTTCCCTGTTCCTTCGCAACATCAGTGGCGCTTTTATATTCCCTCTGAGGCCTGATCTTCTCCTGGATCGCAATAGGTTTCCATTTCTCACGCTCTACCACAGTCATTCTCCATAGAGGGACTCCTTCGGGGTTTACGTAGCAATTGGCGTACAGCCTTAGTGCTTCTGCTCGTGCACAACGATTTGTCCACATGTTTATGGTCATTTGATCTCTGATTGTTGTTGAAAGGCCGGTGACCACTTCGTTGAGTGTGTCTGCGTGGGCATTGCCCAGGAGTAAAACGGAGAGGGTAAAAGCTAAAAATCTCTTCATGACCATATCCTTCAGTCTGGCCGATTCTGGAACCATTTTTCCATAACTAATTTGGTGATTGCTATCCCTCGGCGGGACTGTCTAACTTTTAAGCACGTCTCACAGATACCGAATCTTCGGTTCAATAACAGACAGAAAGGAGCATCAGATATGATTCACGATTTTGAACGTTTCAATGTCCTGACCGGTGAGGTCGGGAAAGGGGGGCTTTTCATCGGCCCTGACGCGCGCCAGATTGATCTCAGCCATGTGAATGTCCTTTGGGCTGGGGTTGTACCGTCCGACAACTGTTTCAGGGAAGATTGAAGCCTGAGGTCCTCTCAGAGGTAGCTCTGGAATACGAAGCAGGCTATGACGATACTGATTCAGAACTTCTACGCTGAAGCCGATGCTCTGGGCACTCACGTAAAGATCGAAACTTCCCCAGGATTTACCCCAGCACTTCGTCACCCGCGCAAAAACCGTCAGCGTCCACAACGGCATGAGTGACCTTCACTTCCTCTTCCAGCTCGTCCAGGACGGACTCACAAGGCGACGATTATTGACTAAGGTAGCGGCGTGATTTCAAAAAATGACCACGGCTGGAAAGTCGATTTCTATCCGGAAGGCAGAGAAGGGCCCAGGGTAAGAAATGGTACGACTATCACGGCCATACGTTGAAGGATGCCAAGTATCGTTTGTCTGGTCGGTTGCTATGATTTGTCTCGCGACGGGTGCGCGCTGGATTGAAGCGGAAACTCTTACCAATTCGGGTTTTGTCACTGGTAAAGTCATCTTCCGGGATACAAAGAACGGAAAGAGCAGGGCAGTACCCATCGATCCCAAGATCCAGGAACAGATCCGGGAACATGCTTTACCTGGACCAGGGCGGTTATTCGGTCCTTGCCGATCGGCATTTCGGGCAGCGTATAAGCGGTGTGGATTTTCGACGCCACAGCAGCTCACCCACATCCTCACGCTTCAGCGCATTCTTGGCCATGGGAACATCACGATGACCATGAAGTATGCGCATCTGTCACCGGGTCATCTTGAGTCGGCCAGAAGGCTATCGCCGGTCTCTCAACTTTGATTCTGGAAAAGGTTAGAACCTGGAATCGTTTTCACAGGGGATGCCGTCACGGTCACCGTCCATCTTCGTGTTTGGGCAGTTCCGGATGAAGAACACTGCCTCTGCCCTCGAATTCATCTGACTGCAGTGCTGCCGACCGTCACAATTAAAGCTCGTCACCCGCTTAGATTCCTCAATCAATGCTTGATGTCCCGCCATTGGATTAGCTACTGGGGTGGGTTGGCTTTCGGGTTGCTTCGACTGATAGAACTGCCATGCTCCAAAGGCGACCAGAGCAATCAGAATGAGGTTCTTCAATGTCACTTCCTTATGGTTATCTTGCTTGCGATAAAAGCGGTGGGTGAGATATTAGCACCGCCTGGGGCAGCGGGGGACAAAAAGGGGGCAACCATAAAAAAAAGGGCCACGACTTGCGTCGTAACCCTTTGAATTTGGTAGCAAGGGGCGGAGTTGAACCGCCGACCCCAGCATTATGAGTGCTGTGCTCTAACCAACTGAGCTACCTTGCCATCGCTTCACCAAAGGAAGCGGCGCGTATATTATGTACGGAGAGCCGAAGTGTCAATAGCTTTCTTAATTTCTCTGAGCTTCGACCCAGGGCAAAGCTCCTGATTCTCAGCGCGACCGGACATCAGACATCGGTGTAAGCGGATTTCCGACATCTACATGACAGGAGCAGGATTTACTATGGTTAAAAGCAGAACCGACAACCCCTTGACCTTCAAACTGGGGCATGAAGAGCTGATCATTCGCCGCCGCTACGAGGTGATCAGCATCATTAATGATTTCTTTATCGCCATCTGGTTTCTTTTTGGCAGCATTCTGTTCCTGTACCCCGAATATGAAAGGGTGGCCGTCTGGATGTTCATCATTGGCAGTTTCCAGTTCCTTATTCGCCCCACCGTCCGGCTTATCAGCCATATTCATGTGAAACGGATACCGGCGAGTAACTGGGAAAGTTAAAAACCATCGTCCACAGGGCTGCGTACGCCAAAACCACCTTTGCGAACTACATGAGTATAAATTTCGGTTGTACGCACATCAGCATGACCAAGTAGCTTCTGAATAGTGCGGATATCGTAGCCGGCTTCCAGTAGCCGGGTAGCAAAGCTGTGGCGCAGGGTGTGGCTGTTTGCCTGTTTATATATACCTGCTTCACGGATGGCTGCACTGATGGCCCGTTGAACGCCGCGATCCAACTGTGGGCAAGCGCTGCGGTTTTCTTGCCATTTCAAATGACAACTCATCCAGCGGCAGTATGTTTGCTCCGTTCTGTAGGCCATATACCGGCTGCGAATCAACGCCCTGAGCTGATCCATGAAGCGGGTGGGATTATCTGGAAGTTTCGGTGGTATATCCATGATCATAAGCTGAGCCTCCATACTGTTTTTATATACAGTATTTTGGGTGCTGATTGCCGTAATTGCACGGTGAAAAACGGAGATATACGACAACTGTCGCAAAACGCTTGGTTTTGAAGGAGGTATCCTTACAACCCTATGAAAAATATGAAATAGTTACTGATGAGTGATTGGAGATAAGCGAACAGATATGTTGGGGAAACCCGATAATTGACGCTCATTTCCAGCCAGACTATCTTTCAGGGTAGGTATTTTTTTGATAACAAAGAAAAATTTGATGAGTGGCATGTGCAACGTTGGGAAATATACGCGTTTGGATAGATGTCATTTGTCGTTGAATTAGCTGTTAGGCAAGAGGAACATATGAGCGACTGGGACTTTCTGCACGACATGCATAATGAGGGCTATAGCCCAGAGCAGATAGCGGATGCTGCTGCTTGTGGATATAACCCTTGGGAGCATGGCGATTGGGATAACATCGAAGAGTTTATTGACGATGAAGCGGGCTGGGATTCTGATAGTGGGCCAAAGAACCCAACAACTCTAGAGCTTTGGGAGTTGCTAGGTGAATTGATTGAAAGCGCCCGAAATTACTTCGAAGTAACAGGTCGGCATCTGCCAATTTATGGAGAGCTTGGCGAGCTATATGGTGAAGCGAAATACGGAATCAAAAGACATAAACCGTATACACAAGGCTCCGACGGCAAATTAGGAAATGATTTTGTCGAAATAAAAACAATTAGCCCATTTAAGACCGGCAATTCTGTGCTAGTTAAGCGGGCCGGTAATTTCAGCAAACTTCTAATTGTGAAAATCAGCAAAGACTTCGAGTTTAAAGCCAAAATGCTCGATCGAAAGAGCTTTGGAAAAGGCTCGGGAAAACACATTAAGGCCAAGTGGAGTGAATGAAATTGCCTAACAAGTACATGTTGGCGGACTGGTTTTCCGCTGCGCTCCAAACCAGCCGCAAATGTAGGCGTTACGTTTCGTCGTCGACAAAGCATCGAGTATTTGAATGAATGTAGAAATCATCGGTGATCGCGAATTTATCGCCTCTGTTCAGGAGCAAGACGGTGTTTGGGTGTTAACGGCCGGCCAATCGCTTTACGCACTACAAGCGGAGGGTGGCAGGGGGCTTCCTGTCTGGTCTTCAGCAGAAAAAGCAGAAGTGTTCGCCGAGAATTTGAGCCAAAAAGGGTTGTCCCCGGTATTCGTGCCGATGAGCAATTTCCTGGGTGCTGCCTGGTTGGGTTCATCGAGCCTACAAATCGTCGATGTTTTGGCTTCACCCCGCTATGGGCAAGAGTCCCTCACCTACACAACGGAGGACCTCCATGCCAGACTCAAAACGTAACAAGGCAATCAAATTCGTTCCGGCCCGATGGGCCTCCACCGGACGCCCTTGTCAGGGCGCCGTTTATTGGTGGCGTTATACGGAAATAGGTCCGAGACGAAGTGCTTAAAGTTCGAAAGGCAATTGCAGCATTAATTCTTGCCGGCTCAGTTGGTCTGGCTTTGTTTGGTTTGTTTAGCGAACAGGTGGAGATATTCTTTCTTGTTGGCTTTGTGGGGCTTATTTTATTTTCGGGCATTTGGCCGTGGGCAAGCAGCGAGGGTGGGAAACAAAAGCTCGATTCCGGAAGTTCGGTTTTGGATCTCCCAAACGGTGATTGCCGATCACGCATGAATCGAGGCTCATCCGCTTCATCAAATGATGGCACGGGTATCGACATTGAGTAGCGTATAACCAGTGCATTAAATACGTTCCGGCCCTAAAGGGCCTCCACCGGACGGCTTTTTCTTCGCTTCGCTACGCAAAAGCCGCCGTTTATGCAGGCGTTGTGCGGTACCGATACATGGAACAAAACAATAGGAAGGAGCCTTTCGGGTGTTGCGAATTACACTGCCATTATTCATTGTTTGCTTGTTTTACCTCCCGTTAGCTTTGGGGTCGGTAGACAATATGGACTTGAGGGTATGCCTCGCCTACTCAGACCGAACGAGCCAAATTAGCTGCTGTGAAGAGTTCGACATCAGCCAAGCTGAATGTACTAGTGAGAACCCAAGTAACCCCGGGGCTGCCGAGTCACAATCTGATGAAGGCTCATACTTTTATTGTAAATTCAGAAATTTGGATGGATCGGGGGAAGATATTGCACGTTGGGGCAAAGGCACCGACTTTACCTTTGTGCCTACTAAAAATATGTGGGAGTGGCGCACCGAGTACACGATTCAGTCAATTGATTCGAGTGGCGGCTATTATCAGACAGCGTTGAATCCCATTTTCGAAGATCAGGTAGGTAGGTGCGGCCCGGATATCGAGATAGAGTATAAGGAGAGGTTGAGGAAAATCACGGAGGAGTATGGCGAATGACGCACAACAAGGCGGTCAACGGGACGCCAACTGCGCTCCGCTCCGTTGCCGCCCATTACCGCTGGCGTTATATTTCTTAAGCCTCAATCAAGGAAGAGCATGAGAGTATCCACGTTACCCCTAGTCGTTCTTTGCCTTTTCATGGGCTTCACCTTTTGGGTTATGGCAGGCGCAGACCAGTCACTTCTGGCTTTCGGTGCCCAGCTCATGTCCCGCCCAGACACCGCCCAGGTTGTCATTGATCTCTACATTCTAGCAGCGCTGTCTTGTGTCTGGATGTACCAGGATGCCAAAAGCCGTGGCAAAGGTTTGGGCTATCTCATTCCGTTTTTCGTCGTAACAGCGGTGTTTGTATCTGCTGGACCGCTGCTATATTTGGTGCTGCGTGGCGAGCGAGAGTCGGATGCCGAAGTTGGAAAAATATAACCAGTGCATTAAATTCGTTCCGGCCCGGAGGGCCTCCACCGGACGCCCTAGTCTGGCGCCGTTTATGCAAGCGTTAGCACCAAAGAGCCATGACTCAAAAATATGTCACTAGCATTCAAGGCGGGATCCTAAAAACAGCTGACGTCCCTGAACGAGAAATTCCGTTCCAGGACATCGCCAGGTTAGTTGTGCTGGTAAAGCAGTTGTCGGCACAAGGGTATGCCTTTGTAGACGCTCCGAGTGGGTGGCCACCCGCAGCGGTGCTTCAGCAACTTCAGGAGCAAGGGCAGATGGATTTCTCATTCACCGCGATAACTTGGTCTGGGCCGCGTGACTATCGCATTTATCAGGTTCCGGAGTGCTAACCAGTCATTCAAGTTCGTTCCCGGCCTGTGGCCGTCCACCGGACGCCCCTGTCGGGTCGCCGCTTAATTTAGGCGTTATGTGGGTATAGCCAATGCCGCTATCTGATTTGACAGAAGCTGAATTGAAGATGGTTCAGCAATGCTTGGATGCTGCCGCTGACGGTAAATTCTTCGAGGATTGGGAGTTTCACACACTTTTCGGTGTTGATCGTGAAGTTGTTCGTCAGGTAGCAAAACAGTTCCCCCTCGTTGATGAGTTTGATGAAAGTGAGGGTGGTAATGATGACTCTTGGTTGGTAATCAACAATACCTTTGCCAACCTCCTTGGCTATCCGCATCGCAAAGATGCAGAGCTTGCCCAGTGGGTTTCAGCTTCAAAGGGCCAAGTGGAGGAGGTTTTCAGAAAATGGCGGGGATGAGTCCACATAACCAGTGCAGGCACGGCGACGCCTACTACATTGCGCCTTCGGCTCCATTCCGCAGTCGCGCATACTGCAAGCGTTATGTTTTCTGAGGAAGTATGGACGACTATCTTCTAACATTTGAAACTGACGAGGAAGGTGAACAGGTTTTTGTTCATGGAGATCCAGCGGGTCTAGAGTATTTTGCAAAGCAGCTACTCGAAATAGCTGAACAAGCGAAAGCTGGCGAGTTTCCTCATGATCACTATTTCACCGGGGAATGGGGTGGCAATGAATTGTCATCTGAACAGCAGTCCAAAAAAGGCAGGCTGGTAAATCACGTTAAGGTATATGGTTGGCCTACCGTAAAAGGTGGCAAACCGTATTCAAAAACATAACCAGTCATTCCAGTTCGTTACGGCCCTGAAGGGCCTCCACCGGACGCCCTTTTCTCCGCTTCGCTGCGTAAAGGTCGCCGCTGAATATTGGCGTTATGACAACCAAGGAGAGGTAAATTGGGTTTAGTTCTGAAGTTAGCAATACTGATCTACTGCATTCGCCACGTGATGAATACGGGTCGTCCTGGGCAGACTGCCGCAATTTATGCGGGTTCGTTCTTGGTTGTCGGTTTGGTCCTTGCCGCCATAAATGGATTTTCTGCCCTTGTCGGCGCAAGTCTCGGACTCACTCTCGTCTACGATCTGTTGACTGGCTTCATCTTTTTCTGGCTCATTGACCGGTATCACGGTAATTCGTTCGCGTTCTATATCATCATTATTTTGGGCATCGTAGCCAGCATTGGGATTAAATTTCTGATCGTCTTCGGGCTACAGTCATAACCAGTCAATTAAGTTCGTTCCCGGCCCGGCGGCCGTCCACCGGACGCCCCTGTCGGGCCGCCGCTTATTTCAGCTACATGGACTCCCCCTGCGGTCAAGCAACGCCACTTGAATCTGAATCGGTTTGAGACTGCAGCTCTACATTCGGCCTCTGTGTGGGCGCTTTTGCCCGGGCCAGGATGATGATGCGTGTGAGTGATGGCCTCATTCGTTAGTCGGCTTGTTATAGCCGCTGAGCTAAACAGGCTCTATCACTCTTGGTCTGACCGTTCCGTCATCGCTTGCCGTTGCAAGACTCGGTTGGCAGGCGTGCTCTGCCTGTCGTCGTTGCTCGGTTATCAGCCCTCCANAGGCTGCGTTTTAAACTCTGTCTGATTCATGAGCAGTGCCCATATAATCCGGGCATTCTTCGCTGCCAACGCGACGGCTGCCCGCTTGTACCCACGTCGCTCTACCAACTCTTTGGCCCAACTGCTTAGCCGGTCATTCTTATCGGATAATTTCGCTATGACTGCCCGGGTGCCATGAATTAACAGCGTTCGAAGATATTTGTCTCCGCGCTTGGTGATTCTGCCCAATCGGGGTTTGCCACCCGTCGAATATTGCCGGGGCACCAGACCCAGCCAGGCGGCAAAATGTCGTCCGCTTTTGAATTGTCTGGGATCAGGAGCGCTGGCGAGTATGGCTGTCGCGGTTTGTGGTCCAATGCCAGGGATAGCCATCAGGCGCTTGGCTTGCTCATCACGCCGGGCCATGGCTTCGATTTCCCGGTCATAAGCCAGGATCTCTTCATCAAGTTGTAGGATGCGCTGGTTGATGTTGTTGAGTAATCGCCTTGCCAGCATGGGTAAGCCGTTTTCGGCATCCTCCAGGATTTCTGGAATCCGGTGTCGAGCGTGATAGCGCCCTTGAGGGATGATCAGCCCGAACTCAGCCAGCAGTCCACGGATCTGGTTGATCTGGGCCGTGCGTTCTTTGATCAGCCCACGNCGAATGCGGTGTAGGCAAAGTACCGCTTGTTGATCCTCGGTCTTGATCGNNACNAAACGCATATTGGGTCGACCGACAGCTTCGCAGATGGCCTCGGCATCGTTGTCGTCGTTCTTGCTGCTCTTGCGATAGGGGGCAACAAAGCGGGGGGCAATGATCCGGGCATCGTGGCCGAGCCTGGTCATCTCCCGTGCCCAGTAGTGGGCACCAGAACAGGCTTCCATACCGATCAGGCACGGTGGCAGCTGTGCAAAGAACGCCAGCAGTTTAGGGCGATTAAGCCGTTTGCGAACCACGACCTTGCCGTATTGATTGGTGCCATGAATACTGAACACAGTTTTCGCCAGATCGATGCCAATAGTTGTAACATTCATGAGGACTCCCCCTCTTCTGATTGAAGTCTGACTACACCTTCAATGTGGCACATGATTGATGCCATGGGAGCAGGGGGAGTCCATATCATTCGTTATATTAATACCAATTAAGGGTTAGATGTTATTGATAACGTAGTATCAATTGACCTTCAGTCTGCTCTAGCGGGATTTGAGAGTGCCGCAGCAAATTTCAGTGTTTGCTTTATACCGGATGCTAGGGTAAGGGCTGAATATAACCATCAAGAAAAAGCTCTTTCAAAAGAGCTCTTGTCAGAAGTTTCAAGTAATAAAATAACGCCTGCTCAAGCAGCAGCGAAAGCTTCTGAGATGAGCAATACTTTAATGGATTCAATGCGAGGAAAAACCTCTGAAATCGCAAAAGCGTATGCGTTCAATGTTAAAGCACAGGGTAAGTCGCTACCGTATTTAGAGTCTAAATATTCAAAGCAGATGTTCAATAATTCCTTTGAAAGCTTAAATAGCACCAAACAAAATAGAATATGGAAAGAAATTGTATTTTCATCGGGAAGGGCGCAATTAAAGGCGAATAATCTAGCAAAACCATGGGTAGAGCTGGTAAGAGTTTTATAGCTCTTACCATTGCTCTTGCTGTTTATAATATTGCGACAGCTGAGGATAAGCTGCTTGCATCTGCAAAAGAAAGCGCCGTTATTGGCGGAGGCTTGCTGGGATCTGTTGCAGGAGGAGCTGCTGCAGGCTTGGCGTGTGGGCCAGGTGCTCCAGTATGTGTTGGAATAGGGGTTTTTGTTGGTGGTGTAATGTTTGCCATTGGCGCTGAGATTACGTTTGACTCTTTTTGGAACTAAAATGAACATTAGGTCGATTATTGTAAGTTCTATAATGGTTACTGTCTTTGGAGTATTTCTATTGTGGCTTCATAGCGTAGGTAAGATAACTACTTTAGGTATTTGTGCGCTAATAGCGACGGCAGTTTTTTTTGTCGGATTAAGTCATTACTTTTACAGAAAATTTTGGTCTGATCAAGAGTAAAGATATAACAAGGGCATTAAATTCGTTCCGGCCCGGCGGGCCTCCACCGGACGCCCTAGTCGGGCGCCGTTTATGCAAGCGTTAGCCCGGGAGAGATAGCACCATCCACCACGTTGCCTAACCTTAAAGAAAACGGTGTTCTGGTGTAGTATCAATCCGTTGATGTCAATTGTTAATCAAAATATGTGAAAGGAGTCACAATATGTCTGAGTGTTACAAGTCCGGACATTTTCAAAAGTATTTTAATGAGAATATGGATGCGCTTGGCTTACCGTATCCTACTTCCTTCTTTGATAGCTATAATGCAACAGTGGCTCACCTCACGGTAATGGTTGATGCCATCAAAACTTTAGGAAAAGGTGCGACTGTTGCAGAGTTGATCGGCGCTACCACTGGTTTAGAGAGGCTTAAAATTGCTGCTGCTTTTGGCGCATCGGCTTATGTGGGGGCTGTTATCGGTAGTTTGGCCGTGGCAACTGGTAGGTCGCTTGGCTGTGGATCCAGGATATCAGATTTATTTGTTATTGTTGAAAAAAATAAACTTCCACTAGAAAGCATTCATGGGTTTTATGCGCGCAATCCGCAAATTCTTGATCTGAACCATCCGTTTCGAAGCTCTTTTGGGGTAAGGGTTAAAACAACACCTGAAAGCTTCGAGTACGCCTAATGATTAAAAATATTTATATAATTGTTTCCTGTGCGTTGATAGTGGCCATTTCATGGGCTTTTTACCATTATTTTGGTAAGTGGTTGGTTTCATTATTTCTAACCATAATATTTCTATCCGTGCTATTTAGCCCGATAAAAAGCAAGTTCTCAAGCAAAGTTAAGGCTAACAAGTAGCGTCAGTCGGACCTGGACTTCCCCCGATTCAGTAGACACGCATTGATAACTCTTCAACAGGAGAAGAGCAATGCCGAAGATGATCACGGGGAAGAAAACCCAACAGTACAGCACTGAGTTCAAAGTCAAAGCGGTGGAGTGGAGTCACCAGGCCCACCGCAGCGTCAAAAGCGTTGCCGAAGCACTGGATATTCACCCCTTCATGCTGTCACGCTGGCGCAAGGAATATCGTGAAGGAAAATTCGCCATGAAACGGGTCAAGAAAGCGCCTGCAGACGCCAAGAAGAAAATACAGGAGCAGGATGAGGTTGCCCGCCTGAAACGCCGCGTATCGGAGCTTCAGGAGGAGAATGACATTCTAAAAAAGTTTCAACGCTTTCAGGCAGAGGAACGGCAGAAGCGTTCCGGTTCGTCTGGAAGCACCGACGGGAACACAGCGTAAAAGCTTTGTGTCGGCACCTCAAGGTATCTCGCTCCGGTTACTACGCTTGGGCCAGCAGGCGGCCCAGTCAGAGAGCCGCGGAGAATGCGGAGCTGTTACTAAAGATCCGTCGCATCTACGACAGTAGCAAAGGTCGCTACGGCAGCCCCAGGGTCTATCAGGCACTGCGTCGGGAAGGCGAACAGGTTGGTGAGAATCGTGTGGCGCACCTGATGCAGGAATGGGGTATGAAAGCGCGTGTGATGCGAGTGTATCGTCGAATGGCTAAACGCCGTGAAGAACTCAAAGCCCTCCCTAATCATCGTTTGAGCGTTGAAAAGCCCGTTGCGGTGAATCAGCAATGGAGCAGCGACGTCACCTACATCAAGCTTGGCAGAAAGCACGTGTTCCTGGCTGTCGTTCTGGATCTGTTCTCGCGCCGGATCGTGAGCTGGCGCTTGGATGAAAGTTTGAATGCGGCACTTGCCAAAGGCGCGCTGCGGGAAGCATTTGCAGTGAGGCAACCGGGAGCCGGATTGCTGTTCCACACGGATCGAGGCACGGAATACCGAGCTCATAAAACTCAGCTATTTCTGAACCAGAACCGCGTGCGCCATAGCATGAACCGGCCGGGTCAGTGTACGGATAACGCAGAGGTGGAATCCTTCTTCAAAACCCTCAAGGGAGAATTGCTGCATGCGACGAGTTTTGTGACGATGCGGCAGTTACGGAAACATATAAAAGACTATATTGATGGCTTTTATAACAGCCTACGGCTGCACAGTAGCCTTGGTTACCGGACTCCGATAGAGTTCGAGGGAATTAACTGATGGGGCGTGTCCATTTTATTGGGGGAAGTCCAATAAATTACTCGCTGCGCTCCCAATTTACCGGTGAGCGCGGCGTTAGGCATAAAAATCAGGGAAGAATATATGATAAAGAAAGCAATATTTTTCATGATGCTCGTTTCGGTAATTCATCCAATCAGCGCTTCAGCTGTGGGCCCGGAACAAGTTGCTCTCGAATTTATGCAAAGGTATTACGAGACCAAGAGCATTCATCGCGTAAAAAGCCATCTTCATCCGACGTTATTGGCTACTCTCAATTCAGAGCAGAAATTTCACAAAGAAATGTGGGCGTCTTCAGAAGAGTTGGTCGGCAGGTGGGAAGATGCAAAAATCACCCACCTCACTACGACTGAACGCGGCGAAGAGACGATAGTGAAATTCAGGATCGAAGGCGTTCGTTTCAATAAACGAGACGCTATGGACCAAAGCGTATACCTTCGTTTACATGAGGGGTCGTGGAAAATTTGGGCGTTGGCGTAGTGCCTAACAAGGCCAGGCACGCGACGCCTAATGCATTGCGGCTTCGCCTCCATTCCGTAGCCGCGCATGCTGGCGGGCGTTAGCAATTAGTAAGTTCATCACACAAGGAGAATGAAATGGAATTTGAATGGGATGAAAACAAACGGATTAAGACGTTGAGGGAAAGAAAGATTGACTTCGTGGACATGATTGACCTTTGGGATGACCCCAGAAGGCAGGAGGCAAAGGATCTCAGAAAGGCTTATGGGGAAGCAAGGTATCAAACCATTGGTAAGGTCAAGTTCAACATTTTCTTCGTTGTTTATACGGAGAGGGTGTATGAAGATGGGGTTGAAGTTGTTCGAATAATATCTGCTCGCCGTGCAAACAAAAAAGAGAGGGAGCTTTACGAAAAAGGCTTGTTTTCACAGAGGGTAATAGCATGAAAGAGAAGATTGTAAGATACACAAAGGAAGAGCTCAAGAAGTTAAAAGGGAAAACGGATCACTCACGCGTTCAGAATACAACTGATGAAGAAATTGAAGAGCAAGTAAAAAATGATCCGGACAGCTATATTCCCACTGAAGAAGAGTTAGAAAAGTTTGAAAAAGTTAATAAGGATGGAAGTCATGAGTAATTATTTAAAGTCTCACGGAACAAAAACGAGAGTATCAAAAGAAGACAAAAAGGATATTAAAGGAAAAACCAATTGGGCTGCGTTGATTGCTGAAGAAAAGAAAGAGGGCGTAAGAAAGCAGTAAAATTGCTAACCAGGGGCTGCAGCGGACCGCTTTTCCGGCGCGGTGCGTCTCCAAACCGACCGCTGAGCCCAGGCGTTACGTGTCACTAATCCGGAGGCTGCGTGAAGCCTGAAATAGAATCTAAATTTGCCTCCTACCCGATAGAGGCTTATAGACAGCTTGAAAACGTTCGCCGCCTAATTCTTACCGTCGCCGAAGAAAACGGTTTAGGTGCAGTTGAAGAAACTCTCAAGTGGGGTGAAGCCAGCTACCTTGTGAAAGGCGGTAGCACGATTCGAATGGACTGGAAGCCAAAAGATCCAGATGTCATTAAGGTATATTTTCATTGCCAGACTATCTTGATCGAGACCTTCAAGGAGATTTACCCAGATGAATTCGAGTATGAGGGGAAAAGAGCTATTGTTGTTCCCTTAAGTGCATCTACCGGTGGCGGGCCATTAAGCCACTGCCTGGAAATGGCGCTGCTGTATCATAGTTTAAAACACCTCCCCTTACTCGGAGCTTGAGGTAGTGGGAACACGTAACAAAGCCATTAAATTCGCTCCCTACGGTCGCCGGACGCTCGTTCCTCGCGCCGTTTATGGCGGGCGTTAGACGCGCGAACAAGGTTCCTGGTGTTGACCGCTAAGCCGTTGGGAGGATCGAGACTTGACCAGGGTGTATGAGAGGGCCAGAGCGCTGGCCGTCAAGGTCGGAGTGTTTGGCTTCCCGCTCGTATACCTCGGCTGGGCATACCTGTTCTGGTCACCCATCTTTGCATCAGGCGAGTCGGTGTGGTCCTTCCCCAAGATCATCCTGTTCCTTGCTGGGGGAGCAAGTCCGCTTATCGCAGGCGTGGTGCTGGCGGGTCTCACCGGCGGCAGGCGACGCCTCAGAGACATCGGTTCTCGACTCGTCGACATCCGCCGCATCAATGTGCGCTGGCTCACCGTCATCCTTCTGTTCTGGCTCGTCTTCGACTTGCTCATGGCGGGAGCAGCGCTCGTCTTTGGCATCACGGACCGCCCCCTGGGAATCGCTTGGGACGCGGTCTCGTCGCCTCAAGCCCTCGCGTTCGTGCTACTGCTCTCGTTCGTCTTTCCGGCCGTCGAGGAGATCGGGCTTCGCGGCTACTGGCTCGACGAGCTTCAGGAGCGGTTCAACCCGGTGGTTGCCGGCCTTATCAACGGGGCCACGTGGGCTGTCTGGCACGCGCCTTTCGTGTGGTTCCCGGGCTACTACGCGAACACCTCGTTCAACCCAGAGCTGTGGTGGTGGCTGCCTTCCATAGTCCTGCAAACTCTGCTAATCGTGTGGGTGTACAATGGCTCGAACCGTAGCATTTTGGCGGTGCTTCTGTTCCACGGCATGATGAACTTCACCGGCGAGTTCCTGGGCCTGGCACCGGAGATCTTCCCGTTCACGCTCATCGGCAACATCCTTGTAGCGGCTGCAGTTGTTGCTGGGTCACACGTCATGCGGCCGGGGCGCGTGTCGGCGTCTAATCCGGGCGTCAACCCGACTACGCCGCATGAGGAAGACTCAGGCAAGGAGCGGGTGTAGGCGTTGCTGGTTACGCCCAAAGACATTATCTGTACCAAGAACTCACCACATGGAGGTATCTATGCACATTGGACTAATCGGTGGTATCGGACCAGCCGCAACCGAGTTCTATTATCGTAACTTAGTGAAAGCCGATCAGGCATCAGATGGTGATAGCCGTATGGAGCTGACGATTTGCCATGCCCAAGCGAGCGATTTGATACGCAACATTCAGGCTGGCAATGTTGATGCGCAGGTCAGAATTTTTGAAGTAATGGCTAATCGTTTGAGCGCGGCTGGTGCCGAAGCATTGGCAGTGACGTCAATAGCTGGACATTTTTGTATTTCCGAACTGAAGAGAGTGTCACCCATTCCCATCATCGATGCGTTGTCTGGACTCGAAAGCTCGTTAATTCGAAACGGCTACACAAGGGTGGGTGTTTTGGGTAACAAGGTGGTCATGGAGACGCGGCTGTTCGATAGTTTTTGAGAGACCGAAGTTGTTGTTCCGCCCGGCAATAGCCTAAACAAAGTTCATGAAGCCTACATGAGCATTGCTGTTTCTGGCGCTGCAAACGAAGACCAAAGAGAGACTATATTCCAGGCTGGCAGGAAGATGTGTGACGAACAAGGTGCTCAAGCTGTTGTTCTTGCTGGCACAGATCTCTTCGTGGCCTTCGATGGGTATGAATGCGGGTTCAAATACGTTGACAGTGCTTTGGTCCACATTGATGCCATTCACCGAGCCTCAATGGAAACCTCAGATAACAAGTCACGGAAGGCGGACGCGTGAGACGCGCCGCTTCGTTCAGCGTTATACGGCATCGCACGAGGTCGGACCATCTTCTGGAGGACAGTCACCGCCACCAATTGCTTTTGCTCCTTCGATAGGGGCTACTTCAAGTCCACTGTCGCTTTCGCCAACCAAACAGTAGATTTGCTCTTTGGCGGTGTGTGTCCTTGGCTTCTTGCCTGAATTCAATGTCCCGGTTTCCCCATAGTTTGGCAACGAGAAATAGCTGCGTGTAAACTGGACTGCACTACATCAGTTGGCTCAACCATAGATGTACAAGGATGGACAGAGAAAACATTACAAGGAACAGTGATATGCAATCACCTCTTTATCATTCCCTTTTCCCCAATCAAACCTCTTTTGCGGAAGAACGGCTCCGGACTCGCCTGAATCTTGTTATGGATCAAGAGAAGATCTTTAAAGCCATTGATGATGATCCCTCGTTGATCGGAGCTGGTGTCGTATACATCGATAGTCGCGGGACGGCCATTACTCTTCGTGAATTCGAGCCAATCTGCTTTACTAAGCCTGTCAAAGTCATTCTTCGTGAACCGCCGCGCGAAGTGGCTGCTACCGAGTATGTGAGTGAGGTCAAAGCGAACCAGCGTGAGAGTGAAATGGTGCTGGAGGCCGCTGGGGCTGCATTGTCATGCGGAGCGATAGTTCTGGGGTTGCTCGAACGGCCATTGAGGTGAATAACCCCGAATGGAACGACATGCTAGATAGTCAAGAGTGGTACCAGAATGCCACATTGGCTATTGATGTGGTGTCCATTGGTGGAGCAGGCGCTGCAGGGCTGATGACGATTCGAGGCATTAAATTGCTGAATGTTCAGGGAATTACGGTCAGAGAGGCACTAAATGGTCTGAATCGGCAGCAAAGGAAGCGACTGTCCAAAGAGATTGCACGGTCTAATGCCCCTGGCATTTCCAATACTATGATCAAGTTTTTCGAACGGGCCGGCCAGATTGAGAAACGCTGGTCCAATCAGGCCATACGAACCACAACATTGCGTCAACTTAAAGACGCAATCGGAGCCGGCCTTACGTTTGCCGGCAGCGCACTGGGTGGATCAATCCGATCGATTGCCGTAGCGGTCGTAGCGGAGGAATGACCTGTGTCGACAAGAGATCCTGATGGACTTGATGACGAGGCAGTCGAAATCCAGATATTCCCCCGAGGAATGTGGCATGTCATCGGTGCAGTAGTGTGTATGGCCATCTCGCTAGCCATTGTGTTGGTGCTGATAGCCCTGTTGACCTCTCAGTGGTTCAGTACCCAGACGGTGCTTGTTGTTGGGCTTTGTCTCTTTGTGCTGGCCGTTTTTTCACTGGTGACACCCACCTTTCTGCTCACCAGAGGCAGCGCCAAATGGCACAGCTTCCTGAAGCGGTTCAACCTTTTCGTCGTAGGAATACTTCTCGTCGCTGGCGCCATACCCCTGATTGTCGGCAACTCTAACCTGGCCACGACGTGTGCCTCCGGTCTTTTCTTCTCGTTAGTCGCCTACTGGTTGTATAGAACCAGTGCCCACGCTGAATGCGTGGAGTACTACCGCAAAATATGGGAATACCGTCGTCACCATGTGGCTCAGGATAGGTGATGCGGGGCTACGTTTTATCGGCCAAAGCGGTCGAAGCCGGGGCAGAAGTCTCGAGCCCTCCTCTTGGAAAACGGTGCTATGTGCCTTGAGAGAAGCAATAGCGGCTAATCGGGACACTCACTCCATCAACGTGAAAATCCAGAGCGCCTATACCTCTGACGAACAGCTCGAAGCCTTCATAGATGCGATCCAGAGAATCGATGATCAACAGGGCAGCATTGAGCTCCACGAAGGCGAAAGCCGGGGAGAGCTCTATCGGCGGGTGTTCGGCGAAGGGCGCTCTCAGAGCCTTCCGACCCGGAGTGCTGCCGCCCTACGTCAAATTTTTCGGTTACTCTCGTTTTTCTTAACTTGTGCCCAAGAATGACAATTGAGGGAAGTTATTGACTGGCTGATGTTTTCTGCCTAGTTTGTGGAGAAAAGTTCAGGAAGTTTGCAGAGGAAACGACGGCCCTGCTTCTATGGAGAAAATATATCTGCCCCGTAAGCGTCCGGTAATCCCATCTTGAGCCTGGCGCTGCCGCCGTCAGGATAGTGTCCACTTGTTTTTTAGTGGACACTTACCATGAACGACTTAAGCGTAACCAAGCCCTACCAGCGTCGTCGCCGGTTTTCCCGGGAATTCAAGGCCCGGATTGTTGCCCAATGCCTGGAACCCGGTGCCTCCGTTTCCCGGATCGCTCTGGATAACGGGCTTAACGCCAACATGGTTCGGCGCTGGATCAGTGAAGCGCGTCGAGCACCGAAATCACCAGCAACAACACCGGGATTTGTACCGGTCAATCTGGGCACAGCAACCTCTGTACCGGCGCTCCCGGCGGCCTCGGATAAGCGTAGCATCATTCGCATTGAGATTCCCCGAGTCGGCGGTGCCGTGGTGGTGGAGTGGCCTGCGGAGCAAGCTCATCAGTGTGCCGCGCTGCTGCGGGACCTGTTGGGATGATCCGCATCGACGAGATCTGGCTGGCCACCGAACCACTGGATATGCGGGCCGGCCCCGACAAGGCCCTGGCGCGGGTTATTCAGGTATTCGGTTCGGCCAAACCCCATTGCGCCTACCTGTTCGCCAACAAGCGAGGCAATCGGATGAAGGTGCTGATCCATGATGGGCTCGGCATCTGGTTGTGTGCCCGCCGGCTGAACCGGGGCAAGTTCCACTGGGGCGAAGCCTGGCGCGGTGACCAACTGCGCCTGACCGAAGAGCAGTTATCCGCCCTGGTTCAGGGTCTGCCCTGGCAGCGCATCGGCGCTGAAGGTGTCATCTCTATCCTGTAACCACAAGCCCTGCGCTATCACCATAACCAGAATCGCGAATCGCACACTGTAGCCGGGCTTGGCATACTGCCGGGCATGACTCAGCGCCCCGATCTCGACCAACTCTCTGCCGATCAGCTCCGTGCCCTGGCGACGGAACTGTTCGATCGTGTCGAGAATAAGGAGCGTGCCCTGGTGCACCGTGATGCGATCATCGAGAAGCTGACCCACGAGCTGGCCATTCTCAAGCGTCACAAGTACGCCCGGCGCAGCGAACAACTCGATGCGGTTCAGGGCAAGTTGTTGGACGAACTGATCGACAGTGACCTGGCGGCGATCGAGGCCGAGCTTGAACAGGCAATGAGCGAAGAACAGAAGGCCGCTCGCCCCAAGCAGAAACCCAAACGCACATCACTGCCTCCAGAACTGCCTCCAGAACTGCCTCGCACCCTGATCCACCATGAACCGGACAATACCCGGTGCCAGTGCGGCTGCCAGCTCAAGCGTATTGGCGAGGACGTCAGTGAAAAGCTGGATTACGTCCCGGGCGAGTTCACGGTGGAGCGCCACGTCCGGGGCAAATGGGCCTGCGACAAATGCGAAACCCTGATCCAGGCACCGGTGCCACCGCAGGTGATCGACAAGGGCATCCCCACCGCCGGCCTGCTGGCTCAGGTGCTGGTCGCCAAGTACGCCGATCATCTTCCACTGTGTCGCCAGGAACGCATCTTCGGCCGTGCCGGCCTCAAAATCCCGCGCTCGACCCTGGCCGAATGGGTCGGTGCCTGCGGTGTGCAGTTGCAACCTCTGGTAGATGCGCTGAGAAACACCTTGCTGGAACACAACGTCCTGCATGCCGATGAAACTCCGGTTGGCATGCTGGCCCCGGGCAAGAAAAAGACTCACCAAAGACCTGGCACCGGATAAGCGCCGGGAAATTCGACAAACCAAAGCCAAACCACTGGCCGATGCACTGCATCAGTGGATGCTGGCGCATCGCCAGAAGGTGCCGGATGGCTCCGGCACCGCCAAAGCCCAGGATTACAGCCTCAAACGCTGGGAAGCGTTGACGCGCTACCTGGACGATGGCGCGGCGCCCATCGACAACAACCGGGTGAAAAACCAGATCCGACCCTGGGCGCTGGGCCGTTCCAACTGGCTGTTCGCGGGGTCCCTGCGCAGTGGCCAGCGTGCTGCGGCGATCATGACCTTGATCCAGTCAGCCAAGCTGAACGGGCATGATCCCTATGCCTATCTGAAGGATGTGCTGACCCGCTTGCCGATGCAGAAAAACAACGCTATCGACAAGCTATTGCCCCACAACTGGAAGCCGGCTATACCTGACAAGGTGTGATGCCCGGACGCTTACGCCGAGAGGCCTGCGCAGCCACACGTAATTGTTCGGGTCGCCACTCTGGACGATGATCCCGGGTTGAAGCCAGAGGCCCATATCTGGGTGTCGCACGATGTGCCATGGCTTGAGTACGATAGGGTGTGTAAGCATAGCGAATGGCGCGACGACTGAATCGCCCCTAGTTTAAGAGCTTGTACAAGAGTTCGAGGCAGACCTTAGCAAGGACAAGTATCGCCTTCGAGTCAGTGATGCTGGCCCATTGATTCGAGTGTTAAGGTGCAAAAATGGTGGCTTGGGCTCAGTATTATTTAGATATATAAGATACTTTAAAATGGTTATGAATGAACAAGAGCAAGCTTTTTTTAAAAACATTACAAGCAAGTTATCGGAAATCCGCCGTCACGCGCTTAAGCAGGCGATCGACACCTATAATTATGAAGAACACGAATCTTTCATAGATGCACTATTTGCCGCTTTGACTTCACTGGATCCCGAGGAGCACTGGCTGTTGATGCAGCTGGACTGGAAAGGCCTGGAGGAGCTGACCTGGCAGGCCAACGCCATGGCCCGCACGCACGGGCTGGCGCCGGAATTCGCCCTGGATGGTGAAGAGGGCGTTGAGGAGGGGTTACAGGCTTTTAACGACTGGTTGTCTTTAAAGGGGTTTGTCTTCCTGCAATATTCTGACGGCAGTGATTCTTTTCACGGCTTTATCTCTCGAAAAAATCAGTCTAAACGGATTGTGGAATCTGCTGCAAGCGCAGGCATTACGCTGACAGTCATGCCTGGCAGACCCAAGCCTGGTGGTGACTTCTTTTTTACTCGAGTGAAACCCCCGGCAGGAAATCGGGACGTCATTACCAGGGATGCCATGATCAGAAAGGTGGTAGATCGGGCAAGGAAAAAAGGCTATCGGCCGATTATGTATATCGCCGACGCCTACTGTAAGTCTTGCCCGGCATTTGAGCAGTTTTTAGCTCATCCCATGCTGAATGATGCATTGAAAAATACTGGCATCTTCAGGTTGGACTATATTAGCTGGATTCATTATTTAAAGCAGAAAGGCATTTTCACAGAGATTGCCCCCACTTTTGTCGCTTTCACAAAAGAAGGGGAGATATCTGAAAACATGTCACATCAAGGTCTGCTATGGGAAGAAGACACCGCCCGGCAGATGGCGATTTTTTTTAAAGAGTTTCTTGCGGATGAGCGCAATGATGTACCCCTGAGGCTATCCCGTGATGAACGCTGCAAAACCCTTGTATATGCAGTAATGAACCAGGACCTTTCCGCGGTTCGCCGCTTGATCGAGGAAGATCGGTGTGATTGCAATATTCAGAGCCAGGGGTACACCTTGCTTCATTATGCCGCTGATCTGGAACCATCAGAGAATAATTTAAAGATACTGACGTTGCTGCTGGATCATTGCAGCCTGCTGGATGAGCAGAATAATACCTATGGGTACACCGCTCTCCATCGTGCCATAAGCAAACACAATCAGCAGGCCGCTATTCAGTTGATTAATAGAGGGGCCAATGTGCAACTGCCAGACACGAGTGGAAAGACTCCGCTTCACAAGTCTGTTCGTTCTGCAAACCGATTTACTGACGAGTTATTTGAGCTATTAGTGGCAAAAGGAGCCGATGTGAACGCGCAGGATGCAAAGGGTTCCACCGCTTTGCATGAGGTATCTTCTTTCGGACAGCGGCTCGCACCCTTCCTGCTGGCCAATGGCGCGGATCCGAACTTGCAGGATAATGAGGGTGACAGCCCCTTACACCGGGCCGCCAGAGTTGTTAAACGTGATAAAGCACATGCAGTTATACGACACTGTCTTCAGTATGGCGGCGATCTGAACCTGGAAAATGCAAAAGGCCAGAGTGTACGTCAATTGATTATAGACAAGGACGGCCCCGAAGGGCTGGAGAAGTTGCTCTCCGGGAATGCATAAGACTATACAGTGATCACTAGCGCCAGACTTATTATTTGCACTCTGCGCTGAAATGATCAGGCATCCAGCTTTCCCTTCGCTGAGAGTTTATACCCCCGCTCGCGGGTGAGGGGGCCCGGCAGTGCGAAATATCCCAACATTTGGCGTGATTCAGCCATTTGCGAACTACGACCTTGCCGTATTGATTGGTGCCATGAATACTGCACACTGTTTTCGTCTGATCGATACAGTGGGTGCAACGTTTATGGTAGTTCTCCCGGCTCCGGTTTGAAGACGTCAGGCCCTTCAATGGACGTGTTAATGCAGCGTCGCTGCTTTTGGGTGTTGAGGCCGTAGGAAAAAGGTCAGACGCTTTTCTCGGCCTACAAAAAGGGTGGAGGGTTTTTCTATAGCCTCGTTAGTTGCCCGTTAGACATAGAGACCAATCATGGAAGTAACCAAGAAGAAATTAGAAGATGCGGCTGCTGAAAATGTAATTTCACTTCAGCAAGCAGATGCGCTCTACGAATTTTTGATTGCTCAATCTCAAGATGTTCCGCGATTTACTTTTACTCATGTGCTTTATTATCTTGGTGGGCTTATCGCTATAGGAGCCATGACACTCTTCATGAACCTTGGCTGGGAGGCTTTTGGAGGAGCTGGAATATTTTTTATATCTCTTCTTTATGCAGGGGTTGGTTTGAAGTTTAGTAATTCGTTTTCAGGGAATGGTTTGACTATTCCAGCGGGTATTTGTGCAACTTTTGTGGTCTGTTTAACGCCGTTGACAATCTATGGCGTGCAGCAATGGATGGGGGTCTGGCCTGATGAAAGTGCATATCGAGATTACCACAGATACATAAAGTGGCATTGGCTATACATGGAGTTTGGCACCTTGGCTATCGGGGCGTTGATAGCCTGGAAGTACAAGTATCCTTTTTTGATTATGCCTATCGCTGTAACACTTTGGTATATGACAATGGATATTGCGGCGATGATTTCCGGCGGAGACTATACCTGGGAACTAAGGAAATTAGTTTCGCTATATTCAGGGTTGTTGCTGATCGGTCTGGCTTTTTGGATTGATATTCGCTCGCATAAAAAAGCCGACTATGCTTTTTGGGTTTATATTTTTGGTGTGATTGCCTTCTGGGGCGGCTTATCCTCCCAGCACTCAGATAGCGAACTTTCAAAATTCATATACCTTTGTATTAATCTTATAATGATCGGTGTGGGTGTAATGTTGGTTCGCAGGGTATTCGTTGTATTTGGTGCTCTTGGATGTTGTGGTTATCTGGGCTATCTGGCTTCTGACGTTTTTAGGGATAGCTGGTTATTTCCAGCTGCTTTAACTGCTATGGGATTAGGCATTGTTTATCTCGGAGTGCTTTGGCAAAAGCATGAGAAAGCTATTACTCAAAAGTCACGGTTATTTCTTCCAGTATCACTGAGAGAACTCCTGGAGGCAAAGTCGTGAGAAGGGTCGATACAAGCGGTGGGCCAGCATGGGTTTGATGAGGGATTTTTCAGCGCCACTCATCTTATTGCCTGTATTATTGTATTTTCTGTGATTGCGTTGCTGCTCCCGAAGCTATTTCCCTCTATCCTTGGTGGTATTTGGCGGGGCGTGCTCAAAGTCTAGCGTTGGTGGGGCTGGTAAGTCTTGTGCTATTCCCTGTAGTGGGCAGATACAAAGCTCCGTTTTAGAATGTAATAAGGAAGAACAATGAAGTGTCCAAAATGTCGGAATGTAGACCTGAAACCTACTAAATTAGAAGACGGCCTTCCGGTTATGGGTTGCCCCGAGTGTTCAGGTTCCTTGTTGTCTCTGCTTTACTATCGAGACTGGGCTGAAAGAAATGTGCCGGTTGAAAAAGTTGATGAAACTGAAGGCGAGGTGTTGGTAGATAATGACACGGCGACGGCTCTTTCATGCCCTAAATGCAGCAAGTTGATGACAAAATATTCAATTGCAAGCCAGCACAAAAACAGAATTGATCTGTGTGGTTTTTGTGATGAGTCCTGGCTGGACGGAAGTGAATGGAAGCTTCTGAAGTCGCTTGAACTTGCGCATCGCCTACCAAAAGTGTTTACCGACCAATGGCAGAGAAATGTGCGTGCAGAGAAAATGGAAGCGATGAAGATTGAGCGGCTAAGACGGGTTGTAGGCCAAAGTGACTCTGACAAAGCCGTTGAAATAAAAAGCTGGCTTAAAGACCATGACAATAAGGCTGCGATAATTCAGTTCATCGGATCGGATTGATTCTGGGCCAGTACTAATAATTCCAGGTTGACGATGAGCGTCCATGGTATTTAAACGAGAGCTCTGGGCCCAAAGCCGGGGCGGGTTCAACTGCATTCACGAGGTTTAAGTCCATTTTGGTGCGTTCTGCTTTTCAGTGACGACTCTTTCATTCTGTTTTTTTCCTTAACCTGAAGTTTTCAGAAGCGTTCAATGCTCTGGCAAGCTCTGTCCTGAGTGGGCTACAGGGTAGTCGCGATTGTTGTCAGCGTTTTCTCTTGAAATTGTATGCGCAGGTCATCATGGCCCGTAATTTGCCCTTGCTTATATCTGTTCAGTAGACCAATTTTCGTTTCATGGTTTTATTCGCTGCTTTGCATCTCAATGCAGTCGTAAGATCGTTAAACAGCGGATTGGCATGCTGAGATTAACATGAAGGGTTGATAACAGATCATCATAGGAGCCTGGCATGCAAACTAACAGTGACGCGGTAATCAGCGACGAAGACAGCGCTCTGCGGCCCATAACCAGGAAGGAAAAAACCTGGGGCTCGTTCGCAATATTCAACGTGTGGGCCAACGATATTCAGTCTTTGTTTGGCTACACCCTGGTGGCATCTCTGTTTATTTCATTTGGTGTAAGCGGGTGGACTGCATTCATTGCTTTGATCGCGGCAGGCCTGTTCGTCATGTGCATGGTCAACCTGTCCGGCGCGGCAGGCGAACGTTATGGCATTTCCTATCCCGTATTTGCTCGCGCCAGTATGGGTACGGCAGGCGCCAAGTTGCCTGCGATTTTGCGTGCAGTTGTTGCAGTGTTCTGGTTTGGGGCGCAAGTCTACTTTGTCTCAACTGCTCTGGCATTGTTGATCAAGTCCGTAACAGGCGCTCAGTATGAAGCCATGTTCCTGGGTTTGAGCGGCGTCGACTGGGTGGCCTTCCTGTTCGTATGGGGTTTTCACATCTTTATCTTCTGGCGCGGTATGAACTGGGTTGAAGGCTTTTTGAACCTGGCGGGTCCGTTTGTGTATGCCGTGATGATTGCCTTGTTGATCGTGCTTTGGAATAAGTCAGACGGAAAGCTGCTTTCAGCGGCACAAACTATTTTTGCTAACCTCAATGCTACGTGGAAAACCGAGATGTCTGGTTTTGTTGCCATCTTTGGCACCATGGTGGCCTATTTTGCAGCGGTGATGATTAACTTCAGTGATTTTTCACGCTTTGCAAAAGACAAGCAGGCTATGGTCGTCGGCAACCTCTGGGGTTTGCCTATGAACATGATCCTATTCTCTGCCCTGGCTTTGCTCACCACTGCAGGCGCAGCGGTGGTCTATGGTGAGGCCATCATCAACCCCACTGAAATTGTGGAGCGTTCCGACAGTGTATTCCTGGGCATAATCGCAGCTATTACCTTCTTTGCCGCAACTGTTGGTATCAACCTGGTCGCCAACTTCATTCCTGCGGTTAACGGTATTGCCAATTTGTCTCCATCGACCATCAGTTTTCGTAAGGCTGGTCTGATTACATCGGGGTTTGCGCTGGTGATTGGGGGGCTGTGGACTGCGGTGATCAGCCAGATAGGTATTGCTGGTTTTGTAAATACGCTGGGCGCGACCCTGGCTCCGCTGTTCGGTATTTTGGTTGTTGATTACTACGTAGTACGTAAACAAGAACTTAGCAGTGTGGACCTCTACAGCATGGAAGCTGGCCAGTACCACTACCGGAAAGGCTGACATGACAACGCAGTCATTGCATTTTTGATCGCAGGCGTATTTTCAGTGGCTACAGTGTGGGTGCCTGTACTGGCCGATTTGTCTGGCTATGCCTGGATTATTGGCGCCGCATTGGGAGGGTTTATTTACTATGTGCGCACAAAAAACTATGAAGCTATCTTGATTCAGCCTGGCTCCCTGTAGAACCGAACACATTCAGTGATCCCGAGCCACCTTCCGGAGGCCGGCAGCAATGCGCTGGTCAGGCGAGGCAAAGAAAGGGGGGGCGCCACGTCGTTGATGGTGTCGCTTATGGCCTGAATGGTGCTTGGGATGGTTCCCGGTTAAGTATTGCAATGACCTGTACGGAGGTTTGTACACAAAATATTGGGTTTGTTGTATACAATTGATTTTGGCAAAAGCTGACAATAGAGTCTTGATTCGCTGTTGATGGCCCTAAGTCACAGCATCTCGTCTTTCTTCACATCCATAAAAGGTAATGCAGTTATGAGCATCAGCGACAATTATCCGCGGGATCTTGTCGGTTACGGCAGGGACGTGCCACACGCAAAATGGCCGGGCCCGCATTGCTGTTCAGTTTGTGCTCAATTATGAAGAAGGCGGGGAGAGCTGTACCCTCCATGGGGATAGTCACTCAGAGCGATTCCTCTCTGAGATTGTCGGTGCTGAAGCGTTTCCGGACCGGCACATGAGTATGGAGTCCATATATGAATACGGCTCCAGGGTCGGGGTGTGGCGGATCCTTAAAGAATTCGAAAAACGCGATCTGCCGCTTACGGTTTTTGGCGTGGCCATGGCATTGGAACGGCATCCTGACGTGGCCATGGCGTTTAAAGAGCTGGGGCACGAAGTTGCATGTCACGGCTGGCGCTGGCTTCATTACCAGGGTATGCCCGAGGCGATGGAACGGGAGCATATGAAACGTGCTATAGAGATTTTCCAGCGACTTTACGGAGAAAAGCCGCTGGGCTGGTACACCGGCCGTGATAGCCCAAATACCCGGCGTCTGGTGTTGGATGAAGGAAGCTTTGCCTATGACAGCGATTATTATGGCGACGATCTGCCATTCTGGACCCGGGCAGCTGATAGCCAGGGGGAGTATCACAATCATCTTGTGGTGCCTTATACCCTGGATACCAACGACATGCGTTTTGCCTCGCCACAAGGTTTCAATACCAGCGACCACTTCTTCAGCTACCTGAAGGATGCTTTCGATGTGCTATATGACGAAGGCAGAGAACTGCCCAAAATGCTCTCGGTGGGCCTGCATTGTCGTTTGATTGGCCGTCCGGGACGTTTCCGGGCGTTGCAGCGTTTTCTTGATTATATAGAAGCTCATGATCATGTCTGGGTAACTCGTCGTATCGATATCGCCCGCCATTGGATCGAACATCATCCTGTATAAGTTTTCCTCTGTTAAGGAGCCGTTATGGCCCTGTGCCCGAGCGAACCGAAGACTTACTATGCGCCTACCGGCGGTCACCCACCGCAAACTCAGCTGCTGACAGACCGTGCGGTGTTCACCGAGGCCTACGCAGTGATCCCCAAAGGCGTCATGCGCGACATTGTTACCAGTCATCTGCCCTTCTGGACCGGTACTCGTTTGTGGGTGTTGTCGCGCCCGCTGACTGGCTTTGCGGAGACCTTCTCACAGTACATCATGGAAGTGCAGCCGGGTGGTGGCAGTGATAGGCCGGAAACGGAGCCGGGCGCTGAAGCGGTGCTGTTCATTGTTGAGGGTGAACTGACACTGACTCTGAGTGGAGAGGAGCACAGTATGCAACCGGGCGGCTACGCGTTTATTCCTCCGGGCAGTGAGTGGACATTGCGCAATAGCTCAGGCGAGATAGTACGCTTTCACTGGATTCGCAAAGCCTATGAGAAAGTAGAGGGTATTGATGTGCCCGAGGCCTTTGTAACCAACGAAACCCTGATCGATCCGGTTGTAATGCCTGATACCAATGGCTGCTGGAGTACTACCCGGTTTGTTGATAATCAGGATATGCGCCACGATATGCAGGTGAATATCGTTAATTTTATGCCCGGTGGTGTAATCCCCTTTGCTGAACCCCATGTAATGGAGCATGGTTTGTATGTACTGGAAGGCAAGGCTGTGTATCTGTTAAATAAGGACTGGGTCGAGGTGGAAGCTGGCGATTACATGTGGTTACGTGCATTCTGCCCGCAGGCCTGTTACGCCGGAGGGCCGGGCCCGTTCCGTTATTTGTTATACAAGGATGTTAACCGGCACATGAAACTTCCAACTTACGGCCGTTGATCGCGTCCGTAAGAAGTTCAGGAGAAAGCCGATAAAATACTTATGGACCAGCATTTTCATGGCTGCTCTTGTGTGGTCAGGAATCAATCCGAAAGATCAGATAACCTGGTTTTTGGAGGTGCTTCCGGCACTGATTGGAGTTGCTGTTCTGGTGGCTACCTATCGCAGCTTTGAGCTGACCCCCGTTTTGTATCTGCTGATTCTGATGCACTGTGTGATTTTGATGATTGGCGGTCATTACACCTATGCCGAGGTTCCGTTTTTTGATGGGTTGTTTGGAGCGGAAAGGAATAACTACGACAAACTTGGCCACTTCTTCCAGGGCTTTGTGCCTGCGGTTATCGCAAGAGAAATTCTGATCAGAAAGCATGTAGTGAACGGGCGGCGGTGGCTGAATCTGTTTGTTATCTGTGTAGCCTTGTCATTCAGTGCGTTTTACGAGCTGATTGAATGGTGGGTTGCGGTGATATCAGGTGAGGGCGCTAAGGCTTTCCTGGGAACTCAGGGTTATATCTGGGACACGCAGTCCGATATGGCCTTTGCGTTGGTCGGGGCGATTACTTCGCTGGTTTTGCTTTCCAGGTACCACGATCGTCAGATCAGGGTCGTAACAGGCACTTGATTGCCGGAATCAGATTCAAAGGGGTGCCCCTCCTTTTGCAGAAGGAGGGGCTGGTATCCACTAAACGTTAAACCGGAAGTGGATAACGTCGCCGTCTTTTACGATGTATTCCTTACCTTCCAGGCGCCACTTGCCGGCATCTTTGGCACCTGCTTCGCCGCGATACTGTATAAAGTCTTCGTAGGCGATAACCTCGGCGCGGATAAACCCGCGTTCAAAGTCTGTGTGGATCACAGCGGCTGCCTGGGGAGCTGTAGCGCCAATTTTGACGGTCCAGGCTCTTACTTCTTTAACGCCGGCTGTAAAATAGGTCTGCAGGCCCAGCAGGCTGTAGCCGGCCCGTATAACGCGGTCGAGGCCGGCTTCTTCCATGCCCATTTCTTCAAGGAACATGCTTTTCTCGTCGTCTTCCAGTTCCGAGATTTCTGCTTCAATTTTGTTGCAGATAGGCACTACCACTGCATTTTCTTCTGCAGCAATTTTGCGCACTGTGTCCAGGTAGGGATTGTTCTCAAAACCATCTTCTGAGACGTTGGCAATGAACATCGTAGGCTTGATGGTGAGCAGGCACAGTTCGCGGATCAGTAGCAGTTCGTCTTTATCCAGCCCCATGCTGCGAACGGGTTTGCCTTCGTTAAGTACGGGCAAAAGACGTTCGAAAATTTCCAGTTGGGCCTTGGCTTCTTTATCGCCCCCTTTGGCGATGCGCTGCACCCGCTTGATGGCTTTTTCGACAGTGTCCATATCAGCCAGAGCAAGCTCGGTGTTGATGATCTCAATATCCGCAGCCGGATCTATTTTGTTGGCAACGTGGATTACATTGTTGTCGTCAAAGCAGCGGACAACATGGGCAATGGCTTCGGTCTGGCGGATATTGGCAAGGAACTGGTTGCCCAGGCCTTCACCTTTGGATGCACCGGCTACAAGGCCTGCAATGTCCACAAATTCCATTGTGGTGGGAACCACTCTTTCCGGCTTTACGATTTCTGCGAGTTTGGTAAGCCGGGGGTCGGGCATGGCGACCACACCTGCGTTAGGCTCGATGGTGCAGAACGGGAAGTTTTCCGCGCCAATGCCTGCTTTGGTCAGTGCGTTGAACAGGGTGGATTTGCCGACGTTTGGTAGGCCGACGATGCCGCAGTTAAAACCCATGGAGTGCCTCTGCTGGTACAGGAAAATTTGGCCGGATTATACCGGTGTAGGGCAGCGGGTGCGAGTGTGAGATGCCTGGAGTGGCACAATCGCCCGCAGTATGGTTTGCGCAGGTTCAGGCGCTGACAGGCTTGAAACTGTGCAAGTGGTTCATTGCCGCAGCAAGGTTGCCGGAAGCAGCCTCGGGCAGAACCCGCATGACTTGGCTGAATACAGCGTTCAGGTCTTCGGTTTCCCGCTTGCCAAGACGGCCCAGTACGTAGCCGGTCACTTTTCGGCTGTCGCCGGGATGGCCGATGCCAATACGGAGTCTCTGGAACTCGTTTGTGCCAAGGTGGGCTATGGTGTCTCTCAGGCCGTTGTGTCCGCCGTGGCCTCCACCTTTTTTAAGCTTGGCTGTGCCGGGGGGGAGATCAAGCTCATCGTGAGCGATCAGTATCTGGCCGGGGGGAATCTTGAAAAAGTCTGCAAGGGCTTTTACAGATAAGCCACTGCGGTTCATGAAAGTAGCGGGATTCAGCAGGTGAAGTTCAAGGCCTTGCCACTGAATACGGGCATAGTGTCCATGATACTTTTTTTCGGGGCGGAGCGACTGGCCCGCATCGCGAGCCAGTGCTTCGACGAAGAGGGCGCCAGCATTATGGCGGGTATTCTCGTAGTCAGGACCGGGGTTTCCCAGCCCAACCACCATGACAATATCCTGTGCCATATGCCAGCGCCTCCGGAGTGATTACTCCTTGCTTTCGCCTTCTTCGCCTTCGGCTTCGTCTTCAGCGTCGTCAGCTTTGATGCCTTTCGGCTTGCTGATAGACACAACAGCCTGGTCGTGTTCGTTGCCGTGTTGCAGGGCAGGAATACGAACGCCTTTCGGAAGTTTCAGGTCGCTCATGTGAACGATCTGATCCATCTCAACTTCAGCCATGTCGATTTCGATGTATTCAGGCAGATTCTGTGGCAGACATGCTACCTCAACCTCTGTCATCAATCGGAATGCAACGCCGCCAAGAGTCTTGATTGCCGGAGCTGTCTCTTCGTTCAGCAGGTGCAGCGGAACGTGAACAAAGATTTCCTGATCTTTTTCAACGCGCTGGAAATCGGCGTGAGTCAGCAGCAGTTTGTACGGGTGCCGCTGAAGATCTTTCATGATCACGCTCTCTTTCTTGCCATTCAGATCAATGGTAAGAATGTGAGAGAAGAAGGCTTCGTTTTCCAGAGCTTTTTTCAGCTCGTTGTGCCAGATGGAAATCGGAGTAGCTTCTTTACCGGCGCCATAGATGATGGCCGGGATTTTACGTTCTTCGCGACGCAGGCGGCGGCTCGCACCTCTCCCCTTGTCGTCACGAGGAAATGCTTCAATAACAAAGTCCTGAGACATGGTTTGTACCTCAATCGTCACCTGAACTGCCCGCGACCAGGCGTTGGGACAGGTGATGTTTTCGAAAAGCCGGATTTTTCCGGCTGACTAAAAGAGTCGGGAGCCTGTTTAGGCTCCCGACTCGGCAACTTTTATGTGACCGCTATAACGTCCTGTTTCCCAAGTATTATGGCTGTCTGCCTACTCAGATATTCTCAAACAGGGCGCTGATGGACTCTTCGTTACTGACGCGACGAATAGATTCTGCGAGCAGTCCGGCCATACTGAGGGGGCGGATTCTATCACAGTTCCTGGCTTTGTCACTCAGTGGAATAGTGTCACATACCACGAGCTCGTCCAGATCCGATTCTTCGATGTTTTCGATAGCCGGGCCGGAGAGAACAGGGTGAGTGATATAAGCCACTACCCGGGAAGCGCCACGCTCTTTGAGTGCGTTCGCTGCTTTGCACAAGGTGCCTGCGGTATCGACGATATCGTCAACCAGAATGCAGGTTTTGTTCTGCACGTCACCAATAATGTGCATTACCTGCGAAACGTTTGCTTTCGGGCGACGCTTGTCGATGATTGCCAGATCGGCATCATCCAGTCGCTTGGCAACGGCACGGGCGCGAACAACGCCGCCAACATCCGGTGACACAACAACGAAGTTCTCGAACCGCTGTTTTTCGATGTCTTCAAGCAGTACGGGCGTTGCGTAGATGTTGTCTACAGGTACGTCGAAAAAGCCCTGAATCTGGTCGGCATGAAGGTCTACGGTCAGTACGCGGTCAACGCCGATGCTGGAGATCATGTCGGCAACGACTTTGGCGCTGATGGCAACGCGGCTTGAGCGCACGCGGCGATCCTGGCGAGCGTAACCATAATACGGAATGACTGCTGTGATGCGTGATGCGGAAGCGCGGCGCAGGGCGTCGGCCATCACGATCAGTTCCATCAGGTTGTCATTAGTGGGATAGCACGTGGGCTGGATGATAAATACATCGTGGCCACGGACATTTTCATTGATTTCGACGGTGGTTTCGCCATCGCTGAACCGGCCTACAGTGGCCTCTCCCATAGGGATGTGGAGTTTTTTAGCGATAGCGTGGGCAAGCTCTGGATTGGCATTGCCTGAGAAAATCATCAGTTTGGACACGATGGCACCCTTCTCGTTTTCGGCGGTTGAGTCAGAAGAAGCGGGAGAAAGTTGGCTGGGGTGGCAGGATTCGAACCTGCGCATGACGGGATCAAAACCCGTTGCCTTACCACTTGGCGACACCCCAGTATCGTGCTCTTTTGGCATCATTCCAGCTCTGTCAGCTTTTGGTGAAGAGGCGATACGTTCACCCCTTTAGCTACGAACCCGGTGATGCCGGAGGGTTTGCTTTCCCAGATAATCCGGGCTGCGGATTCTGTAGGGAAACGTCCAAATATGCAAGCCCCGGTTCCGGTTAATCTTGCAGGTCCGAATTTGGTGAGCCATTCCATGCTCTGGTTGACGTCAGGATACAGTCTTCTGACTACATCTTCACAGTCGTTTCGGTACCTCGAGGCGTCTCCCTCAAAAGCGGGCGCTATTGTGATTCTAGGGGTGTTTCTTGTCAACCCTTGAAATGAAAATATCTTTCCTGTGTTGATATTGCAGGCAGGTTTCAGCACCAGAAACCAGTCTTCTGGCGGGAAAGCAGGCGTCAGTTTTTCGCCTATGCCTTCGCCGAAAGCAGCATGGCCACGTACAAAAACCGGTACATCTGCGCCGAGTGTGAGCCCTGTCTGCGCCAGCTCATCAAGGTTCAGGCCGAGCTTCCACAGGTGGTTGAGACCAAGCAGTGTAGTGGCTGCGTTTGAGCTTCCCCCGCCAAGCCCTCCACCCATAGGCAGGCGTTTGGTAATGGCTATGGATACGCCCGGAAGCTCCCCAGGCGCTTTTTTTGCGAGGGCGCGTGCTGCTCTGACTATCAGGTTGTCTTCGTCGGGCACCCCGCTCAAGGAGGTCTCAAGATGGATGCCCGGCTGCCCCGGGGTCAGGCTCAGAGTGATGTCGTCGCCATAATTGAGGAACTGGAACAGTGTCTGAAGTTCGTGGTAACCATCCGGGCGCCTGCCCACAATATGCAGGAAAAGGTTCAGTTTGGCAGGCGAGGGCAGGGTTATGGTTGTTGTCACGGCTTGAGGTCCTGCCAGTTGCTTACAACAACGCGTACACGTTTATCTTCTTTCAGTGCTGTTATCCGGGCAGGCAGAGCTGGTGTGTTGTCTTGTAGCTCGTGCCATCTGTCATAGCGGATTTCCCAGCCAGCCTGCCGGATCATGGCCAGTTCGCCACGGTCGCCAAACAGCAGGCGGAAATCTCCACCTGGGGCTGGCAGGCCTCGTATCCACCATGTCAGGCTTTCCAGGGGGAGTTGCCAGCCGGTGGCGGCTTCCATAAGTGCATCAGGGTCCCCGGAGCGATAGGTCTCGCCGTTCGAGAGAGTCAGCTCAATGAAACCCGGCACGCCTTTTAGGTTTGTGCTGCCCATTCCGAGAAAGGATGACGATAAGGCAAGGTCGAAGGCCTCGCCCTCCTGTATCCAGTGATTGATAATGGCGGTGCCACTGTCTGAAGGCTGGCGCACTGCCAGCTTTCCGGAAAGTTGCCAGTGATCAAAGTTGCTCAGTTTTGCTGAACGCTCCTGCCAGTCGGCTGGAGGCTGATCTGTCATGCCCTCCGGCAGTGGTTCAAGCTGGATCGTGGTACAGGCGCTGAGGCCCGCTATCAGCAGCATGGTTGTCCATACGCGAATGCATGAGCGCATCACTGGCCACCGTTGCCGGTCAGTCGCCTGATGGTTTCCCTTAACACGCTGTGATCCGCATCCTGCTCAAGCCCTTTCTTCCAGATAATCTGGGCCTGCTCTTCGGCACCGTTCATCCACAAGGCTTCGCCGTAGTGAGCAGCGACTTCCGGATCAGGGTAGGTTGCCCACGCGCGGGAAAGGTAGTTCAGAGCTGAATTGATCTGGCCTTCCTGGAACAGAACCCATCCCATGCTGTCGAGAATTGCCGGATTTTCAGGGTCCAGCGTTAAAGCCTGCTCGATGTAGCCGCGGGCTTCTCTCAGCCGGTCAGTGCGGGTTGTGAGTATGTATCCCAGGGCGTTCAGTGCTACTGCGTTTTCCGGGTCGCTCTCGACAATCACCCGGAGATCTTCCTCAGCTTTCCCTGGTTGATCCATGGCATCGAACAGCATTGCCCGGGCATAACGGACCTGCACATTCTCTGGGTGGTCTTCAAGCGCTTTGGAGCCAGCTTCCAGGGCTTCCTGCTGCAGTTTCTGGTCGAGCAGCAGGTTGATCTCAAGCAGCCAGAAACTTTCTGCCCGCTCGGGGTTTTCTCTGCGCAGGGAACGGATATTCTCCAGTGCGTCTTCGAGCCTGCCTTCTGAAGCCAGCAGGGTGCTGGCCCGGGCGAGGGACGGGAGGTAGTAGTTACCCTCTTCAACGCTCTGATAATAGCCTATAGCCTGCTCTGTGTTGCCGGCTTCATCTTCGATCCGGCCAAGGTAGTAGCTGGCCTCACTGGTGTGGTGGCCCTGCTCCGTCAGTTTTGTAAGCTCGTCTTTTGCGAGTTCGGGTTGCCCGTTTTCCAGGGCAACCAGCGCGTGAGAAAGGCGCAGACCGGGATTGTCAGGGTAGCGTGCTACAAGGCGTTTGAACTCGTCCTGAGCGGTCTGTAATTCACCTTCGCTGATCAGCATGCGCCCGTAAAGCGTGCCCATCTGGCGGTTTGCCGGGAAGCGCCGGGTATTTACCAGCAGGTGCTCCAGGGCGTCATTCTCTCTGTCGAGCTGGTACAGAAGATCGCCTTTGAGGATGATGGCAGGCTGGAAATTGGGGTTCTTGGTTATCAGGGGATCGAGCCGGCTAAGGCCGGCCTGGGGGTTGCCGGTGATCTTCAGAAGCAGGGCTATGCTGTATTCCAGCTCCGGAGTATCTGGGTGACGGCTTGCCATCTCTTCGTATAGTGCCAGCAATTCCTGCTGTTGTTCTGGAGGCAGGTTCCCGGCCATGGCTGCAAGGCTGTCGAAATCTGCGTCCCCGCCCTGGTCCAGAATCTGCTCCATGTATCCCAGCGCAGCTTCAAGCTCACTCCGTTTGACTGCCTGAATAGCTGAAACCCGAAGCGCCTGGAGGTTGCCCGGATCGACATCAAGCCATAATTCTGCCAGTTGCTTCTGGGCGTTGTCGCCATTTAACGATTGGGCAATGCGCATGGCCCGCTCGATAACCTTTTTATCCCGGGATTGCTGTGCGGCTCTGAGATAATTAACCAGGGTTACGTCATACCGGCCGCGCTGTGCTGCGATTTCTGCCGAAAGGAGCAGAAAAAGAGTTTCCGGCTCGAAATCCGCGTATTCGATAGCGGGCTCGTTGTCTGTTTGCCCGATATTTTCCTGTTTTTCTGTGTCGTCGACGGCCGATGTGTCCCCCGAACCGGTTATACTGGCGCAACCTGCCAGTGAGAGGCCGAACAGGCAGGTAACCAAAAACGGTGCGGATTTGTGCATGCAACTTCCCATGATTTGTCGACTACGCATCTTGAGTAACCCGGATTCCCTCTTTTTTTTGAGCTGAGTCGGGCTCCGGCAGCGGCCGGTTCCCTATAATGGCATAAGCTCCTGTTCTTGCCCAACCTGTCCGCACTTCCCGAAGCTCAGGTGGTTGGGGGTGGCAGCTGAGGGCCCGGGCCGCTAAAATGCCTGCATAATAGCGCTCGTTTACACCGCACACCGGTATAGGATTGTATAACCAAGAGATGGCACTGCTAACGCTGGGAATCAATCATCGCACGGCCCCTGTCGAGTTACGGGAGCGAGTCGCGTTCACGCCTGAGCGCATGTCAGAGGCGTTTGCGGAGTTACGGGCGGCGTCTGGCGCCAGTGAGGCCGCCATTCTTTCTACCTGCAACCGCACTGAGCTGTACCTCGCAGGTGACGATGACTGCGCGCCTTTAGTACTTCGCTGGCTGGCAGGTTTTCACGATCTGGATGCCTCCGAGCTTGAAGAAGTGCTTTACATACACCGCGATGCAGATGCTGTGCGGCACATGATGCGTGTGGCTGCAGGGCTGGATTCTATGGTTCTGGGTGAGCCCCAGATTCTCGGGCAGTTAAAGGATGCCTATGCGCTGGCGCGGGAACACGGGGGAAGCGGGTCTTTCCTTTCTCGTATGTTTGAGCACACATTTTCTGTTGCCAAGCGGGTCCGTACGCAGACGGCTATTGGCGAGAACCCGGTTTCTGTCGCCTACGCTGCGGTCAGCATGGCGAACCGTATTTTCGCCGACATGTCACACAATAAGGCTTTGCTGATCGGGGCGGGTAAAACCATCGAACTGGTTGCCCGCCATCTTGCGGATGCCGGAGTGAAGGATTTCGTTGTTGCTAACCGCACGCTGGAAAGAGCTCAGGCTCTGGCAGAATCGAGAGGGGGGCAGGGCATTCTGCTTTCGGAGATTCCTGATTATCTGGCCGATGTCGATATTATTATTTCATCCACTGCCAGCCCTCTGCCGATCCTTGGCAAGGGTGCGGTTGAGCGTTCCCTGAAAAAACGCAAGCACCGGCCGTTTTTTATGGTGGATATTGCGGTGCCCCGGGATATTGAAGCGGAAGTGGCTTCCCTGGCGGATGTGTATCTTTATACCGTTGATGATCTGCGCCAGGTAATCGAAGAAAATATCCGTACCCGTGAGGGGGCCGCCCGTGAAGCGGAAAATCTCATAGCTGCGGGTGTACAGGATTTTCTCAGTCAGCTGCGCGCACTGGATGCTGTTTCCACGCTGAAGCAGTTCCGGCAACGTGCCGAAGTGCTGCGTGATATAGAAACCGAAAAAGCCCTGCGCGCCCTGCGCAATGGTGGAGATCCAGAGACAGCCTTGCGCAGTCTTGCCCGGGGCCTTACAAACAAACTCCTGCACGAGCCCTCCATACAGGTTCGTAAAGCCACCACCGAAGGGCGCACCGAGGTGACCGAATGGCTGAGAGAATTACACCAGCTTGATGTGTTGGACGCAGACGCGACGACCACCCCGGAAAAAATATGAAACCATCAATACAGTCCCGCCTCGAGCAGCTCGTTGAGCGTTTCGAAGAGGTGAGTGCTTTGCTTAGTGATTCAGCCACCATTGCTCGCCAGGACAGGTTCCGGGAATTATCCCGGGAATTTGCCGAAATTGAGCCTGTCGTACAGTGCTTTCAGGCCTGGACGCAGTCGCTGGATGATATCCGGGAGGCAAAAGAGCTGGCAAAAGATGGTGATGCTGATATGCGGGAAATGGCCGCAGAAGAGCTTGAGATTGCTGAGAAGAAAACCGCAGAACTTGATGAGGAACTGCAGCGGTTAATGCTGCCCAAAGATCCGAACGATGGCAAAAACGTGTTCCTGGAAGTCCGTGCTGGAACCGGCGGTGATGAGGCTGCGATTTTTGCCGGAGATCTGTTCCGGATGTACAGCCGCTACGCCGAGCGTCGGCGCTGGCAGATAGAAGTGTTGAGCGAGAATGAAGGCGAGCACGGTGGTTATAAGGAAATTATTGCCCGGGTTGCGGGTGATGGCGTATACGGTGCGCTGAAATTTGAATCCGGTGCGCATCGGGTGCAGCGGGTTCCCGAAACGGAGTCCCAGGGGCGAATTCATACGTCTGCCTGTACAGTTGCAATTATGCCGGAGGCGGATGAAGCCGAGGCTATTGAAATTAACAAGGCAGATCTGCGTGTTGACACCTTCCGCTCCTCTGGTGCGGGCGGCCAGCACGTTAACAAAACCGATTCTGCCATCCGGATTACACACATCCCAACCGGTATTGTGGTGGAGTGTCAGGAAGAGCGCTCACAGCATAAAAACCGCGCCAAGGCTATGAGCTTTCTTGCCTCACGTTTGCAGAACGCTGAAACCGAACGGCAGCAGAAATCCATGGCGGAAACCCGTAAAAGCCTGGTGGGCAGCGGCGATCGCTCTGAACGAATCCGCACGTATAACTTCCCTCAGGGTCGTGTAACTGATCATCGGATCAACCTTACGCTTTATAAGCTTGATGATGTGATCGCCGGCGACCTGGATTCTGTGGTTGTGCCTCTTCAGCAAGAGCACCAGGCGGAGCTTCTGGCCTCGCTTTCCGATGACGAGTAAACCTTTACTGACCTGTGAGGCCTTGCTGGGTGAGGCGGTTTGCCGGATAACCAGTGACACATCAAGGCTGGATGCAGAGTTGCTTCTTGCCCATGTAAGCGGCCTGAGCCGGACCAGTTTCCGGGCGTTTCCGGAACGGGAAGTGAGCGCCGCAGTGGCTGCGGAGTTCGTGAGTCTCGTGACGCAGCGAGTGCAGGGAATGCCTGTTGCCTACCTGTTGGGGCATCAGGAATTCTGGTCCCTTCCGCTCAAAGTAAGCAGCAGTACCCTGATTCCAAGACCTGATACCGAGTGCCTGGTAGAACAGGCGCTGGAGTTGGCCCTGCCAGATGCTGCCCGGGTTCTCGACCTGGGAACCGGCACTGGAGCCATCGCTCTGGCACTGTCCAGTGAGCGGCGGGGCTGGATAATCAGTGCCTCCGACCTTATGGCGGAAGCTGTCGCTCTGGCCCAGGAAAATGCCAGCCGGTTACAGTTACCGGTGAATGTTTTCCAGAGCAATTGGTTTGCAGGTATACCGGCTGACAGCTTTGATCTGATTATTTCTAATCCCCCTTATGTGGCTTCAGACGATCACCACCTTGGTGAAGGTGACGTTCGCTTTGAGCCGGCCTCGGCGCTGGTATCCGGAGCTGATGGGCTCGATGATATCCGCCTGATTGTGAATGATGCCCCTGCATGGCTGAACCCTGAAGGCTGGCTGCTTCTGGAGCACGGCTTTGATCAGGCTGAGGCTGTTCAGGAACTGCTGACTGCCCGTGAGTTTGTTAATGTGAAAAGCTGCAAGGACTACGGCGGTAATGACCGCATGACACTGGGGCAATGGCCCGGAAAAGGAGCTCCCGATGCTCAGTGATGACGAACTCCTGCGCTTCAGTCGCCAGATTCTGATGCCTCGTTTTGATATTGCCGGTCAGGAGGCATTGCTATCTGCCCGTGTACTGGTGATCGGCGCTGGTGGTCTGGGCTGTCCGGTTGCGCTGTATCTTGGCGCTGCAGGTGTGGGCCACTTAACGCTGGTCGATGATGATGTAATCGAACTTGCTAACCTGCAACGCCAGATCGCGTTCGAAACCAGCCAGATCGGCGAGCCCAAAGCAGAAGTTCTGGCTGCCCGGGTGCGCAGTATCAATCCGGCGGCGTCTATAAATGTGGTAAACCGACGCCTGGCACCGGATGATTTTGCCCATGAAGTAGCCGAAGCTACGCTGGTTCTGGACTGCTCGGACAACTTCAGCACCCGGTTTGCCCTGAATCGCGCCTGTGTGGCTGCCGGTGTTCCGCTGATCTCTGGTGCCGCTATCCGGGGCGAAGGCCAGCTCAGTGTTTATGACAGCCGGCTACCGGAATCCCCTTGTTACCACTGCCTCTATCCGGAGCAGGGCAATGAAGACCTGACCTGTTCCGAAGCCGGAGTGATTGCGCCACTCGTTGGTATGATTGGCTCTGCCCAGGCCATGGAGGCCATCAAGGTTATTTCCGGCGTTGGCCGACCGCTTGTTGGTCGCTTGCTGATACTGGATGCCTGGGAAATGCAGTGGCGGGAAATGAAGCTTTTGAAAGATCCTGACTGTCCTGTTTGTGGCTCGAAATAGTACGGGGCAGGCCGAAGCTGTTGCGGGCCGGGCTCTCCAAAACACGCTGTGAATACGTCCGTGTACGCTCGGCTCCGCCCTTTAGCGCTAATGCTCCTGCGTCGCGCTAAAGATCCTGGGCAAGCCGTCCATGGCTTGCCCGTGAAGTGCTTCGCACTTCACCCATGGCTCCGCACGGTTTTGGAGAGCCCGGCCCACACCAGCTTCTACATTTTTCATCAGTCTAGTCTTTTAGCGCCTGAAACCTCGCGATTGCTTCCTTCCTGCTTTCCTTCAAATCAACGATCGGCCGGGGATACCCGCCGGGAATAACGCCTCCTTTTGATGGATCGTGAATGCGCTTGTTATCCAGCTTCGCCAGCTCAGGCACCCACTCGCGGATAAACTCACCTTTTGGGTCAAAACGCTCACTCTGGGTAACCGGGTTGAATACGCGGAAATAGGGTGCGGCGTCTGTGCCGGTGGATGCACTCCATTGCCAGCCGCCGTTATTGGACGCAAGGAAGCCATCCACGAGTTTTGACATGAAATAAGCCTCTCCCAACCGCCAGTCGATAAACAGGTTTTTGGTCAGAAACATGGCTGTCACCATACGCAGCCGGTTGTGCATCCAGCCTGTTTCGTTGAGCTGGCGCATGGCTGCGTCGACCAGGGGAATGCCGGTTTGGCCTGATTTCCAGGCTTCGAAACGCTGGCCCGGGTCGTTCCATTGCAGTCGTTCGGTTTCCGGCTTGTAAGCGCGGTGCATGCTCACCCGTGGGTAGTGATACAGGGTGTTTATGTAAAAATCCCGCCAGGCTATTTCATTTATCCAGGTCACCAGGCCTTCCTGATTTCCGCCCATGCCTTGTGCCTGCCGGGCTGCAATCATGCACTGGCGCCCGGAAAGCACGCCATTGGCGAGGTAAGGGGAGAGCTGGCTGGTGCCATCCAGGGCGGGGAAGTCTCTTTCTTCCTTGTAGGCGCCTCCGTGTTCACTGAGGAAAGTTTCCAGCCGGGAGTGTGCTGCATCTTCTCCGGTTTCTGTAAAGGCTGGCGGAGCATCTTTGAAGTTTTCAGGAATTTTCGTAATACGCTCCGGTTTGATGGCATCGCCCTGGGCTTTCGGAAGGGGATAGAGCGATGGCTGGTTTTCATCTATCCAGCTGCGCCAGCGTCGGGAGAAGGGCGTGAATACAGAGTAGGGTTCGCTCTGGCCCGTGAGTATTGCACCGACTGGAGCGACGGTCTGGTCACGGTACTTGCGTGTCACAATGTCCATTTCATCAAAGCGGTGCTTCACAGCTTTGTCGCGTTTGCGTTCGTTGACGCCATATTCTTCATTAAAGTGGAGATATCGAATGCCGTGCTCCCTGCAATGGGATTCAAGCATTGTGATGCTGTCGCTGAAGCGTTCAGCCGTTATAAATGACAGCGGTATGCCGAGCCTGGCCAGTTCTCCGGAGAGTGCGTTCGCATGGGCGATAACAAACTGGACTCGTGCCGGCGACCAGTCATGCTCTTGCCACTGTTCCGGAGTGAGGATGAAACAGGCACGAACGCCTGCGCCGCCGACGGCCAGACTGGACTCTTTGCAGGCTGCGGCAAGGGCGGCATTGTCGGCGATGCGCAGATCGTTTCTGAACCATACCAGGTGCGTCATTGTGTATTCCGTGTCGGTTAGCGGCGTTGAATGTAAGGGTAATTACATCGCTCTGAGGTAATAAAATCACATAGTTGGTTATTCGCCCGTGGTGACTGATTGGATTATAGTTGACTCAACTTTAGCAGCCGTAATCGTAGGGGTTCGCAGCGTTCATGGATAATGAAACCGACAGCCGGCGCGACGGCAATTGGGCTCAGCCATACGAGCTTGTCTCCGGTCAGACCCAGCACCACAGGCTTGGGCATGTGCGGCTGTGGGTTACTTTATTGGACAAAGAGTGGCAGGTGCGCTCTGAAACCCGTGCGCCTGAGACCGATCCTGTGGGCTGGACGGAATCCATAGGGCACCAACTGCCACATGAAAACGTGTCCCTGCAACGGTTTATCCGGGAAGGGGACTCCTCAACGATAACCTTCATCCCTGCGGTCGCCAACCTTCCAACGGTGATTCGTCCTTATCATCCGCTGACCATTCCCGGAGGCGCGCGTTGCACGATCTACGTAGGAACAGTTGTCTGGATGAAAGTCTGTGCGGGGAAAAATCAGACCCTCCTTACCGAGGTTCCTCTGGCAGTTCCATCGCTTACCTGGGTGGGGCGAAATACCATGGAAGGCGAACTGTGTTACTCGTCGTCGAGCTTTGGCCGGTTATTGCTTGAGGCGGTGCCGAAGAGGCCTTGGCGTGCAGTGACTCCGGTCACGATTATTAATCGCCAGGCTGAGCCTTTGTTACTTGAGCGTTTCAGTCTGCCTACTCCGATTCTGTCACTGCATCAGAATGAGCGCGGGCAGTTGTGGACACCGGGCGTAGTTGTTGAGGTCGCGACCGATATGAATTCAGCAAGCCTGCATGTGGATGAAGGTTTGCTCACCGCTGCCGGCCCCTGCACGCAAGTGGCGCCAGCACGGGAAAAAGTTGCCAGAGGGCGTCTTGTGCGGGCCTTTGATCGGGTGTTTGGCTAATGCACATTCTGCGGAGTAATGATTGTGGCTGATGAGCTGAAAACAGGTGCAATGAATGTATTTTCCGACATAGCCTGGGGGCAGTGGATCAGCTCTGGTTTTCTGCTGGTGCTTGGCATTGTTCTCGGGTCGCTGGCAGCACGCAGCGTGTCGAAGGTAATGGCAAAGCGCAGTTCCCGGCACCATACCGTGATGGTCCGGCGGCTGGTGTTTTATGTCATCTTCCTGCTGTTTGGTGTGGCGGCGCTTCGGGAAGCCGGGTTTTCGCTGGATGTTGTGCTGGGTGCGGCGGGCATTCTTACTGTGGCCATTGGTTTTGCCTCGCAGACTTCTGCCTCGAATATGATCAGCGGTTTGTTCCTGCTGGTTGAAAAACCCTTTGAAATCGGTGATTTCATCGAGGTAGAAGCCATCATGGGCGAAGTGGTGGGTATTGATATGCTCAGCGTAAAGCTTCGTACAAGGGATAATCTCTACGTGCGCATTCCCAATGAAACCCTGATCAAGACACCGGTCATTAACCGTTCCCGGTTTCCTATCCGCCGGATCGACCTTAGCGTGGGGATTGCCTATGCTGAAGATGTGGAGAAAGTAGAAAATCTGTTGATGGAGCTGGCAGAAAAGAACCCCGTTTGCCTGGAAGAGCCAAAAGCGTTCGTACTCGTATCTGCATTTGGCCCATCCTCGGTAGACCTGCAGTTTTCTTTCTGGGTGCCAAAGGACAAAGTGCTTGAGGGCAAGAGTGGAATGCTCGTTGCCGTCAAGAATGCTCTGGATAAAGAAGGTATAGAAATACCCTTCCCGCACTCCAGCATATACGCCGGTAGTCATTCCGAGCCCTTCCGTGTGCAACTGCTGGGCCTGGAAAAAAACATTGAAAAGGAAGTTTTGGATGCCGACAAAGAAAGTTGAGTCCCTGAAAACCGTTGCAGTTACACCTTCGGAAAACAAAATCAGCCTGGGCTGGCGGGAATGGGTGGCGTTACCGGATCTGGGTATAAATCGTATAAAGGCTAAAGTTGATACAGGTGCACGTACCTCATGCCTGCATACGTTCCGGACGGAGCCTTACACACAGGACGGTGAGCGTAGGGTCCGGTTCTGGGTTCATCCGGTGCAGAATGACATGCATCAGGTGGTGGAGTGTGATGCTCGTGTTCTGGATGAGCGTGATGTGTCGGATTCTGGCGGCCATAAGGAGTTGCGGCTGGTGATTGAGACTAAGCTGGTAGTAGGCGGCGAGAGCTGGCCTGTTGAAATGACGCTGACTAACCGGGATTCCATGCGTTTTCGTATGTTGCTCGGGCGTACCGCGATGGCGGGGCGCTCGATGATTTATCCGGAAGCTTCCTATCTCGCCGGGGAACCGGCTTCAAGGTCTGAAAAATGAAAATTGCAGTTCTGTCCCGTAACCGACACCTTTACTCAACCCGTCGACTGGTGGAAGAGGGTATCAATCGTGGCCATGAGGTAAGGGTTATTGACTGCCTGCACTGTTCCATGAATATCACGTCTGCCAATCCCCGGATTCACTATCACGAAGAAGTGCTGGAAAACTTTGACGTGATTATTCCCCGTATCGGGGCGTCCGTTACTTTTTATGGCACCGCGGTTCTGCGGCAGTTTGAAATGATGGGAACCTTCCCGGTGAATGAGTCTGTTGCCATCACCCGTTCCCGGGACAAGCTGCGCTCTTTACAACTGCTCGCCCGTAAAGGTGTTGGTATGCCCGTAACCGGCTTTGCCAACAAGCCGGATAACGTGCCGGAACTGCTTAAAATGGTGGGCGGTGCGCCAGTGGTTATCAAGCTTCTCCAGGGTACCCAGGGTATTGGAGTGGTACTGGCAGAAACCCGCACAGCGGCGGAAAGTGTGATTGAGGCCTTTATGGGCCTCAAGGCTGACATACTTGTACAGGAGTTCATCAAGGAAGCAGGTGGTGCTGATATTCGTTGTTTTGTGATCGGTGACAAAGTGATCGCCGCCATGAAACGGCAGGGAGCGGAAGGAGAGTTCCGCTCTAACCTGCATCGTGGTGGCAGTGCGTCTCTGGTTCGCATTACGCCGGAAGAGCGGAAAACAGCCATTACCGCAGCCAAGGCCATGGGCCTGAATGTGGCCGGTGTTGACCTGTTACGCTCAAGCCGCGGCCCTCTGGTGATGGAAGTAAATTCATCGCCTGGACTGGAAGGTATTGAAAACGCTACCGGAAAAAACGTAGCGGGCATGATTGTGAACTGGATAGAAAAAAATCAGGCGCCCCAGCGCACCAAAACCAAAGGCAGAGGTTAATCGATGGCGCGCGCGCCCTTTGAGATGGCCGGGGTTCAGGTTAAGCCTGGAACCCGACAAACCATAGAAATACCGGTAGCAAAGTTATATACCCACACGCCGCTGAACCTGCCGGTGGAAATCGTGCATGGGCGCAGGGACGGCCCGGTATTGATGGTGTGCGGCGCTATACACGGTGATGAGATTGCCGGTGTGGAAATTGTGCGCCGTGTACTTACCAACTCAGCTCTTCGCTATTTGCGCGGGACGCTGATTGCGGTGCCTATCGTTAATATCTTCGGATTTGTACACCGCACTCGCTACCTGCCAGACAGGCGTGACCTTAACCGTTGCTTCCCCGGTAGCGAAACCGGCTCCCTCGGGGGGCGCATTGCTTATCTTTTGCGTACCATCATCATGGAGCAGGTAACGCACATAATTGATTTGCACACCGGAGCCATTCACCGCTTCAACCTGCCGCAAATCCGGGCCGAACTTAAAAATCCGGAAACCGCGCGTATGGCCGAGGCGTTTGCCGCTCCTGTCATTATTAATGCAGGCCTGCGGGAGGGGAGTCTGCGTGCTTATGCAGATTCTCTGGACATCCCTGTTATCACCTATGAAGGTGGTGAAGCACTGCGGTTTGACGATGTGGTTATCGGCAGCGGAGTAAAAGGCGTGATGCGTGTGATGCGGGAGCTGGAAATGGTTCCCCCGCGCAAGGGCCGCGCTACGTCGAAAAAACGCTCGGAAATTGCCGCCAACTCCCAATGGGTAAGGGCAGATATTGATGGCATCATGCGCCCGGTAGCCAAGCTTGGCCAGAAGGTGCGCAAAGGCCAGAAGCTGGCAATGGTTGCCGATCCGTTTGGTGAATCCGAAACGGCGGTTATCTCTCCCTGCTCAGGCATAGTGATTTGTGTGAACAATCTGCCACTGGTGAATGAAGGTGAGGCTATCTATCACATTGCCCGGTTTGATGAGCTGAACGAAGCAGAGAAAGCCATGGATTATTTCCGTAGCTCCTTTGAGGCAGAAGTGAGCGAAGCAGTTGTGCCCATGCATCCCTGGGATGAACTTCAGAAATAAACGATAGGAGCTGCCATGATCTGGGATCAGAAGTTTATTGATCTCGCGCCGCTACCGCGGGGATTCCATCTTGTTACCAATGAAATCCTGGCCCAGGCGCCGGATATGACCAACTGCGAAGTGGGGTTGCTGCACCTGTTTATCCAGCACACATCTGCCTCGCTGGCGGTGAGCGAAAATGCCGATCCGGATGTGCGTGGTGATCTTGAGCGCCACTTCAATGTGATGGTGCCTGAGAGGGCACCCCATTATGAGCACGTTCTGGAAGGGCCGGATGACATGCCGGCTCACATCAAGAGTGTTCTCATAGGGCCCTCGCTCACGTTACCCGTGAACCATGGTCGCCTGGCGCTCGGGACCTGGCAGGGTATTTATCTTTGCGAGCACAGAGACCGCGCTGATGGTCGCCGGATTGTTGCAACTCTGCAGGGGCGTTGGTGAACATGAGTCGTTTAGGTCAGCTAGCTAGAAACTGACCTGATTCACTGGATAATGGTGAATAGATAGCTACTCTTCTTTATGTTTGTTTTGAACTGTCAGGGAAGGTGGTTGCTTGAGTCGGCTTAACCGTCGCGCCCCACGCGGGCGCGTGGATTGAAACTATTTGCCTTGATGATCATTACGTATTTCCCGGGCTTCACGCTGTTCTTCGTCAATTTGCTAACTTAACCAGGCTATGCTTTTGATGAAGTGATTGAGTATGTGTGAGACTGCCCCCGTTAAGGCATCAGACTCAGAAACTAAAAATGAGATATGGATACGAGCAGGCAGGGATGCTTTAACTTTGACGAGCGAATTGAATTTGACCTGGAAGCCGTCAGGCCTTGGAATATTGTCTGGGGTTAGCTGATCGTTGCAATGAACTGCGTCCTTTCAGGTTGGCGGAATTTAACCCATAGCCTTCTCGTAATGGGTGGAAATACACCCATTTATTACCCCTTCGTTTTCTCGCTTTTATAAAACCCCTTGATTTGTGGACAGTTTTTAATCTGGCCTGCTCCTTGCTAATCCTTTGTACCGCGGCCCTCTCGGGCTCCGTTGAGCACCCAATAAACAAAATGAACCAGGGAGCATTCTCTATGAAGACCCAAGCCATTATGGCAGTGGCATTCGCCTCTACTCTTGTTGCTAGTCCCGCTTTTTCCCAGGATCGGGCTGGATGGCCGGATAACTTTACTGTGGGAACAGCCAGTCAGGGCGGTACCTACTTCGCTTATGGCTCCGGTTGGGCCAACTTTGTTGCAGAAAGTCTGGGTGTTTCCGGCGGTGCTGAAATCACTGGCGGGCCTATGCAGAACATGGCACTGGTTCATACCGGAGATCTCAAATTTGGTCTGACCACCATGGGGCCGGCCCGGGAATCAATGGATGGCAACAGCCCGCTGGCGCCAGGCATGAAGATGGACAACGTTTGTGCCATGTTCCCAATGTATGAAACGCCTTTCTCGGTTACTGCGCTCAGCAGCTCCGGTATCACCTCTATTTCTGATATTCCGGACGGCGCCACTATCGGTTTTGGCCCTGCGGGCTCAACCTCTGATACCTATTTCCCGCGCATGATGGAAACCCTGGGAGTGGACTTCGAGCGCCGCAATGGCAGCTGGTCTGACCTGGGCGGTCAGCTTCAGGATGGTCTGATTGATGTTGTGGCCTTTGCCGCTGGTATTCCGATTCCTGCGGTAAGCCAGTTGGAAGTTCAGACTGATGTAAACATCATCAACATGACGGATGAGGAAGCGAAGACGATTACGGATAACTTCCCGGTATCCGAGTTTATTATTCCTGCCAGCACCTACCAGTCGCTGGATGAGCCGTCGCGTGTGGTTTCCATGTGGAACTTTGCCATGGTGAACTGCGATGTGCCGGAAAGCTTTGTGTACGAAATTACTAAGCTGACCATGGAGCAGAACGAAAGAATGGTTTCCATTCATAAAGCTGCCCGCAACTCGATTCCCGAGAACTACAGCAAGAACAATGTGCTGCCCTGGCATCCGGGTGCTGCTCGCTGGTTCAACGAGAACGGCTATACCATCGAAGAAAGCATGATCAAGTAATTCTGTTGATTTGAGCGCTTGACCAAAAGGGGCCGGCAAGGCCCCTGAACAATAGCCGGCAAATTCTGCCGGCACCGATTTGCCTGCAGGCAGGATCCCCAATGACACTTGAACGACACCCTAAAGACTTTTCTGATGTGGAGGTGGGCGAAGACCATGTGCTTGCCCACGACGTGGATAAAGAGCCTGTAGAGGCAAACCGAAGGCTGTTTGAAGGCGGCATGCTGAAGTTTGTTACTTTGCTGGCGATTGTATACTCATCGTTCCATCTTTATTCGCTGAACATTGCGCCGCTGGAAACCTGGTCGTTCAGGATTGTGCACATTGCCGGGGCCCTTATTCTGGGGTTTGTACTGTTTGCCGGTGCTCGTTTTGTTTCTTCAGAAGAAGGCTCAGCACGCCACCGCTGGACAACATGGGTTGGCGCGGTAGCGCTGCTTCCTGCATTTTACGTGCTGTACCAGACATTTTCGTTCTGGCAGATGGTTCAGAACGGAGCCATGCGTATCCCTGCGGATCTGGAAACCTGGCACTTTGGCTGGCCCCTGTTGGCGGCAACGGGTGTGGGAATTATCATGAGCTGGTTTCATCAGCGTGAACGCTCACGCTTCAGTGTGCCGGACCTGGTTCTGATTGTATGTTCGATCGCTGTCGCCGCTTATTTTCTTGTGGCGTATAACTCCTCAATGCGTATGTCTACGGGCACCTCTTTCGCACCTGTGGGTATCTCGTTTGCAGCGGTAGCTGGCACAGCGTTGATTATGGAGCTTACCCGCAGGGTAGCTGGTCTGGCGCTGGTGATTATCGGGCTGGTGTTTCTTGTATATGTGTTTGCCGGCCCATATCTGCCTGGCTTCCTTGGCTATCCGGGGCTGTCGGTACAGCGCTTTTTCAGCCAGGTTTATACCGATGCCGGTATTCTTGGGCCCACCACAGCGGTGTCGTCTACTTACATTATTCTTTTCATAATCTTTGCCGCGTTTCTGCAATCATCAAAAGTAGGTGACTACTTTGTAAACTTCGCGTTTGCGGCTGCCGGACGTTCCAGAGGCGGCCCTGCCAAGGTGTCCATTTTCGCCTCCGGCCTTATGGGTATGATCAACGGCACCAGTGCCGGTAACGTGGTATCTACCGGATCACTGACTATCCCGCTGATGAAGAAAGTGGGATACAGCAAAAAATCTGCGGGCGCTGTGGAAGCAGCGGCATCGACCGGTGGCCAGATCATGCCTCCGATTATGGGGGCGGGCGCCTTCATCATGGCCGAAATTACCGGTATTCCTTACACCGAAATTGCCATTGCTGCCATTATCCCTGCGATTCTGTACTTCGCGTCCGTTTACTTCATGGTTGATTTCGAAGCGGCAAAAACCGGCATGCGTGGTATGCGGGAAGATGAGCTGCCCAAGCTTCGTACCATGGTTAAACAGTGTTATCTGTTCCTGCCAATCATCATTCTGGTGGTGGCTCTGTTTATTGGTTATTCAGTGATACGTGCCGGTACTCTGGCCATGGTATCCGCGGCGGTTGTCAGCTGGTTCTCGCCTAACAAGATGGGCATCCGGCAGATTCTGCATGCGCTGGAAACCGCATCTTATATGGCTATTCAGATTATCGTGGTGTGCGCGGCGGCAGGCGTGATCGTGGGGGTTATTTCCCTGACCGGCGTTGGCGCCCGTTTCTCGGTACTGCTGCTTGACGTGGCAGAGGCCAGCCAGCTGCTGGCGCTGATCTTCGCTATGTTTATCTCTATCCTTCTGGGTATGGGCATGCCCACAACGGCCGCTTATGCTGTTGCAGCGTCAGTGGTGGCTCCAGGCCTGGTGCAGCTGGGCATTGAGCCGTTGACGGCCCACTTCTTCGTATTTTACTTTGCGGTTGTTTCTGCCATTACTCCGCCGGTTGCGCTGGCGTCCTATGCGGCGGCAGGAATTTCCGGTGCAAACGCTATGGAAACTTCAGTGGCGTCTTTCCGGATTGGTATTGCAGCATTTATCGTACCTTTCATGTTTTTCTACAACGGCGCGCTGTTGATGGAAGCGGGCTGGTTCGATATTGCCCGTGCGCTGGTTACCGCACTCTTTGGTGTGTACCTGCTGTCTGGTGGTGTGTTGGGCTGGTTTGGCAATGTTTCAGCACCCTGGCTAGCCCGCCTGCTGTTGATCGGGGCAGCACTGTTGATGATTGAGGGCGGTATGATATCTGACATTGCCGGCATAGGGCTCGCTGCAGTGGCGTTCCTGATGCAACGTCAGCGCAAGGTTCGTATGGCTGCTGCCTGAGGCCCTGCCCTTTTCGCCCGTACCCTTGTCCTTCAGGGGGGCGGGCGATACTCTGGCGTCCTTGAACGGTATTGCAGGAACCGGGCTATGTCCTACCGGATAGGCGCTTTTATTGTATTTATGTTTACTCTTTTGGTGTCCTGGGTGCTGGGTGGCTGGGTTGGCTACCGGCAGGTTGAACAGGACAGTATCGAAGAGTCTTTCCGCTACCGCCAGCTTGTCGGGAACGAGCTGAACCGGTACTTACCTATTCCTGAACTGATGGCTGAGCACCCGTTACTGGTAGAGGCTCTGAGCTCTCCGGGTAACAGGGCGGTGATACATCAGGCCAATGAGCAGATGCAGCGTATGGCAACCATTGCGGGCAGCTCTGATGTTTATCTGATGGATACGTCGGGTCTGACGATTGCTGCCAATAACTATCAGCAGGCAGATAGCTTTGTGGGCCGGAATTTTGCGTTCAGGCCGTATTTTTACGAAGCCATGGAGGGCGGTCATTCCGCTGTCTATTTTGCTCTGGGGCTTATGTCCGGGGTGCGAGGCCTGTACTTTTCCCATCCGGTACGGGGTGAGGATTCCAGGATTCTGGGCATTGTCACCGTGAAAGTACTGGTTCACGAGCTTGAGTCTCAGTGGCACAGGCCAGATTCCACCCGTGAGGCGGAGATGGTAGTGCTGGATGAAGCCGGCGTGAGTTTTCTGGCCAGCAAACCTGAATGGTTGTATCGGGACTTTACCGGTAATACGGAAGGGGCACCGGGAGAGGCTTCTCGCCAGCGTTACCCTGAGCGTGATCTGGAGCCTGTGTCTCTGCAGTATCTTGGAAAACCCTCGGGATTGTCTGGACTGTCCGGCACCTTGCGTATCCGGGAAGATGGCGGAGGCCGTGAGTACCTGAGTGTTCGCACCCCCTTGCCGAGACTGGACTGGACCCTGCAGGTTATGGTGAGCACCCGCTCGGTAGTCTGGACGCGGCTCGGGTTTGTGGCAGGTGGGATCGCGATTTATTTTGGCGTGTTGCTGGCGTGGCTCTATTTGCGCGAGCGCTACCGCCGGGAAGCGGAACTGGCCTTGAGAGGAGAGCAGCTTGAACGCAGTGTAGCCGAGCGAACGGCTGACCTGGAACGTTCTAATTACAAGTTGCTGGGAGAGATACGGGAGCGTGAACGCACTCAGGACGAGTTGCGGGAAACTCAGCAGGAGCTGATTCAGGCGGCAAAGCTGGCGGTGCTGGGACAGATGTCAGCCGGGCTTAATCATGAGATGAGTCAGCCTATTACCGCCATTCAGACCTACGCCAGAAACAGCCGGCGATTCCTGGAGAAAGGCGCAGCCGATATGGTGGACGCCAACCTCAGTGAAATTGTGCTTTTGTGCGACAAAATGGCTGAGCTTACCCGTCAGTTCAAGGTGTTCTCCCGTAAGTCTGAAGGGCCGCCGACGATTGTGGATTTTCGCCTGTCGGTGGATGCGTCCCTGAAAATCATTGCAGCCCAGAAAAACAGTGCAGGCATCAATATAAGCTGGAATAGCCCTTCGCAGCCGGTTTATTGCCATGGTGACCTGATTCGTATTGAACAGGTGATGGTTAACCTGCTTGCGAATGCGGTGCAGGCGGTTGAAGGCATGGAGCACCCAAAAATCACCATAGACGTTGAAGAAAAAGAAGGGAGCTGGCGCTGTTTCGTACGGGATAATGGGCCTGGGCTGCCAGCGAATACTGAACAGATTTTTGAACCTTTCTTCACTACGAAGTCAGTCAAACAGGGGCTAGGGTTAGGGTTGTCTATCTCAAGGCAGATTGCTGATGCTTTGGGCGGGCGGCTCACTGGTTGCAATCGCACCGACGCACCGGGTGCGGAATTTGAATTTACCCTGAAGAAACGTGAGGCCATGGAATGACAGAACCCTCGGTAATTTTTGTGGATGATGATCCCCACATTCGCCAGGCCATTGCTCAGGCGCTGACCCTGGAAGATCTGTCTGTGCGCTGTTTTGAGGATGCGGAGTCGGGCTTTGAGGCTGTTTCGCCGGAATACAGCGGCGTTGTGCTATGTGATTACAATATGCCGGGGATGGATGGGCTTGAGATGCTGAGTGCCGTCCAGGCTATGGACAAGACTATCCCGGTTATTATTCTGACCGGCCAGGGCGACATAAGTACCGCCGTCTCTGCCATGCAGCAAGGCGCCTACGATTTTATTGAGAAGCCGTTCAAGCATGACGAACTGATTGAACTGCTCCGGCATGCGCTGGAGAAGCGGCATCTGGCTTTGGAAAACCGTCGTCTCAAAGCCCAGTTGCGACATTTGGCAAGGCCTGGCCCCAGGATTCTGGGTGACACGCCAAGCATGCAAAAAGTGATGGATACCATTACTCCGATTCTGGATATAACGGCCAATATCCTGCTGTCTGGTGAAACCGGATCCGGTAAGGATGCTCTGGCCCGTTACATTCATGAAAATAGTCCCCGGGCTTCCCATAACTTTGTTGCGATCAACTGTGGTGCGGTACCGGAAAACCTGATTGAGAGTGAGCTTTTTGGCCATGAGGCCGGGGCGTTTACCGGAGCTGATAAACGGCGCATTGGTAAGATCGAGCATGCACATCGAGGTACGCTGTTCCTGGATGAAGTCGAAAGCATGCCCATGCCGCTCCAGATCAAACTGCTCCGCGTGCTTGAAGAGCAAAAGGTGGAACGTCTGGGCAGTAATCAGGTTCAGGAGCTGGACGTGCGTATTGTTGCTGCCACCAAAGCCGATCTCAAAATGCTCAGTGATGAAGGCAGTTTCCGTGCGGATCTTTATTACCGCCTGAATGTGGTGAAGGTGGATATCCCACCCTTGCGTGAGCGCAAAGAGGATATCCCGATGCTGTTTCACCACTTTGTTCTGATTGCTGCCGCACGTTATGACCGCGAGAGTATTCCGCTGGATGCAAGCCAGGCTGCAGGGTTAATGCATCATAGCTGGCCGGGGAATGTCCGGGAGTTACGTAATCTGGCAGAACGCTATGTACTGCTTGGCCCTGCTGCACTGGATGATAGTGAGCCGGTAGCCAAAGCTGATGTGAGTGGACGGCGCACGCTTACAGAGATGATGGACAGCTTTGAGCATTCGATATTGACCAGTGCTCTCAATGCCTGCCATGGAAGTATCAAGGACACCATGGTGCAGTTGGGTGTCGCCCGCAAAACCCTCTACGACAAAATGAAAAAGCACGGTCTGGACAAGGCCCAGTTCAAAGACTGAGCCTTGTATCGGATACGCAAAGGCACGTGTTTTTACATGCGTTATACAAAATACGCAGTACCCTCAATGATAATTTCTCCCCCTGTTCTGTAGTATCGCGACTCCTTACTACGGGCGGGAGTTTCCGCCTATTCCCTGCAATAAAATGAAGCATCTGCGGAGCTGAACCAGATAATGGGAGAGGCCGAGCAAGGTGTAGAGCGTCAAAAATCTGAAAGTGATCAAGTGGCAACAGCCATGCATGAGATGACCGCTGCGGCCCAGGAAGTGGCTAATAACGCCAGTGAGGCCTCCGATGCTGCGGACCATGCCAGTGTTCAGGTATCTGATGCTCAGGGGCTGGTGCATCAGACCATCGAAGTGATCGGTGGCTTGTCTGAGCAGGTTGAAGAAGGCGTGAGCGTTATTGAGATGCTTGGTTCTGATTCCCGCAAGATTGACAGCGTTCTGGAGGTGATCCGTGAAATAGCCGACCAGACTAACCTGCTTGCCCTGAATGCAGCCATCGAAGCTGCACGTGCCGGCGAAGCTGGCCGAGGCTTTGCGGTTGTAGCAGATGAAGTTCGCACGCTGGCGAGCAGGACGCAAAAGAGCACTCAGGAAATTCAGGAAACCATTGAGCGGCTGCAGTCCGGCGCAGGGAATGCAGTGAAGCTGATTGGCTCGATCAGTGAGCGCAGTGAGGCCACGGTTGCAGAAACCTGCAAGGTGAGCGACGCGCTGCAGAGAATCAATCAGGCGGTTGGCACCATCAATGATATGAATGCCCAGATTGCCAGTGCCGCCGAGGAGCAGACCAGCGTTTCCGAGACCATCAACCAGAATGTTCATGAGATTGTTGCGATCACTGAGCAGACGGCTCAGGGCACGCATCGGGCTGGCGTGGCAACACAGCGGCTTAAGGCGCTGGCGGCAGATATGTCAGATCAGGTCAGTCGTTATCGGGTGTGAGCAATTGAAAAATGGAAAACCTGGGTTGTGTGGCCCAGGTTTTTTTTGCCCGGTATCAGAGGTTGGCTTCTGCAAACTCTGCCAGTACTGAGCGCGGTACTCCTTGCAGGTGAATGTGTCCGCCATGGCTGAAGGTTTTGAAGCGTTCTGTCATGTAGGTCAGGCCGGAGCTGAGAGCGCTCAGGTATGGTGTGTCGATCTGCGCCAGGTTGCCCAGACAGATCACCTTGGAGCCGTTACCCGCACGGGTAATAATGGTCTTGATCTGGTGTGGTGTCAGGTTCTGGGATTCATCAATAATAATCAGGCTGTGCTGGAAGCTGCGACCACGAATGTAGTTCATGGATTTGAAGTGCAGGGGCACCTTGCTGAGAATGTAGTCCACGCTGGCGGTCATATTCTCATCGTCTTCGTGCAGTGCTTCCAGGTTGTCTACGATGGCGCCCAGCCAGGGCTCCATTTTCTCTGCCTCTGTGCCGGGAAGGAAACCAATATCCTCATCCAGCCCCTGGGTTGAGCGCGTGGCAATAATCCGCTTGTAGAGTTTGCTGGCGACGGTCATCTCAATACAGGCAGCCAGCGCCAGAATGGTTTTACCTGAGCCTGCCGAGCCGGTGAGATTAACCAGGTGGATATCCGGGTTCAGCAGCAGATTCAGGGCCATGGCCTGATAGATATCCCGTGGAACCAGACCCCAGACCTCTTCGTTCATCAGGTCGTGCTGGTGCAGGTCCCGGATAACCACCTGAGTATCCGTAATCTTGACAGCCCGGCCAATAAACCCCTGCTCATCAAGAACGAACTCATTGATATTGAGCCTGGCGAGTTCGCCTTCGCGCTTGAGAATGTGTTCGGTTATGCCATCCCGTTGTACAGTTTCCACTTTTGAGATGGTGTCCCAAAACGAGTTCGGGAACTCTCGGTAACCCTTGGGCAGCAGATCAATGTCATCCAGCAGTTGATCGTTGTGATAGTCCTGGGCCTCAACGCCAAAACCGCGGGCTTTAAGCCGCATATTGATGTCTTTGCTGACCAGTATGATATCCCGGGACTTGTGCCGCTTCTGAAGCGCTGCCAGCGTGTTGATGATCTTGTTATCGTTGAGATGCTGGGGCAGTGAGTGGTCACTCACATGCTCCGTGCTCATCAGAATGGAGAGGGTGCCCAGAGGCTTTGCCATCTTGGCCCGCACGATGGGTACGCCTTTTTCAATGTCTTTGGGACTGGCATCGCCAAGCAGCCTGTCTATGGTACGGATTGCCTGGCGACAATCGGCGGCGACGCTCTGCTTGCCGGACTTGAGGCCGTCGAGTTCTTCCAGGACCGTCATCGGGATGATGACATCGTGTTCTTCAAAGTTGAGGAGGGCGTTTGGATCGTGAATCAGGACATTGGTGTCGAGGACATACATTTTTCTTGGCGCTTGCGGTGCCTTTTCGGGGGTTCTGGGCATAGGGGTCGCTACCTCTGTGGTGGTTCAGTCGTTGCGGGCGCAGCGTTTCGTAAGGTCCTCATCCGAGACGATTTTCAGCATGTCGTATGTGGTCACGATACCGGTGATTTTTGACCCTCGGGTTACAAAGATCCGGTGTAAGTGCTCTCTCATCATAATATTGGCAATGTCGCGCACAGGCGTGGTTTCGTCAACCGATAAAACAATGGGCGTCATGATATCCCTGACCTCAACCGGCACTTTGCCCATTTCTTCAAAAAGTATCATGCGTAATCGCCGCGCCTCCTGCTGGTCTTCTGCAGTGAGCTCTTTGTCGGCATCGGGCCTGCTGGCATTCCAGCGGAATTCTGTGATGTCTTTGAGTGTGACTATGCCGACAATCTCGCCTGACTCATCGGTAACCGGGCTGCCGGTAATTTCATTGTCGGTGAGAAACCGGGCCAGACGGTCCATTGTCCAGGATTGCGGTACGGCCTTGATGTTGGGCGTCATTATCTCGTAAGCGAGCACGGTCATCGAGTTTACCCTGGCTTGTGAAGTCCCTGTTCCAAAGCTTATCGTTTCGCGCTTTCTCCGTCACCTGATAGTTGCCGGAAGGTTTTTGCACACTCATACGCCAGTGGGGTGGAGCCCTTACCACTTTCGTAAGCTACACTTTCCTGATTAACCGGGGGCAGACCTGACAGCGACCATGAGCAAAGAAAAACTGATAGACGCAAAAGGGCATATCCTGCCCGGTGTACTGAGCACACCGGTAGACGAAATAAACTACCTGGATTACGACCTGCGAACAGTGATGGATCGCCCGCGCTCCGGTCTGGCCCGGCGTTTGCGTTTTAACCAGTTCCAGTTCATTGGTGCGGCTGGTCCGGGCTGGGTGTTTGGCCTGGCAATTGTGGATCTGAAACTGGTGGGGAGTGGTTTTTTCTATCTTTATGATTTTGCATCCGGGCAAATGCTGGAGCGCAGTTTCATGCGCCCCCTTGCGCTGGGAACCCGGATAGAACCATATCCCGAGCTGGGCTCGGCTTCATTCACCAAGGGGGATGTTTCCATGCGGGTTCTGCCCTTTGCCGGCGGGCGAAATGTTTCTGTATCTGCGCCCGGTGGGGTTCGGGTGGAACTCACGCTGAGAGATGACCATGACCCGCTGCGGCTTGTATGTCCGGCGGGTTACAACGGTTGGGTGTTTACGCGCAAATCAGCAGGCCTGCCTGTCGAAGGTGAGATTCGCTGGAACCAGTGCATCTGGCGCTGTGATGAAGCTACCCGTGGGGCTATCGACTGGAGTTGTGGTTTTATGCGCCGTGAAACCGCCTGGAACTGGGCCAGCCTGGCCAGTCTTCTGCCGGACGGCCGTTCCATAGGGCTTAATCTGGCTGCCGGTGTTAATGAAACCGGCATGACAGAGAATGCACTCTGGCTGGATGGGCAGTGCCATAAACTTGGATCTGCCCGGTTCCATTTTGATCGTTATTATCCCGGAGGCGAGTGGCACGTGACCACTGAGGACGGACGGGTTGACCTGCACTTTGTACCTGCAGCGGCGCGTAAGGAAAAACTCAATGTGGGTATTCTTGCATCCAATTTCCGGCAGTATGTTGGCAGTTTTGATGGAACCATCATCGACGAAGGTGGAAAAAAAGTCGCTATCAGGAATTTAAAGGGGTTGGTTGAGGATCATTTTGCAAGGTGGTAATAAAAATGCCCGCCCGCTTTCAACGGGAGGGCATTTTTGTGCCTGCAGTTGGACTGACTTATAGCTGCTTCAGCGTTCGGGCAGGGTTACGTTCAGTTCCAGAACAGAGCAACTGTCGTTGCGGTCCACTTCTACCTGAACCATATCATCACTGATCTGGACATATTTCCGGATCACCGCCAGCAGTTCCTGCTGTAATTGCGGCAGATAGTCTGGCTGGTCGCGCTGACCGCGCTCGTGCGCCACGATAATCTGCAACCGCTCTTTAGCTACGTTGGCAGTACCGCTTTTCTTGCCTCTGAAATAATCGAGGATACTCATCGGTCAGCCCCCTTTGAACATCCGTGAGAAGAAGCCCTTTTTCTGGGAGGTCATGAAGCGTTGTTCCCGCTCCTCACCCAGAAGGCGTGCAACTGCGTCATCGTAAGCCTGGCCAGCATCGCTTTCCATTTCGAGAATAACCGGCAACCCCTGGTTTGAAGAGTTGAGAACAATCTGGCTTTCCGGAATAACACCCAGTAAAGGAATGGCGAGAATTTCTTCGACATCTGCCACAGAAAGCATCTCGCCCCTGTCAACCCGTTCAGGGTTGTAACGGGTCAGCAGCAGATGCTCTTTGACTGCCTCCTGGCCGGTTTCGGCGCGCCGGGATTTGCTTTGCAGGATGCCGAGAATGCGGTCGGAGTCCCGCACAGATGAAACCTCGGGGTTGGTTACTACAATGGCTTCATCTGCATAGTACAGAGCCATCATAGCACCGTGCTCGATGCCAGCGGGTGAATCGCAGATGATGTAGTCGAACGTTTCAGAGAGTTCGTTGATAACTTTTTCAACGCCCTCTTTGGTAAGAGCCTCTTTCTCCCGGGTCTGGGAGGTGGGAAGGATATAGAGGGTATCGACCCGCTTGTCCCGGATCAGAGCCTGGTTCAGCGTTGCTTCGCCCTGTATGACGTTGACAAAGTCATACACGACCCGGCGCTCGCAGTTCATGATCAGGTCCAGATTGCGCAGGCCCACGTCGAAGTCAATCACGACGGTTTTGTGCCCGCGTTTGGCAATGCCGGTGCTGATGGAGGCGCTGGTGGTTGTTTTACCAACGCCGCCCTTTCCTGAGGTAACGACAATGATTCTAGCCAAGGTTTATTTCCTGTTTCTCGGTGGATTCGTCGTGTCTGCCGGATAAACCGGTCACATTATTTTGTCGGATTCCAGTATCAGGCTTTTTCCAGCGGTGTTACCACCAGCAGGTCGTCCCTGAGCTGGATTTGCGCAGCGCTTTTCCAGCCATTGTTCTGAAGATCTTCGGAGATTTTATAGTGTCCGGCGATGGACACAAGCTCTGCCTCAAGTGATTGGCAGAAGATTCTTGCGGACTCGGCTCCATGAATGCCTGCCAGGGCACGGCCCCGCAGCGGCCCGTAGATGTGTATGTTGCCTGCCGCCAGCACTTCGGCGCCCGCCTGAACCGGTGCCAGAATAACCAGATCACCATCTGGAGCATGAACCTGCTGGCCGGAGCGGACCGGCTGGCTGATGATCCTGGTCGGTGCTGCCTGGGGTGTTGGTGCAGCGGGAGATTCCGCAACTTCTGTTGTTTTATCAGGCGTTGCGTCGGTTTCATGGGCCCGGTCTCTCTGGCCGGTTCCGGGCATCAGTGCTAACGAGGCTCCCCTGGCCAGTCTGCGCTGGTCGTCATTGCCGCCTCGAACACCAATAACGTGGATGTTATTGCGCCGGCAGGTGCCGATGATCTTGAAAAAATCCAGCTCACTGTCGAGGCCTTCATATTTTTCGAGGCTGATAATGAGGGGGATATCCCGGAAGAAGCCAGGCGCCTGGCTGATTTTTTCTTTCAGTGTTTCTTCAAACTCATCGTTATCGAAATAGTAGAGCTCCAGTGCTGTCATGGAAACGCTGGCACTTTTCAGCTGGAATCCGTGTTTTACCCCGGAGGTGGCGGTGTCACTCATGAGTGGGTCTCTTCCCTGGTATCTGGCTCAGATGGAGTTTGGCGCAGGCGCAGTGGCACATTTTCAAAATGGATGCCCGACCAGCCGGTGCTTATGAACTGACGGATGTTGCCGTGGCTGTCTTCGGTTGGAGTGTCCAGAACCTGTTGATAATGCTGCGCAAATAGCTTCAGGGTGTCTGCCTCATTCAGGTTGCAGTACTGAGCAATACCAAATACCTGGCAGGACCCTGTGTTTTCATCAGCAGAATTGAATAATGGACCGTTGTGAAATCCCGTAGGCTGAAAATCAAAGTAGTGCCTGATCAGTTCCAGTGTGTCATCAAAATCGGCATGGCCGCCATCCAGTGATGCCAGGTGGATACGCAGTGCATTGTTTACGTTCATTACTTATGGTCCTGCCTGGGGCCGGTCTGGTGAAGTGATTTCCACTCTTCATAAGGCATTCCGTAGATCTCTTCTCTGGCGGCGGGGTCAGAAATCTCTAGCCCGCGTTCTCCAGCCTCCGCACGGTACCACTTGGAAAGGCAGTTGCGGCAGAAACCGGCCAGATTCATCAGGTCAATGTTCTGAACCTCAGGGTTGTCCTGTAAATGTCTGACAAGGCGACGAAACGCCGCTGCTTCAACTTCGGTGCGCTGAGGGTCTGGAATGGGGTTTGTCATGGAGCCTCGTGATGGTGTCCGGTGGTTATCATTGGGGTTCCTGACATTCTCAGCATCTTACTTTAAGATACAAGGCTGTATAAATGTACAGAAACCCGACGCGAGTGCAGTGATTATGCCTCAACGCAAGATCATCCATGTGGATTGTGACTGTTTTTATGCGGCAGTCGAGATGCGTGATGATCCGACATTGAGAAATGTTCCTTTGGCAGTGGGTGGTGCTGGTGGACGAGGGGTCGTTGCTACCTGCAATTATAAGGCCCGGGCTTTCGGCGTACGTTCTGCCATGCCTGGCGCGGAAGCCCGGCGGTTATGCCCTGATCTGGTGACAGTGCCGCCGGATATGGCCCGTTATCGGACTGCCTCGAAACAGGTCATGAATATCCTGCGGGAACTGACGGACCTGGTTGAGCCTTTATCTCTGGATGAGGCATTTCTGGACGTATCCGATATTACCGATCATCGGGGCAGTGCCACCTTGATGGCCCGTTACCTTCGGGAGAGAGTAAAGAACGAAGTTGGGATCACCATTTCCGCTGGAGTGGCGCCCAACAAATTTTTAGCCAAAATTGCCAGCGACTGGCAAAAACCCGATGGGTTGTTTGTGGTAAAGCCTGACGATGTTGACGACTTTATCCGGGAGTTAAAAGTCGAGAAACTGTTCGGAGTGGGGCAGGTGACTGCGTCCCGGCTGCACGCGCTGGGCGTGCAGACCTGCGGTGACGTTCAGGCGCTGGGTGTGGATGTACTGATCGAGCGGTTTGGCAAGCAGGGGTACCGGCTGCATGAAATGGCCCACGGTCGGGACGAGCGGTCTGTGGTGGTTTCGCGGATAGCCAAATCTGTAAGTGTGGAACGTACATTCTCTCAGGACCTTCCGGATATGGCTGCCTGTGAAACAGTTCTTGCATCGCTGGTTGCGGATTTGAACCTGAGGCTTTCCCGCAAGGGGCTTGGTAAGCCCATTCATAAATTATTTGTCAAAATACGGTACAGCGATTTTTCTACCCACTCGCTGGAGCGTGTAAGGGAGAACATAAAGGATCCTGCCTTTGAAGATTATCTGCCCCTTCTTGGGGAGTTGGTAACCAATCGCGAGAGGCCGGTTCGCCTGTTAGGTCTGGGGGTGCGTTTTCGTAATGACGATGCGCCTGTTACTCAGCTCCGGCTGTTTGATTGAGCTCAGCCAGGGAACAGAACGAGAAAGTCGGCGATAAAATAATGTGTTGATAAATATCCCATGAACCCTCCAATCAGGGCTCCCGCTGCCACGTCGGTGGGGTAGTGCAGGCCCAGTACAACCCGGGATGCGGCAACACTCAGGGTAAACGGGAGGGTGGCCAGGGCCAGTGTGGGCTCGGTCATGAACAGCATCGCCTGAAAACAGGAGGCATGCATAGTATGCCCGGAGGGGAAGCTGTATCTGTCCAGTGGTGGCGTGCCGCAATTGATGGAGGGGAAGGATATAAAAGGTCGCTCACGGATCAGCCGGCGTTTGAGGAGTTTGTACGTCAGCGTGCACGCAAGCCCTGTCAGCGTCATCAGTAACGCGATACCTGGCCCGGCTCCGGGCCTCATAAAGGGAATGGCAAGGATGAGTGCGTACCAGAACCAGCCGTCGCCCATTCGGCTCATGAGCTGGAAATAACGCAGCACCAGCCGGAACCGGACCATCTGATTAATGAACTGACAACAAGCGTATTCGCGTTGATCCGCTAATTCAAAGAAGCGGGCGGCTGTGCTTACTGGGCGCATAGTATTGGACCTTTGGGCTTTGGCTTAACACCAGTTGTTCAAATTGTCTGACCTGAGAATCCCAGCGCAGCTGAAGAGCATCCAGGCGTGCCTGGGTACGGATGCGGTTAAGCAGGCTGGGCTGGTTCGTCAGCCGGAGGGCTCCGTCGACAAACCTTTCATCCATGGTAAGTGGTGCCTTCATCCCGTTTTCTGAGTGACGGATGTGCTCGCTGGCGGCAGCATCGTCGTAGGCAACGACGGCAAGGCCGCTGGCCATTGCTTCCAGAACAACGTTGCCGAATGTGTCGGTTTTGCTGGGGAACAGGAAAATGTCTCCGGAGGCGTAGTGGCGAGCGAGATCCTCGCCTTGCCGGGTACCACAGAAGATATAATCCGGGTGCTTTTCGGATAGCAGCTTGCGCATGGGGCCATCACCCACCAGCACAAACCTGGTCCGGGGATACAGTTTGCGGATGCGTTCGAAGCAGGATACGGCCATGCGAAGATTTTTTTCTGCGGCCAATCGGCCCACATAAAGTACTGCCCGGTCGTTTTCCCTGAGTCCCCAGGTCGCGCGCAGGGATTCGTCCCGCTTGTATGGTGCAAAACGGGAACAATCAACTCCACGGCTCCAGATGCCGGTCGGCGTGATGCCCATGTCTGAGGCGACCAGTTGCATTTTCTTCGTGGGTACCAGGGTGATTGCTGTCCGGTTGTGGAACCACCGGCCGTAGGCACAGAGCGGCTTTGCCAGAAATCCGGCACCGTAGTATTGACTGTATTGGTGAAAGTTGGTGTGGAAGCCTGAGCTGACAGGCAATCCTATTTTTTTCGCAGCCGATACGGCGGCTACACCCAGGGGGCCCTGAGTCGCTACGTAGATTGCATCAGGGCGATCGGTTTGCCACAGCCGCCGGAGGTCACGGCTGCTAACCAGGCCGAAACGCAAGTCTGCATATCCGGGCAGAGGCACGCCGGTCACTACGTATTCGTGGCTGAATAAGGAGTGGTTTGCATCTGACTCTGTGTTTTTGCTTTCATGGCGCTGTCTTGGGCGTACAACTGTGACCTTATGTCCGTTTTTTGTCAGGCCCTGGCACAGATGCCTGAGCGTGTTGGCCACCCCATTGACTTCCGGCGGAAATGTTTCGGAAACGATGGTAATGTGCTGTATTCGCCGGCTGGCCTGACTGGTCCTGGTCACAACGTTTCCTGTGGTTCCTTTGACATGACTCCACTATGGGGGCGCAGCGTGACCGTAATGCGACACTCCTGTGACATTCTCTTTACGTGTTAAACCAACTGAAGCGGAGATGCTATGCAAACCCGAAAGCTTGGCAATACCGACATTGACGTCAGCCTGATTTGCCTGGGAACCATGACCTGGGGCGAGCAGAACACTGAGCAGGATGCTTTTGAACAACTGGATTACGCTACCTCTGAGGGTGTGAATTTTATTGATGCCGCGGAGATGTATCCGGTGCCGCCACGACCGGAAACCCAGGGGCTGACTGAAACCTGTCTGGGTAACTGGCTTGCTAAGCGCAACCGGCGCGATGACCTCGTGATCGCCTCGAAAGTCGCAGGACCGGGCAACGGATTGAGTTATCTGCGTAATGGCCCGCGTCTGACTCGTGAGCACATTATTGAAGCCTGTGATGCCAGCCTGAAGCGCCTGCAGACCGATTATATTGACCTGTACCAGGTACACTGGCCGGATCGCAATACCAACTTTTTCGGTAAGCTCGGTTATGAGCATGATCCGCAAGAGAAGTTTACGCCGATAGAGGAAACACTGGCGGCTCTCGGTGAGCTGGTGGATGCGGGGAAAGTCCGGCATATCGGTGTTTCTAATGAGACGCCCTGGGGTGTGATGGAATATCTGCGCCTGGCCGGGGAAAAAGGCTTGCCGAGGATTGTCAGTATTCAGAACCCATACAATTTGCTGAACCGGTCTTTTGAAGTTGGTACAGCCGAGATTGCACACAGGGAGCAGACCGGCTTACTGGCGTATTCACCTTTGGCATTCGGTATGCTGTCTGGCAAATACATGGGTGGAAAATGGCCTGAAAAAGCCCGCCTGACGCTTTATGAGCGGTTCAGTCGCTACACCAATGAGCGCAGTGCGGATGCAACCCGCGCATATGTCGAGCTTGCCCGGCAGAATAATCTGTCTCCGGTTCAAATGGCTTTGGCCTACGTGAATAGCCGGGGCTTTGTTACCAGTAATATTATTGGTGCCACTACCATGGAGCAGTTGCAGGAAAACATAGGTTCGCACAGTGTGGATCTCAGCCCCGATACGCTGGAAGCGATTGAGGCGATTCACCAGGAATTCACCTATCCCTGTCCTTGATATCCTGCATAGCTGAATATTTACGTAAGGCATTGAGCCATAAGGAATTGGCTGTGCCTTGCGGTGATGATAGTTACATTCTGAAATGTTACGGATCATCTTTTGACAAAAAACGAGTGATCCAGTGACAAAAAAACGACTCAAATGTGTGCGTTTTCACAGCTTTTTGCCTTCCGGGGATTAGACTTTAGCCTAAGGTATAAGTAAGATTCTTATCCGGTTAAAAGGTCAGCGTAAGTATCATGATTATTCGCATTTTTGTCGCATTATTTGTTCTCAACGCCGCCGCGTTCGTGGTTCGCGCAGAAGCGGCTGAGCGCGGTTTTAATGAGTTGAGCGAAACCATGACCATAGAAGATGTCTATGAACTGGAGCAGCGCATGGCCGGCGATTCTGACGATGAGGCTGATGCGGTTGCAGAGATCGGGTCCCGCTTGCTGAGCCTTTCGCTGGTGCGCATAGTCCATACGGGTAAGCAGTATGCCTCTCAGTCTGCCCAGGCCGATCACGGGATTGCGCTGTTGAACGAAGGCGCCTGCCTGAACCTGAAGTGGAATTTCTGACCCCTCTACTGTAACCGGCAGGTTTCTGTTCGTTGTTTTCCTGAGTCTGCAATTCTCTTCCCCTCGTTCTGTGTCTCACTTTTTCGACTGTACTTTCTGTTTCTTGTGATCAGGGCTGGCGAACAACCTGATTCATGATCTCGTGCATTGTCTGTCCACATATGTCATGTGATGATCCCCTATGGATAAAAGCTGATTGATCAAAGAGGATCCTGGTATGGCGACAAGCAACGGGCAGCGTATAGATGACACGGAGCGTTGCGTGGATGAAGTGATTCGCCGGGTTGGCAAGACTATCAAGTTGGGTCTGCCCCTGGGGATCGGGAAGCCACTCCGCTTCGTGAACGCGCTTTATCAGAGAGCAAAGGATGACCCGGAGATAGATCTTCAGATATTCACCGCGCTCTCACTGCTGGCACCTTCAGGTAGTTCTTCACTGGAAAAGCGGTTTATGGGGCCGTTTGCGGAAAGTCTCTATGGAGATATCCCGGATTTGCAGTATGCCCGGGACGTCAGCAACAATCAGTTGCCCCCGAATGTTCAGGTTTCAGAGTTTTTTTTCAAGGCTGGTAGCGCTCTGAAAAATAAAAGCCAGCAGCGCCATTACATATCCACTAACTACACGCATGCGGCCCGTGACCTTATGAATCGGGGAATCAATGTGGTCGCCCAGATGGTGTCGCCGGGAGAGTTGCATGGTGCCCCGGGCATGGTGAGTCTGAGCTGTAACCCTGATCTGACTCTGGATTTGCTGCTGATGTTAAGAGAGCAGGCGGCGGCTGGCACTCCAGTGGCGGTTGTGGGCGAAATCAATCGCCAGTTACCCTGGTTTGGTCGCGACGCTGCTATCGCAGAAGACCAGTTTGATATGGTGTTTGAGCATGAGCCTTCGGAATACCCCTTGTTTTCCGCTCCCCAGATGGCAATAAGTCCGGCAGATCATCTGATTGGCTTTTATGCCAGTACCTTGCTGAAAGATGGTGGCACCTTGCAGGTGGGTATAGGTTCGCTTGGCGCGGCGCTGGTTCATAGCGCTCTTCTGCGTCATAAGAATAATGATGCCTGGAAGGCTGTTTTCGATTATCTCGAGGTTGCCGGGCATTTCCCTCTGGTGGAACAGGAAGGCGGAACCGGGCCGTTCAGAAAAGGCCTCTACGGTTGCAGTGAGATGATGGTGGATGGCTTTTTGTATCTCATGCAGGAGGGCGTCCTCCGGCGTGAAGTATATGACCATGCAGATATTCAAATACTTGTTAACAATGGTGATATTGATAGCAAAGTGTCCCTGGCTACACTGGATGTGCTGCGCCGGGAAGGACTTGTTGATTCACCGTTGCGAGCGCGCGATGTTGCCTGGCTGACACGCTACGGAATTCTTCGCAGTGAGGTTGAGTTCAGGGATGGCCGGCTGCGAGTAGGTGAGCATTTACTGGACGGCGATCTGGATAAGACTGAAGCCAGGGATGCCATTGCGGCTCTGGCACTCGGGGAGCGATTGAGCGGTGGTGTTGTCATGCATGGCGGCTTTTACCTGGGGCCCCGGAAGTTTTATCAGCTCCTGCGTGAACTCACGGATGCGGATCGTGACCGTATCTGTATGACCAGCGTTAACTTTATCAATCACCTGTATGATCATCACTTCGGCAATCAGCGTCTTAAGGCTGCGCAGCGTATACATAGCCGTTTTATTAATACTGCAATGATGTACACACTTAGTGGTGCTGCTGTTTCGGACGGGCTTGAAGATGGCCGGGTTATAAGCGGTGTGGGTGGACAGTACAACTTTGTATCCATGGCCCATGAACTCCCGGGGGCACGCTCCATCATCGCGCTGCGCAGTACCCGCAAGGCTGGGGGGGCAGTTGTCTCGAACATTGTATTCAATTACGGTCATTGTACTATCCCCCGCCATCTTCGGGACGTCGTTGTCACCGAATACGGCATTGCCGACCTGCGGGGGCAGCCAGATGAGCAAGTCTATCTGCGCCTGATTCGTATCGCAGATTCGCGCTTTCAACAGGAACTGCTCAGTCGGGCGCAGAAAGCCGGTAAGGTCAGTGCAGATTTCCGGCTGCCGGCCAGTTGGAAAAACAACACGCCAGAGGCTATTGCGAAGCTGTTTTCAGAAACCGGGTGCAGTGAATGGTTTCCGGCGTTTCCCTTTGGTCGGGATTTTACCGATCAGGAGCTGGTGCTGGGCAAGGCGCTCAAGAAACTCAAGTCTGAAACGGCCACTGGCCGTGGTAAACTGTCGACCCTCCTGCAGGCTTTTCGAGCCAGAGATGAGGCGGGTCGTTATACCGAATTGTTACAACGTATGGGTCTGAGCCAGCCTTCCGGGCTGCGTGAGAAACTGGAGCAGCGTCTCGTGATCCATGGCCTGAAATTGACTGAAACTACACCGGATACAGGAAACCCAAAACCCTGATGCAAGCTTCCTCAAAAAAACCTGACGTTTTTACTGTTCATTACGTGCTGAAGAACAAAGTCGGCGAGTTGGTTGATACTTCAGAGGGCAGTGAGCCTCTGCACTTCCTTTACGGCAGCCCGGATATTATCAAAGGTATCCAGGAGGCTGTGAAAGATCGTAATGCAGGAGACTGTCTTGAGGTAACCGTTCCACCCTCTATGGCTTATGGTGAGCATAGGGCAGATCTGGTCCGGAAAATTCCCCGGTCAATGTTTGAGGGTGTTGAAAATCTGCAGGTTGGCATGAAGTTCCAGACCAACACCGGCGACAACGCCCAGATTGTTCAGGTCAAGGGAATTGACGGTAATCTGATACGGGTAGATGCCAATCATCCGTTGGCGGGATTTACCCTTTATTTTGATCTGGAAATCATTGAGCGGCGTGAAGCGACCGACGAAGAAATCACTCAGGGTCGGCCACTTTTTTGAGTGGTTCTGCTGATCTGAATCTGAGGTGAGCGCGGGTCAGTATTTGTCACCGGGTGTAACAGCAGGCTAGTTCCATGTATATTTCTGAATAGCATGTATAATTGCTGTTACATCAGGTTGTCTGTATTGTCGGATGCAGGCAAGACACTGAACTCGGAAAAATAAAATCAGAGATGGATCGCGTGGAACAGACAAACGAAAGTTGGCGAATTCTTATTGTCGAAGATGATGAGCGGCTGGCCGAGCTGACCCGAGAGTACCTTGAGAGCAACGGCCTGTCTGTCTCACTTGAAACTCATGGGGGCTCCGCCGTCGAGCGCATCCGCAATGAGCAGCCAGATCTTGTTGTTCTGGACTTGATGCTGCCGGGTGAAGACGGCCTTTCCATCTGCCGCCGTGTACGACCAGTTTATTCTGGTCCCATCATTATGCTCACAGCACGTACTGATGACCTTGACCAGGTGCTTGGTCTTGAGATGGGGGCAGATGATTACATCGGCAAGCCTGTCAAGCCCCGGGTACTTCTCGCCCGTATCCGAGCCATGCTTCGCCGCGTTGCGGAAAATGCCCAGAATAATCTGGACGAAGCAAATGGTGAAGAGCCTACCCGTATGCAGTTCAATGACCTGGTTGTTGACAGGTCCATGCGTGAAGCCTGGCTTAGTGATGAAAGTATCGACCTCACCAGTGCCGAGTTCGATCTGCTCTGGTTGCTGGCGAGTAATGCTGGCCGGGTGCTGAGCCGGGAAGAAATTTTCACCGCGTTGCGGGGCATCGAATACGATGGTCAGGACCGGTCGATTGATGTTCGGGTCTCCCGGATTCGCCCGAAAATCGGTGACGATCCCATACACCCCCGCAGGATTAAGACCGTCCGGAGTAAAGGCTATCTGTTTGTGAAAGAAGCCTGACGATTCAGTCTTTGGTGTCGGCACGGATTTTCTGGCCGACGCTTCCCTGCCAGGGTTTTTTGACATGCCCCTGAAGTTTTTTCTTAATCTTTATGCCCGTCTTGCCGGCCTCACCGCTCTGGTGATACTGCTCTGTATTGCCCTGTTTGTAGGGATCAATTCCGTGCGTTCACAATTCTGGCATGAGCGCTTCTCTGAGCCGCTCATGCGCTGGCTGGCGTCTTCTCCCGCACCCGAACATCAGTATCCCTGGCTGGCTTCTCTGCATGACTTCCGGGTTGCAGATACCGGAGACCTGTCGCTTTCTCCTGTCATTCGGGAGCGCCTGGGGTATGGCCAGGTGATCGCGGTTGAAGACAGTCTTGGCTACCGGTTTCTGGTCACAGGGCTTCAGGGTGATGTCATACAGTTCCGGGCGTCCCACCCCTACAGGGATATCGCTGTTGCCTCTGCGCAGGTTCTCCGGGTGCACCTGGATGCCGCCGGCCCGGATGATCGTGATGAGGTTATGGAACGTTTGAGAGAAGGCTTGGACATTGGTGTGTCCAGAGTCCAGGGTTCGGCAGTTCTGCCGGGTGATGAGGTGCTGGAGCGGGTATACAGCAGCGGTTTCGCCTTTTACCACGAAAACGGTGAAGGGCAGGTGCTTGTGCAGTTGACCGATGGTGAACTGATTCAGATGACCTTGCCTGGTGGTGCCTTCAATCCATGGGCATGGCCTGTTACTTTGCTGTTGCTGGCAGTCTCAGGAAGTGCTCTGGCGCTGTGGTTGATTTTTGTGCTTCGTGCTCTGGATAGCAATTTGCGCAAAGTGGAGTCCGTTGCAGTACGAATCGCGCGTGGAGAAATGAGTGCCCGCGTAGAGGCAGGTGAGGGCACTATCGTCTCTCGGTTGGCCGCGGCATTTAACGGTATGGCAGAGCATATACAGCGCCTTGTGGACGTTCAGCGGGAAATGATTCATGCGGTTTCCCACGAATTGAGAACGCCGGTTGCCCGTATCCGGTTTGGTGTGCAGATGATTGAGGATTGTCAGGGACAGGAGGCGCTTCAGAAGCAACTCGATGGTATCGATGGCGATATTCAGGAACTGGATGAATTGATTGACGAGATTCTGACCTATGCCCGTCTTGAACAGGGCGGTCCGGTTTTCAAGCTTGAGGAAGCGTCTGTCACCGATATTGTGAGGCAGGTTGTGGCGGAGCAGCAGCGAGTCCGGCCTGCGCTGAGCATTACAGGTGAGGTCGATGAAGTGACAGAGAGTCTGGCAACCGCTGATGTTGAGCCGCGTTATATCCACCGGGCTATCCAGAATCTTGTAGGTAATGCCGGACGTTATGCGGCTGGCAGAGTGCTTGTGCGCTGCCATATTGATGAAGATCACTGCCGGGTTGATGTAGAAGACGATGGTCCTGGCATTCCGGAAGAAGAGTGGGAGAAGGTGTTTACAGCCTTTGCCCGGCTTGATGACAGCCGAACCCGCACATCGGGCGGGTATGGGCTTGGCCTCTCTATTGTGCGCCGTATTTTGTACTGGCATAACGGGCAGGCATTTGTAAGCCGGAGTGACAGCCTTGGAGGTGCGCGTTTCAGTCTGGTCTGGCCGCGCAATAAGCCGCTGGAACCGGATCTGTAATCGGGGGAGCGCAGCTCTGGTCTTTCACCTGATGTAACAAACTGACAACACAAGAACCACTGAAACTATCTTCGCCGGTACCGATAATCGAAAACGTAAGGGATGACTTTTAACTTAGTGGTTCTTACGAAATTTCCTTGTTTCATTCGTCATTTGAGGGTCGGTTTTCCGGCCCTTTTTTTTCTTTTCTGTTTGTATCTCCCGCCCTTGTTTATGGTCTGTTTTTCTTCCGGATAAGCACCCATGTGCTTCTGCCTTGGAACCACCTGCTGGTAGACTCCTGTAAACAGCCAGATTACAGGATCCATGATGACCCGATACCTGCTTGCTATTGATCAGGGCACCACCAGCTCCCGAGCTATCGTTTTTGACCAGAGCGGCGCCAGCATTGCTGCAGATCAGCGGGAATTCTGTCAGCACTTTCCAAGTGACGGACGGGTAGAGCACGATGCCACAGAAATCTGGGAGACTACGCTTACAGTCTGTCGTGGAGCGCTGAGTAAAGCTGCCATCGATGCCTCTGAACTGTCTGGAATCGGTATTGCCAATCAGCGTGAAACCACCGTAATTTGGGATCGGGTGACGGGGAAACCGATCCACCACGCAATCGTCTGGCAGGACAGGCGAACAGCATCGCTGTGCACCAAGCTTAAAACCGATGGTCATGAGGGGGCAGTGGTTGAACGTACCGGCCTGCTGATCGATCCCTACTTTTCCGCCACCAAGATTGCCTGGATACTGGACAACGTAGAAGGTGCCCGGGCTCGGGCTGAGGCCGGTGAACTGGCGTTTGGAACCATAGATAGCTGGCTTCTCTGGAACCTGACCGGCGGGCGTTCGCATTTTACTGATGCTACAAACGCCTCCAGGACTGCATTGTTCAATATCCATGAGCAGACATGGGATGACGGTCTGCTTTCGTTGTTTCGTGTGCCAAAGGCGTTATTGCCTGATGTTCTTGATAGCGCAGCGGATTATGGCTTGACCGATGCCAAATGGCTTGGCGCGCCGGTTATGGTCGCGGGCGTGGCGGGTGATCAGCAGGCAGCACTGATTGGTCAGGCCTGTTTCAGGCCGGGCATGGCAAAGAGTACCTATGGTACAGGCTGTTTCCTGGTGGTGAATACCGGAGCTAAAGCCCTGCGATCGGAGAATCGCTTACTGACGACAGTAGCCTACCGCCTTGATGGCAAGCCTTGCTATGCGGTTGAAGGCAGCATTTTTGTGGCGGGCGCTGCCATGCAGTGGTTGCGGGACGGATTGAAACTTATTAGCCATGCCAACGAATCTGCCTTGCATGCTGAAGCTGTTGGTGTGGATAACCAGGTGTATCTGGTGCCAGCGTTTACCGGACTGGGTGCGCCACATTGGGATCCTCATGCCCGAGGGGCTATCCTGGGATTGACCCGGGATACAGGTATTGGTGAGATTGTTACCGCAGGACTGCAGTCTGTGTGCTATCAGACCAAGGATCTGGTGCGGGCTATTCAGAATGATGGTGCTGCCCTGGCGTCACTGCGAGTGGATGGCGGTATGGTGGTCAACGATTGGCTGATGCAGTTTCTGGCAGACATTCTGAACGTTACGGTTGATCGTCCCCGGATAACTGAAACGACTGCTTTGGGTGTGGCCTATCTGGCTGGCCTGCAAACCGGGGTTTATGACAGTCTGGAGCAGATCTCGGAACTCTGGGAGTGCGAACGGCAGTTCCAGGCAGAAATGAGTCCGGCGCTACGGGAGTCGCTGTATTCGGGTTGGCTTGACGCAATCGACAGGGTTTGCAACAACTGAGATGATGGCTCAGTTGTTGCGTTCGAAAGCAATCAGGTGGTCTGCTTCTACCCGCACCGGGACTGTCTCGCCCAGATTGAAATCCAGGTGACTGCGGAAAAGTGCCTCAAACTCTGTATCTTCAGAGCAGCGGAACCTGTAGAGCGTAGAGGTACCTGCAAAGGTTTTTTCGACCACTTTTGGACGCAGGTCTGACTCGGCATCGTAGACGATGTCATCAGGGCGGATAAGCACATCTACCAGCGTACCGCTGGGCCATTTATAGGCCCGGTTTCCGTGAATGGTGCCTAGCTCCGATTCAATTGTGTCTGGCCCCACAGCTTTGCCTGGTATAAATCCACCCTGGCCTATGAAACTTGCCACAAAGCGGTTTGCGGGTTCATGGTAGAGGTTGTAGGGCACATCCCACTGCTGGATTTTCCCGTTCTGAAGCACAGCTACCTGATCACACATCGCAAAGGCTTCCTGCTGATCGTGAGTCACCAGAATGGCACTTATGCCGAGTGTTTTGAGTATCTCCCGGACATCGAGGCTGAGCCTGCGGCGCAGATCCGCATCAAGGTTGGAGAAGGGTTCGTCGAGCAGAATCAGTGTCGGTTCCGGAGCCAGAGCCCGTGCCAGTGCAACCCGCTGCTGTTGCCCTCCCGAAAGTTCGTGTGGATAGTTATCCGCCAGATCCTGCAGGTGAACGACGTGAAGCAGTTCCATGACTTTGCTGCGCTTCTGGGCTTTATCCAGACCCTGTAATCCAAAGCCCACGTTGTCGGCAATGCTCAGGTGAGGAAATAGCGCATAGTCCTGAAAAACCATACCGATGCGGCGCTTCTCTGGCGCGAGAGTGCGACCGGGGAGACTGATCTGCCGGGACTCCAGGCATATTTCACCACCGGTTAACTGAAGGAATCCCGCCAGAGCCCTCAGGATAGTGCTTTTCCCGCAACCGCTGGGCCCGAGCAGGCAGCCGATATCTCCGTGGCTGAGCGCGAAGCTGATACCTTTCACAACGGCATCCCCGCCGTAGCCACAAGTCAGGTCATTTACTTCCAGCAACCAGTTGTGATTGGCAGTTTCGTGCGTGCTCATAAAATCTCAGTCCAGGCGGTTCAGGATCAGGAACTCCAGCAGAGCTTTCTGGGCGTGGAGCCGGTTTTCTGCCTCGTCCCAGATTACTGAAGCCGGATGCTCCATCATGTCGGCAGAAATTTCTTCGCCACGGTGAGCCGGCAGACAGTGCATGAGTAATGCGTCTTTTGCAGCTATATCCATCAGCGTGGGGTTGATCTGGTAGTTGCTGAAGGCTTTTTCGCGGGCTTTCTGCTCGTCTTCCTGGCCCATTGAGGCCCATACGTCGGTTACCAGAAGATTCGCATTGCGAGCAGCTTCAGCCGGCTCCCGCATGAGCGTTATACGAGAGCCGTGGGCCTTTACCAGCTCCGGATCTGGTTCATAACCCTGAGGTGTCGCTATGTTCAGGTGAAAGTCGAACTGCGTGGCGGCGTTGATGTAGGAATGGCACATGTTGTTTCCATCACCGATCCAGGCCACTGTGGCGCCCTGTATGCTGCCGCGATGCTCCCGATAGGTTTGCATGTCTGCCAGTAACTGGCAGGGATGGAAATCATCCGTAAGCGCATTGATAACAGGTGCCCGCGAAGCCTTTGCAAACTTCTCTACCGTTTCATGGGCAAAGGTACGGATCATCACTGCATCGACCATGCTGGATATGACAATAGCGGAGTCTTCGATGGGCTCTCCGCGACCTAGCTGTGTATCCCTTGGAGAAAGGAACATGGCGGAGCCGCCCAGTTGGGTCATGCCTGCTTCGAAGGAGACCCGGGTGCGGGTTGAGGACTTCTCAAAAATCATTGCCAGTACGCGATTTTTCAGTGAGTCCCTGACCTTGCCCTGCCGCCATTCGTTCCGGAGTCTGGTGCCATGATCCACCAGATTTTCCAGCTCAGTCGTGGTCATGTCATTCAGTGTCAGAAAATGCCTTGCTGCCATGGGATGGCCCTTACCTTGATGAAGCCCTGGATGAGTGAAAAATACTGGTAAAAAAAGGGCATCAAGTCTAGCCCTTCACGTCAGTGATGACAACGCCGCCGGCAGGGCTTGTCCTGCATCAAATTGTAGTGTTTGTTGAGGGGCTCGCCCGGCGTGTACAATGGAGGCCATACAAATTCGGTGTGACGGCGCGAAAAAGCGCAACAAACTGTTCCGTTTTCAACCAGAGGTGCATGTTCATGGACATTAACGAAACAATTAAGACTCAACTCTCGGAAAATCCGATTATCCTTTACATGAAAGGCTCTCCCCAGGCTCCACAATGTGGCTTTTCTGCCAAGACCTCGCAGGCCCTGATGGCATGCGGAGAGCGTTTTGCCTTCGTGAATATTCTCGATAACCAGGAGTTGCGCGAGGGTCTGAAGGTTTATTCAAGCTGGCCGACATACCCTCAGCTCTATGTTAATGGTGAGCTGGTAGGTGGTTGCGACATTATTATGGAAATGTCCGAGAACGGCGAATTGGCAAAACTGGTTAAAGAGGCTGCCAAGCAAGCTGAAGCCTGAGTGCCCCGGTACTCACTCCGGATTGCTTAACTGTTACCGGGTGATCCTTGCGCCAGTCTTCCTGTCCCGGGTCCGCAGGCTTTACTGCGGTCCCGGGGCCGGGCTCAGGCTGTTTTGCTGCGCAGGGAGCCGACCACGGCATCAAGAGCCCGGTCAATAAATGCTCCCTGTTCAAGGAGAGTCATCCGTCCTCGCCGCATTTCGTGGGCAAGCTCGGTACGGGTCTTTTCAATGACTTTCAGCCCCATGCGGTTAACAAAGACAAAGCAGTCTGCTTCTTCAATGATCGCTGAAAGTTTGCATCGGAAGCTCGCGCCATTTACAAGGCGGAACTCGACCCAGTTGCCTATCTCTATGCCGTCTATCTGGGCCATAAACTCAGCAATAGCTGCATCCTCGGGCTGAGCCTGGTGCTTGAAGCTGCTTTGCTCGTTTTCTTCCTCGGATGGTTCTTCAGCGAGCTCTATGTTGGAACTTGCACGGAAAGCTTCCGCCAGTTCGTGTTTGAGCTGACTCATGGTTTCATCAAGCTTCGAAGCGTTGTATGAAACCTCTTCCAGGCCAGCGCGTAGCGATTTGAGTAGGCCGGGAACAACCCGAACCCACTGATCCCGTTCTGAATCTTCCTGATGAGGATGCAGACACCAGATAAGGTCATCGACAACCTTCACGCTTTCCTGCCAGCGATGCTCCACATCGTCCCGGAGGTAGGCCAGAAACATAACCCGGCTCCAGCCATTGATCAGCAGGTTGTAGGTAGGCTCTGGCAGCCGGTAGCGGGCTACACGTTCCTTGATTACCCGATCAACCAGTTCCTGAGCTTTCTGGGATTTGATGCGGCCGCGCTCGGATTCACGAGTACGTTGCTCTACCAGAGATGCTTTGCGGTTTTCCCTGGCGAGAAACTCTTCAAACTCATCGTTAAGTGTCTCGAACAAGGTAACGTCGCCGTCGAATTCACACAGGATTCTCTGCACAATGCCGTGAATCTTTTCGTACAGCTTGTCTCTGGCTTTTTCGTCGCTGTTACTCCAGCCAATCCCTGCCCGGGCAAGCGCGTTGAGCAGCTTTCTGGCGGGGTGAGTGGTCTTGCTAAAAAAGCTCTTGTCTTTAATGACAACTTTCAGGATGGGTATCTGTAGTCGGCTTATCAGAACCTGAACCGGCGCGGACAGGTTGTAGTCATCCAGAATGAATTCAAAGAGCATGGACACAAGGTTAATCAGGTCCTCGTCCATTTCCTTGAGTGCGGGCTTTTTGCCATCAGCGGTGTTGGTCTGGGCCAGAATCTGTTGAACGGCATCGCGAAGATCGATGGTAAGCGGTTCGCCTTCGCTGAGATTGTGTTCAGCTCCGGTTTGTGCCGTAAAGGGCAGGGATGCCAGAAGATTTACCAGTTCATTGCCCCCGATGATCCGTATGTCCGGATCGTGCTGACGGGTTGGAATGCCGGCATTGGCCCTTTGGCGTGCCAGTAACTGATGAATCTGTTCGAATACGGCGTTGTTTCCGGCGCCGGTATCCAGCCAGTTTTCACCGGATGTGGATGCACCCTCATGGCTGCCGGCTGCAGGTTGGGACTCTGGAACGCCGTGTTGGTGGCCGGTTTTCCCGTGATAGCGGAAGTTGGGAATAACGCCTGCCTGGACAAGGATTCTGTTTGCTTCGTCCAGAAGCATCCCCAGATTAGACACGACATAGCGATCAAACTGCTTAAGCAGAATCAATCGTTCGCGAATCTGTATCTCCAGAGCCTGAATTGCCTCTGTAAAAGCGCTGCAAAGGTGCTCGGGCGCCATGGGGTTAACCGGATTTTCGTCCGAAGCACCGTCGTAAACCTGGCTGAAGCGGGCCTGGAGCTGTATGAGAGGCCCCTGAAAATGAGCCTTGGCTTTAGTGATCATGGCATTCAGAGCTACCTGCTCTTCCAGATCATCATCGCCAACGAGTGCAAGGTTGTCTGCATTCGCCTGCCTGGCCAGCGTGTCGTCCTGCTGCTGGCCGGTGTGGGGAGGGTTTGCAAAAAACTGAGCAACTGTATTCTGAAAGTGGCGCTCCACACCTTTTCGCTTGATGCGGATTTCCCGCATGGCTTCAAAATAGCGATTCTGCTCGTTGTTGCTGCGGGCATTATTTGCCAGTTCAAACAGCGAATCATCAACGGCATCAAAAGCGCCCTGCAGCAGATCGCCAAGCCCGGCGACAAGGGTGTCGCGGATGCGGGTAACCTCCGCAGGAACCGGTTTGTTGTTTCCCGCTTCTCTGTGCTCTCGGAGGTAATGTATGCCGGACTGCTTGTTCATGGCCGACTCCTGTTTACGGCTCAACCGGGGTACATGACCGAGCTAAAATGTCTGTTTTTGATTATACGTTAAATTTACCGCATTTTTGACTGGGTTAACATGAAATAAAACTAAGGTAGATGTTAACCCGAAAAACAAAGGGTGCTCTCTCAGAGCACCCTTTGCTGGTTCGCTAACATGAATGCCTGGGACGGGGCTTCATGATACATAAATGGGGCCGACCCCCATGCTCCAGATCACCACGCTCATGGCAAGAAGGGCGACAAACATGACCAGCCCGACGGTTAGCACTGCTGTAGCAAACATGAACCCGCGCTCTTCGGGGATTTTCATCAGAATGGGTAAGCCCTCATAAAGCAGGTACACCGCGTAAGCAATGGCGACCAGCCCTGCGAGCATGTTCACCCAGATATTGGGGTAAACCGCGATAACTCCGATCAGGAAAATAGGGGTGGCAGTGTAGGCTGCCATCGTAACGCCCCGCGGAGTTCGTTCGACTGCATCATAGGTAGCCGCAAAGAAATCAATGAACTTGCCCAGAATGAATATGCCAGCAAGCATGGCTCCGTAAAACAATACCGACAGGCTTAGTGCGCTGCTTACGGAAAGGCGTGTGACCTGGCCGTCACCAATTTGCCAGCCCACCTGGCTGGTTCCAATGAATCCGGCCAGGGCGGGAATCAGGGCGAGAAGTAATACGTGTCCTGTGTAAAGACGGGTAACCGATTCGGATTCTTTCCGGATGGCCTCCCATTGTTGATCGGGATGGGTCAGAAGGCCAAAGGTATGTGTCAGGCTCATGGGTAAACTCCTTGCGATTATTATTGTTTCGCACTCTACTCAAGTGTTGGTGGTAGATTGATATGCGTCAAGGAGCTGGTTAAATTTTGATCTTCCAAGAGGGGGTTCCGCTATAACCGTAGCGTCTATCAAAAAACATGGAACGGGAGGGTCAGGAGATGGTAAGAGTTCGTTTTTTCCGCTTTTTCGGGTGCACAATCGCTGCTTTTACCACGTTGTCCTTGATCTGGAGAACCTCGACCCTGTGACCGTCCACCTTCAGGCAAACGTTGGTGTCGGGGATGTTTTCAAGGGTTTCGGTGATCAGTCCGTTTAGTGTTTTCGGCCCGTCTGTAGGCAGTTTCCAGCCCAGGGTTTTGTTGATGGTGCGAACGGAGGTTGTACCGTCGATAATAAAGGTGTTGTCGTCCTGTGGAATGATGTCTGGGCTGGTGGCGGCATAATCCGTTGTAAACTCTCCGACAATTTCCTCAAGAATATCCTCCAGGGTGGCGAGTCCCAGCACGTCGCCATATTCGTCTACTACAATCCCGAAGCGGCGTTTGCCTTTCTGGAAGTTGATAAGCTGGGTGTTCAGAGGAGTGCTTTCTGGAACAAAATAAGGTTCCTGGCAAAGCTGTAGAATCATGCTTTTGTTGATTTCCTCGTGTTGCAACAGCTTGGTTGCGCTGCGCAGGTGGAGAATTCCCTGAATATTGTTGATGTCGCCTTTGAATACAGGAAGGCGTGTATGCTGGCTGTTTCTCAGTTGGCGCAAAATAGTATCAGTGTCATCGTCCAGATCTATGCCTGAGACTTCGTTTCGCGGCACCATGATGTCGTTTACTGTTACTTTTTCCAGATCCAGGATGCTGACGAGCATATCTTTGTGCTTTGTCGGGATCAGGGCGCCGGCTTCGTTTACCAGGGTCCTGAGTTCTTCGCGGCTGAGGTGCTCATTGGCTGCATCGTTTGGCGAGATTCTCAGAATCTTGAGGATGGCCCCGGTAAACAGGTTTACAGCCCAGACAATGGGGTAAAGGATCTTTAGCAGAGGCCCGAGAATGTAGCTGGCAGGGAATGCGATTTTTTCCGGGAAGAGGGCTGCCAGAGTCTTGGGTGTGACTTCGGCAAAAATCAGGATGACGATCGTCAGCAGAAGTGTTGCAACGGCAATGCCGGCATCACCCCATATACGGATCGCAATAACCGTGGCGATAGAGGATGCCAGGATGTTGACGAAGTTATTGCCGATGAGAATGATGCCGATCAGCTGATCGGTGCGCTGCAGCAGCCCCTGGGCTCGTTTGGCGCCTTTGTGGCCGGTTTTCGCCATGTGTTTGAGGCGATACCGGTTGAGTGACATCATTCCGGTTTCAGAGCTGGAGAAAAATGCCGAAAGCATAATCAGCCCGACGAGAATAATCGACAGCGCTGTAAGCGATGTACCGTCCAAACCAGAAGTGTCCTTATGTTGCTGACAAGTAGCGAAAATAGGTTGTGATTGTATCCGGTGTCAAGAGGTTATAGGCGGCGGGTCAGCCGCCTTTCCGGAATACCAGCTCAAGAGCGAACTTGCTGCCGTAAAATGCCACCATAAGAAGAGCGCAGCCGGCCAGCGTCCAGCGGCTTGCAGTGATGCCGCGCCAGCCTTTTGTATAGCGCCCGACGAGCAGGCCGACGAAAACCAGCAGTGAGAGCAGGGAGAACAGGGTTTTGTGGGCGAGGTTCTGTGCAAACAGGTTTTCTATGAAAATGGCGCCCGTCACAATGGCCAGAATCAGCATGACAACGCCAGCCCATACCATTTCGAAAAGCAGGGATTCCATTGTCTGTAGTGGCGGTAGGTTGCGCACAAGAGGGCTGTTGTAGTTTTGCTTTAGCTGACGGTTTTGCAAATAAAGCAGGGTTGCTTGTATGGCGGCAAGCGAAAACAGGCTGTAGGCTGTAACCGAGAGCGCGATATGAGAAAGTAAGCCGTAGCTTTCGCCAGATACCAGACGTGATGGTGTATGGGCAATCAGTGCCATGATTATGGTGAACGCCGCCAATGGGTAGGCGCCCAGAAAAAGGCTTTGAACCGGTTTTTTGAGGTTCAGGCCCAGTAGTAGGAAAACGATCAGCCAGGAAATCAGGACTGTGCTTTTGAACAGACTGAAATCAATACCACCATCGTGTTGAATGGTTTGGGTGATCAGCAGTCCGTGCGCAGTAAGCGCCAGCATGCCGATAAGGGTGGTGATCGCAATGTTACTGTGCACTCGTCCACGAAAGTGGAGTGCTTGTAGAGCGGTGCCGACGCTGTACAGAAAAAGAGAGGTGACCGCGAGAATCAGCGTTCCCATGACTTCCTTATTAACCACTTAGCTGGGTGGGGATCGGCAGGCATGGCTGCCGATTTGACCGGGCTGGTCGTTTCACGACGATAGTCTGGTTATAATGTCGCGATTATGCAACAGGAATCAAGGAGCCAGAGTCGGCTCTATGATTTGTGCACTCAATTTATCCGGGGTACGGAAGAGCAACATGTTTGAAAACCTCCAAGACCGACTTTCCGGTAGCCTGCGCAAGATTTCCGGTCAGGCGCGGCTAACCGATGACAATATCAAGGACACTCTCCGTGAAGTGCGTATGGCGCTACTGGAGGCAGACGTTGCCCTACCGGTGGTAAAAGACTTTGTTGAAGGTGTCCGTCAGCGGGCTATCGGCCAGGAAGTCCAGCGCAGCCTTACCCCCGGCCAGGTGTTTGTAAAGGTTGTTCAGCAGGAGCTGGAACGGGTGATGGGGGAGGGGAATGAAACCCTCAATCTCGCTGTTCAGCCACCTGCCGTTATTATGATGGCGGGTCTTCAGGGTGCAGGTAAAACGACTACGGTCGCAAAGCTGTCGCGTTTTCTGAAAGAACGGCAGAAAAAGACTGTTCTGGTGGTCAGTGCCGATATATACCGGCCGGCAGCGATCAAGCAGCTGGAGACTCTGGCGGCAGAAGTTGGCGTTGAGTTTTTTCCCAGTACTGCTGATCAGGACCCGGTTGCCATCGCTGAAGGTGCGGTAGCGGCTGCCCGCAAGAAACATATTGATGTTGTGATTCTCGATACCGCGGGCCGCTTGCACGTTGATGAGCAGATGATGGGTGAGATCGGTCGGCTGCATAAGGCGGTTAACCCGGTTGAGACCCTCTTCGTTGTGGATGCCATGACGGGGCAGGATGCGGCGAATACCGCCAAGGCATTTAACGATGCCTTGCCTCTGACAGGTGTGGTGCTGACAAAAACAGATGGTGACGCCCGTGGTGGTGCGGCGCTTTCTGTGCGGCATATTACGGGTAAGCCCATCAAGTTCCTCGGGGTTGGCGAAAAAACCGATGCTCTTGAGCCGTTTCACCCGGATCGGGTTGCATCCCGTATTCTCGGTATGGGAGATGTGCTGTCTCTCATTGAGGAGGCGGAGCGCAAGCTGGATCAGAAAAAGGCCGAGAAGCTCACCAGGAAAATCAAAAAGGGCAAGAGCTTTGATCTTGAGGACTTCCGTGATCAGCTTCAGCAAATGAAGAACATGGGGGGGATTGGCGGTCTGATGGACAAGCTGCCAGGGATGGGGCAGATGGCCCAGGTGGCGCAGCAGCAGGTTAATGACAAGTCGATGGGGCAGTTGGAAGCTATCATTTGTTCGATGACCTCAAAAGAGCGCCGTTATCCGGATGTTATCAATAATTCCCGCAAGCGCCGCATTGCTGCCGGTTCAGGGACTCAGATACAGGATGTGAACCGTCTGCTTAAGCAGCATAAGCAAATGCAGAAGATGATGAAGAAATTCAGCAAAAAAGGCGGAATGGCGAATATGATGCGCGGCTTGGGTGGTATGATGCCGCCAGGCGGTGGCGGCGGTGGAATGCCTCCATTTGGGCGTATGTAAAATGCCTTATGCCGAAAACCTGGAAACAGTACGTTTCCCTGTTTTCATTGGCGCATTTTTAGCATAGAATAGCGCCCCTTTCGAGTATGGGTCTCCGCGTCAGCCACCATTGTGGCAAGCGTGAAACGTACAAAGTTCGTATAACAGAACAGGATATTGGTTAAATGGTAACAATCCGTTTGGCTCGTGGCGGTTCCAAGAAGCGCCCGTTCTATCACTTGACAGTAACTGACAGTCGCAGAGCACGTGACGGCGCCTTCATTGAGCGCGTCGGTTTTTTCAACCCGATCGCCCGCGGTCAGGAAGAGCGCCTTCGCGTTGATCGCGATCGTGTGAATTTCTGGATCGGCCAGGGTGCACAAACCAGCGATCGCGTTGCGCAATTGCTCAAGGCTGCAGTGTAAGTTTGCTGACCACCGGGGTTGTTGTATGACGCAGAATTCGCAGGAAACTGTGATCGGTCGGATTACCTCGGTATTTGGGGTTAAAGGGTGGCTTAAGGTTTTTTCGTTCACCGACCCCAAAGAAGGAATACTTAACTATACCGACTGGATTCTCGATCTGGACGGTAAGCGTATTCCAGCGAAGCTTGAGGAAGGTCGTCGCCAGGGGCAGGCGATCGTTGTCAGGCTTAAAGGTATTAGTGATCGTGAGTTGGCCCGCACTTATTGTGGGGCTGAAGTCAGGGTTCCGACTGCTGAGTTGCCGGTGCTCCCCGAAGGGGAATATTACTGGCGTCAGTTGCAGGGGCTTGATGTCTTCACGGTTGAAGGTGAGTGCTTTGGTCGAGTGGATCACCTGATTGAAACCGGCTCCAATGATGTTCTGGTGGTGCATGCGACGACAGGCTCCATTGATCAGCGCGAGCGTCTGATTCCTTATCTCCCTGACCAGGTTGTCCGGGAGGTTAATCTGGCGGAGCATAAGCTGATTGTCGACTGGGATCCGGAGTTCTGACGGGTGTGGATTGGCGCAGTCAGTCTGTTCCCGGAGATGTTTCAGGCGGTAACGGATTACGGGATAACGAGCAGGGCTGTGCGTGATGGTCTTTTGACCTTTCGCAGTTGGAACCCTCGCGAGTTTACCCATGATCGTCATCGTACCGTCGATGACCGGCCCTACGGTGGTGGCCCCGGAATGCTGATGAAGATTCAGCCGCTCAGGGATGCCATTCATGCAGCGAGAGAAGCTGCGCCCGGAAAAGCTTGCGTGGTATATCTTTCGCCTCAGGGTGAAACTCTGAATCAGGCTGTTGTTGAGTCACTTGCTGCAGAAGAGCGTTTGATTCTGGTAGCAGGACGCTATGAGGGTGTTGATGAGCGCCTGATAGCTACAGAGGTCGACCGGGAAATATCACTGGGAGACTTTGTGCTCTCCGGTGGTGAACTGGCGGCTATGGCTGTCATTGATTCGGTTACGCGCCTTATCCCCGGAGCGTTGGGGCATGCGCAGTCGGCAGAACAGGATTCTTTTGCTGACGGCTTGCTGGATTGTCCGCACTACACCCGGCCCGAAGTATACGAAGGTCAGGCGGTGCCGGATATTTTGTTGGGCGGTCACCATGATCAGATCCGGCGTTGGCGGCTTAAACAGTCGCTGAGGCGAACCCGGGAGCGACGCCCCGACCTGCTGGAAAAGCGGGTGCTTACGGATGAAGAGCGTAAGCTGCTGGGAGAGATTTTAAACGAACCGTGTGCCTCTGAATCATCAGGGCATTAAAAGATTGGGTATCAGGAGCATTACGATGAGCGGCAAGAACAACATCATCAATCAACTCGAAACAGAACAGATGGCCAAGGAAATCCCCGCGTTTGCGCCGGGTGATACCGTGGTTATTCAGGTTCGTGTAACTGAAGGCAACCGTGAGCGTCTGCAGGCGTTCGAAGGCGTTGTTATCGGCAAGCGTAACCGTGGCATGAACTCTTCTTTCACCGTACGGAAAATTTCTTACGGTGTGGGCGTTGAGCGTACTTTCCAGACCTTCTCCAAGCTGATCGACAGCATTGCTGTGAAGCGTCGTGGTGACGTGCGTCAAGCCAAGCTTTACTACTTGCGTGACCTTTCTGGTAAGGCAGCACGTATTAAAGAAAAGCTGGGCTGATCAGCCGTGTGCTGAGCGACCTCGCAGTGAAAAAGGCAGCCTAAGGGCTGCCTTTTTTATTTCTGGAGGGCCAGAATGCAATGTTGCGTATGGTGTATCAGGAGGGCAGCGGTGTGAGGCCACAAGATGAAGCGGTAGTTGTCCGGTTTGTTGATGCTGTCTGGCTGGAGGATGGTCTGGGTGAGAAAACGCGCCAGGCATATCGCAGTGACTTGCAACGTTTCGCTGGCTGGCTGGAGAATCAGCCAGGGCAGCCGTTACTGACAGACGTGCGCAGGACAGATCTGCTGGCCTGGATGGCCAGTGGCCTTGCTGAGGGTATAAAGACATCTACGGCGGCTCGTCGACTTTCGGGTGTCCGCCGGTTTTACCGGTTCCTTCTTCGGGAGCGGCTGATTGCTGAAGATCCTACTTTGCGCATAGATAGTCCACGCTTACCCCGTCGGTTGCCGGACTCCCTGACCGAAGATGAAGTCGAATCTCTTCTGGCGGAGCCGGATCCCGGCTTGCCGATTGAGCTCAGGGACAAGGCTATGCTGGAAATCCTGTATGGCTGTGGTTTGCGGGTATCTGAACTGACGGGCTTGCGGGTTGATCAGGTCAATTTGCGTCAGGGTGTTATACGCGTTACTGGCAAAGGTGATAAGGAGCGTCTGGTTCCGCTGGGCGAGGAAGCTGTGGATTGGCTTCTTCGGTATATGAAGGAGGGACGCCCTGAACTCCTCAAGGGGCGGGCGTGTGATGCGTTGTTTCCGGGTAACCGGCCGGCAGCCATGACCCGACAGACCTTCTGGTACCGGGTGCGGCACTACGCTACACGTACGGGTATTCGCAAACACCTTTCCCCCCACACGCTCCGCCATGCCTTTGCAACCCATTTGCTGAATCATGGTGCGGATCTTCGGGTTGTTCAGATGCTGCTGGGGCACTCCGACCTTTCGACAACCCAGATATACACCCATGTCGCGCGTCAGCGCCTGCAGTCGTTGCATCAGGCTCATCATCCACGTGGTTGAATCCATGATTTTTAGGTAAGGTAGCGCTTTGAACTTTTGCGACGGGAAGGTGTCGCACGGTTTGATCTGTTTTGTCATTTATGGGTTGTGTGAGTGTGTCCGCAAATCTGAAAAGTCTCTCGCTGAAAAGGTGTGTTTGCCAGAATGAATGTAAAACGTTTTTTTGTGGTTACAGTTATGGCTGCTGGTGTTCTGGGCTCGCCCTTCAGCGTTGCGGGCGATATAGAAGACGCTATCAGTGACCGTCTATCAAGTGCTGTGCCGGGGCTGAAAGTTTCGTCTGTACGAGAGTCCGAAGCTCCGGGGCTTTATGAGGTTCAGAGTAATAATGGAGATACAATTTATACGACGCCTGATGGTCAGTACCTGCTGACGGGCGATTTGCTCAAAATCACCGACACTGGCATCGCCAATGTGACAGAAGAAGCCCGGGCCGGAGACCGCCATGAGGTCATGGACAGTTATGGCGATGATGGAGTTATCAGCTACAAGGCCAGTAACGAGAAAGCTGTGGTCAGCGTGTTCACTGACATTGATTGCCCATATTGCCGGAAACTTCATGATGAAGTGCCGGAGCTCAATGACTATGGAATTACGGTGAATTACTACGCGTACCCGCGTTCAGGCCCGGGTACGCCGTCGTTCATCAAGTACACTTCTGTCTGGTGTGCTGAGGATCAGCAATCTGCAATGGATGCGGCCAAATCCGGGGCGGGCATTGATGCCGCCACCTGCGAAAACCCTGTCAGGAAACAGTTTGATCTTGGTCGCCGTATCGGTGTGACAGGTACCCCTGCGATTGTGCTGGAGGATGGCAACATCGTTCGCGGCTATGTGCCAGCGAAAACTCTGGCTGAGGGGCTGGGTCTGCTCTGACAGATCTGCGAGTCGGGGAGCACCCCGGCTTATGTGACAAGCTTTTGGTTCAGGGCTTATTCAGTGGGCTCTGAACCGGTATACTATCCGGCCTTTCAGCGTCGCAATATAGCAATGCTGCATACCAAAATTTATCAGCACCCTTCGGGATCAGAGGTGAGAGCTTGAAAGACGTTAGTGTCGGAATCTGCGGACTGGGAACTGTTGGCAGCGGTACATTCAATGTATTGACTCGTAACGCCGCGCTTATTGCTGGACGAGCGGGCTGTAATATCCGGATTGCCCGGGTTGCCAGCCGCCGCAGCCGTGACGATATGGATCTTGGCAGTGTCGCCTTCAGCACCGAGATATTCGATGTGGTGAACGATCCTGAGATTGATGTGGTGGTAGAGCTGATTGGCGGTTATGAAACCGCACGGGAACTCGTGCTTGCCGCCATACGTAATGGCAAGCATGTGGTTACTGCCAATAAAGCCCTGATCGCTGTTCACGGTAATGAAATCTTTGCGGCTGCAGAAAAGGCCGGTGTTGTGGTTGCCTATGAAGCGGGTGTCGCTGGCGGCATTCCTGTTATGAAGGCTATTCGTGAAGGCCTGGCGGCTAACCGCATTGACTGGATTGCAGGCATTATCAACGGCACTGGCAACTACATTCTCACAGAGATGCGTGCAGGCAGGCCATTCGCTGAGGTTCTTAAAGAAGCCCAGGACCTCGGTTATGCAGAAGCTGATCCCACATTTGATGTTGAAGGTATTGATGCTGCTCATAAACTGACCATTCTTGCGTCGGCCGGTTTTGGTGTTCCTTTGCAGTTCGAAAAAGCATTTACCGAAGGGATCTCAAAGATAACGCCTTATGATATTGCCCATGCGGAACAGCTCGGTTACCGCATCAAACATCTTGGTATCGCACGTCGCCGGGAAGAGGGTATTGAGCTTCGGGTACATCCGACGCTGGTTCCCCAGAATCATCTTATCGCTCAGGTTGACGGTGTTCTGAACGCTGTGCTTGTGGACGGGGATGCTGTTGGTCAGACCATGTATTACGGGCCAGGTGCCGGTGATGAAGCAACGGCTTCGGCGGTAATTGCCGATATTGTCGATGTGGCCCGGATTGTTGCGAGCGGGAGTTCGTTGCGAGTACCTTATCTCGGGTTTGTACCTGATGCCCTGGACAACCTGAATGTGCTTCCTATGGAAGATATCCAGTCGGCATATTTTCTGCGCATAACCGCGCTGGATCGACCGGGAGTGCTGGCAAAGATAGCCTCGATTCTGAGCGAGCATGGCATTAACATCGAGTCGATCATGCAGAAAGAATCCGAAGTGAAGGATGGCCGGATTCCCATTATCATTCTGACTCACACAGTGCAGGAACGACAGATCAACCAGGCGATCGAAGAGCTGGAATCGCTCTCTGATACTGATGGCCCGGTTGTTCGCATCCGCGCAGAAAACTTTAACTGAGAAAATTAAAACTGACAGGTGCGCACGTGAGATACATCAGTACGCGGGGAGAAGCTCCCGCACTGGGTTTTGAAGACGTTCTGCTCACCGGGCTGGCGCCCGATGGTGGCCTTTATGTGCCGGAGTCGCTCCCGCACTTCAATCTGGAAGAGATCCGTAGCTGGCGCGGGCTGTCTTATGCAGAGCTTGCGTTCAACATTATGTACCCGTTTGTGGAAGAGGCCATTCCCGAGGCTGATTTCCGGCAGATGCTTGATGAAACCTACGGTGTTTTCGCGCACAAGGCTGTTGCTCCCCTGGTCCAGCTTGATACCAACGAGTGGGTGCTGGAGCTGTTCCGTGGCCCAACGCTGGCATTCAAGGATTTTGCGCTTCAGTTATTGGGGCGTCTTCTGGATTACGTTCTCGGCAAGCGCCAAGAGCACGCTGTCATCATGGGTGCCACTTCCGGGGATACGGGTTCCGCGGCTATTGAAGGCTGCCGTCGCTGTGAGCATGTAGATATCTTTATCCTGCACCCATACCAGAGGGTATCGGAAGTGCAGCGTCGTCAGATGACTACGGTTCAGGGCGATAACATTCACAATATTGCTGTTCGCGGTAATTTTGATGATTGTCAGCGCATGGTAAAAGAAAGCTTTGGCGACCAGTCTTTCCTGGGTGGCAAGGCAAGACTGGCAGCAGTTAACTCGATCAACTGGGCCCGGATCATGGCTCAGATCGTTTATTACTTTCATGCTTCGCTGGCTCTTGGTGGTCCGGACCGCAGCATGGCATTTTCTGTACCTACCGGTAACTTCGGGGATATTTTTGCCGGTTATCTGGCGAAGAAGATGGGCCTGCCAGTTTCCCAGTTGGTTATTGCAACCAACAAAAACGATATTCTTCACCGCTTCATGAGTGGTAACAAATACGAGCAGCACCAGCTTGAGCATACGCTTTCGCCAAGTATGGACATTATGGTGTCCAGCAACTTTGAGCGTTTGCTGTTTGATCTTCACGGCCGCGACGGCCAGGCAGTTAAACAACTGCTCGAAAATGCGGCCAAAGGCCCGGTAAGTATTGAAGACTACCGCTGGAAGTCTGCCCGCAAGCTTTTTGACAGTGCGGCGGTTGATGACAAAACCACGTGCGACACTATTCGTGAAGTCTACGAGCAGAATGAATACCTGCTGGATCCGCATACGGCTATTGGCGTTCACGCCGCCAGAGCCTGCCGCCGGGACGTGCAGGTGCCGATGATCACCCTTGGAACTGCCCATCCTGCCAAGTTCCCGGATGCTATTACCGATTCCGGTCTGACTATAAAGCCAGAACTACCGGCACATATGGCGGATCTTTTTGAGCGCGAAGAGCGTTATACCGTGCTTGATAATGACAGGGCGAGTGTGCAGGCGTTCATAGCTGAGCACTGGAAGAATGCCTGATCCGGTATGACACCAAAAAAAATCCTGCGTCGCCCCCAGCCGGTCACTGATCCGGCTTGGGGGCAAGACCTCCCGCCTTTGCTTCACCGCTTGTACGCTGCTCGTGGCGTGACCTCTGATGAACAGCTCAAATATACCCTCAAGGATCTGGCCTCGCCCTTCCAGTTACGGGGAATTGGCCTTGCTGTTGAACTGCTTGCGGAGGCCATAGCCCGGAATCAGAGAGTGCTTGTGCTTGGAGACTTCGATGCTGATGGTGCGACCAGCACAGCTGTGGCCATACTGGGGCTTTCGATGCTTGGGCTGAAGAGCATTGATTTTCGGGTGCCCAGCCGTTTTTCGGATGGTTACGGGTTGACCCCCGGGATTATCGAGCGTCTGCAGGACGAGGGTGATTTGCCAGATCTTATGGTGACAGTGGATAACGGAATCTCCGCTATCGAAGGTGTAAAGGCAGCGCGGGAACTGGGTATCAAGGTGGTTGTGACGGATCACCATTTGGCCGGTGAAGTGCTGCCGGACGCCGATGCAATAGTGAATCCGAATCAGCCCGGCTGTGAGTTTCTGAGCAAAAACGCTGCAGGCGTGGGTGTAATGTTTTACGTGTTAATTGCGCTGCGCAAAAAGCTTCGGGACGCTGGCCGTCTGCCGCAACCGGAGCCTAATCTGGGCAAACTTCTGGATCTGGTGGCGTTGGGAACCGTTGCCGATGTCGTTCCTCTGGATCACAACAACCGCATATTTGTTGAACAGGGGCTCCGGCGTATTCGCCAGGGCGAAGCCCGCCCTGGAATTCTTGCATTGCTGGAAGTTGCTGGCCGGGAATACGCAAATATCAGCTCGACTGATCTGGGGTTTGTAGTTGGCCCGCGCCTTAATGCCGCTGGCCGGTTGGATGATATGAGTGTGGGCATAGCCTGCCTGCTGGCTGATAGTCCTGATGAGGCTGCGCGGCTTGCCCGAGAGCTGGATACATTCAACCGGGAAAGACGCACCATTGAGAAAGATATGAAGGCTCAGGCGCAGGACCTGCTTGCCTCTATGTCTCTGGATCTGGATGGGTTGCCATGGGGGCTGGCGCTGTTTGACGAGGATTGGCACCAGGGAGTGATCGGCATTCTCGCGGCCCGCATCCGGGAGCAGACCCATAGGCCAACGATTGCCTTTGCGCCAGATGAAAACGGAGTGGATGTAAAGGGTTCCGCCCGTTCGATTCCCGGGCTTCATATTCGTGATGTGCTGGCGGTTGTGGATTCCCGGCATCCCGGGGTTATGAAGAAGTACGGTGGTCACGCGATGGCGGCCGGTATGACCCTTGCCCGGAGTGATTTTGATGTGTTTTCACAGGCCTTTGACCGGGCTGTGAGGGATGCTCTGACAGCAGCTGATCTTGAGGCTGCAATCACCACCGACGGGCCTCTGAGTTCTGATGAGTTATCCCTCGAAACTGCCGCTTTACTGAAGCGGGCAGGTCCCTGGGGGCAGCATTTTCCGGAACCTGTGTTTGACGGTGAGTTTCGGGTAGTCAGCCAGCGTATTGTTGGTGAAAATCACCTGAAACTGGTTTTGCAACCGGTTGATGGTAGCGGAATTATCGATGCCATTGCGTTCAATACAGGGCCAGAGGTTCCTGACTACACGCGCACGGGAGCTCGGGTCGTTTACAAGCCTGACGCCAATACGTTTCGGGGGCGGACTAATCTTCAGCTTTTGGTGGATTATCTGGAGCCTCTTTCCTGATTTGCTTTTCAGGCTGGTTTCTGAGAGTAGGTCAGGGGGTGGGTGCTCTTTTCTGCCGGAAAAAGATGTCTGAGCGCAGCGAGTTGCTTTTTCCAGAAGAAAAGAGCACCCGCCTCCTGACCGATAAGGCAGCACCAAACCAGCGGACAACGGCTGATTTGTCATCAGAATTCCGGTAGAATCCCGCCACGGTTTTACTCACCATTTTCCAACACGAGTAAGGTTTTCATGGAAATTAATCCCATTGTGACGAAGATTAAAGAACTTCGTGAGCGTACTGAAGCGCTCAGGGGGTATCTTTGACTACGATCAACGTAGTGAACGGCTGGTCGAAGTAGAGCGAGAGCTGGAGTTACCCACAGTGTGGGATGATCCTGAGCGCGCTCAGGCCCTGGGTAAAGAGCGCTCTGATCTTGATCTGATTGTCCGCACAATAGATAACCTCACAACAGGTCTGGCCGACGCAGAAAGTTTGCTTGAGATGGCTGTTGAGGAAGATGACGAGGCCACTGTAGGCGATATTGTCTCGGATCTTGAGGCTCTTGATGCCGAGCTTGAGAAGCTCGAATTCCGCCGTATGTTTTCCGGCGAGATGGATGCGAACAGTGCTTATCTGGATATCCAGGCTGGCTCTGGTGGCACCGAAGCTCAGGACTGGGCAGATATGCTTTTGCGCATGTATTTGCGCTGGGCTGAGCGTCGTGGTTTCAAAGCTGAAATTGTGGAGTTGCAGGATGGCGATGTGGCCGGCATCAAAAGTGCCACCATTCACATCCAGGGCGAGTACGCGTTCGGTTGGCTACGCACCGAGACTGGCGTTCATCGTCTGGTTCGAAAATCGCCGTTTGACTCTGGCAACCGTCGCCACACATCTTTTTCTTCGGTGTTTGTGGCGCCGGAGGTGGATGACAGTTTCGAGATTGAGATCAACCCCGCGGATTTGCGGGTGGATGTTTATCGTGCTTCCGGTGCAGGTGGTCAGCACGTTAACCGGACGGAATCTGCGGTACGTCTGACTCACAACCCGACAGGGGTTGTTGTGGCCTGTCAGGCCGGACGAAGCCAGCATCAGAACAAAGATCAGGCCATGAAGCAGCTGAAAGCCAAGCTTTATGAGCGGGAGATGCTGGAGCGCAACGCCGAGAAGCAGAAGGCTGAAGACGCGAAATCCGATATTGGCTGGGGCAGCCAGATTCGCTCCTATGTACTGGATGACAGCCGGATCAAGGATTTGCGTACAAAAGTCGAAACCAGCAACACTCAGTCGGTGTTGGATGGTGATATTGATAAGTTCATTGAAGCCAGCCTGAAGATGGCGCTGTAACCAGCGCCTTAATCAAGCCAATCTGAACCGAACCCCCTGATTTCTAGCGAGCCAACATGACTGAACACACTAAGAATGCACCGCAAGAGGACAACAAGCTGATAGCCGAGCGCCGTGCCAAACTGGCAGAGTTGCGTGAGAGTGGCAACCCTTTCCCCAATGATTTCCGACGCGACACCACCGCTGCTGAACTGCAGGAAAAATACGGTGACAAGAGCAAGGAAGAGCTGGAGTCTATGGGGCTGAAGGTTGCGATCGCCGGGCGTATGATGCTTGACCGTAAAGCGTTCAAAGTGGTCCAGGACATGACTGGCCGTATGCAGATCTATGCAACAAAAGATGTGCAGAAGGATACGAAGCACTGGGATCTGGGGGATATTGTCGGGGTGCGGGGCACCTTGTGTAAAAGCGGTAAGGGCGATCTCTATGTTGCCATGGATGAGTACTTGTTACTCACCAAGTCCCTGCGCCCGTTGCCAGAGAAGCATAAAGGGCTGACCGATACCGAATCCCGTTATCGTCACCGCTATGTGGATCTGATGGTGAATGAAGACAGTCGTCGGGTATTTCTCGCGCGTTCGAAAATCATTACTGCCATGCGCCAGTTTTTTGCCGATAGAGATTTCATGGAGGTGGAAACCCCCATGCTGCAGGTTATTCCCGGTGGTGCCACTGCGCGGCCGTTTATGACCCATCATAACGCTCTGGGTATTGATATGTACCTGCGCATTGCGCCGGAACTGTACCTGAAGCGCCTTGTAGTAGGCGGCTTTGAGCGAGTGTTCGAAATTAACCGTAATTTCCGGAATGAGGGGCTATCCACCCGTCATAACCCGGAATTTACTATGGTGGAATTCTATCAGGCGTATGCTGATTACAACGACCTGATGGATCTTACCGAAGATATGTTGCGCGCTATCGCTGAGCAGGTGCTGGGCACTACCACAGTTGTGAATACCCGTATTCTTGCAGATGGTTCGGAAGAGTCGATTGAGTACGACTTCGGCAAGCCCTTTGAGCGCCTGACAGTTGTGGACGCTATTCTGCGTTTCTCTCCGGATGTAACCGCCGGGCAGCTTGCGGATGAAGCGTCGGCGCGGCAAGTGGCCAGGGATCTGGGCATTCACGTCAAGGACGGTTGGGGTCTGGGCAAAATCCAGATTGAGATCTTTGAGGCGACGGCCGAGCATCGCCTGATGCAGCCAACGTTTATTACTGAATATCCGAAAGAAGTATCACCTCTTGCCCGTTGCAAAGACAGCAATCCATTCGTTACCGAGCGTTTTGAGTTCTTTGTGGGTGGACGCGAAATTGCGAACGGGTTCTCGGAGCTCAACGACGCGGAAGACCAGGCTGAACGCTTTCAGGCTCAGGTCGCGGAAAAAGATGCCGGTGATGACGAAGCCATGTTCTACGATGATGATTATGTGATGGCTCTGGAATATGGTCTTCCTCCCACGGCAGGCGAAGGTATTGGTATTGACCGGCTGGCTATGCTCCTGACCAATTCGCCATCCATTCGCGACGTCATTCTGTTCCCGGCGATGCGCCCCGAGCACAAGGCCGAGAACGCGAAAAACGATCAGCCGAAAGACTAAAAAGCTGAGCGCAGGGAGCAGGTATGCATCCGGTTGAGGTTCTGGCAAGCCATCTCAGGCCCGACCGGGGCTGGAAAGAACACCTTGCGGATGAGTTCCGTCAGCCCTATATGCAGGCGCTGGCGGAGTTTCTGGCTGCAGAAGAAAGCACCGGGAAGATACTCTTCCCGGCCTGTGCCCACCGTTTCAATGCCCTTAACAGCACACCGCTGGATCAGGTAGGTGTTGTCATTCTCGGGCAGGACCCTTACCACGGTCCCGGGCAGGCCCATGGTCTGTGTTTTTCAGTAAGGCCTGACGTCCCTCCACCCCCTTCACTCGTTAATATGTTCAAGGAAATTCAGAGTGATCTGGGTATTGCTCCGCCGGACCATGGCTGCCTGCAGCCATGGGCTGAGCAGGGTGTTTTGTTATTGAACAGTGTGCTCACTGTTGTTCAGGGGCAGGCGGGAGCACATCAGGGAAGAGGCTGGGAGACGTTTACCGATCGTGTGATTGAAGTCGTCAATCGTGAGCGTGAAGGAGTTGTGTTTCTGCTATGGGGCAGTTATGCCAGGAAGAGGGGGCAGCACATCGATCGTAGCCGGCATCTGGTGCTGGAAGGGCCGCATCCGTCTCCGCTCAGTGCTTATCGTGGATTCTTTGGTTGTAAGCATTTCTCCCGGGCCAATGAATGGCTCCGGGAGCAAGGGCGGGTACCAGTAAACTGGGAGCTGCCACCCAAAGCTGACCTGATTGCCAGCTGTAAGGGTGCCTGAACCTATTGCAGCAAGGCCATAGCGGCTTCCATTTGGGCGTTCAGGTCTTCCTCTTCACTCATGTCAAGATTCGGGTCCAGGCCAAGGCGATCAAAAGCCGAGATTGCAGACCAGTCCATCTCTGTCCATGGATGCTGGGATCCGGCAACCAACTGAAGGTTGGCCAGCATGACCAAATCTGCGTAGTCGGCTGAAGGTACCTCTCTCTGGAAGTTGGCGTAGTCCATAGGCACGTTCTGAAGATCTTTAGGAAAATCCCATTTCTTGAGAATGGCCGTACCGATTCGCGGGTGGAGATCTTCAATGATCTGGTCCAGCATTGTACTGCTGATCTGCACATCTTCATCTTCTACATAACGTAGTATGGGCAGTACGCCAATCAGGTGTACCAGACCGGCCAGAGTAGCCTGGTCAGGCTTCAGCTTTGTGTAATGCTGGGCGAGTACATGACATACGCCGGCCACTTCGGTACTGGTTTGCCATGTCGCGCGCAGGCGTTGGTCAATCATGTCGGAGGTTGCCTGGAACATTTGCTGCATTGCCAGGCCCATGGCCAGGTTGCTGGTGTAAGCCATACCGAGGCGGCTTACTGCCATGTTCAGGTTCTCAATTGCACGGTTCCCGCGGAAAAGCGGGCTATTGCAAACGCGAATAATCCGGGCAGAAAGTGCTGTATCGTTGCTGATAACTTTAACCAGGTCGCCTATGGCTGAGTCTTCCGACTCGGCAATATCGCGCACCTGAAGCGCAGCTTCCGGCAGTGTAGGGAGTATCAGTTTGTCGTTTTCGATCGCAGCAGTGAGATCTGCTCTGATGGTTTCAGCAATGTTCGACATAGTTCGGTACGGATCCGCTTGTCAGTTCGGGGCGTTGCGTTATTGCGCGAGCCTGGCACCCCGAAGGTCATAATTATGAACGCTATTTATAGCAAATTCTGGCAGCTTTGGATGTCAACTTATGTATCATTGTTTGCGCTGCTTTCTCGCTCGGTAACACTGTAAGGCAACGGCTTCAGCTGTAAAAGGGACCCCGGGTGGCCTTCCGGAGCCAGCTCGCCATCCGCAGCGTCATGCCGGACAACCGCAAGCAGTTCGCAGGAACCGTTGCTGAAACCAACCGCGTTGACGACTTCTCCCACTGAGCGCTCTCCCGCTACTATCGGTGTTCCCGGTGCCGGTACGAAGCCGATGTTGTCGGCATGAAAACGGAACAGGCTCTTTTTGAGCTGCCCGAGAAAGTGCATTCGGGCAATCACTTCCTGACCAGTGTAGCAGCCTTTTTTGAAGTGTATTCCTCCCAGATGTTGCCAGTTGAGCATTTGTGGTACGTAGGATTCACTGGTCGTCGTGCTCAGCATGGTAACTCCTGCCGCAATTTCGGATGCCTGCCAGTCGGCGAGGGTTTTCTCCGGGATGCCTTTCAGTTCAGGGGACCCTGCGTCAGTTTGCCACAGCTCATAACGGGACAATCCATTAGCTGTGCTTTCTGTCCGGATCAGGAAGCCTGAGTCCAGTTCAATTGTGTCTCCGGGTGATTCCAGTCTGTTCAGTGCCTCTCCGCCAACCCTTGATGCAGCTTCGTCGCCTAGCAGCCCTGTGATATGGCTTTCCGTTTGCAGCGCCATGGAAGTGCCACGGAACAGCATGATGTATTTGCGTAAGTGGGTCATGACGGGCTCTGCCAGCTCAGCGGGCAGGTCCATCAGGACGTCGTCCCCATCGCGCACCAGGCGCGTGAGGCAGTACGCCCGCCCTTTTGGTGTCGCTCCGGCTGCACGGGGAGATGAGCCTGCTTTGACGTCATCAAGGCTCTGACTAAGCTGACCTTGCAGGAACTTGTCAGTGCCCGGGCCCGAGATTCGGACCAGAACGCGGTTGGTTAGCAGAATACTGCCCGAAGCCGGCGGCGGAAACTCGGCGGATGTGTAAGCAGGCGTGGCTGAAACGGGTGTTTCTATGCCAGTCATGGGAAAAACTCCGGGCAGAAGGCTATTCAAATGATTGCTGAGTGCGGCCCAGTCGGAACCACATTCTCAGCCGGCGAAACTGATCTTCGGATACGTTACCGGTAATCCCTTTGCAGGAGAGTAACACAACCGGATATGTGGAATATCTGGAGGTGGTTGGGTGCAGTTTCAAGAGTGCGGCTTTTGAGCAAATACGGCTTGAAGGACTGGCGTTCACCGCCACGGTCTGGCCATTGCCAAGGCGTGCATAGAGGGTGCCCTGATCCTGGCGCAGTCCCAGAACGGCGGACGGGCCTGCCAGTAATCCATTAAGCCGGAACTGGAATCCCGCGCCGATTAAAGCTGGCAGGGCCAGTACGTACATCCATTTGTGACCGGCGGCGCCAGCAATCAACACGAAGGCGCTGGCTGCTAACCACGGGGTAGCTGCCAGGCAGCCGGCCCCGACACAGCGCGACAGTTCAATATCAATCCGGCTGGACACGGGCAAGAATGATGTCCACGATGCGCTGGAGATCAGGGTCATCGGGGCGGCTGCGCTGCATGAACCACTCGAACATGTCAGTATCTTCGCAGACCAGAAGCTTTTCGTAGCGATCCTGGTCTTCCTTGTCCAAATCCCGGTAGGCTTTTTCCAGAAACGGAATCAGCAGGACGTCGAGTTCCAGCATGCCGCGGCGGCTATGCCACCAGAGACGGTTGAAATCCGAGTTATCCGCTAGGGGTTGGGTGTCTTGCATAGTTTCTCTCTTGGTTACTCTTTTGGCCCCTTTCTTTACGGAGAGGGGGTTCTGTAGGTTGTGGGTACCAGTACAGTATCACGGGCTTCAGGAAGCAGTCCCGGATAATCCAGGGTGTAGTGAAGGCCTCTGCTTTCCTTGCGCTGCATCGCGGCGCAGATAATAAGGTCGGATACGGTTACCAGGTTCCTGAGTTCCAGAAGGTCGTTGGTTACTCTGTAGTTGCTGTAAAACTCCCCGATTTCCCGGGAGAGCAGGTCTACCCGGTGTTTGGCTCTCTGCAGGCGTTTTGTAGTGCGGACTATGCCAACATAGTCCCACATGAAGTGACGTAGCTCGTCCCAGTTGTGAGAAATTACAACGTCTTCATCAGAGTCTCTTACCTTACTTTCGTCCCATGGAGGAGCTTCAGGTGGAGGGGGGATGTCTGCTTCCCTGCGTGTAATGTCGGCGGCGGCAGCCCGGCCGTATACCAGGCACTCCAGTAACGAGTTGCTGGCCATGCGGTTGGCGCCATGAAGCCCGGTAAATCCGGCTTCGCCTACAACATAAAGCTGATTAATGTCTGTTCGTGCCCGTTCATCGCTGACAATGCCGCCGCAGGTGTAATGTGCGGCTGGCACCACTGGAATGGGATCCCGGGTAATGTCGATGCCAAATTCAAGGCACTTCTCGTAAATGGTCGGGAAATGATGCCGAATGAAATCCACTGGTTTGTGGCTTATGTCCAGATACAGGTGATCTGCGCCCAGCCGTTTCATCTCGTGGTCTATGGCTCGGGCCACTATATCCCGCGGCGCCAGTTCTCCACGCTTGTCAAAGTTGTCCATGAAGCGGGAGCCGTCCGGCAGTTTCAGCAGCCCGCCTTCCCCCCGGACGGCTTCGGAAATCAGGAATGATTTTGCGTGAGGGTGATACAGGCACGTGGGGTGGAACTGGTTGAACTCCATGTTGGCAACACGACAGCCAGCTCGCCAGGCCATGGCGATTCCATCCCCGGATGCTCCGTCGGGATTGGTAGTGTAGCGGTATGCCTTGGAGGCTCCGCCGGTGGCAATTACCGTGAAGCGTGCCCGGAACAGCTCTACATGATTATCTTCGAGGTTCAGTATGTAAGCGCCGACGCATCGGTTGCCTGGAAGTGCGAGCTTGCGGTTGGTAATCAGATCCACAGCAACTCTTCCCGACATGAGTTCGATGTTGGGGCGGGCCTGTGCCTGAGCAGTCAGGGTTGTGGACACTGCATGCCCGGTTGCATCAGCTGCATGAATAATGCGCCGGTGGCTGTGGCCGCCTTCGCGGGTAAGGTGGAGTTGAGCGTCTGTGTCCCGGGTAAAATCAACCCCGGTGCCAATAAGCCACTCAATGCTCTCCTTGCTGTGTTCCACAGTAAAGCGCACGGCGTCTTCATTGCACAGACCACCGCCCGCCGCAAGGGTATCCTGCACATGGTTTTCGGTGGAATCCTTGTCATCCAGAACTGCAGCGATACCGCCTTGAGCCCAGAGGGTCGCTCCGCTGCTGATGGCTGCTTTGCTGACAACGCACACCTTCAGGTGCCCAGGAAGGTTGAGCGCAACGGTCAGGCCGGCAGCGCCGCTGCCGATAATGAGAACATCATATTCATAGGACTGTGGCATCGGGTCGTTATCGCGGGCCATAATGTAGAGGTGTATTGAACTAAACTTTACGCTTGCTGTCTATTTTCGCTGATGGATGACTCGCCTTGCAGGTGGAGTCGTCGTTTCCATAAACGGGCGCCGGACAGTGAGTATGAACCATCAGAAACTCGTATCGGCCGGTAAACTGGCCATGAAACCAGAGCGTACCGGCATATCGTCCATGGCACCCGATAACGACCAGAAACAGGCTGAGCAGCCAGATAGCCAGACAGATCTGCAACTTGTTCGCAAGGTCCGGAACGGGGATCGCGCAGCGTTTGACCTTCTGGTGGTTAAATATCAGTCAAGAGTCGCTTCGATCATCAGTCGGTACGTCTACGATAGCCAGGAGGTCATGGACCTGACCCAGGAAACGTTTATCAAGGCCTATCGCGCCATAGATCGCTTTCGTGGTGATAGCGCCTTTTATACCTGGCTTTATCGTATTGCGGTAAATACCGCAAAAAATCATCTGGAGTCCCGTAATCGCAGGCCCCAGGGCAGTGCAGATTCTGCGGAAGCCGAGAATTTTGATGATGGTCGGCGGTTGCGTGATATCGCTTCGCCGGAGAGTCTGCTTCAGCGCGACCAGTTGAAGGCCGAGTTAAGCAATGCCATCGCCAGTCTGCCAGAGGAGCTGCGGTCAGCATTTCTGCTGCGGGAATATGACGGGCTCAGCTATGAAGATATTGCACGGATTCTGGAATGTCCCATCGGGACTGTGCGCTCGCGTATTTTTCGGGCCAGAGATGCCGTTGACCGGCACCTTGGGCCTCTGCTTAATCATTCCGTGACGTAATTGAAGGTGCATCCTATGGATGATCGTCTCAGAGAAACATTGTCTGCCATGATGGACGATGAAGCCGACGAACTTTCGGTCCGACGCCTGTTGTCCCATGAGGATCAGGCAGAAATACGCGATCAGTGGCAAAGGTGGCAGGGTATTCATGACCTGATGCACCGTGGTCAGTCACCGGCAGATGGCGTTGATGTGAGTACGGCTGTTCGCGCGGAACTGGATGGTCGCGCAAGGTCGCAGGCGCCGGATAAATCGCCGATTCATGAGGCATCGCGGCGCTGGCAATGGCCGGCAGTGGCCATGGTCGCCGTCGCGTTGGTTGTAGGGTTTGGTGCTGGCGCAGGCTGGGAGAGTGGCGAAGTGTCCCCCGATGCTTTGGCCTCCGCACCTGCAGCGGAACTGCCGGGTGCTGAAGCTGTCAGTTCTGTTGCTGCCGGAGAGGATGCGCCGGTTCAGGAAGTTGCCCTGCAGGGGCTTGATGAAGAGCAGTGGGAGTATATGAGCCGCTATCTGCTGGAGCATGCTCAACATAACAGTGTGGGTGCCGGGCAGGGATCGATGGGCTATGCCCGCCTGGTCAGCGCCAATGGCAGCTACTGATATCAAGAAATGAGGGTGTTCATGAGCAAAGCCCGGTATTTCGGCCTGAGCCCGACAGATCTGTCGTTGCGTTGGCTCCTTGCATTTTTGCTGTTGATGATTATGTCGGCATCTGCGGCTGCTGGCGATAAAACTGCAGTCTACTGGCTTGAAAGGCTGGGGCCCGCCCTTAATATGACGTCCTATAGAGGTGTGTTTGTATATGCCCGGGGCTCCAGTGTGCACTCGATGCAGATTGCTCATCGCTATCGTAATGGCATCGTAGAAGAGCGCCTGGTTTTGCAGGACGGAGGCAGTGGGGAGATTGTTCGCCGGGGGATGAAGGTGGTCTGCGTGCTCCCGGAGCAAGGCAGGGTAAACCTTGAGCAGGTTATTCCTTCTGGCACTTTTGCAGAAGCATTTAGCAGCCAGCTGACGCCCCTGAGCCGCTGGTATCGTGCAGAGCTTAAAGGCGAAGACCGGATTGCTGGCTATGATGTGGTTGCGGTAGCACTGACTGCGAAAGACCAGAGCCGTTACAGTCACCGCTTGTGGCTGGAAAAGTCTACCGGGCTTTTGATAAAAAGCCATGTGCGTTCATCTGGTGGCGAAGTGCTGGAGCATTTTCAGTTCACCAGTCTCGAGATTACAGAAGATATTGCTGACAGTGAGTTTGAAATCCGAACCGAGGGTCGTGAAATCTCCCGCACCCTGAATGAGCATGGTCGGGCCTCTGGTTCACAGGATGAATTTTCAAAAGTACCGCGGATGCAAGGGTGGAGCCTAGGCTGGCGCCCGGAAGGTTTTGAGCCTGCTGCGGCACCTGTTTCAGGAAAAGGGCAGGTGGTCGCTTTTTCCGACGGGTTGGCAGCCTTCTCTGTATTTGTCGAGCCTGCAGGCCGAGTCAATATGCCCATAGGGGCCTCCCGTGTGGGTGCGACAACCATCTACATGCGTAACCTGCAAAGCGAAAATGGCGTATTCCGGGTAACTGTTGTGGGTGAGATACCGCCAGTGGCGGCCCGCCAGGTTGCTGACTCGGTACAGATAAATAAGGCTTTTGCGCTGGGTGCGGGTGACATGTGATTACCGAGACAGGAAAAGTCGTTGCCGTTACGGGTGAGCACGCCTGGGTCCAGACCATTCGCGCCAGTGCCTGCCAGAGCTGTACTGCACGTCATGGCTGCGGGCAGAAAGTACTGGCTTCGGCTTCAGGTGGCCGGGCTAATCAGGTGCGGGTCGTTAATTCCACGAATGCCAGTGTTGGCGAAGAAGTGACACTCGGCATCGACGAAAGTGCACTACTTGGCGCTTCGTTACTGGTATATGCGCTTCCTTTACTGCTCATGGTGGTTGCCAGTGTGTTCGGGCACTACCTGTCGGGTGGTAGTGATCTTGCGGCTATGTCGGGAGCTGTTGCAGGTCTTGCTTCAGGCTTTTTGATAAGCCGGCAATTGCAGTGCCGGAACATCGGCAACTATGAACCGATTCTACTCCGGGTTAACCGTATTCCGGCCGGGGTGGTTTCTCCTTCAGACTCGCTAACATGATATTCAGGGGATTCTGACATGCTGAGAACGACAACAGCGATTACCCGGTTTTCCCCGGCATCACTCATTCAGAGGGTGCCGGCTTATTTGCTGCTGCTGCTGGCCGCTATACTGATGACTGCCTGGAGTCAGGCAGGCTTCGCCCGGGGGCTGCCTGATTTTACCGATCTGGTTGAGGAAAATGCGGACGCGGTTGTGAATATAAGCACCACCAGTACTCCCAGTACTGGTAATGCCCGTTTTCAGGGGCTGCCTTTTGATGAACGCCAGCTCGAGCAGTTGCCGGAATTTTTCCAGGAGTTTTTCCGTGGTCACCAGTCGCCCTTTGGCGGGTCACCAGGCGGGGCTCAGCCGCGACGCTCCATGGGGTCAGGTTTTATCGTGTCTGCTGATGGCTATGTATTGACCAATAATCATGTGGTCGAAGGCGCCGATGAGATTATCGTCCGGCTTAACGATCGCCGTGAATTGCCGGCAACTCTGGTTGGTACCGATCCGCGATCGGATATGGCCGTTTTGAAAATAGAGAATGGAGATGATCTGCCGGTTGTAAAAACAGGCAGTTCCAAAAATCTCAAGGTTGGTGAGTGGGTGTTCGCGATAGGCTCGCCTTTTGGTTTTGATTACACGGTTACGGCAGGCATTGTCAGTGCCCTGGGCCGTTCACTGCCTTCAGAAAACTATGTGCCGTTTATTCAGACCGATGTTGCTATTAATCCCGGGAATTCTGGTGGCCCGCTGTTTAATCTTGACGGTGAAGTCATTGGTATCAACTCGCAGATCTATACCCGTTCTGGCGGTTTTATGGGGGTTTCGTTTGCAATCCCCATTGATGATGCCATGAGTGTATTTCGCCAGATCCGCGATAAGGGTGTTGTTTCCCGCGGCTGGCTGGGTGTTCTGATCCAGGAAGTAAATCGTGATCTGGCGGAGTCGTTCGGGCTGAAGCGCCCGAGAGGTGCGTTGATTGCCGAGGTTATGACTGGCTCGCCGGCGGAGGACGGAGGTCTGCAGTCCGGCGATATCGTTCTTGAATACGATGGAGATGATATCCAGCTCTCGTCGGACCTGCCTCCGATGGTAGGTCGCACTCCGGTAGGTGAGACGGCTCGCCTTACCGTTCTCCGGGGTGGAAAAGAAATCACGCTGGACGTAAAAATTGGCCAGTTGCCAGACGAAGGCGGGGCTCAGCAAGCACCTTCCACTAGTGGCGAATCATCATCAGCGCCGCTGGGCCTGTCGGTTGAGCCTCTTCCTGCGGATCTGGCTGACTCTATTGGCGTAACCGATGGCGTAGTTGTGACTAGTGTTGGCAGAGGGCCTGCCTATAATGCAGGCATACGTGAGCGGGACGTTATCACCGAAATTAACAGGAAGGCAGTGTCGTCGGTCGAGGACTTCCGGGCGGCAGTCAAAGCCTTGCCAGAGGGGCGTGTTGTCTCGGTTCGCATAGTGCGTCAAGGCAGAGCGATCTATCTTGTGATGAAACCCTGATCGTAGCTGCCTGAAAAGGCGGCGAATTGTTGTAAAAGCCCCCGAATCTGATGTTAAAAACGACAGACTTGGGGGCTTTTGCTATACTGCTCCGCCCAGAAAGAATAAGAGCTGCCAAGGACCGGATCAGGCCAGATTATGAATAGAAAGGATCTTCCTCTCCCGCAACTTCTGAAGCTTCGTAACTCCTGGCTGGCATGGCTGCTTCTGGCCGTGGCTATCGCCGTGACTGTCCTGTCCTGGCAGTTTTCTATCCGGATGGTAGAAGACCGCACCGAAGCCCGGTTTCGAACCCAGTCGCTGCAGCTGAAAACTGCTATTGAGGAGCGGCTGCTTAACTATGAACAGGTTCTGGCAGGCAGCGCGGGGCTCTTCGCGGTTGCGGGTGAGGTTTCCCGTGATCAGTGGCAGGAATACGTTCATAAAGTCGACATTAACCGTTATTACCCGGGCATCCAGGGCATCGGATATGTAGAACGTATCGGTGTTCGTGACATGGCCGGTCACATTGCTTCTGTGCGTGCTGAAGGTGTTCACAATTACAAGGTGAAACCGCTGGGAAGCGGTCCTTTCTATTACCCCATGGTGTATCTGGAGCCTGGAACCGAAAGCAACCGGAAGGCATTGGGTTACGACGCTTTTAGTGATCCCGTTCACCGCAAGGCGATGGAGCGCTCGCGTGACGATGCGATTCCTACAGTAACGGCGAAAGTGGTGCTGGTTCAGGAAGTACTGGAAGAGGGGCAGGCCAGCTTTCTTATGTATTACCCTGTTTTTCAGGGTGGGGTGGTACCTGATATTCGGGCTGAGCGCCGCATGATGCTGGCGGGCTTCGTGTTCAGTGCGTTTCGTATGAACAACCTCCTGGACGGCATAGTAGGCCTGATTTCACCGTTTCTGGATGTCCGCATCTATGACAATGGAACGGTTGCCCGCGAAAACCTGATGTATGGGTCGAACCTCGGTTCGCTGGATAACGAGTTCAGTTTCGAAATGAGCCAGACCGTCAGTCATGGCGGGCGCGACTGGCTGTTACAGACACGCTCCACTCCGGCCTTCGACTATCTGTCATCTGATCCTCGTCCGTCGATTGTGCTGGGAAGTGGCTTTGTAATAAGCCTTTTGCTTTTTGTTGTTGCCCTGGTGCTGATTCATTCCCGCCTTATGGCTCAGATTGGTGCCGGGCGATATCGCGCTATTACGGAGGGTGCAGCTAACGTTACGCTGGTTATGGATGAAAAGGGTACGCCGCTTTATGCCAGCCCTTCCAGCTTTGATATTCTCGGGTTTGATCCCGACGAAGTTCAGACGCTTGCGTTGGAGAAGGTTGTACATGAAGACGACTGGCCCATGCTGCGACAGGGTTTTGATGCAGCCATGGATGCACCGGGTAAGCAGATGCCGGTAATCCGGGCGCGCATCTGTGATGCAACCGATAAATGGCGGGATATGGAAGGCACCTATACGTCCATGCTGACAGTGCCAGGGGTGCATGGCGTGGTGCTGAGTCTGCGTGACCTGACCCAATTGAAAGCGGCCCAGTCAGAGTTGCATCGCCTTGCGTTTTACGATCCGCTAACCGGGCTGGCAAACCGCCAGTTATTTCGTGATCGGCTGGATAATGTGGTGCGCCGGAGTCGCAGAAGCGGAGAGCCGGCTGCTTTGATGTTTCTGGACCTTGATGGGTTCAAGCGTATTAACGATACACTTGGTCATGACGCGGGCGACGAGCTTTTGTGTCAGGTGGCGCAGTGGCTTGAGGCCTGTGTAAGGGAAGAAGACTCTGTAGCAAGGCTGGGCGGTGATGAGTTCGTTGTGTTGCTGTCGCAGGTCAGTGGTACAGACGCAGCTTCCAAGGTTGCGGAAACAATTCTGCGCAGATTGTGTCAGCGGGTTCGCCTTGGTGATCACGAGGTGGGTATTACCGTCAGTATCGGTATAACCATGATTCCTCACGATAGCGAAGACCCCGGAGCCTTGATGAAATATGCGGATCTGGCGATGTATCGGGCCAAAGAGATGGGGCGCAACACATACCAGTTCTTTACCCCCGCCATGAATATCAAAGCCGCACGCCGCCTTCTGCAGCAGGAAGAACTTGCGAGCGCCCTTGATGACGAGCGCTTTGTACTGCATTACCAGCCCAAGGTGGATTTGATCAGTGAGCGGGTGATTGGTGTTGAAGCCTTTCTCCGTTGGCACCATCCCGAGAAGGGTCTGGTATCAGCGCAGCAGTTTATCGGTCTGGCTGAAGAAACCGGGCTGATTGTGCGCCTCGGTGAAATGGCGTTGCGCCAGGCATGTATTCAGGTTCAGGCTCTGGAAAGAGCTGGCTTTGAAACTCTGAAAATGGCAGTTAACCTGTCGGTAAGACAAATCGTTGATTCCCACTTTCTTGATATGGTCCGGCAGGTAATTACCGAGACAGGCGTTTCGCCAGAGAAACTGGAGCTGGAAATGCCGGTTGAGTTGCTGAATGAAGATCCGCGCATGTTGCGTGAGCTTCTTGTATCGCTCAATGATCTTGGCGTCTGTCTGATTCTGGATGATTTTGGAGCTGGCTCCTGTTCTCTGGTTGCTTTGCAGCAACTCCCTCTCGACGTTATAAAAATTGATCATCAGTTTATCCGGGACATTCCATACAATGTCAGCGCAACTGATGTGGCTTCTGCGGTAATTGCGCTGGCGCAGAAACTCCATCTGACTGTTGTAGCTGAGGGAGTAGAAACCCCGCAACAACTGAGCTTCCTGAAGTCGGCCGGGTGTACCCAGTGCCAGGGTAATCTTTTCAGCTACGCATTGGACGAAGATGCGCTGATTGGCTTTCTTGTCCGGCAGTACGAGCGCTCGCTTATTTTCTGATCATGGCAATGGCGGCCGGTTACCGGTAAAATCACGCCGTTCCCGGATCCCGGCAGTTTGTATTGGCATCTCCGGGCTCAATCCTTCGTATTATTATGAGTATTCATTGTCTGTGACTGAACTGAGCCGAATCCGTAACTTCTCGATTATCGCCCACATCGACCATGGAAAATCCACACTGGCAGACCGCTTTATTCAGGTTTGCGGAGGCCTGACCAAAAGAGAAATGGCCGAGCAGGTTCTGGATTCGATGGATCTGGAGCGGGAGCGGGGCATCACCATCAAAGCCCAGAGCGTTACCCTTCACTACACTGCCCGGGATGGTCAGGTATACAAACTGAATTTTATTGACACGCCTGGCCACGTGGATTTCTCCTATGAAGTGTCGCGCTCACTCTATGCCTGTGAAGGTGCGCTTCTGGTTGTAGATGCCGGTCAGGGTGTGGAGGCCCAGTCTGTCGCAAATTGCTATACCGCGATTGAGCAGGGCCTGGAAGTGGTCCCGGTTCTGAACAAAATGGATTTGCCTCAGGCGGAACCTGAGCGGGTTGCTGCAGAAATCGAAGACATTATTGGTATTGATGCCACGGATGCAGTGCGATGCTCAGCCAAGAGCGGTTTGGGTGTTGAAGATGTTCTGGAAGACCTCATTCAGAAAATACCACCACCCCAGGGTGACCGCTCCGCTCCGCTGCAGGCGCTGATTATTGATTCGTGGTTCGATAATTATCTGGGTGTTGTCTCTCTTGTCCGGGTTACTCAGGGCATCATGAAAAAAGGCGACAAGATTGTTATCAAGTCCACGGGTAAAGCCTGGAATGCAGATAAAGTGGGTATTTTTAATCCCAAACCCTACGATACCGACATACTGGAAGCCGGTGATGTCGGTTTTGTAGTTGCCGGCATAAAAGACATACACGGTGCCCCTGTCGGTGACACTATCGTGCACCATAAATTTGCTGCAGAAACACCGATGCTGCCGGGATTCAAGAAGGTGCAGCCACAGGTTTATGCTGGCCTGTTTCCTGTCAGTGCTGACGACTACAACGATTTCCGCGATGCGTTGGAAAAGCTGACGCTGAACGATGCGTCACTGTTTTATGAGCCGGAAAGTTCCGACGCACTGGGCTTTGGGTTTCGCTGTGGTTTCCTGGGCATGCTTCATATGGAGATCATTCAGGAGCGGCTGGAGCGTGAGTACGATATTAATCTGATTACCACCGCCCCGACGGTTATATACGAAGTATTGAATCGTCAGGGCGAGACTTTGTCGGTGGACAGCCCTTCAAAGTTGCCGGATATTGGCTCGATTGAGGAAATGCGCGAGCCGATTGTTGAAGCAAATATTCTGGTTCCCCAGGAACACCTGGGAAATGTAATTGCTTTGTGTGAAGAGAAGCGCGGGATTCAGAAAAATATGCACTTTACGACCAATCAGGTTCAGCTAACCTATGAGCTGCCGATGGCAGAGGTGGTGCTGGACTTCTTTGATCGTATCAAGTCTGCCAGTCGCGGGTTTGCTTCACTGGACTACCACTTTATTCGTTTTCAGCAAGCGAATCTTGTGCGCCTAGATGTGCTTATCAATGGTGAACGTGTAGATGCGCTGGCGTTGATCGTGCATAAAGAGCAGGCGATGTACAAAGGTCGCCAGCTCGTAGAGAAGATGAAAGAACTGATTCCCCGGCAGATGTTTGATATTGCAATCCAGGCGGCGATAGGAAGCCAGATTGTGGCGAGGGTCAGTGTGAAGGCACTGCGCAAAAACGTAACCGCAAAATGTTACGGCGGAGATGTCAGTCGTAAGAAGAAGCTGCTCCAGAAGCAGAAGGAAGGTAAGAAACGCATGAAGCAGCTGGGTAATGTTGAGGTGCCTCAGGAAGCGTTCCTTGCCGTATTGAAAGTCGATAATTAAAAGGCACCTGGATGGATATTGATTTTCCCCTGGTTCTGGTGGTCCTGACCTTTGTGTCAGGGCTTATCTGGCTGGCAGATATACTGTTTTGGCGTAAGCGGCGCCATGCTGAGTCCACCGAGAATACGGCTCAAAATGAAGACGAGCCGAAAGAGCCCTATCTGGTTGATCTCAGTCGTTCCTTTTTCCCTGTGCTGGCCATTGTTCTGGTGCTCCGGTCGTTCCTTGTGGAACCCTTCCAGATTCCCTCTGGCTCCATGCTGCCAACTCTGGAAGTCGGCGACTTTATTCTGGTCAACAAGTATGCCTATGGCCTGCGTTTACCGGTTGCCGGAACCAAGGTGCTGGATATCGGGGATCCGGCACGGGGGGATGTGATGGTGTTTCGTTATCCCAAGGACGGCGAAACCAACTACATCAAACGCGTGATTGGCCTGCCCGGGGATACAGTACGCTATCGCGACAAGCAGCTTTTCATCAACGGCGAGCAAATTGAAAGCGAGTTTGTTGTGCGGTTGCCTCCTGTAGAGGTACGAAAGGAAGATCTTGGCGAGGTGGAACATGACATTTTCCTGACCATGGGCCGCCCTGGCGCTGCCGGTGAAGGCGAGTGGCAGGTGCCGGAAGGGCATTATTTCGTAATGGGTGACAACCGTGATAACAGCAATGACAGCCGGTACTGGGGTACGGTTCCGGATGATCTTGTTGTGGGTAAGGCCTTTGCGATCTGGATGCACTGGGAATCCTTTACCAGTCTGCCATCCTTCAAGCGTGTGGGCAGTATTGAATAATTCTGACTATTCTGGAGTTCAGTTGTAATGAAAAAAAATAATCTATCCGCCATGGGCCGTCAGGATGGTGCTTCGGCACTTGTAATGATGGTTATGGTGCTGTTTTTCGGTAGCTTGCTGACGCTGGTTATCAAAGTCGGGCCAGCATACATGGACGATCTTACCATTCAGGAAGCCCTGGAAAGCCTGGATGGTACAGAGGGTTTGTCCCGTATGGGGCCGGCCCAAATCCGTACCTTGATAAACAAGCGGCTGGGAGTAAATAATATCCGGAATTTTGATGCCAAGGATATTACGATTGAAAACGACGGTGAGCTTGTCCTGATCAATGTGGATTATGAAGTGCGCAATAACATCTTTCGCAATATAGATACGGTTGTTCACTTCCAGCACAGATATGAGATGAAGGGCAAGTGAGTTCGCAGCCGGATCTTGATCAGTTACAGCGGTGCATTGGCTATCAGTTCAGGTCGCCTGAGCGGCTTATGCTGGCGCTTACGCACAGGAGTTATGGTAACCAGAATAACGAACGGCTGGAGTTCCTCGGCGATTCCATTGTCAATATGGTTATTGCAGAGTATCTGTTCCTGAACTTTGAGAAGGCCCGGGAGGGCCAGCTGAGCCGTTTGCGGGCCAGAATGGTCAAGGGTGTTACGCTGGCCGAGATTGGCCGCGAGTTCGAGTTAGGCAGCTATTTGCGCCTGGGTTCAGGAGAGCTGAAAAGCGGTGGTTTTCGTCGCGAATCCATTCTTGCAGACGCGGTGGAATCCATTATCGGCGCCATTTATCTCGACAGTGATTTCCACACCTGCCGCGAGCAGATACTGCGCTGGTTTGATGGCAGGCTGAAGCAGCTGGATCTCCAGGATACTCAGAAAGATCCCAAGACCCGTTTGCAGGAGTACCTCCAGTCCCGGCAGTTTCCCTTGCCCAGGTACGATGTCATTTCTGTGGACGGAGAAGCTCATAACCAGACGTTTCACGTGTCCTGTGTATTATCTTCGCTGGGCCGGACAACCAATGGCGTCGGCAGCAGTCGCCGCGTGGCGGAGCAGGAAGCGGCACGCAGTGCGCTGAAACAACTCGGCGTGGAGACACCCTGATGAACGATATTACCCGTCCTGAAAACCCCGACAGCCGTTGTGGCTTTGTGGCTATTGTTGGTCGCCCCAATGTCGGCAAGTCGACGTTACTGAATCATATTCTGGGGCAGAAACTGAGCATTACATCCCGGAAGCCACAAACCACGCGCCACCAGGTTCTGGGAATCAAAACCATGGGCCCGGTGCAGGCGGTTTATGTGGACACACCAGGCATGCACCAGGAAGAGCCCAGAGCCATAAACCGGTATATGAACAAAGCCGCCACTTCGGCTCTGATTGATGTGGATGTGGTGGTGTTTGTGGTTGACCAGACTGCCTGGACTACCGCTGATGAAATGGTGCTGGAAAAGCTGAGTAAGCTTACTTGTCCGGTCATTCTGGCGGTAAACAAGGTAGACCGGATTGAAAAAAGGGAAAACCTGCTGCCGCATCTGGATATGCTTTCCAGAAAACGCGAGTTTGCCGAAATTATTCCTGTCTCTGCGTTGAAAGAAACCAACCTGAAGCCGTTGGAAGAAGCGGTTGGCCGTTTTCTGCCTGAAAGCGTCCACTTCTACCCCGACGATCAGATAACAGACCGGAGCGAGCGTTTTCTGGCATCAGAAATGGTGCGGGAGAAAATCACCCGCCAGCTCGGGGCCGAGTTGCCATACTCCGTTGCGGTAGAAATTGAAGAATTCAAGCGTGACGGTAAAACGTTGCATATATCTGCGCTGATCCTTGTGGAACGTGAGGGGCAGAAAAAAATCATGATTGGCGATAAGGGTGAGAGGCTGCGTAGCATTGGCCAGGATGCCAGAGCTGATATGGAACGTATGTTTGATACGAAAGTCATGCTGAAACTGTGGGTGAAGGTGAAACGCGGTTGGGCAGATAGTGATCGTGCGCTGAAAAGCCTGGGCATGAACGACCTCTGAGGCTCCTGTCTGCCCACCCTGAGGCACTATGAGTAGAGACGCGCTGCAGCAAGAGCCCGCTTATGTGATACATCGACGGCCTTGGCGGGAAACCAGCCTGATGGTCGATCTTTTTACTCTCAATCACGGCCGTATGAGTGTGATTGCCAAAGGTGCCAGCAGTAGCAGGAGTCCGCTAAAAGCCCAGCTCCAGCCTTTTCAGCCCCTGTTGTTGGGCTGGGTTGGGCGCGGCGACCTGAAAACCCTGACCCAGGCAGATGTCCGGGATGGCCCGGCATTGCGCCGCACCGTATCTCTGTACAGTGGTTTGTATCTGAATGAGTTGATACAGCGGATATTGCCCCAGGCAGACCCTTGCCCAACGTTGTTTGCTGCTTATATCGAGACTCTTGCCTTGCTTGCTGAAACGTCTGACGTGGAACCGGTGCTACGGAGATTCGAGCAGGCTTTTGCTGCGGCTCTGGGTTACGATTTTGCCTGGGATCTGGCGACGGATACTGGTCAGACCATCCGCGCAAGCCACACCTATTGTTATGATCCCGAGCAGGGTATTGTCGCTTCTGCCTCTGCAGGTGTGCGCTTGCAGAACCTGCCTGGCGACGCGTTGCTGGCGCTTGCCGGGGGGGATTATGACGCGCCTGCAAGCCGGAGGGCCTCAAAGCGGGTCATGCGTGTACTGACAGATTATCTGTTGCAGGGGCGCCCATTGAACAGTCGCAGTCTTTTCAGCCATCCCAAGGGTAAAACCACATGAATCCCAGAGTATTATTTGGTGTCAATATTGACCACATTGCCACTTTGCGTGAGGCCAGGGGAACCCGTTATCCCGATCCTGTTCAGGCTGCCCTTATGGCAGAAGAAGCGGGCGCTGACGGTATAACAATTCACCCCAGAGAAGACCGGCGTCATATCCAGGATCGTGATGTGTTGCTGCTGAAGGAAGTGCTTCAGACGAAAATGAATCTCGAAATGGCAGTCACTGAGTCCATGCTCGATTTCGCTGCGAGAGTCCGGCCTGAGTGTGTTTGCCTGGTTCCGGAAAAGCGGGAAGAGCTGACCACCGAGGGCGGACTGGATGTGGAGGGCCAGGAAGAACGCGTGGCCAGCGCCTGTGAACGATTGGCCAGGCTTGGTGCGGAAGTTTCCCTGTTTATTGACCCGGATCGGGCCCAGATTGATGCTGCGGTGCGCTGTGGTGCCCCGGTTATTGAGCTCCATACAGGAGAGTATGCTGAGGCTGTTGGTGCAGCGGCGGAAGACGCGGCATTCGAGGTTCTTGCCGACGCAGTAGCTTATGCGCGCAAAAAAGGACTGATTGTGAACGCGGGCCACGGTCTGCATTATCACAATACTGAGCGGGTCGCCGCCATCCCTGGCATTAATGAACTGAATATTGGCCACGCTATTATTGCCAGAGCAGTATTTTGCGGACTGAAAGAAGCTGTCCGGGATATGAAAACGATTATCGAGCGCGCGCGCGGCAGAGTCTGACCAACTCTGACAGGGGTATACGGGGCAGCCTCAGTTGGTTTCAGCCTGCTGCTGATGCTCCCGGAACATCTGTTGCCAGTCAGTCTGTTCGCTCCAGATCTGCAACCGCTCGATAGCGGAAACTAACTGGCTCTTCTGTAGTTCCATATCCGGCGCCGAGCGTTTCAGGGCTGTTTCCAGGCGGTTTGCAGCAGAGCGCAGCTCCGGGACCCCGCAGTAACGGGTTGCGCCGTGAAGCTTATGTACGCACTCCAGCAGGTTCTCCAGGCTACGCTTACTCCAGAACCGTTCAATTTTGTCGAGGTCAGCCGGGAGCTGCTCCAGCAGCATGCTGAACAACTCTTCCGCCAGATCTGTCTTGCCAGCTGCAAGCTGGATACCTTCAGCCACGCTCACACAGTCCCGCTGCATCTTTCGTGTGGAAGGCCTAAGCGTGCGTCTTGTGTCCCGGACTTCCTGTACAGGATACAGGTGGGCCTGTTCGGTACTTTGGCATTGATAACCTGTGCACTCTTGTATGCTTTCTGCCAGCTGTCCGCTACTGATAGGCTTGGGAAGATAGCCATCGAACCCTTGTCTGGTCAGCCGCTCCTGCTCATCGGCCAATGCATGTGCGGTGAGAGCAATGATCGTTGTTCTGTGGCTGCTGTTGTCTAGCTCACGGAGCCGGGAGGTTGTTTCCACGCCATCCATGCCGGGCATCTGGAGATCCATGAAGACCAGGTCAAAAGATTTCTGCCGGGCTTTGCTCAAAGCTTCAAAACCGCTTGATGCGCCTTCTACGTCTATCTGATGATCCTGCAGCAGGGTCATAACCAGCTTCAGGTTGGCTTCGTTGTCATCGACGGCCAGCACTTTAGGTATATTGGCAGGAGCGGGCAGGGGGGCGGCATGTTCCTGGCGCGAAATGCCTTGTCCGAACGTACTGATGCCATGTACGAGAAGAAGCAGTTCGTCGTAAAGAGCCTCCCGGCATACGGGCTTGGTCAGATGGCCACTGGCCAGCCCCGACAGCGATGAGTCATGGGTTTCAAGGGTTGGGGTCAGTAACAGAGTGCGACAGTCACGCTCGATCTCCAGCGTCCGCACCAGCCCACAGTACTGGCTGGAGTTAAGAAGATGCCGGGTGATTCCGATAATGGCTGCCGCATACCCCGACTGGCTCTTCTGGGCTTCTGCAATTTTCTCCTGCATGGCGCCAGGAGACGCAACGCGATCAACCGTCAGGCCCCAGTTTCGCAGTAAATGTTCCACGGCAAGGCCACAGGTTTTCTGGTGTTCCAGGTAGATGACCCGCTCACCCCGCAGGGAGTCCCTGGGCGCAATCGCTTCGCCGCCGGACGAGAGCTCAGTTGTAAGGGTAAACCAGAAGGTAGACCCTTTTCCCAGTTCACTCTGCAGGCCAATGTTGCCGCCCATTTCTTCGACCAGACGCTTGGAAATCGCGAGTCCAAGCCCGGTGCCTCCATACTGTCTGGCGGTTGAGGCATCAGCCTGGCTAAACGCGTTGAATAGCGACTGTTGCTGTGCCCTGGACAGCCCAACACCGGAATCTGTAATGCTCAAACGCAAGGTGACCTGATTGTTTTCCTTGTTCTCGTCTTCAAGGCTCGCCCGCAGGACTACCTCACCGGTCTGGGTAAATTTGATAGCGTTGTTTACCAGGTTGGTAATCACCTGCTTGACCCGAAGGGGGTCGCCCATGATGTTGTCTGGCACATCGTCATACACTATGGGCACCAGATCCAGATTTTTGCTATGGGCAGCAGGTGCCAGCATCACCATCACTTCTTCCACTATGTCCCTGAGCTGGAAGGGAACGCGATCAAGGATCAGTTTGCCGGCCTCAATCTTCGAGAAATCCAGTATGTCGTTGATAATGGTCAGAAGAATTTCCGAGGATTTGCGTATCGTGCTCAGGTGATCTCTCTGCTGGCGGGGCAGGGGACTTTTCAGCAGCAGCTCTGTGAAACCGATAATACCGTTGAGCGGAGTCCGGATTTCATGAGACATGTTGGCCAGAAATTCAGATTTTATGCGACTGGCTTCCAGTGCTTCCTTGCGTGCGAAATCCAGCTCAATATTCTGGATTTCAATGGTCTCCAGGGTTTCGCGCAGGTCTTCCGTTGCCTGATCAATGTTCTGCTGCATTTCGGCCTGAGCTTTGCTCAGTTCTTCCGCCATGGCGTTCAGACCGGACTCCAGTTGCTCGAACTCGGGGCCTGCCCCGGTGTGAACCCGGGTATTGAGCTTTCCTTCCTTGAGCCTTGCCACTGCTTCGTTCAGTTCAAATACAGGTCCGGTAAAGGCACGGCTCAGGCGAAGGGCAATCAGGAGGCTGAAAACTACACCGCCAAGGACCAGCAAAAGAGAAATCAGCAATGCCTTGTATGTCTCTTTTTCGGTTCGGGTGTGAGACATTTCCACAGCTACCCATCCCAAAGGTTCGCGTTGTTGCGACGCAGCCTGTCGGGCGTCCGGGTCGAGCATGGACTGGATCATCAGATCCTGAAGAAAAACCGGGGTGACAAAACGCGTGCTGGCTGTGCGGGCGATGCTGCTCGCCTGTTCGCTGGCCAGTTCTTTGCTATCAAGATTGTCAGAGCTGCCGGGGCCAGTGTGCAGCAAACGGCGGCGGTCAGCGTCGAAGAATGTAATTGAACGCACATCCTGTTCTTCGAGCAAGGCGTTGGAAAGGCTGGCCAGCAGGCTGCGGTTTGCAGTGAAAAGGCCGTATTCCGAGCCGGTAGCAAGCTGGCGAGACAAAGACTCGCCACGATCCCGTAGCAGGGTTTCAATGTTGGCAACCCAGCTATAGGTAAAAAACAGCCCCAGAATCAGGGTGGTGAGCAGGGTGGGTACCAGTGTTACCACCAGCACCTTTTTGCGAATGCCCCAACGTCGCATATTATATTCCTGAAAAAAATAGCTTAACGCGCCTGTCGAAGCGGGTTACGTCCGTGTAATAGTAGGCCATCCGGGCAAAGATAACCCTGCTGTCAGTGTCATCCAGGCTGAAAAATACATTTTTTTATAGCATTCGGTCATGGTTTTAGCGAGAAGCTGTATTGGGCGGCCGGGGCTATAACGCGTATCATGCCAACCCAAAAGTGTATCACAGGGTTCTCATATGCATTTCCCCACGATTGAAGATTATGTCGGGCATACGCCTCTGGTTCGGTTGCAGCGTCTTCCGGGCGATACCAGCAACGTAATTATGGCAAAGCTTGAGGGTAATAATCCCGCAGGCTCCGTAAAAGATCGGCCTGCTATAGGGATGATTCAGGAAGCCGAGCGTCGTGGTGAAATTCAGCCAGGTGATACGCTGATTGAAGCGACCAGCGGTAATACGGGTATTGCTCTGGCAATGGCTGCAGCGATCAAGGGTTACCGCATGGTGCTCATTATGCCGGCTAACATGAGCGAGGAGCGCCGGGCATCCATGAGAGCCTACGGTGCCGAAATCATTACGGTCAGTAGTGATGAAGGCATGGAAGTTGCCAGGGATATGGCACTGAAAATGCAAGCTGAAGGCAAGGGCAAGGTGCTTGATCAGTTCAGTAATCAGGATAACCCGTTGTCCCATTACCGAACTACCGGGCCTGAAATCTGGGAACAGACGGGCGGCCGGGTAACCCATTTTGTCAGCTCCATGGGTACCACAGGCACCATAATGGGAGTTTCCAGGTATCTCAAGGAGCGCAACCCCGATATCCGGATCATTGGCCTGCAGCCCAAAGAAGGTGCGTCGATACCAGGTATCCGCCGCTGGCCTGAAGAGTACCTGCCCAGTATCTTCGATGCGACCCGGGTGGATCAGGTGCTTGATATCGGCCAGCAAGAAGCTGAGGAAACCATGCGGGCGCTGGCAGAGCGGGAAGGTATCTTTTGTGGCGTTTCATCCGGTGGTGCCATTGCCGCGGCACTTCAGCTGTCAAAGCAGGTTGAAAATGCAATTATCGTGGCCATTATTTGCGACCGTGGCGACCGTTATTTATCGACCGGTGTGTTTCCCGGCGCCTGAATCTGACGATATCAAGAGAACATACTATGAGCAGACGACGCAGGAAGGTGCTTCCTACGGAACCCGTGCGCTGTGAAGTGGAAAAACTTAGCCATGATGGCCGCGGTATCGCTCGCCAGGACGGCAAGATTATGTTTGTGGATGGAGCATTGCCGGGCGAAACGGTGATGGCCAAGGTTGTATCGACCCGAAGCAAATTTGATGAACTGCGGACGCTTGAGGTGCTTACAGCTGCGCCTGACCGGCAGACGCCTCCTTGCGAGTTCGCGGACCTGTGCGGTGGTTGCAGCCTTCAGCATATGAGCAGCGATGCCCAGATCGGGTTCAAGGAAGACACTTTGCGTGAGCAGTTTGCCCACTTTGGTGGCATAGAGCCTGAAGAGTGGATTGAGCCGATGCGCCCCGAAAGCACGCTTGGATACCGTCGCAAGGCGCGTATGGGCGTGCGTTATGTCAAGGCACGGGAGTCAGTGTTGGTAGGATTTCGTGAAAAGCGTAACAGTTTCCTTACGGATATTGACCGCTGCGTTGTGCTGGATCCTCGCATTGGCGAGCGGGTACTTCCTCTGCGTGCCCTGCTGCACAGCATGGATGCCTATGCCCGTATCCCCCAGGTTGAGGTTGCCTGTGGTGATGATACTGCGGCGATGGTGTTCCGTAACATGGATGAGCTGAGCAGCAGCGACCGGGACAAGCTGATTTCGTTTGGTCAGGCTAATGATCTGCATGTTTATCTGCAGCCCAAGGGGCCGGACACTGTTCACAGAATCTGGCCTGAGTCAGCAGGCAAGGATGATGAACGTCTCAGCTACAGGCTTGATGCGTTTGATCTGACCATGAAGTTTCATCCCATGGACTTTACCCAGGTTAATGCCGGGATCAACAAGACCATGGTAAGCCGGGCTGTGGAATGGCTGGATGTGCAGCCTGGTGAGCGGGTTCTGGATCTGTTCTGTGGGTTGGGCAACTTTACCCTGCCTCTTGCACGCAGGGGCGCTCAGGTCGTCGGTGTGGAAGGCGATGATGCCATGGTAGCCCGGGGTCGGGAAAATGCTGAACTGAACGGGCTTGAGAACGTGTCCTTCCATGGCGCTGACTTGCATGGCGATTTTACAGGCCAGAGTTGGGCAAAAGAGGGATTTGATAAAATCCTTATCGATCCGCCGCGCTCTGGTGCCGAGGAAATCTGCAAATATCTGACCGCATTTAATGCGAAACGTATTGTGTATGTTTCCTGCAATCCCGCCACTCTGGCCCGGGACGCAGGAGTGATGGCGCAAAACGGGTATCGCCTTGTCCGCGCCGGTGTGATGGATATGTTTCCTCATACTACGCATGTGGAGTCCATGGCACTGTTTGAGCGGGACTCACACTGAATTTTGTTGTCCGCAGCCATGGATGGCTGTGTGAATCACCTGGAACAATAAGACAGATATGGTAAAAGTTCGCGAAGACTATGCAATGACTGGCGATGGCCAGATCGATATTGATGGCTGGGTTCAGCAGATCGCCTCGCAGACCCACCTGGATGATGTGGAGCAGTTTCGCCGGGCCTGTGAAAAAGCCGCTGAAATCGATTTACAGGCTTTCCGGGAAGACCGGTTGTGGGCGTCCGGTTCCAGCAGCTTCCGAACAGGCATTGAAATGGCTCAGGTGCTTGCCGGCCTGCGACTGGATCAGGCCAGCCTTGTAGCTGCCATTCTTTACCGGGCAGTGCGGGAAGAACGGGTTACCCTGGAGGTTATCCGTAAGGAATTCGGTGACGAGATAGCCGGTCTGATTAATGGCGTGCAGCAAATGGCGGCCATTTCTTCCATACATCACCCGCTCAAGGGGAACGTGCTCGGGCAGAGCGAAGGCCAGCTGGATAATGTCCGGAAAATGCTGGTCACCATGATTGACGATGTCCGCGTTGCCCTGATCAAGCTTGCGGAGCGTACCTGTGCTATTCGTGGCGTAAAGAACGCGCCGGAAGAAAAACGCATGAGGGTTGCCCGGGAAGTTTTTGATATATATGCGCCGCTGGCCCACCGCTTGGGTATCGGCCATGTTAAGTGGGAGCTGGAAGACCTCTCGTTCCGGTATCTGCATGAGACAGCGTATAAAAAAATTGCCAAGCTCCTGGATGAGAAGCGCCTCGACCGGGACGGGTATATCCGCCGTGTCATTGACACGTTGCAGTCAGAGTTGAAAGCCTCGGGTATAGACGCCTCTCTTTCCGGTCGAGCCAAACATATTTACAGCATCTGGAGGAAAATGCGTATAAAAGGCATTGATTTCTCCCAGGTGTACGACATAAGGGCGGTTCGGATTCTTGTTCCCGAAGTGCGTGACTGTTATGCCGCACTCGGGATTGTGCACACGCTCTGGCGTCACATTCCTAATGAGTTTGATGATTACGTTGCCAGCCCCAAGGAAAATGGCTATCAGTCGCTGCATACCGCAGTGATCGGGCCGGAAGGAAAAGTGCTGGAAGTTCAGATCCGCACCCATGCGATGCACGAGGATGCAGAGCTGGGCGTTTGTGCGCACTGGTTATATAAGGGTACGGACAAGGGTAATAAATCTGCGGGGTATGATGCCAAGATCAACTGGCTCCGGCAGGTGCTGGAATGGCAGGAGGAACTGGGGGATCTGTCCGATCTGTCGGATCATCTCAAGTCTGACGTGATCTCGGACCGGATATACGTTTTCACGCCCGAAGGCCATGTAGTTGATCTCCCCCAGGGTGCCACTCCGGTTGATTTTGCTTACCGTGTTCACACCGAGATTGGCCATGCCTGTCGTGGTGCCAAAGTGAACGGCCGGATTGTACCTCTGACATATCCCCTGAAAACCGGAGAGCAGATATTCGTTCTTACCTCGAAGAATAATGCTGTGCCCAGCAGGGACTGGCTCAACCCTAGTCTTGGCTATATTCAGACTTCACGGGCTCGGGCGAAGGTAACTCACTGGTTCAAAGAGCAGAATCGCGAGCGGAACATAACAGATGGTCGCGCTATTCTTGAAGATGAATTCAGACGTCTCTCGTTGCACGATGTGGATCTGGGTGAACTGGCTGAAAAAGTGAATTATCACAGTGCCGAAGATATGTTTGCTGCCGTAGGAGCCGGTGACCTTCGCCCAACGCACGTTGCCAATGTCGCCCAGCAAATGCTGGAGCCAAAGTCTGAACAGCTTGATCTGAAGCTGAGCGCTCAGCGGCGTAAACCCTACGATACCGAGTCTGATATCCATATTCTGGGTGTGGGCAAACTGAAGACTCAGGTAGCGAAGTGCTGCAAGCCACTGCCAGGAGACGCTATCGGCGGGTACATTACGGTGGGCAGAGGCGTGACTGTGCACAGCCAGGACTGTCTGACCTTTCTGAACCTGCAGGAATTCGAGCCCAACCGGATTATTGAGGTGAGTTGGGGTGGCCAGCAGGCTTCCGTCTATCCGGTGGATATCGAGATTGAGGCATACGACAGATCCGGTCTGTTGAGGGATATTACCCAGGTCCTGTCATCCTCAAAGAGTGATGTTGTGGCTCTCCATACAGTGACGAACCGTGACGACAATACCGCTACCATGGTGGTAAAAGTGGAAATACATAGTCTGGAGCAGTTAGCACGGTTGCTGGCCAAGATCCGTAACCTGTCCAATGTTATCGACGTCAGGCGCAAGCGCTCATGAGCTATTCCATTGAAGACCTGAAAGTTCTGATGGCCCGGCTGAGAGATCCGGAGACTGGCTGCCCCTGGGATGCAAGGCAGACATTCAAAAGTGTTGTGCCGCATACCCTGGAAGAAGCCCACGAAGTGGCAGATGCCATTGCCCGGGAGGACTATGTAAACCTGAAAGACGAATTGGGTGATCTGTTATTTCAGGTAATTTTTTATTCGCAGATAGGGGCCGAGGAAGGCCGCTTCAGTTTCGATGCTGTTGTGGATAATCTGGTGCGTAAGCTTGTGCGTCGTCATCCCCATGTGTTTCCGGGCGGCACGCTGGAAAGTCGTATTGACCCGAACAACCGGCCAGACGAAGCCTGGATAAAAGAGAGCTGGGAGCGTATCAAAGCCGGGGAGAGGGCTCAGAAGCAGGCTGAGGATGTCCAGCCGGCGACATCACCAAGCCGGCTTGACGGGATTGCCCGGGCTCTGCCAGCGATGGTGCGGGCTGAGAAATTACAGAAACGGGCTGCGCGACACGGGTTTGACTGGCCAGACGTCAGCCAGGTGTTCGACAAGCTCCATGAAGAAATCGACGAATTGAAGGAAGCCTGGCAGGCTGCTGAAGCCGGGCAGGGTGAACACGATGCCGTTGAGGATGAGTTGGGTGATTTACTGTTTGTTTGCGTGAACCTTGCTCGCTTCATGAAGGTCAATCCCGAACAGGCGATTGGAAGGACCAACCACAAGTTCGAAGCGCGTTTCCGCGCTATTGAGCAGGTTCTGGAGCGTGAAGGTCGCTCGTTCGACGCAGAAACTCTCGAGGCACTCGACAAGATCTGGCAATCAGTCAAGGGTGTGGAAAAGAAAAGCTGGCAGCAGAAGTAGGTACAATTCGTTACCAATTTCCTTGGTTGCCAATCCTGAGCTTCGTCTAAACTTTGAAGAACGAGTGCACTTTTTTTGTGCATTGTGTGTCGTCAACAGAATTCAGGAGTCAGGCTTAATGAAAATTAAAGATCTGGTCAGTTATTGGGACAAGCATGCAAGAGGCAGACTGACCCGGGATGCCATGTTTACGGCTTTGTCCGACCAGCATCACCGGCAGCTTGAAAAGCTGGCGGCACTTTATCCCCTCAAGTCTTCGCAAGATCTGATGCGTGATCTGATTTCTGCAGCCCTGGATGAAATAGAAACCAACTTCCCCTATGTTCAGGGCACAGAAGTAGTAGCCCATGACGAAGATGGCTTTGAAATATATGAAGATAAGGGGTTAACCCCCGAATTCGTGCGTCTGAGCCAGAAGCATATCAAACGCCTGAAAGCTCGCCAGCTCGAATCTGCAGCGTGACCGGGACGGCCCCTTTGGGGCCGGTTGACTCAGTTCTTTTTGCTGTCCAGCCGTTCTTTTAACTGGCCCTGGCTGGCGAGATCGTCCAGAGCTGCGCCAATCACGTCGTTGAGAATGTCACTTTCACTTCTGTCAGGATAAAGCTCTGCGAGTGCGGAGATCCTTGCAGCGTCCTCCAGCGGAAGCCTGAGATTGTAATTGTGAGTTCGCTCTGCAGGCTTTTTCTTTTGTTCCCATTGTTTGGGCAGGTCCGTTACTTTCATGAGCACTCCTCATAAATATGGCATCGATGTCACAAGTAAGGCGTTAATGGCCAATAGACTTTTCCGACAATTCCTTAGTATCGTTAGTTTACTTTGTCTCCGTCAATTCAAAAGGAAGCCAATGTGACTGAACTGCACCCTGATCTCCGCGAAAATGTCCGTATGCTGGGTGAGCTGTTAGGGCAGAGTATCCAGCGCCAGCCTGGGCGGGACTGCTTTGAGCTTATTGAGGAAATCCGGGCTGCCGCAAAATCTGATCGCCGGCAGGAAAGCGGTTCAGGTCAGCGCCTGGTAAACCTTCTTGGCAAGCTGCGCGATGATGAGCTGTTACCTGTTACCAGAGCTTTTAACCAGTTTCTTAACCTTGCGAATCTGGCTGAGCAATATCATGGAATTCGCCGCAAGCGGGATCACCATTCCGACCTTATGGTAGAGCCCCTGAGCGGGGTGTTCGATCGCCTGAAAGGCAGTGGTGTGAGTGCCGAAGCACTGCACAAGTGCGTGATGGACCTGCGTGTAGAGTTCGTGCTGACTGCGCACCCTACTGAAGTTGCGCGACGCACGTTGATCATGAAATACGACGAAATGTCTGAGTGTCTCGCCAGCCTGGATCATGATGATCTTTTACCAGCGGAGCGGGAAGCTATTACGGAGCGTTTGTCGCGTCTTGTAGCAGAAGCCTGGCATACGGATGAGATCCGTCATGAGCGCCCGACGGCGATTGATGAAGCCAAATGGGGTTTTGCTGTCATAGAAAACAGTTTGTGGCAGGCTCTTCCGCGTTTTATGGGTAACCTTGATAAATCGCTTCAGGAAGCGACAGGGAAGGGGTTGCCTTTACAGGCTACACCAGTCCGCATTGCTTCCTGGATGGGCGGCGACCGCGACGGTAACCCGAATGTCACTCATCAGGTGACCCGCAAAGTATTCCTGCTTGGGCGCTGGATGGCTGCAGACCTGTTTCTCCGGGATATCCAGTCGCTTCGGGCAGAACTCTCCATGTGGCAGGCGAGCGATGAGCTAGGTGCCATGGCTGGTGACTCCCGGGAGCCTTACCGGCATGTACTGGCGGAACTCCGGGACAGGCTCATCAGCACGCGGGACTGGGCAGAAGCCTGCATCAATGGTGAGCCAACGGATACAGCCGGTATCCTGTTTGAGAATAACGACCTGACAGCGCCGCTTGAGCTCTGTTATCGCTCATTGGTTGAATGCGGGCTTGAATATATTGCCCAAGGCACCTTGCTGGATACCATTCGCCGCGCTCATACCTTTGGGCTGCCCCTGATTCGCCTGGACATCCGTCAGGAGGCGACCCGCCACGCCGAGGCTGTTGCCGAGATGGTGGATTACCTGGGTCTGGGTGATTACCTGTCCTGGCCGGAAGCCGAGCGTCAGGCATTTCTGGTACGGGAGCTTCAGGGCCGGAGGCCGCTTGTTCCCCGGAACTGGGAGCCTTCTGCCCAGGTGCGAGAGGTATTGGATACCTGTGAAGTAATTGCGCAGCAAACGCCGGAAGCATTGGGCTCCTATGTCATTTCCATGGCCAGTAAGCCTTCCGATGTGCTTAGCGTCATCCTGTTGCTTCGTGAGTCAGGCATGAAGTTCCCCATGCGGGTGGTTCCTCTTTTTGAAACCCTTGACGATCTGCGCGGTGCACCCGAGAGCATGGCAGCATTGTACGAAGTAGATTGGTACCGGGATTATTGTAAGGGACGGCAGGAAGTCATGATTGGCTACTCCGATTCCTCCAAGGATGCCGGGCAGCTTATGGCAGCCTGGGCTCAGTATCAGGCTCAGGAAAGGCTCGCTCAGGTTGCGAACAGGTACGATGTCCATCTGACCCTGTTTCACGGTCGCGGCGGAACCGTGGGCCGTGGCGGCGGCCCTGCGAATCGTGCAATTCTGTCCCAGCCTCCCGGGTCGGTTAACGGCAGTTTCCGTATCACTGAGCAGGGCGAAATGATCCGCTTCAAGTTTGGTCTGCCTCAGCTGGCGGTGCAGAGCCTGACGCTTTATACCTCCGCGGTGATTGAAGCGACTCTGGTGCCGCCACCCGAGCCTGAAGATAACTGGCGTGACACCATGGACTGGCTGACTGAGCGTTCGCTTAAGGCGTATAGGGAAGTTGTCCGGGATAATCCGGATTTTGTACCCTATTTCCGCCAGGTGACACCTGAGCAGGCACTGGGAAAACTGGCCCTGGGAAGCCGGCCAGCGCGCCGTAAGGCTTCTGGTGGCGTCGAAAGCCTGCGGGCAATCCCCTGGATTTTTGCCTGGACTCAGATGCGACTGATGCTGCCGAGCTGGCTGGGTAGCGATGTGGCACTTGAAGACGCGGCCAGAGAGGGACGTCTGCCTGTATTGCGTGAGATGATGCAGGGCTGGCCATTTTTCCGCACCTACGTCGATATGCTGGAAATGGTGCTGGCCAAGGCGGACCTGCGCATCGCCGGTTATTACGAAAAAACCCTCTTGGATGACGATAAGCTGAGAGAGCTTGGCGTCAGTCTGGGTAAGCGACTTGAAGGCTGTGTCCGGCGTCTTCTGGAGCTCAAGGAACAAAGTGAGTTGCTGGAAGATGAACCTGTGTTCGCTCATTCAATGCGGGTACGTAACCCCTATACAGACCCCTTGCATTATCTTCAGGCGGAACTGCTGAAGCGTGACCGTGAGAGCGAAGGCAAGGGTGAAGTGCCGGAGCTGGTAGAACGTGCGCTTAAGGTTACAATGGCAGGAATTTCCGCCGGTATGCGTAATACCGGTTAATGCAACCGGGAACGGATAAGGGGCGCAGCCCCTGCCATGGACAACAGGAGTATATCAGTGGCTCTCGCAGTGCGACTGGCGCGGTTCTTCGATCAGCAGGGTATAGCATATAAAGAGCGGTCTATTGATCGGGCTCCAAGTCTCGATGCGGCGGTATCCGCGCTGGGGCAGTCCCGGGAGCTGCTGATCAAGGCGACGCTTCTGATTGATATCACCGGCATAGTGATGGTGGTTCACCGATACGACAGCGCGCTTGATATAGAAGCACTTCAGCACATGACCGGCCGTCATCTGCAACCACTCACCGCGCAGCAGATTGCCCGGTTGTTCAGCGACTGCGATCCGGGCTTCATACCGCCGATAGGCAATGCTTATGATCTGCCTGTGCTGTTGGATGAAGGGGTTGCCCGGGCAGAGCCAGTGCTGTTTTCCAGTGGCACCAATCATTCTCTGGTCGAAGTAGATGGCCGCTCGTTACGCCTGGCAATGGCTGGCTCACGGGAAGGGCACCTGGCTATTCGCGTCCCCGGAAGTGAGGGTGTCCGAGAGGCACTGACGTTGGAAGAAGTAGCCAGCAAACTGAAAAAACTGTATCGGCTTCCACCGATGCCGGCTCTGGCGTTGCGCATTTTGCGGCTGACCTCCAACACTGAGGCAACGGCCCGTGAGCTGGCAGAGCTGATCGAGTTCGACCCCAGTCTGACTGCGCAGGTTATGCGTTATGCACGTTCGGCTCTGTTCCATTACCCAGGGCAGATCAACTCTGTTCAGGAGGCCGTAACCCGGGTATTGGGGTTTGACCGGGTTGCCCATATCGCTTTGGGTATCGCCTCTGTGCGTGCGTTCGATGTGCCAAGAGCAGGTATTCTTGGCATGGATAATTTCTGGCGACATTCACTGTACTGTGCCTTTCTGTGTCAGCGTATGGCGCCACACTGTGGTGCAGACAAGGGCCTTGCATACCTGTGTGGTCTTTTGCACAACTTTGGTTTACTGCTGGTGGGGCATCTGTTTCCGGTGGAATTCAAGGAGCTCAACCGGCTTCGGGAGGCTAACCCCGAGGCAAGCATGCAATCTCTTGAGCAGCAGGTATTTGGCCTTGGCAGCGAGCAGGATATTATTGCCGTTGGACATGGCGCTATCGGTGGTATTCTGCTCCGGTTATGGGAGTTGCCTGACCCCGTTGTCAAGGCTGCCGGTGTCCATCAGCAATCAGGTTATCAGGGCGAGCATGAGAACTATGTGATGATGGTTCAGCTTGCTAATGCTCTGTTAAAGAAGCGCGGTATCGGCGATGAGTTTAACCTTGATGACATTCCCGTGCTGGTACAAGGGTTAGGGCTGGAGCCTGTCGTTATTGATGAACTGGTGGCTGAAATCAATCAGGTTGCTCCGGAGCTGGATGCTCTGGCGCTGTCACTGATCACCTGAAAGCTGCTTTTGAAATTTTCGATATATGTCCATTTTTTGAAGATGCTACGGAGGTCGACTTTCTCTGTGATGCCTGACTTCGTATAATGCGCCATCGCCGTATTCGGCTGACACCTGTTCCGCAGGGAGAGGTTGTCGCAAAGGCACAGATTTTTGCCGCAACTTTTCAAACGATAATGACAAATGGGAGCACAGCGTTATGCGAATCATCATGTTAGGCGCGCCAGGCGCGGGGAAGGGGACTCAGGCCCAGTTCATTACTGAACGTTTTGGCATTCCCCAGATTTCTACCGGTGACATGCTTCGGGCAGCGGTGAAGGCCGGATCCGAGCTCGGCAAGCAGGTCAAGGAAGTTATGGCAACCGGCGGCCTGGTGTCTGACGATATCATTATTGCGCTGATCAAGGAGCGGATTCAGCAGCCGGACTGCAAAAATGGCTTTTTGCTGGATGGCTTCCCACGCACTATTCCGCAAGCTGAAGCCCTGAAAGACCAGGGTATTGTGATCGATTACGTTGTTGAGATAGCAGTGGATGACGAAGAAATTGTCAATCGCCTGTCTGGCCGGCGTGTGCACGAAGGCAGTGGTCGTATCTATCACGTTAAATACGATCCGCCCAAAACGGAAGGCCTGGACGACGAAACCGGTGAACCTCTGATGCAGCGTCCAGACGACAAGGAAGAAACCGTTCGGAAGCGTCTGATGATCCATCATGATCAGACCGCACCTTTGATTGGCTACTATCAGGAGTTGGCTAAAAAACAGCCAGATGTGGCGCCTGAACATGTGCGTGTAGAAGGTGTTGGTAGTCTGGAGAGCATTCGCGAACAGATTCACTCCAGCCTCAAATAATCCACTGATGTTTTGATGAGGCCAGTCACGCCTGTGAAACTTTTGGCACTGGACACCTCCTCAGAGGGCTGCTCTGCAGCCCTTTTTGTTGATGGGGAGGTTGTCGAAAAATTTGAGATTGCGCCCAGAGGGCATACCCGTCTGCTGATGCCGATGATCCGGGCGTTGCTGTCGGAGCAGGGCCTGAAGCCGGAAAATCTCGATGCATTGGCCTTTGCATGTGGCCCCGGATCCTTTACCGGAGTTCGTATCGCTACGGGTGTGGTTCAGGGGCTGGCATGGGGCCTGGATCTCCCTGTCATTTCTGTTTCTTCTCTGGAAACCGTGGCTCTGGGGGCTATCGAAGCCCTACGGGTAGGCGAGGGTGAGGGTGTTGCTGTCGCTTTTGATGCCCGTATGAGTGAGCTGTACTGGGGGTGTTTCCACAATCGGTCGGGATTACCAGAGCTTCTGGGCGAGGAGCGGGTTTGCCCGCCGTCCAGAGTTGTTCTGGCGCCTGGTGTCGTAACCTGGGTTGGTGCAGGGCAGGGCTGGGCTTTCCGCGATGGCATGCCTGATGATGTATCAGACCGGGTCAGTACCGTGGATGTAACTCTTGTCCCCCGTGCAAACTGGGTCGCTCGTCTGGCTGCTGTGAAGTTCGGTCAGGGCCTGGCTGTATCAGCAGAACAGGCGCAGCCGGTATACATCCGGGATGAGGTTACATGGAAGAAACTGCCTGGCCGTGAGTAAGTCTTTTAATCGGCGCAGACTTCTTCCATACTTCAGCAAAGCGCAATTATTTCTTCCCGAGCGAATGGCACCCTGACGATGATTGGTGGTATTAATCCAGGCAGTACACTTTCCTATCAGCCGGGCAGCAATAGCCCCGCGCGGGAACGAAGTGATGTTGCCCGTTCCCCGGCGTCGGCTCCCGAGAAGACTACCGAAACGGCCCGTCGCGATCTTGCAGACAGCCCCCGTTCCCCGGCATCTGAACGAAGTGTCGGTGATAACCCTGAGCGTCGTGTAGAGGCTCGTCGGGCATCTGAGGATGCGCGTCTGGAGCGTTTCCGGGCTGATGAGGTTCCGCTCCCTGCTGCCAGGGCACTGTCTGCGTTTGCCAGCGTTGCCGCAGCAGGACAGGAATCTGATGGCGCAGCACTAGCCGGAATTGATATTCTGGTCTGATGTCACGCTCCAAAACTTCGAACTCCTCCGCTGTAACCGAAACTATTCCGCTGGCAATTGCCAGAGGCCCGCTGGGTGACGAGCACCAGGCTCGGACGTTAAGCCTTGACCTCTCATTGCCTTATCTAGGCGTTGTCTGTCCGAAAGATATAAGGCATGCCAGTGCTTTGCTGTTTCTGGATGAAAGTGGTCTGTGTCTTCAGGTGGCCGGAAAGGGCGCCCCGGGCCCTGTCAGAGCAGAGTTTGTAAGGGGGAAGATGGGTTATCGTCGTGAGCATGGCGGCGGCTCGGGCCAGCTTGTAGCCCGTGCAGTAGGTTTGCAGAAAACCAGGGCCGGCCTGCATGTTCTCGATGCCACTGCGGGCTTGGGTCAGGATGCTTTTGTACTTGCCAGTCTGGGTTGTCGGGTAAGTTTGTTTGAGCGAAACCCGGTGATTCATGCGCTGCTGACTGATGGGCTGGCCCGGGCCGCGCTGAATACGGAGTGCGCGCCAATCGTCGCCCGAATGACACTTCACTCCGGTAGCAGTATTGGCTGGCTGGATCGTGTTGCTGCGAGTTGTGAAGAAGGTGCTGAAGAGACCGCTGCTGATGTTGTTTATCTGGATCCCATGTTCCCTCACAGAGAAAAATCTGCGCTGGTAAAGAAAGAAATGCAGGTGTTCAGAACGATTGTGGGTGACGATGATGACTCAGACGATCTGCTCGCAGCTGCATTGAGTGCCGCGAGGTATCGGGTGGTGGTCAAGCGCCCGCGCAAAGCTCCGGCCATCAATGGTCCGGAGCCTGGCACTCGCATTGAGGGTAAGAGTAGCCGTTACGACATTTACCCTGTCAGGGCTTTACCGCCGCGTTAATCGATACCATGCCACAGGCTTCAGACGCCCAGTATCGTTACTTGTTGTATGGCCTGGCGTTTTTCCACGCTCAGCACTAGCCGGGCATCGTCTGCCACCTCATCCAATCCCTTGCCGTAACAGAGTAAGCCGTTGTCGTCGGTCGTGATGACGCCGTTCTTTTGCATGTTGGCGATAAAATTCCGGAACAGGCTCTTGTCAAAAAACTCAGGTGCATTCAGGCCGAACAGTATGGACATGCGCTCGGCCAGTAGTGTGCTTTGTTCTTCCAGCTCCTCTGCGGTGATTTTCCCTGGGCCATACTTTCGCAGAGTTCCCACGGCGATGTGGTACCGCTCTATAGTCTGAATGATGAACCTTGACAGTATCCTGAGCCTTAGCATGGCTTCGGTGCCCTCTTCCGGGCGGGTGATCCGGTCGTTCGGCGCAGCCTCAAGCAGGCCCTGATTGACCAGCTCATCAATCCACCTGTTAGTCACATCTTCGGCTTCGTCCGGCTGATACCTGAGAAACAGCTCTGATTGCAGGTAGGGGTAGGCAACACCAGCCAGATAGACGATCTTGCTCCGGGTCAGGGAGCTTTTGTTCTCGAACAAGCTGGCAATCAGCGAGGGCAGGGCGAACAGGTGCTGAATGTTGTTGCGGTAGTACGTCATCAGGATGGCATTACTACCCTCCAGGCCGATGATGTCGCCCAGCTTCTGGGGTTGACGTGATACCAGTCCCATGGATTCGCAATAAGCCACCCAGTCCCTGCCCGTGCCCTCGGGTAAGGTTACGGTTTCGGCATAAGGGTAGGCTTTCAAAAGATCCGCGTATTGATCAGCCAGGCGGATAAGCTGTCCCTCATCCATGGCCAGCCTTTCGGCGCCCAGAAGCACGGTTGCAATCATGCCTATTGGATTGACGGCAACAGACGCATTGATGTTGGAGGCAACTCGCAGGGCCAGCTCAGAGACAGTGTCATTAAGCCAGGTGGGGCGAGACGCGGAATCGTAGGTCTCTTCTCTCCAGTTGCCATGAACCTCGTCCAGAACGTCAGAGAGATGTATGGCTTCACCAAAGTTGACTGCAACCCGGCCAAAGGAGTTGTTGAGCTTGCGGGCAGTTTTTGCCAGGCCAAGCACGCTCTCTTTCTGCTTTTTCTTGCCTCTGAGTTCTCCGAGGTACGAGCGACCTTCCATCACTTTTTCGTACCCGATGTATACCGGCACAAACACAATCGGTTTGCGATGATCGCGCAGGAAGCTGCGCACGGTCATGGATAGCATGCCGGGGCGGGGCTGCAACATCCGCCCGGTACGGCTGCGACCGCCTTCTACAAAATACTCAACCGAGTAACCGCGAGTGAACATGACATGCATGTATTCGTTGAAAACCGTTGAGTAGAGTGGGTTATCACGGAAGCTCCTGCGCATGAAAAAAGCTCCGCCCCGGCGGAGGATTGAGCCTACGATTGGCATGTTCAGGTTGATACCGGCCGCAATGTGTGGCGGCATAAGGCCATTTTTATAGAGCACGTAGGACAGCAAAAGGTAGTCGATATGAGACCGGTGGCAGGGCACATAAACCACAGCGCTGCTCTGAGCACTTTCTGTCACTACTTTGATGTTGTTAACGGCGACGCCTTTGTAGAGCCGGTTCCATAGCCAGGCCAGAGCTACTTCGAAGATGCGGATGGTGACAACAGACATGCTGGCGGCGATTTCATCGGCGTATTTGTAGGCACGGGCGCGGACTTTTTCAGGTGCTATGTCTTCTTTGGCTGCGGCTTCCCGGATAGCTTCTTTTACCGCCTGGGTTCTCAGTAGACCCTGAACAAGTGTTCTGCGGTGAGACAGGTCCGGACCCAGAACGGCTTGCCGTACTTTGCGGAAGTGGGTGCGCAGGATTCTGGCAAGCTTGCGGTTGGCACGTTCTTCGTTATCACGGTGCTCATCGATGACTTCTTTCAGGGACAGCGGCTTGTTGAACTGTACATAGGTATTGCGCCCGTGCACCAGAATAATCAGGAATTTCTGTAGCCGGCCAGCAACAGACCAGGTGTCGGATAGCAGCAGCTTTACCAGGGACTTCTCTTTGTCCGGGGAGCGGCCCCAGAACAGGGATACCGGAACAATCTGGACATCCTGGTCCGGGTTATCTAGGCCATAGCGAACCAGGGCCTGGAATTCAGCCGTAGGAACAGGGGTCTGCCTCCTGCGGAACAGGCCCCCAACACGCCGGTAGAGGAAAAAAAAGGAATGAGAAGGGCCATTCTTGACCGGGAGCGACGTGGTTGCACCCGGCAGTTTTGCCCGAATCACTTCCTGCTCAAGCACCAGGCGGCTGGATAGAGAGCTGTATGGCAACACGTAACAAACCGGTTTTTCAGGCGACAACCCCAGGGCCTCGACGCTGTTCCCGCTGACATCTGTCCGGACCCACAAAAATAGCATCTTCCGGAAAAAGGTCAGAATCAGGCTTCGAATACCCTGGTAAAGACGCATAAAATGTCGCTCCGATTAAAACAGGCGCCAAGTTTACTTGGTTGCGAACGGACCGGAAAGTCACGGATGCATTCTTGATGTCCATAGCTCTGTGATACATTTCTGTCTGGCTCGTTTCCCACTAAGGTACTTTGGCAGATGACGGCATCAAAAATTCACTGGAATCCTGGCTGGACCACTAAGGCTCCAGAGCAGGGCGACCTTGTGCTGGAACTGTCCGGGTCCGGGGTAGTCAAACCGGCCGATGGCTGGCTGCGACCTCTGGAAAGCATGACCGGCAACCCGGAAAGCGCTGAATTTGTATCTCTGGGTAGTGCCAACGGTCGTCCGGTTTTCGTAACGGAGGTGCCGGAATCCAAGGCAGAAGGCCAGGAAGTCGTTTCCTTGCGGGATGCGCTTCTGATGATCAGTGATGCACCGGCGGCGATGCTCAGTACCGGTTTTCAGGTGTGGCAGTGGTTTCAGGATCATAAATACTGCGGGCGCTGCGGCGGCAGCACGGGCTTCCATCCTCGGGAGCGGGCAAAGTGGTGCAGTACCTGCAATATTCCCTGGTATCCGCGGCTGGCCCCCTGTGTGATTGTAGTCATACGCCGGCAGGACCAGTATCTCCTGGCAAAGTCGTCCAGGGTCAAGCGTCATTTCTACAGCCTGATTGCAGGCTTTGTGGAACCTGGAGAGAGTCTGGAAGGTGCCGTTGTCAGAGAAGTGAAAGAGGAAACCGGGCTGGATGTAACCAATATCCGCTATCAGGGTTCAGAGCCCTGGCCATTTCCGCATCAGCTTATGGCAGGTTTCTTTGCAGATTATGCGGGGGGAGAGCTGGTTTTGCAGGAAGACGAAATTGCAGACGCGGGCTGGTTTTCGCCTGAAAGCCGGCCCCCAGTGCCCCCGGAAACCACTATTTCCGGGCGCCTGATACGTGATATGGAAAAAGTGATCGTTGCTGGAGGTTCCGGGTCTTGAGTGAAGGTGTCATCCCCCGGATTCTTGTTTTTGATTCTGGTATCGGTGGGCTGAGTGTTGCTGCATGCGTTCACGACAAGCTGCCGGATGCTTCAATTATATATCTTGCTGACAACGCGGCCTTTCCATACGGAGATCAGCCCGGATCTGTGGTGATAGACCGCTGCTGCACTCTTATTGCAGCGGCCCTTGAACAATTCCCTTGTGATGTTGTTGTCATTGCCTGTAATACCGCCAGCACAGTTGCTCTGCCGCGTTTGCGGTCCATATCGGATGTGCCGGTGGTTGGGGTGGTGCCAGCGGTGAAGCCGGCAGCTGCACAGACGTTGAATAATCGCATTGGCCTTTTGGCCACACCTGCAACCATACGAAGGCCTTATCTTGATCAGCTGGTCAGGGATTTTGCATCTGGTTGCCAGGTTGAGCGGGTAGGCCACCCAGGTCTTGTGCAGTGGGCAGAAAACCTGGTTCGGGGAATTCCGGTGCCGCAGGGGGATCTTGATGTTGCTGTTGCCGGCCTGCGTAATGCCGGGGTCGATACTGTTGTTCTCGGGTGTACCCACTATCCGCTTTTGCTGGATAGCCTCAAGCGGAGCCTGCCCGATGTAAAGTTCTGGGTGGATTCCGGGGAAGCAATTGCCCGTCGTGTCAGCTCATTGATAGCGACAGCTGGTCACTCCGTGGAGGCCGCTGGCTGCGCCGGCGAACCTGAGGCTATGGCTTTATTTTCTGGAAGGGCCCCGGAAGGCATCGTTGATTTTATGACAGCTCAGGGGCTGGAGCCGCCAGAGATCAAGGAGAACTGGCCTGAAAATTCATCTGATTCTGATAGGGGAAGTCTCAATATTCCGGGATAAACACGCGAACGCATGGCACTATCTTGAGGCAGGATTACTGATGCAGGGCAGCCAATATGGGTTCAGCTGGATATGGCATTGCAGGCAGTTGTCTGAACCAGTAATTTGCTGATGTCTGTTGCGGGTTGTGCCGGACCATAGAAGAAACCCTGTACCTGATGACAGCGGAGGGTACGCAAGTATTCAAGCTGTTTTTCTGTCTCTACCCCCTCGGCAATAATTTCCAGTTTCAGGCCGTGAGCCATGGCAATAATAGCGTTCACAATGCAGACATCATCGACGCCGCTATGAATTCCCTGAACAAAAGACTGGTCTATTTTCAGGGTATGAATAGGCAATCTGTGCAGATAATTAAGCGATGAATAACCAGTGCCAAAGTCATCAATGGCAATGCGGACGCCCAGACCTGCCAGTTCGCGAAGCTTCAGGCTGATCTGTTCCAGGTCGTTCATGATGACGTTTTCGGTTATTTCGATTTCCAGGTTGCCGGGGGGGAACTTGCAGGCTTTCACCCGTTCCATCAGGGTTTCTACAAATCTGGGATGTTCTACCTCAACAGGTGAGAGGTTTACGGCCAGACGCAGATTCTGATGACCTGCACGAATCCACTGGCCGACATCACGGCAGGCCTGATCGAGAACCTGCTCGCTCAGCTGACTGATCAGCTTTGTTTCTTCTGCCAGCCCCAGAAAGTCTCCAGGGTAGAGCAAACCGCGTTCAGGGTGCTGCCAGCGCACAAGGGCTTCCAGCCCTACGATTTGGTTCGTACTCGCGCAAACCTGGGGCTGGTAAAACACCCGCAACTCATTTCTGTCGAGTGCCAGGCGCAGATCCCGTTCCAGGTGCAGCCGATGAGTGCTGTCAACGCTCATGCTCTCGGAAAAAAAGCTGTAGCTGTCTTTGCCTTTGGCTTTAACGTGGTACATGGCGATATCGGCGTTCTGGATCAGTTGATCCATACTGTCGCCTGCATCCGGGTATATGGCGATACCAATGCTGACACCCACGAACACTTCATGCTCACCCAACAGGAAGGGTGTCTTGAGTGCTTTGATGAGTTTTCTGGCAATCTGGCTGGCGTCTTCTGGTCCACGAATTGACGGCAGCAGCAGTGTGAACTCGTCACCACCGAAGCGTGACAATGTATCGCCCTTGCGCAGACAACTCTCAAGGCGGTGGGTTACGGCTTGTAGCAGCCGGTCCCCCATGGCATGGCCAAGGGTATCGTTGATTATCTTGAAACGGTCAAGATCAAGAAACATCACTGCCAGAGTTTGTTGTTCGCGCCGGGCATGGGTGATCGCAAGTTCCAGTCGGTCTTTGAACAGGGCCCGGTTGGGCAGGCGTGTAAGCAGGTCGTGATACGCCTGGAAATTAATAAACGCCTCGGCCTCCTTGCGCTCGGTGACGTCCCGGGCAGTTCCGTAATAGCAGGCATTCTGGCCACCGCCACCACCTCGGTTGTTTTGATCGTGTGCCCAGGTCTGGGGGTCGACAGGAAAAGCGGTTATTTCAAAATGTCGCGTGGCTTTCTGGCTGCCGCGGGTTTTAAGACGAACCTCCAGAGTGCGGGGATTGTCTGCGCTGATGTCCGGGGCATTTAATGCGTAGATGCCTCTGGCAACATCGCGGTCGTCCAGAATATATCGGAAATTTCGCCCGCAAAGTTCATCTGGCATGTAGCCCAGCATGCTTTCGACTTTGCTGTTGATGAAGCAGAAGCGACCATTCGCATCGAGCATGAAAACGATATCCGGCGAGCTGTTTACAATATAACGGTGCAGGGCTTCAGACTTCTCAAGGCGTACCTGCACGTCCTCATGGGCCTTGACGAGGGTTTGTTTGCCGATGACGCGTTTTACTGTGGCGATTAGTTCTTCCGGATCAAAAGGCTTGCGAATATAGTCAAGGGCGCCGCGACGGAGTGCCCGGCTAACCGCCGCAAACGAGCTTTCTCCGCTGACAACGATGATTCCGCATTCGGGTTGTCTGCGTCCAAGGTGTGTCATAACAGCAAAACCATCGACTTCCGGCATGCGTAAATCCAGCATGGCGAAATCAAAGTTCCGGGTATCTATGAGTTCACAGGCGTGCTTTCCACCATTGGCTTCAGTGACTTCATAACCGCAGTTGCGAAGCAGGGAGGCCAGCGCGCTCACCAGACGTGGCTCGTCGTCCACCACCAGAATGCGCGTTATAGCCTCTGGCGAGAAGTGCCCGTTGGTCTGTCCTGGTGCCATCTGAGTGTATCCGTTTGTGTCAGTCGGATGTCGTTTTTACCTGGCTGGAGGCCGGCAGCAAAACCCGGAAAGTAGTGCCTTTCTTTCCCGTGTGGCAGGCGATGACCCCCTCCATGTCATCAACGAGCTGCTTCACAATACTCAGGCCGAGACCACTGTGCCCCTTTCCCTTTGTGGTTTCTCCCGGCGTAAACAGAGCATCCCTAACTGCGTCAGGGATGCCCGTACCGGTATCAGTAACTTCCATCTCTACCCAGTTGCGGTGACCTTGCCATACCGGGGCTGATGTTTTGATCGTAACTTCACCACCTGCCTCTGGCAGGCTTTCGGCAGCATTTCTGACCAGGTTTATCAGTACCTGGTGGATCGCTGCCGAGTTCGCAATAACAAGCGTGTCAGCATTGCACATTAGCATATTAAAATGTAGGTTGCTGTTGCTGAACAGGCTGGTTTCAAGCATCCGGGCAAGGCTGCGTATTTCTGCGTTCAGGTCGAACGTTTCTTCGCCTGAATCTCTGGTGGAATTGTTGCTCATCTGCAACAGAAGATTCCCCGCGCGGTCCAGTTCGTCCCGCACCACATCCAGATCTTCCCGGGCCTCCGGGTCATCAAGCCGGTTTCGTAGTTGGTGAAGATACTGCCGAATTATGGTGAGAGGGTTACTGATCTCATGCACCTGTTCGCGCAGCTTTTCGAGAGTAGTCTGGTGATGCCTTGCAGCGCTTTCGTTTTCTCTCTCGAAGGTTGTGTCTTTTTCATGAAGAACGGTGGACAGTTGGTGGATAAACAGGCGTATAAGTTCGGTGGTTGAATCGGGAGTGTTGCCGTCAGTTCCCAATACAAATACGCCGGGGCAAAGGTTTCCTGTAACTACCGGAATTGCTGTCAGAGAACGGGTTCGCAGTAGCGATAAAATCTGGCGGTCGAGCACTGCAGGTGCCTGCTCGTCGAGGCTGACGGGTATTCGTGAGGCAAACGCCTCGGTGAGAGCACTGCCCCCGGCTTTTGCCGTTACCTTCAGGTGAGGGTGGGCCCCTGTTGTGCCTGAAAGCAGAACAAGGCTGTCGTCATCGTACCCGAAACATAATGCAGGTAGCCCGGTAATCAGCGTCAGGCTGTTGACCGTCTCGGCAAGAATTGCACTACTCTTGCCTGTAAGGTCGGCAAAGCCTATAGCTTGCCGGGCAATGGCCTGGCGTAATACTACCTGACGAAGCTCTTGTGATGCAGGCTCGGCGTTGTAACTGTTGATCAGCGGTATTCCCAGCGAATCAGCCATAGCGGATACGTCGTGGCTGATGCGCCGATTGATTTCCCGGGTCAGCTCTTCACTGAGCCCGAACATGGTTCCTGCAGCTGCAATGCCTGCGGAATCAGAAAGCGCCAGGCGAGTTGCAAGGCTGATGACTTTGACCAGGTGCCCCGCATCCCGCAACTCAGAAGGCAGAGCCTGTTGATAACGCATGGCGTCAGCTGCCAGGGGCCCGAGACCCCATGATGTAACCAGTTCTGCGGCAATTTCTGACTGCTGATTCATATATTGCTGCCCGGCTTCCAGACTCGGGGTCTTGATCGCAATCAACTCTCCGATGTTATGAAGCATGCCCAGCATAAAGGCTTCGTCAGATTCAGGGTAGCGCGTCAGGGTTGCCAGAGCTCTGGCGGTCAGGGCGGTGGTAAGGGCATGTCGCCAGAAATCCCGCAATTGCTGCCAGGCGCCGTCGCCCAGGTCGAACATGACCTGGCGCAGTGCGGCCGTGAGTATCAAAGTCTTGAATCGCCTGTTTCCAAGACGCAGCAAGGCCTGATCTATTGAACGAACTCCGGGGGTGGGGCCATACAGAGCGGAGTTGGCCAGGGCCAGTATCTGAACTACGAGAGCAGTATCCGAGGCAATGATTTCGCTGATTTCGCGATAGTTGCCGTCCCGGTTACAAACTTCAAGTGCACGCAGTGTGACCTCCGGAAGACTTGGGAGTTGGAGGTCGGATACTGTACTCATAATTTTGCCTGTCGTGCGAGGAGAAAAACTTCTGAAATTCTGTTCGCTATTTCCAGAGTTCAGTGAACGAGCTTAGACAAAAAACCATAAATTTCAAACAACAGCTGTTCTTTATCTGATCAGTGTATTCACCGTAACACGATATGTGTACAATTTTTACATACCAAAGCGTCTTTTGTCGTCATTTCAAGGATGTAAAATCTCCCGCCATGAGTGTGCAGGAACCCCAAAAGCACAGCACAACCCCGCCCCGGACTATTGCGGTAACTGGCGGCAAAGGAGGGGTCGGTAAAACGTCGGTAGCTCTTAACCTGGCCCTCACTCTGGCGCGTTACGGAAAGCGTGTGTTATTGCTTGACGGCGACACCGATCTTGCCAATGTTAGCATCATGTTGGGCCTCTATCCTGAGCGAACCCTGGCAAATGTTGTTGCCGGAGAGTGTCGCCTTGAGGACGTTCTCCTGAAGGCAGATTACGGTCTGCATATTGTTCCAGGCGCTTCCGGTGTTCAGGAATGTATGGAGCTGGAGGCTGAAGAAAGCTTTCGTGTATTGCGAGCCCTCTCAAGGCTTGAGAGCCGGTATGATTACGTTATAACGGATACTGCGGCAGGTCTTCAGTCTGCAGGTTTGCACATGATTGCCGCGGCTGAACTGGCGTGCGTTGTCGTTACTCCGGATCCGGCCTCGCTCACGGATGCGTTTTCGCTGATTAAAGTTCTGAAGCGCAAGGGCTACCGGAGAACGCCCAGTGTGTTGATCAATATGGCTCAGGGCGCCAGCCAGGCCCGCTCGGTTTTTCAGCGCCTTGATTCGGCGGCCCGGCGCCATCTGCAATGCTCTCTTCATTACATGGGGGGCGTATGGCGTGACGAGACTCTGCGCCAGTCTGTGCTGAACCAGCGGCCGGTTGCATTGTTGCCATCTTCCGATCCTTCGTGTCGCCAGTTCAGCACGCTGGCAGATATGCTCGACGTACGTTTGTCACAATTGCCTGCCCGCAAAGCAGGCATTGCGGCTTACTGGCACTCGGTTTCGAAACGCCAGCCCGGGCGCAGGCAAAAAACTGATTCGGCTACAGCCGCTACACCTCGCGAACGCAGCCTGCAGGCTGTCGGCGAACTGGAGTCTGTATTTGCCCAGGCGCCTGAGAGCGCAGAGCTTCGTTACGAAGTGTTCATCCGCTTGTTTGCATTGTTGGGGCGGACGCCAGACAGTGATACGGTTAAGATTATCAAGGCAGGGCTTGGAGTCATTGAGTGGGGGGCGCTGGACCCTGAGCAGCGAAACAATCTGGCAACTCATTTCAGGCGTTTTGCAGATGAACTTCCGCAACCACCGGGCGTCAGAGAGTGCGCTCAGGCCTCCCCGCAACATGCGCTTCCCGAGCCGTTTTATGATCGCGTCAGATTTGGTGATCAGGACGCGCTTGTAAAGGTGCTGAAGGAACAACCCTCCGATATTTCCTTGAATCAGTTCCTCCAGGCGCTGGCCAGCAAATGAAATGACAACACTTGAGGGCTCACAATTTGGTTTGTAACTGCATTGACACAAAAATTGTGCAAGGATCAAAGAGTGTGAGAGGCCCGAAAAAGGAGTTTTCATCATGGCAAAGCAGCAAAAGCGGACGGGGGGAACTTCCTCAAAGGTGCTTGCGCAACTTAGTGGCAAGCATGTTCTGATTACAGGTACTACGGGCTTTCTTGGCAAGGTCGTTCTGGAAAAACTGATTCGTGCGGTGCCAGACATCGGTGGCGTCCACCTGTTGATAAGAGGCAATGCACGCCGTAATGATGCCCGTTGCCGTTTTCTCGAGGAAATTGCGACTTCTTCAGTATTTGATCGCCTGCGCCAGGAAAGAGGAAAGGTTCTCGAGACTTTTCTGGAGGATCGCCTGCATTTTACCACCGGAGAGGTAACGCAGCCCCTTTTTGGCCTGCAGCCCGATGCGTTCCGGAAACTGGCGGGCAGTATCGATGCCGTTATCAACTCCGCAGCCAGTGTTAATTTCCGCGAAGAACTGGACAAGGCTCTGTCCATAAACACATTAAGCCTGGAAAATATCGCCGAGTTGGCCCGCCTGAATCCGGCCCTTGCGGTTGTTCAGGTATCAACCTGCTACGTAAATGGCATGAATTCAGGGCAGATTACCGAGTCGGTGATAAAACCCGCCGGCGAGGAAATTCCCCGTAGTTCTTCAGGCTATTACGAGATTGATGAACTGGTCCGGCTGCTTAACGACAGTATTGCAGACGTTCGTTCGCGCTATTCGGACAAAGCCCTTGAGCGAAAGCTTGTGGACCTCGGAATACGTGAGGCCAACCGCTATGGCTGGAGTGATACCTACACGTTTACCAAATGGCTGGGTGAGCAGTTACTGATCAAGGCTCTGGAAGGTCGCGCACTTACAATTGTGCGCCCGTCCATTATTGAAAGCGCTCTGGAAGAGCCCGCCCCAGGCTGGATTGAAGGTGTGAAAGTGGCTGACGCCATTATCCTTGCCTATGCCAGAGGAAAGGTCACGGTGTTTCCAGGCAAGCGCTCGGGGGTTATTGATGTTATTCCCGTCGACCTTGTGGCGAACTCTATTATCCTGGCAGTAGCAGAAGCTCTTGGGGAGCCCGTCCGGCAGCGGATCTACCAATGCTGCAGCGGAAGCTCCAATCCGGTGACTCTGGGAGAGTTTATCGATCATTTGATGGAGGAAGCCAAAAGCAACTACGCAGAGTACGACCTGCTTTTCTCTCGACAGCCGGTCAAGCCTTTTATCGCGGTAAACAGGACCCTGTTCGATGCCATGGTGAGTGGTGTTCGGTTTCCCCTAAGCCTGGCCCGGCGAACGATGCGAATGCTGGGGCAGAATCATGAGCTGAAAATGTTGCGAAACCTTGATACGACCCGTGCGCTGGCAACGATTTTTGGTTTCTATACTGCCCCGGATTATATTTTCCATAATGACGAATTGCTGGCCCTTGCCTCGCGTATGGGCAAGGAAGATAAAGTGCTGTTCCCGGTAGATGCGCGCAAGATCGATTGGGCAGTGTATCTGCGCAAGATTCATCTGGCAGGTCTGAACCGTTACGCACTCAAGGCGAAAAATAAGCTCCGCCCGCGTTCCTCAAGGGCTCGCAAGCAGGCAGCCTGATCATGCTGCGCTAAAAGTTCAAGAGCGTTAGGACGTTAGTCTAATTCAATGTTTGGTGGTTCGCATGGTGAACTACAGCCATGTGTCCACAGGGCATTGCGCCCTATCGCTCTGAACAAACAAAATTGACAATTACAATAGACTCTGATCTAGGGGGAGCACAATGACTGATAAACACCTTTATCCGGTAAGCCAGGACGTGGCCGAACGGGCATTTGTGAATCGCGAGCAGTATGACGAAATGTATCGTCAGTCTATCGAGGAACCAGATGCGTTCTGGGGAGAGCATGGCAAGCGCCTCGAATGGATCAAGCCGTATTCCAAGGTAAAAAACACCACGTTTGATTACAATAATCTCTCCATCAAGTGGTTTGAAGACGGGCAGCTGAATGCTTCAGCAAACTGCCTGGATCGTCACCTTGCAACCCGGGGCGACCAGACTGCCATTATTTTTGAAGGCGATGACCCCTCTGACTCACGTCACGTTACTTACCGTGAACTGCACGAAGAAACCAGCAAATTCGCCAATGTTCTGAAAGGCCTGGGTGTGAAGAAGGGTGACGTGGTCACTATCTACATGCCAATGATTGTTGAAACCGCTGTAGCCATGCTGGCCTGTGCTCGTATTGGCGCAATCCACTCTGTTGTCTTTGGTGGCTTCTCACCGGAAGCACTGGGTGCCCGTGTCGTAAATGGCAAGTCCCGGTTTGTCATCACTGCCGATGAAGGTCTTCGTGGTGGCCGCAAAGTTCCTCTGAAAAAGAATGTGGATGCGGCTCTCAAAAATGAAGACGGTGCCGGTGTCGAGAAAGTTATCGTTGTCAGCCGGACAGGTAACAAGGATGTGCCCTGGAACGAAGGGCGCGATGAGCGTTATGAAGACCTTATGGCGACTGCCTCTGCAGATTGTCCGCCCGAGCCCATGAACGCGGAAGACCCTCTGTTCATGCTCTATACATCGGGTTCAACCGGTGCGCCCAAAGGTGTTTTGCATACGACTGGCGGTTACATGGTTTATGCCTCCATGACGCACCAGTATGTGTTCGACTATCACGATGGCGATGTTTACTGGTGTACAGCGGATTTTGGCTGGGTTACCGGGCATAGCTACATTCTTTACGGGCCGCTGTGTAACGGAGCGATCTCCGTACTGTTTGAGGGTGTGCCAAACTATCCTGACAGCTCCCGCATGGGGCAGATTGTCGATAAGCATCAGGTTAACACTCTTTATACCGCGCCTACTGCCATCCGTGCACTGATGGCTGAAGGCGAAGCCTGCATGAGCGGCACATCCCGTAAGAGCCTGAAGTTGCTTGGTTCAGTAGGTGAGCCGATCAACCCGGAAGCATGGGAGTGGTACCATCGTGTAATCGGCAACAGCAAATGTCCCATTGTGGATACCTGGTGGCAAACTGAAACCGGCGGTATTCTGATTGCACCGTTACCTGGCGCGATAGATCTTAAACCGGGTTCTGCGACCGTTCCGTTCTTTGGCGTACAGCCGGCGCTGGTGGATAGCGAAGGTAATGTGCTGGAAGGTAAAGCCGACGGCAATCTCGTGATTCTGGACAGCTGGCCTGGTCAGATGCGGACGATATATGGCGATCATGAGCGTTTTGCCCAGACTTATTTCAGTGCCTATAAAGGTATGTACTTTACCGGTGATGGTGCCCGTCGCGATGAAGATGGGTATTACTGGATTACCGGCCGCGTTGATGACGTACTAAACGTTTCAGGGCACCGCCTGGGTACTGCAGAGGTTGAAAGCGCTCTGGTAGCTCACGATAAGGTTGCCGAGGCGGCGGTTGTTGGTTTCCCTCATGACATCAAAGGACAGGGCATTTATGTCTATGTGACGTTGATGCAGGGTGAACAACCTTCAGACGAGCTCAAGAAAGAACTGGTGCAGTGGGTTCGCAAGGAAATCGGTCCAATTGCGTCTCCGGATGTGATTCAGTGGGCACCCGGTTTGCCTAAAACACGATCAGGCAAGATTATGCGCCGGATTTTGCGTAAGATTGCAGCTAACGAGCATGACCAACTGGGAGACACTTCTACTCTGGCAGATCCTGGCGTGGTTGATGAGCTCATTGGCAGTCGCGAGTTCAAATAAGGTCTGAGGGCAGGCCATAAACCTGTGAGGAAATGGTTGAATGACACAAACAATTATCGTCGCTGATGATCACCCACTGTTTCGGGCAGCCCTGAAACAGGCGGTCAATCAAGCAGTGCCTGATGCGGAAACCGTAGAAGTTGACAGCATCAAGGCGCTTCAGGCGTCGGTAGATTCGCACCCGGATGCAGATCTGGTTCTGCTTGATCTCAATATGCCGGGCGCCCATGGCTTTTCGGGGCTGGTGTTCATGCGTGGACAGTATCCCGGATTGCCGGTGGTGGTTGTGTCAGGCTCTGAAGAATTGCAGGTAATGCGTCGCTCGATTGATTACGGGGCGTCTGGCTTTATTCCCAAGTCGGCGCCTCTGCCCACCATTACGGAGGGAATTCGTGCTGTACTGGAGGGTGATGTATGGCTGCCGGAAGGTGTGGCAGACAAGCTTGAGCGCATGCACTCAGATACCACCGATTTTTCCGAAAAGCTCGCATCACTGACCCCGCAACAGTTCCGGGTACTGGGGATGCTGGCAGAAGGGCTGTTGAACAAGCAGATTGCTTACGATCTGGATGTTTCTGAGGCTACTATCAAAGCACATATTACGGCTGTTTTCCGTAAGCTTGGGGTGCGGAACCGTACCCAGGCAGTGATTGCGATACAGCAGATGGAGATTGATCCTTCGGATCAGTCGTTGTCTGGAAGCTGAAGTTCAGATCTTTGGTTTGTACAAAAAACGGGAGCCTATGGGCTTCCGTTTTTTGTAAGGACTTTAATCAGAAATCGGTCATTTGCTTCCGGCGTAACCCAGTTCTTTGTCCACCAGATTGAACAGCTCTTCACCATTGCTCCAGCGGTCAAAATTTTCAAGAAACTGGTCGGTAAGGGCGCGCTTCCAGCCAATGAAATCACCAGCCATGTGGGCCGTCATGATTACGTTCTCCATATCCCACAGCGGATGATTTTCGGGCAGCGGTTCTTCTTCAAACACGTCGAGCCCTGCACCGGCGATCTCCCCAGCCTTGAGTGCAGCGATCAGATCGCCGGTTTTTACAATGGGGCCACGGCCGATATTAATCAGGCGTGCGGTGTTCTTCATGGCCTTGAAGGCATTTTTGTCAAATAACCCTTCCGTCTGGGGCGTCAGCGGCGCGGCTATAACTACGTAATCGGCCTGGCCCAGCTGTTCGTAAAGGTCGTTATTGCCATGCACTGCAACAAAGTCCGGGTCGTCCGTGCGGGCCGTTCTGGCAATGCCGTGGGGTTTCAGTCCCGCCGCAGCAACAAGGCGGCCAATCTGGCGACCGATGGATCCTGCGCCGACCACCAGAACCCGCTTCCCTGAGGCTCTTTCAGTGTCCCTGTGCTTCCATTGATGTTTCATCTGCAAACGAATAGATCCGGGGAAGTCCTTGGCGAACATCAGAATGGTACAAAGCACGTATTCGGCGATGGTTCTGTCAAATATACCTCTGGCATTGGTGACCACAACACTGCCTTTCGTGAGAGCGGGGAACATCAATGCGTCCACCCCTGCACTGGTAGCATGTATCCATCTCAGCTCGTCTGCACAGGCCCAGGCAGCTTCCAGTGCCTCGGTGCGAAAATCTGTCACCATCATCACATGGGTACCCGGAAGAGTGCTCCGCAGAGTGGCTTCGTCACTGGCGAAGCGTACCTCTGCGCGGGCCCTGAGAGAGTCCATGCCTGGCGGCTCCTGCTCTCCGGGCGCAGTAAGAACGGTTACCACGAGCTTGTTGCGCTGAGTCATTGAACCTCCGCCTGGTCAGATGGCTGATTTCGGGTTGAGTTTTCTCTGAGGTTTCCTTTCACACTCTCAGTCTCTCGACACAGTCTGGTAGGCGGATGCGATCGGGTCAACCCGGTGTTTCCGGTAAAAGGGTTTTCAGGCAGGTAAATTATGCCTGCACAATGTTTGTATGTTTTTGCCTTGTATGCCCAGACCTTACTGGCTAACCTGCAAGGTAGTTGATTTTCGCCATCGTTCCCGTTTCAGGAGGTTGTTATGGTAGGCGCCGCCAACAGAGATACCGGCCAGGATGCACCACGTAAAGTGAAGTACCGGAAAACCAAGGCCAGTTGGAATCCAGCCATGCAGGCGGTTCCGGTGCCGGGTATCCGGCGTATGGTGAATATGGCAGCCACTATGAAGGATGTTATTCACCTATCCATCGGCCAGCCGGATCTGCCGACCCCCAGACATATTATTGATGCGTATATTGATGCCTTGAATGCGGGGCAGACCGGCTACACTATGGACGCCGGTCTGCCCGAGTTACTGGTAGCCCTGAGGGACTACTATGGCAAGCGCTATAACCGCAAACTTACCAGAGACAATATTCTGGTTACCAGCGGTGCCACTGAAGCAATGTACCTGGCTATTTCTGCGACTGCAGCGCCAGGGCGTCAGTTTATCGTGACCGATCCTTCTTTCCTGTTGTATGCGCCTCTGATCCGTATGAATGGCGGGGAGGTCAAGTTTGTATCGACTCATGCGGAAAATAATCATCAGCTTGATCCGGATGAGGTCATCAAGGCGATGGGGCCGCGCACTTTTGCCCTGATACTCAACAACCCGAATAACCCGACCGGAGCTGTATATCCCCGCAGCACGGTGGAAACCATTCTGGAAGAGTGCGCTTACCGGGGCATACAGGTTTATGCCGACGAGGTTTATGATCACCTCATTTTTGATGACGAGGATTTTGCCAGTGTCCTGAACTGCTCCATGGACCTGGACAACATCATGTGCATCAGCAGTTTTTCGAAGACATACAGTATGGCGGGGTTACGCGTCGGTTGGGTGATTTCCAGCCAGGCGGCAATCAAATCCCTGAGACGCTATCACATGTTCACCACATCGGTTGCGAATACACCGTCCCAGTTTGCCGGTGTTGCGGCTCTGACGGGCGATCAGCAGTGTGTCGCTGACATGCTGGATATTTACCGGGAACGCCGGGACAAAGTCGTGGAGTTGATAGAGCAGACCCCATACATGACCGGGTATAAGCCTGGCGGCGCATTTTTCGCGTTCCCGGCCTTGCCTCCCCATGTTGATGGTTCTGATCTGGCGCTGCGCATGCTCAAGGAAACCGGAGTGTGCATGGTGCCCGGGGATGCCTTTGGCGAAGGCTCTACAAACGCAGTTCGTATCAGTTTCTCGACCAGCTGTGAGAAGCTTGATGCAGCGTTTGATCGCATCATTCCATGGATGGCTAAACAACAGTTCTGAGGGGGGAGTTATGTCGGCCCTGGATTCTGTACTTATCCAGTGTCCCTATTGCTGGGAGACGCTGGATGTCAGCGTTGATCCGTCAGTAGTGGAGCAGGAATACGTGGAAGACTGCCAGGTATGCTGTCAGCCCATTCTGTTGCGGGTTGTTTTTGATGATAACCTCACTCCTCACGTAGAGGCGCGGGCCGAGAATGAGTAAGTGGCCTGAGGTGCCTGCCCTTGGGTAAGCGCTCAATACATGGAGAACAAATGATGAATGAACTGCGCCTGAGTGGCCTTTGGGGCATGATTATACTCGTGCTTGCCTTGTCCAGTGGCTGTGCCAGCCTGTCCCCCTATTCAATCTCGGAAGGAGAACTGGAAAGTCACCTGCAGGACGTCGTTCGTGATTACGATCGCATGCAGCTGAAAAGCGGGTCGCCGCTAAGCTTAAGCCTTGATGATGCGGATATTACTTTGGGTCCGGATGGCCGTGACGTGGCTGTGATTGATGTCAGAGGACAGGTCGCACTGAATGCGTTTCTGGCCAAGCTGCCGGTTGATATCGCTTTGAAAGTTGAAGGTGCGCCGGTCTATGACAGTCAGGAAAAAGCTATTTACATTCGCAGAATAAAGCTCCTTGAAAGCAGTGTCGATTCAGGCTTTTTCAAGGGCGATCTTGCGCCGGTCACAGACAGTGTGATGAGAGTTGTTGCCCAGATGCTGGAAACCATGCCGGTTTATCGTCTGGATGACACCAAACTCGCCCAGCGGATGTTCGGAATGGTGCCTATGGATATCCGGGTGGCACCCGGTCGTCTCGAATTCGTGATGGCTGAGTAAGTAGCCGCTTTTTGGAAAAGCAGGGCAGGGAAGTATTTCCTGGCCCTGCTTATGATGCATCCTGTCAGGCTGCTGACAGTCTTTGACAGATCGCTTCGCCGACCTCCTGTGTCCTTCGCTGTGCGCCGGAGTTTTCCTTCAGATCCGCTGCCACAGCGCTGAACAGTTCTTTACCTGCCTCTGCCATAGCCGCGTCTTTTCTCCCAAGCCACTCAAGCATGCGGGCGGCCGTAAACAGCATGGCTGTGGGGTCAGCCAGGCCCTGGCCGGCAATGTCGGGAGCGCTGCCGTGTGTAGGCTCAAACATGGACGGCATATCCGGATCCGTAGGGTTGAGATTGCAGGAAGGCGCAACGCCCATGCCGCCAGAGAGCACTGCGGCAAGATCCGTCAGAATGTCTCCCTGAAGGTTGCTGGCGACAACCACGTCGAATGCCCACGGGCTTTGTACGAACTTCATACAGGCTGCATCGACCAGTTCATGGTGCGTGGCGACATCAGGGTACTCTTTACTGATTTCCTCGAATGCTTCGGTGTACATATCACCCCAGTAACGCAGCGCGTTACGCTTGGTGATCAGGCATACCTGACTTTCACAGGGGCGCCCATCACGAGAACCGTCAAGGGTATAGAAGGTCCTGGTGCGGCTTTCCTGAACGCGCTCCGCTGCCCTGGCACGGGCCTGTTCGAAGCCATAGCGAATAATGCGATTGGTGGCTTTGCGGGTAAATACCTCCATCTGGGTCGCGATTTCATCCTCGGTTCCTTTACGGAGCCGTCCGCCCTGGCTGACATACTCACCTTCGGAATTCTCCCGGATAACGAGCATATCTATGTCTTTGGCCCGCTCATCGGCAAGATACTGGCGGGCACCGGGCAGCAGTCGGGCAGGGCGTTCGCACACCCACTGATCAAAGCCTTTACGCATGTCCAGCAAGGGTGCCAGCGAAACGCTGTCAGTTAAAAGATAACGGTTCGGATCGTCCAGCGGGCCCGGATCACCGAGCGCGCCAAGCAGTATGGCGTCGTAGGCTTTGAGCTGCGTCAGTGCATCTTCAGGCATGGATTCGCCATGCTCCTGATGCCAGGCGTGGGAGGGCCAGGGGAAACGGGTCCATTCAAGCGCCAGATTATGCCTGGTACGCAGGATTTCCAGACAGCGTATTGCTTCCCCTACGACTTCAGGGCCAATACCGTCTCCCGGCGTTACAGCAATGCGGGTAGTTTGGGCCATGTTGGCGACTCCTTTTTCAAATTGACGCGTATAGATAACAAGCCCAGTTTAGCCCTCTGGACACGAGACGCCACCGAGCTGGTAAATAAAGCCGTTTTACCCTTATGGGGCCCAGCGTTTATAGTGTCCGCAGTAGCTGGCGTACTAACGCCGAAAATTGGTTTAACGAACTTACAGGACGGTCCCGTTGCTCTATCGACTTATTACCATCATTGGCGCCCTTGTTTTTGTTGCAATCCTGTATGCACTGGTCTGGTTTTTCTGTAAAAAGTTTCTCGAGCATCATGGAGTCAGAGAAGGCGTATCAGACCGTGCCACGGTGCTTGCAACCTGGACATTTGCGGGTATCAGTGTCGGGCTGGTTTTTGCTGTAGTCGGTTCGTTTGTGCTTGGCCCCTGGGCGTTTTACCGTACGCTGCGAGGTCACGGTGTTGATATTTCTGATGGTGCGGCTGTCTGGTGGGGCTTTGGTATTGTGGTCGCTTCACTTGGGATTACGGCTATGGGGCTTTTTGGCTTCCTTGCCCTTGTAGGTGCTTACTGAATCGCGTTGAGCTGTTCCCTGAACCAGATTAAAGCCGGCTCCTGACTGTAAGCTTTATGCCAGTATAAATGCACATCGAGTGACGGCAGATCTGCTGGAGGCTTCATTATTGTAATACTGGCGCGCTCCGAAATGATTCTGGCGTAGGTTTCCGGCATAGTCAGCAGAAGATCGGTCGCTTCCACGACCCGGCAGGCTGCGTAGTAGTGCTGGCAGCGCAGGCGGATACTGCGCTGAACCCCTAGCCGTGATAGTTCAAAATCTTCGATTCCCGGGCCTTCCGTGCGTGATGAAACCAGTATGTGACGTGCTGAAAGGTACCTGTCCATGTCCAGAGCCTGTGATGCCAGGGGATGACCTTCCCGTGCCAGAACCACAAGCCTGTCCTGCCTTAGCAATTCGTGAGATGTCTGGCTGCTGACCGGTAGCAGTACGTCAACAGCGAAGTCCAGTTTGCCGGCCGCAAGCTGTGTTTCCATATCCCGTCGAGGAATACGCTTGCTGACAATTTCCAGTTCCGGATAGGGGTCCAGTCGCTGCATAAGCTGGGGCAGAAAGGTTGATTCCAGAACATCCCTTAGGCCCAGAGAATAGGTTTTGCGCTGATTGGCCGGATCAAAAGCATGGAACTGGTTAACCGCGCCCTGAATCTGGGTAAGTCCGGGTTTCATAGACTCAAGGAAGCGGCGGGCCAGGGGTGTTGGCATCATCTGATTACCCTGCCGCGTAAACAGGGGATCGTCGAAATGATCCCGCAGGCGTGCCAGTGAATGGCTGACGGCCGGCTGCGTCAGGTGTAGTGCCTTTGCGGCACGGGTAAGGCTGCCTTCCCGGTAGATAGTGTCAAAAACATGCAAAAGATTGAGGTCCAGGCGAGTGCTGGCCATAGTAGCAATACCCTTTATTAATAAATATTATTAATAGTAAACGATTAAAATAATTCAGTCGCGTAATAGTTGGCGTAGTCATAGACTGGCATCAATGTGCTTATGTTCATGGCACCAGTATGTGTAATTTCTATGAGGATCAGACAATGGATTTCAGTATCTCCGAGAAAGGTCAGGATTATCTCAAGCGTGTAAAAGCGTTTATGGCGGAAGAGATATTCCCGGTTGAAGCTCAATACCATAAGGAATTGGCGTCCCTTGAAAACCGCTGGGTTGTGCTTCCGGTTATCAAAGAGCTGAAGGACAAGGCCAAGGCCCAGGGGCTCTGGAATATGTTCTTTCCGGATGAGAGGTATGGTTGTGGTCTGCTTAACTCCGATTACGCGCTGATTGCAGAAGAGACCGGTCGCAGCTTTATTGCGCCTGAGATTTTTAACTGTAATGCGCCGGACACAGGCAACATGGAAGTACTGATTCACTATGGCTCCGAGGAGCAGAAGACTGAGTGGCTCCCCCGCCTTCTTAGTGGAGAAATCCGGTCAGCATTCTGCATGACTGAGCCGGCGGTAGCATCATCTGACGCAACCACCATGGAAGCGACTGCAGTAGTTGACGGTGACGAAGTGGTGCTGAATGGCCGCAAATGGTGGAGCACCGGTATTGGTCACCCTGACTGCAAGGTTGCGATTTTCATGGGCCTTTCTGACCCTGATGCCCATAAACACCGCCGCCACTCGATGGTTCTGGTACCTCTGGATACACCGGGGGTGAAAATCGAGCGCATGCTGCCGGTGTTCGGCGAGTATGACGAACCATACGGCCATGGTGAAGTGCTGTTTGACAATGTTCGTTTGCCGAAGAGTGCATTTATTGCCGGCCCGGGACGCGGCTTCGAGATTGCTCAGGGGCGCCTTGGGCCTGGCCGTGTGCACCACTGTATGCGTGCTATCGGAGCAGCTGAGCGTACGCTTGAGTTGCTGATCAAGCGGGCCACAAGTCGCGAGGCGTTTGGTCGCCCACTGGCCAAGCTTGGTGGTAACCCGGATATTATTGCCAATGCCCGTATGTCTATTGAGCAGGCTCGCTTGTTGACACTCAAATGTGCCTGGGCGCTGGACACCAAGGGTATTGCAGGTGCAATTCAGGAGGTTGCCATGATCAAGGCGGTTGTCCCTTCGATGCTGCAAACCATTGTTGATCAGGCAATCCAGATTCACGGCGGTGCTGGTGTGAGCGATGACGACTTCCCACTGACCCAGTTGTTTGCCTATGCACGGGTATTGCGGCTGGCGGATGGACCGGATGAAGTACACAGGGCGACTGTTGCTCGCCTTGAGTTGCGTAAATATAAAAACCAATAAAACGGAAAACACTATGACACAACGAGTATTCATAACAGGCGGCGCAAGCGGCCTTGGTCGTGCCATTGCGCTGCGTTATGCCAGAGAAGGTGCCAGGGTCTGTATCGGTGACATTAATCCCGATCAGGGCGTTGGTGTCGAGCAGGAAATCAATAATGCCGGTGGCGAGGGCTACTTTGTGGAATGTGATGTCCGGCGTCTGACCGATCTGGAGAAGGTCTGTGCAGACCTCACCCGGAAGTGGGGTGGTGTTGACGTTGTGGTGAACAACGCCGGTGTTGCGTCTGCCGGCTCGATCGAAGACACCACTATGGCGGACTGGGAGTGGATTATTGATATCAACGTTCTGGGAGTGGTGAGGGGCTGTAAAGCGTTTACACCGCAGTTCAAGAAACAGGGTTCGGGGGCGTTTGTGAATATTGCTTCCATGGCGGGCCTTATGCTGGCGCCGCTTATGGACAGCTACAATGTATCCAAGGCAGGCGTTATCGCCTTGTCGGAGACGTTGAGCCAGGAATTGCGGGATGATGGCATTCATGTGAGCTGTGTGTGTCCGGCATTTTTCCAGACCAACCTGGCCAGCAGCATGCGTTCGGATATACCGGGTATTCAGCAGAACGTGGGTAAGTTGATGAAGCGCTCCAGTATTTCGGCAGATCACGTTGCCGAAGATATTGTGCGCTCGGTAAAGAACAGGAATTTCTGGGTGTTGCCTCATGCCAGGGAGCGTCGCCTGTGGATGCTCAAGCGTGTTGCCCCTTGGGCGTTTGATCGTTTGATGTACGAGGAGAGCAAGCGCTGGATGAAGAAGATGGGTGGTAAGGCAAAGGCCTGACCGGAACGCTTGAATAAAAGGAGAGCCATGAATGACCCAGATTGATCAGGCAGAAGACATCCGCGAAGGTGAGGAACTGGATCTTCCGGCAGTTGACCGGTTTATGAAAGGCGCAATCCCGGCCTTAACTGGTGAGCCAGAGATCCGCCAGTATCCGGGGGGGGCATCCAACCTGACCTATCAGGTGGACTACGGAGACCGTTCGTTTGTTTTGCGCCGTCCACCTTTTGGCAAAATCGCAAAGTCTGCGCACGACATGCTGCGCGAAGCAAAGGTGATGCAGGCGTTGAAGCCCGTCTATCCATATGTGCCAGGGATCATTGCGATTTGTGATAATCACAGTGTGTTGGGGTGCGATTTTTATGTGATGGAGCGACTGAAGGGCATCATCCTGCGTCAGGATTTCCCCGAAGATCTGGACCTGAATGAAGCTGACACACGTAAACTTTGCCTGAATGTGATCGATAAACTCGTGGAGTTACATCGTGTCGATGCCAGGGCAGCCGGGCTGGATCATCTGGGTAAGGGGCCGGGGTATGTCCAGCGCCAGATTGGCGGCTGGAGCGACCGTCTCCGTAAGTCTCATACAAGCGATGTCGGCGATTTTGAGGCTGTTATGTCCTGGCTGAACAACAAAATGCCAGAGGACATTGCACAGGTTGTTATCCACAACGATTTCCGCTTTGACAATGTTGTGCTGAACCCGGACAACCCCTTTGAGGTGATTGGGGTGCTGGACTGGGAAATGGCGACCATAGGTGATCCCCTTATGGATCTGGGCAACACGCTTGCTTACTGGATCGAGGCAGATGACGAAGGTCCGTTCCAGATGCTGCGCCGTCAGCCAACCCACCGCCCCGGCATGCTGACGCGCAAGGAAGTGGTGGCCTACTACATGGAAAAGTCCGGTTTCAGAGCAGGTAACTTCGATTTTTATGAGGTTTACGGGCTGTTCCGTCTGGCAGTAATTGTCCAGCAGATCTATTACCGCTTCTATCATGGCCAGACCAGCGACAAGCGTTTTGCTGCCTTTGGTCATGCTGCCAACTATCTTGAAAAACGCTGCCAGCGCCTGATTTCGGAGAGCTCCCTGTAATGGCTACTGTGTACCTTGTACGGCATGGTCAGGCGAGTTTCGGAAAAGAGAACTATGACCAGTTGTCTCCGAAGGGGTGGGAACAAGGTAAAGTTCTTGGTCGCTGGATGGTTGATAAAATCACGCCGGCGGCAGTTTTTGGCGGCGACCTGCAGCGCCACAGGGAAACCGTTGAAGCCATTACAACGGGCTACGGTGCGCAGTTACCGGATATGCAGGTAGCTCCCGGTTTCAACGAGTTCGATCATGTTTCTGTCGTTAACCGTTACCGGCCTGAGTGGAGTGACCGGCAGATTATGGCAAGGGATCTTGCCGCATTTCCGAAACCTGCGGCGGCGTTTCAGCAAGAGTTCGTCAACGCGGTGCGTCGATGGGCCTCAGGGAAGTACGACGCAGAATACGAAGAGACATGGACAGATTTCAAAACCCGGGTGCTTGCTGCATTTGATGAAATGATCGAGTACGCAGATGGTGGTGATGTACTGGTTTCGACGTCTGGGGGGCCTATCGCGGTTGTGTGTCAGTATCTTCTGGGTCTGGAAGATGAGCGTGCGCTGGGGCTGAATGATGTTATCGCCAATACCAGCGTCACGCGGGTTTTATATTCCGCTGGCCGTCGTAGCCTGTCTGTTTTCAATAATTACAGCCATCTGGAAGCGGAAGATCCCGCCCTGGTGACGTTCCGATAGCATATTGAGGTGAACGAATGAGTAAGAAAGACCTGTTTGATCTGACTGGCAAAATTGCCCTGATTACTGGTGCCAGCCGAGGCATTGGCGAGAGCATTGCGCGAACTCTGGCGGACTATGGTGCACACGTGATCGTTACCAGCCGCAAGATTGACGCCTGCGAAGCCGTGGCAGGCAGCATTCGCGACGCAGGGGGCAGCGCTGAGGCCTATGCCTGTCATATTGGTGAAATGGAACAGATCGAAGCTATCTGGGCCCATATTGAAAAAGAGCATGGCAAGCTGGATATTCTTGTTAACAATGCGGCAGCCAATCCGTATTTTGGCCCGGTGGAGGACACGGATCCTGGTGCATTCCAGAAAACCGTTGATGTTAACATTCGCGGGTATTTCTTTATGTGTGCCCGTGGCGCGCAGTTGATGAAGAAGAATGGCGGTGGTTCAATCGTTAATGTTGCATCGGTAAACGGTGTGAACCCGGGGCACTTCCAGGGCATCTACTCCATCACCAAAGCCGCCGTTATTTCCATGACGAAATCTTTCGCCATGGAACTGGGCCAGCAGAATATTCGTGTGAATGCACTGCTGCCGGGTCTGACGGATACCAGGTTTGCCAGTGCCCTTACCACCAATGAAGCGATCAAGAAGCAGGCTATGGCACACATTCCCATGAAGCGTGTGGCTGACCCGAGTGAAATGGCTGGCACAGTGCTGTATCTGGCATCGGAAGCCTCCAGTTACACCACGGGTGCCTGCATTAATGCAGACGGCGGCTATCTCACGATTTAATGGTCTTGAGCGTCTGAAGCGACTTTGAAGCCCTGGCGTTACGTAAGGGCTTCAAGGTCGCCGCCTGGTTCTGCTTTGCCCCTATCGCATCTGCCCCGGAAAAAATCTGTCGAATAAAATTCGTAAGCTCATTACCATGGCGTGATTGTGCTTTGACAGTTGGTGTCGGAAGACTTGAAACCTTAGGAACAGAACTCATGAGCCGAATCAAACCAGCACGCGTGCGTCAGCTTGTGTTCGGATTTTACATGTCTGGAATGATGTCAGTGCTGATGTCAGGGGTAATTACCTTCGTCAACACAGGAGTAGACAGCGAATATTTTTCTCGCTGGGGCGCGGGGTTCCTTGTCGCATGGGCGGTTGCTTTCCCATTGATTACCTTTATCGCTCCCATCGCAGTCAAACTCACTGAAGTGACTCTGGGGCGGTTGTACAAGGACGACAAGCCAACTTCTGCAAACTGAACTGGCAAGTACGCCTGGCTGTTATTGGATTGAGCGTCCGGAAGAGCCTGGGGTGGCCTGGGAGAGAGCGGTTCCCGTAGGCGGCCGGAAATGCAGGGAATAAAGAATCCGGTCCAGCACAGCCTGGCCATTCCAGGCAGGATCGTTATTCACCATGCCCACAACGGCCCAGGTCGTGTTATTTTCATCCCGTGTAAAGCCGGCGATAGAACGGACGTTTTCCAGGTAGCCGGTCTTGATTCGACCCTCGCCATCCATGCCGGTGTTGCGCAAGCGCCGGGCCATGGTTCCGTCCATGGCTATAATTGGCATGGAGGCCATAAGGTCAGAGGCGTAGGGGCTGTTCCAGGCGTGCTGTAGTATTCTGGTGCCTTGTCGCGCGGTGATTCTGCCGTGGCGCGTTAGTCCGGCACCGTTGTCGATAACCATTCCTGTGGTATCAATCCCTTTGTTCTCCAGCCACTCGTAAATAGCGCTGATGCCGGCAACCCGGTCGTCGTTCTCATTGTCCTTGCGGTTTTGCGCGCCGATGGTCAGCAGAAGTTGCCTGGCCATCACGTTACTGCTCCACTTATTAATATCCCGCACCATGGTCACCAGATCTGGTGATGTGGTTTTCATCATCAGTCGGGCATTTTCCGGGGTTAATCCGTTCAGGTTCCCGCCGGAAATAACTATGCCCATCTCTCCAAGCAGGGACCGGATCATTGAGGCGCTGTATTGTTCGTGGGGAAGCAGGGAAAGATAGGTCTTTGTGCGACAACCCTGTGGAAGCTCGCCGGTTACCCGCACGGTAACACTTCCCCCGTCCTGAAATACTGGCTCCCATTTGAAACTGCGTCGTGACGGGCAGGGGCCTTCTGCCACTGCGGTTACCCGGTTATCAATAACAATTTCGCTTAGTGCCGGTGTGCTCCAGGCCTGAGTGCCTCGCTCATCGGCACGAATCTGGAAATGCATGAGGTTGAGGTTAGTGAGGTAGGCTGATGGCTCAACCAGAAATGGTGCATGCGGATTGTTCCCGTTATCTTTAAATGCCGGGAAACCGCCATCTGTTTTAAAATAGCTGCCATCAAGCACCAGGCTACCGTCAATGCGGGTGATCCCCATATCACGGAGTTCCCGGAGAGTGCCCCAGAGCCGTTCAAATGTGAGTTTGGGGTCACCACCAAAGCGCACATAAAGATTGCCTTTGAGTGTATCTCCAATTAACTCGCCGTCTGTCAGGAAATCTGTGTTCCAGTGATGAGTGGGGCCAAGAATTTCCAGTGCGGCATAGGTGGTGATCACCTTCATTATAGAGCCGGGGCTCATGGGTACATCGGCATTGATGCTCTGATCTATACCGGGACCGTTCAACGGCACTGCAGCCATGCTCAGCGCTTCTTCACTTTTAAGGGATTTCATGGCGTAGTCGCGCATCTGGCTGGCCCAGAGGCGATTGTCGCTGTAACCCGGGCCGTCGTCATCTGCAGCCTGAGCAGATGGCAGGTATGCCAGAGCAGGGGACAATGCAAGAACTGCTGCGAAAGCCAGCGCTGGACGCTTTTGCCGAAAAGAGACTTTTCCTGCGCTGTTTGAGTGCGGCATGCCCGGAATCACCATAGTGGTCGCTTGATAAGGTATGTGAAGAAGACGTCCTGAAATTAACAATAGCTCATCTTTGGGGGTTGTACTATGCAGAAAACCTCTACATGACGTTAAAAAATGCCAGTAGCCTGCTAGTTTGTATTGGGTTTTTGTGACCGAGTGTAAGGCTGTGGAGAAGCGTTTTATCAGATAGGTAAGATAGTGCTCTGGTTTTATGGGTACTTTGGTAGGTATCCTGAAGATCGATTGAGTGAATTTTTGCGCGCTCGGAACATGAAATGATAAACAGGAAATCTATGTATACCGGCCAGTGTCTGTGTGGTGATATTACATTTGAATATGAAGGGCCTCTGGGGCCGCTTTCGTTATGCCATTGCAGCCAGTGCCGCCGTGCCCATGGCAGTGCGTTTTCTGCCAGTTCTCCGGTGCAGAAAATACGTTTCAGGTTTTTATCGGGGCAGGATCAGGTGTCCGAATATGAGTCGCGCCCGGGTAAATACCGGGCTTTCTGTAGTCGCTGTGGTAGTCATCTATATAGTCGCGTGGATGCGATTCCCGGCATTCTCCGGTTGCGGGTCGGCGTCATCAATGAACCCCTGGGAAGAGGGCCGGCACAGCATGTTTATACCGGCTCAAAGTCTGACTGGTTTGAGATCACCGATGCAGTACCTCAGTACGAAAAAACTGAACGTACGGGGGATCCTCACTGAACCGGCACAGCCTGATAGACTTTCCCCCGGGGTGAGTCTGTCAGCAGCCACAGGCTCCCATTGGGGCCATTTCTGACATCACGTATACGTTCCCCGAGGTTGGTGAGTAAATCCTCTTCCGCGTTTATCCGCCTGTTAGTCACGTCCAGACGAACCAGTTTTCTCAGTTTCAGCGCTCCCACGAACAGGCTGCCTTGCCATTCAGGGAAGTCGGAGCCTGTGTAAAATGCCATCCCTGAAGGCGCAATGGATGGATCCCAGTAATGCAGGGGTTGCGCCATACCTTCCTTTTCAGTTTTCAGAGAGATCGGAAGTCCTGAGTAGTCAATGCCATAGGTTATTTCGGGCCACCCGTAGTTGGTGCCGGCTTCCAGGATATTGATTTCGTCTCCGCCCCGCGGGCCATGTTCATGGGTCCATATATCACCGGTGATGGGGTGAAGAGCCATGCCCTGAATGTTGCGGTTTCCCCAGGTAAACAGGGTGTTATTGATGTTTGGGTCATTAAGCCCGGGATTACCCGGTGCCGGCTCGCCATCAACGGTAATGCGATGGACGCCGCCGGCATCGTCTGTAGTGTCCTGAGCTCTGTCCATATCACCGCGGTCGCCGACAGAAATGTAAAGGTAGCCGGAGGTGTCGAATGCCATTCTGCCACCGAAATGCCGCGATGCTCCTGAACGTGGGAGTGCTTCAAATACGATGTCTACGTCTTTTAGTTGACCGTTCTCAAGCGAGGCGCGGGCAACCCGGGTTGTCATGCCTTCACTGGAACCATGTGCGTAACTCAGGAAGAGTATGCGGTTTTCTTCAAAATCCGGATGCAGAACAACATCGAATAATCCTCCCTGGCCGGATACAACGAGTGAAGGAAGGCCTGGCACAGCCTGGGGTAACAACTTTCCGTTCCGAATGACACGGAGCCTGCCAGTTCGCTCGGTTACGAGCATGGAACCACCGGGAAGAAAGGCCAGGCTCCATGGATGTTCAAGGTTGTCCGCAACGGATTGCAGTTTGAAACGAGCTGTTTCAGAACTGAACGTCTGTTTTTCCGCGGCGTGGGGGAGTCCCGGGATCGACAAAGCACAAAGCAGAAGCAGGGAGCGGTAAGGTCGCATGTTTGTCTTCCTCTGATTATTGCAAATGATAATCAATGCTATTAGTATCTCCTATAAGCCTGTTCTGCCAAGAGTAGCAGGCCTGGGTTCTTCACCAGAAGTGTCAACGTCATAAACCAGGGAAGACGCGATCATGACAGCAGAACAGGAAATGATTGAAGGGCTGAAGATTGCAGCGGGGGCTGGTTTCTTTATTGCGTTGGTTGTTGCCGGGTTAACGGTTGCGCTGTAACCAGCTGTCCAGCTTGTCTGCGAATTCTTTCCGGTCGGTCTGGCTGAATGGTGCCAGACCACCAGTCACCTGCCCGGCATTACGCATTTCTTCCATAAAATTTCTCATGGCCAGTCGCTGGCGGATATTTTCCCGGGTGAAAGCCTGTCCTCTTGGATTAAACACATCAGCGCCTTTCTCAATGGCTTCTGCCGCCAGAGGAATATCCTGGGTGATGACGAGGTCGCCAGAGTTGAGCTGATCCATGATCTCGTTGTCTGCCACATCGAAACCCTGCATAACCTGCCTGGCCTTGATATAGGGGCTGGGGGGCAGTTTGATAACATGGTTGGCAATAAACGTGGTCTGGATTTGCCAGCGCGTGGCTGCCCGACAGAGAATCTCCCGAATGGGAACGGGGCAGGCGTCGGCATCGACCCAGATTGGCATGGCGGTTTCCTCAGGCGGTTTGGTTTTATGGCGCAGTTTACCCGTTGTTGGCCCTTGCCTTCCACTTGGCGGCCACTGCTGGAACGTTGGTGGTATAATCCCCCGTAAATTCAACTACGAGGAAACGCGAATGTCCCAACTTCCACCTTGCCCCAAGTGCGGTTCTGAATATACCTATGAAGATGGTGTTCAGCTTGTTTGTCCAGAGTGCGCCTACGAATGGACAGAAGCAGAAGTTGCCGAAGAAGAAGCGGGTAAAGTGGTGCGCGATGCCAACGGAAATGAACTTCAGGACGGAGATAGTGTTTCTGTAATCAAGGACCTGAAAGTAAAAGGCTCCAGTTCTGTGGTTAAGGTGGGCACCAAGGTCAAGAGTATTCGTCTGGTCGATGGTGATCACGATATTGATTGCAAGATCGATGGCATTGGTGCCATGAAACTCAAGTCCGAGTTTGTCAAAAAGATCTGATATTTGAAGTGCCGGACTCTGGCTGGCTCCATGCGACCATTGGTCGCATGGCTTTTCTTGCGTCGGGCTGGCCTGAAAGTAACACTATGGGCATTACGACCATAAAGCGTGATAACAATCATTTTCGGTTCAACAGTAGCGACGCGAGACACCATGAAAAAACTAATCACACTGCTGTTCGCCAGTGGCGCATTGATCGCATCGGTCTTTGCCAATGTTGCGATGGCTCATGAGTATTCCCACGGGAACATTGATATCGATCACCCGTGGAGCCGGCCGACTCCGCCTGGCACGCCCATGGGTGTGGGTTATCTGGTTATCAGAAATCATGGCGACAAGGAAGTGATGCTGGTTGGCGCAAGTACGCCCAGAGCAAATCATGTTTCAATTCATGAAACGCTTATGAAAGACGGAGTTATGCGCATGCAGCCGGTTAAGAACGGCCTTGCAGTACCTGCGGGTGGAACTGTGGAACTTGAACCTCACAGTTACCATCTGATGCTGGAGCAGCTTGTTGCGCCGCTGAAAGAGGGGGAGTTGATTCCTCTGACTCTGGAGTTCAAAGGCGCGGAAGCTATTGATGTAGAGTTAAGCGTCCAGTCTCTGGACGCTGATATGGATATGCCGGACATGGATCACTCCGGACACAAGATGGACCATTCTGAACACAAGATGGATCACTGATCGTTTCAACTTGAACCGCCAGTGATACTTTCAGTGCCTGATAAAGTGCGCTGGAAGTGTCACTGGTATGTATCTGCTTTGTGCCTCCGTCATGAACAGCCGCCGCAACAAACTCCAGAGCTTCCGTGTGCGTTTTTCTTTTTTGTTTCTTTCTCAATGCCGCTTAAGGCCTCGGCCTTTTTTTCCATAGCGCTATCTTCAGGTGATTCAGTTTCCGCCTTTTCGGCATTTTTCGGGCTGCCTACTTCTTTAAATAATTGCACCATAAGAGATAATTCCCTTTTTTTCAATAAGAGTCATTTTAAATGAATCTTATTGCGTGCGCCTGGGTTAGTCAACAGGTGTTTTGGTTCTCAGGTGGTCGTTGTGTTGGGGAGGAGGGGAATCGCAGGCTATCCGAAAAACAATCCGGGTTGGCCTTTTGTGCTAAAATCATGCGCATTAATACCAGTTGTTCGGGTTTTTTGTGCCCATAGGGCGTGTTGAGCATTTGCTCTGGATTTTCGTGACAGTATTAAGGTCACGCAGACCGTTCTGTTGTAGGGGATTTTGCAGTATATGGATAACAATAACAGGGCTGTAGATCCAGAACCACAGCGTCAGCGTGGGGCGCAATTCTGGCAGGTTATGCTTCGAGTATGTCAGCTTGCTGCGGCTGTCGATATTTCCTTTTTTGTCCTGTTCCATATTCTCGGATCGCCAATTCTGGCATGGGTAAATGTCGGCAGCGTCGCGATGTATGTGACCGCTTATTATGCGCTTAAGCGCAGGTATAATCGTCTGGGCATTTCTCTGATCTGGCTTGAGGCCATGGTTCACTCGGCGCTCGGGACCATTTTGATTGGATGGAGTAGCGGCTTTCACTATTATCTGCTGATGTTTATCCCGGCACTGTGTGTCAGTTCGGTGCGTCGCAACGTTATTCTGTTGTCGGTTATAGCTCTTTGGGGCTATTACATAACGCTTGATATTCTCATGTGGTTCATCGAGCCTGTTCAGCCAATCTCGTCCCAGGCTTTGCTCGGGGTTCATCTGTTCAACCTGAGCGTTGTATTTGCAATGTTCAGTTATCTCTCATTCTTTTACATCAATATGGTTGTTTCAGCGCAACGCAAGCTTCGAAGACTGGCTACCGTCGATTCGCTGACAGGGCTGTTCAATCGTCGCCATGGGAGCTATCTCGCGGAAAATGAAATCGCGCGGTTCCGTCGAACCGGACATCCTGTGGCGTTTATGCTGTTGGATGTGGATTATTTCAAGTCAATCAATGATAGCTTTGGGCATGAGACGGGTGACAGAGTTCTGACTGAAATCGGGCGGCTGATTCCTGATCAGTTACGAACCCAGGACATTGTTGCTCGCTGGGGTGGAGAAGAGTTTCTTGTCATTCTTCCGGGTACCGGAATCGATAGTGCCCTGGTAAGCGCGGAAAGAGTGAAAGATGCGCTTCGGAATCACAACTGGGAAGTTGCGATTGGTACAGTTCTGGATGTAACTGTCAGTGTGGGTGTCAGCGAACTGTGTGAAAGTGATGACATGGCATCAGTCGTCAGTCGTGCTGATAAGGCGCTATATCGTGGTAAAGAGAAGGGAAGGAATCGGGTGGAGCAGATTTAATGCAATAAAAAAGGCAGCCGAAGCTGCCTTTTTTTAACGCAGGCTGTTAATTAAACAGCAACAACGTTCTCGGCCTGAGGACCTTTCTGGCCCTGGGTCACGGTGAAGTCGACTTGCTGGCCTTCAGCCAGAGTCTTGAAACCGCCGCCCTGAATGGCGCTGTAGTGAACAAATACGTCGGGGCCGCCTTCGCGAGTGATAAAGCCAAAACCTTTTGCTTCATTGAAAAACTTAACAGTACCGGTAACAGTAGACATAATAATAAATCCTGAATTCAATCTTTTAAAGTGCCGCCAAGTCATCAAGTTGATGCCTGGTCAGCGGTATGCGGAAACAAAAAACTTGCGTGATCAAAAACAGGACGATGCACTACTTGCGGGTACAAAAATGCGTCTTATTGATGAAGTGCTTTGCTAAATCTTTCCAACGGAGACCACTGTACCCGCTGCCAACCTAAAAGCAAAGCATTTTCTTATAGGCATAAACCCGACATTTTCAGCAACATGAGGTATGTTTGTCTTCATATTTCGGAATTCGCATGAATCAATTGAGGAGCCTTGTCTTGTCTGAACTATCAACTTACGAAAGTTTTTCTGTCAGCGTGGAAAACCATATTGCCCATGTGCAATTCAGTCGTCCGGAAGCACTGAACTCTATGACCAAGGCTTTCTGGCTTGAGTTGCCCAGGTGTATGCAGGAAGTCGAATCAAAAACAGATGCGCGGGTCATTGTAGTGTCATCCACGGGTAAACACTTCTCGGCCGGTATGGATCTTGGCGTTTTCAGCGATCCCAAGGCTGTGCCCATGAGTGGTGATCCTGGCCGTATGGCGGAGAACCTGCGACGTGTTGTACTGCAGCTTCAGGAAACGCTCACATCTCTGGAAAATGTCCGCCTGCCGGTATTGGCGGCAATCCAGGGAGGCTGTATCGGAGGGGCTCTTGATCTGGTGTGTGCGGCTGATAGCCGTTACTGCACCGAAAACGCGTACTTTACTATCAAGGAAACCGAGCTCGGCATGACCGCGGATGTGGGTACTCTCCAGCGTTTACCCAAGCTGATGCCTGAAGGGGTTGTGCGTGAACTGGCCTACACCGGTCGCAGGTTTTCTGCGCAGGAAGCGAAAGACCTTGGTTTTGTTAATGCTATCTATGCGGACCAGGATGCTCTTGTCGCAGGAGTTATGGACGTTGCAGCCCAGATTGCTGCCAACTCGCCGCTTGCGGTCACTGGTTGTAAAGAAATGCTGAATTACAGTCGTGATCACAGCGTAGCCGACAGCCTGAAATACATGGCAACCTGGCAGGCTGGCATGTTCCGTCCTACGGACATGATGAAGACCTTCCAGGCAAAAGCGCAGAAACAGGCGCCCAAGTATGACAATCTGTTTCCAGTGAAAGGTCTCTTCGAACAGTAAATGGCGCTGAAAAAACGGAGCAGATCCAGCCTCTCCCCGATTATCGCCCTGGCCTTCCAGGGCGGAATCGGGGTGGTCGGGATTCTGGTGATTCTGGCTGTGGGCATTCCCGTTCAGGTGGCTGAGGCCGGGGTCTGGCCAAGTGTGTTTTATGGCGTTCTTGGCGCATTCTGCACCTATGGCACATTGCTGCTGCTCACCCGTATTCCTGGATTGTTCCCGGACAACCTCGATAGCCAGATGCGTGGTCTGTACAGGTTCGCATCGGGTTATTCGTGGTTTGCACTTTTTCTGCTTTCGGTTTTTGCCGGTATTGGCGAAGAACTGCTGTTCAGAGGGGCTCTGCAGGGGTGGCTCACTGCCCATACTGGCGCTGCAATCGCTATATTGTCGGCATCAGTGCTTTTCGGACTGGTGCACTACGTTTCCTTTACCTACTTTATCGTGGCGACAGTCCTTGGATTGGTGCTTGGGGCGGCTTATACGTTCACCGACAGTATTCTTCTCGTAATGGTCTGGCATAGCGTTTACGACATGCTAGCGCTGTTCTTCCTGCTTCGGTTTCCGGGCTGGTTCGGTATAACCGGGCGGTCTGAAGGCTAGGGGGATGCTGCTTTCAATGCGGCTGTCAGCCGTTCCATAGTACTTCCGCTGTTGCGCCAGAAGTGCCAGTAAAGTTCCACATCCAGTGACTGGTCCGGAGCTATACTGACAAGTTGTCCTGCCTGTATTTCCCTCCTGGCCTGTATTTCCGGAATCATGCCATAACCCATGCCGGCCAGCGCCAGTTTCACGAAGCCTTCAGATGAAGGGCATAAATGGTACGGGAAGGCACCGTGGTATCCGCTCCGGGCCAGAAACCGATGTTGCAGCTGATCGTTTGGACCGAACACAATCACCGGTGCTGACTTCAGGCTTTGTTCATTAAAGCCCTGGCTGAAATACCTGGCTTTGTATGAGGGCGTCGCCAGCGGCAGATAAGTCATGGTCCCAAGTGGAACGCAGCGGGCCCCTGCTACAGGCTGCGGATTGCTGCACAGGCAGGCAGCAACGTCACCCTCGCGCATTCGTCGCAGTGCGATGTCCTGATCTTCAACCACCATGTCGAGCAAGAGTGATTCGTCATTACAGAACCCCCCAATGGCGTCAGCCCACCAGGTTGCGAGGCTGTCGGCATTGATGGCAATGCGTAGTCGTGCGGCTGGCTCGGAAAGAGTCGGGAGTGATTTCGCCAGATCCCGTTCGAGAAGCTGAACCTGCTGAACGTGGTTCAGCAACTGTTGCCCGGCCGGCGTTGCTCTGGGCACCGGGCTGCGTAACAGAACGGGTTGCCCGGTGCGAACCTCGAGGGTGCGGATGCGCTGAGAAACAGCGGACTGACTCAGCCCGAGCACAGCGCCTGCGCGCTCAAAACCACCAGTCTCGATAACGGTGGCCAGGGCTTCCAGCAATTTATAGTCAATCATAAGTAAAACTTATACATCATTATGAATATGAATTTTAAGTATAGCTGCAAGCGGCTATTCTTGCGGCATCAAAAAAGGAGCTGAATGCAGTGCTTGAAAGTTACCTGACAGGTTTGATTGTCTCGGGCGGTCTTATTGTTGCTATTGGGGCGCAGAACGCCTACGTGCTGAGCCAGTCGATTCGCCGTGAGCATCACTGGTGGGCTGCCGGCTTGTGCATGGTAGCGGATGTGTCTCTTTTTACGCTGGGGATGTTCGGGGTGAGCGCTGCGCTGATGGCCATGCCGCAGGCACTGGAAATACTGCGTTGGCTGGGTGTGGTTTTTCTTGGGTGGCTGGCTGTCCAGGCATTTGTGCGGGCCGGCCGGGGCAGGGCTGCTCTTGAAACCAGAGAGGTGTCACGGCGTAGTTTGAAAGGTGTACTGTTTACGACGCTGGCGGTTACCTTACTGAATCCTCAGGTGTATCTCGATACCCTGCTATTGGTTCCGGCGGTGGGTGCACAGCAGGAAAACGCAACTACTTTTGTGGCGGGCGCTGGCAGTGCGTCTGTTTTGTGGTTTGGTCTACTCGCATGGGGTGGGTCTGCATTGGCTCCGGTGCTGTCAAGCCCGTTGGCCTGGCGGTTTATCGACGGCATTATTGGCACGATGATGGCCGCCATAGCGCTTCATCTGGCCTTCAATGGTGGCTTGTAGTATTAACCGAAAGCTTTAATCAAACCGCCTTGCGCCAGAGAACCGGTCCTTCCAGTAGTAACCGTTCAATTCCGACATGATCACACCGGAAGATGTGGACGCGTGGATAAAACGGTCGTCTCCCATATAGATCCCTGCATGCTGATCTTTCCCGGCGATTCTGAAGAACACGATATCGCCGGGCTTGACGTCTCGGGGATGAACCACATCTCCGTGGCGCAGCATTTGCGATGTTGTGCGCGGCAGTTGCTGTCCCAGCCCCTCACGAAAGGCCGTAGTGATAAAACCTGAGCAGTCGAAGCCGCGTGCTGTGGTGCCACCATACTGATAAGGCGCACCCTCATAGCGTTCGAAAGTCTGCCACAGTTTTTCAGCCTTCGCCGAGCCCGGTGCCGATTCGGCGGGTGAGTACTCGTAGGAAGAGATACCGGACTGTAAATTCTGATTGCTCGCGCAGCCGGTCATTACAAGGGCCAGGCAAACCAACATGAAGGCATATCTGAGAGATTGAAGCATGCAAAATCCTGAGCCGATGTCCTTTCAGTCAACTGTATTACTGATTTACCTCGATGTCAGGTTACGGTTTGTCAGATTTGTTATCCTTGCACCATGCTGAAAATATCCAATGCTGTTGAAATAGCTGACTGGGAGCTGGAAATTACCCAGATCCGGGCTCAGGGTGCCGGTGGCCAGAATGTCAATAAGGTGGCTTCGGCCGTGCACCTGCGCTTTGATATACTGAACTCCGCTTTACCCCCGATCTACAAGGAGCGCCTGATGGCGCTTCAGGATCAGCGTATAAGCAAGGACGGCGTAATCGTGATCAAGGCACAGTCGTTCCGCACCCTGGAGTTGAATAAGGAGGATGCACTCGAACGCCTGAAGGAGTTGATACAGGAAGCAGTTAAGGTGCAGAAGGTGCGTCGTGCTACTCGCCCTTCAAAATCTGCCCGGCGAAAGCGGGTTGACGGCAAAACGCAGAAAGGCAAAACCAAAGCCTTGCGTGGCAAAGTTCAGGTCTGAACGTCTTGCCGTTTGTGTTTGCCCAATTCGATCTCGCGGATAAATGCTTCGATATCAGCGAATGCCTCTTCAGCTGCCGGTAATGTCGGAGTGAAGATCTGCCAGACGTGAACCATGCCAGGCCAGGTGTGCAGCTCCACCCGTGATCCTTGATTTTTCGCCTTTGTGGCATACCGTCTGGCATTGTCCAGAAGCATTTCCGAGTCACTGGCCTGAATCAGGGTTGGAGGCAGGTTGGCGAGGTTTCCCCGAAGCGGTGATGCAACAGGGCTGGTGGGGGAAATACGGAAGGCTGCAAGCGTTGCCCACCAGATAACCGGTAGCGGTATTTTCGACAGCCCACCGAATATGGGGCCCAGCATTGCATCTGTTTCGATGTTATTGCGATTACTCGGTGCGGTAAGTGTCAGGTCTGTAGAAGGTGAAAACGCAAGGGCGCAGTCCGCCTGACGCAGACCGCTGTCCCGGATCCAGGCCAGAAGCCCAAGAGTATGGCTGCCACCGGCAGAATCTCCCGCGACCATAATAAATGTGGCTTTACTCATGCCGTCAGGGCCATTTTCTGTCACCCAGGTGTAGGCAATACGACAATCTCGCACACCGTCCATAAACCTGTGTTCCGGCATAAGGCGATAATCCACGGCAAATACAGCGGCATTGGCAATGCGGGATAAACGATCGGTAATGGCTCGATGGCTGCGCGGGCTGCCTGCTGCCCAGGCACCCCCGTGAATATAGAGGATCCGCCGCCGGGTGTCTGCGCCTGGGGCAATGACCCATTCGCCGTCCGGGCTGGTGTTGCGCCTGAACTCTGAGCGGAAATCCAGTCCATCGCTCAGGGTCTCCATGTGCTCTCGCATCGAGATCAGTCGTGCTTTGCCGCGAAGACCTTTGCCTGCCTTGCCCATGTCGCGAATACGTTCCAGAACCCTCTGGTTTTCCGGGCTGGGGCCTGTCTCTCTCACGGGATAGGTTTCCTTATCCAGATAAGACAAATCCTCTGTGCGAAACAGAAATACAGTCAAGGCAATGATAAGTAAAACAACGGTGGCGATAATCCAGAACATGAGTTGTCCGTATCCTGAGAGTTGGCCCTGATAGCGCAGGCACACTATGCTTGGGTATAAAGCATCGCAGATTTTTTCGATTTATGCCTCTCAATGTCACTAAAGGAGACGGGCGTTGCAAATTGCTTATAAGGCTGGAGACATCACTGAGGCGCATATCGTTGCGGGTCTGTTGAACTCCCACAATATTGAAACGTACGTAGGTGGTCATTACCTGCAGGGTGCGATGGGCGAAATTGGTACAACCGGTTTCAGTAATGTTCACGTCGAGGACGAGGATCTGTACCAGGCGCGACAGGTGATAGCAGAGTATGAGGCAAGTGACCATGCTGGGCTGGTTGAGGATCGCGAGGATGACAAACCGGATTGGTATGCACGCTGGTTTTTGTTGATCCTGGCTGTACTGGCGTTGGTCTGGCTCAATTTTTAACCAGAGTACATTCAGTGTTGCCTAGCGTTTAACGCTGCGCTGTCTTGGTTTTCCAGCTTTTGGGCGCTTTGATGGCTTTGTTTTTTTGCCTGCGGCGGGCCGGGCTCCAGATGTTCCGGGGCCGGTTTTGGTTCCTGCTCTAAGCCCTGTACCCTGGGGTTTTGGTGGGCGTTTGGGCTTGCTGGAAGCCTTCTTTTTTGTAGCTGAGGGTTCTTTCGGGACTCCCTCGGAAGATGAATCACGAACCGCGTCAAACAGCACCGCCAGTTCCTTCTCCGTAAGATCCCGCCATTGGCCTGTGGCCAGGCCTTTCAGGTTGATGTTCATAATACGGACGCGTTCAAGCCGGGTTACTTCATATCCGAAATATTCACTCATTCTGCGGATCTGGCGGTTCAGCCCCTGCACCAGAGTTATGCGAAATACAAAACGGCTCTCCTGCACTACCTTGCACTTTTTGGTCATGGTGCCGAGGATGGGTACCCCTCCTGCCATTCCCTGAATAAATGATCTGGTGATGGGTTTGTCGACGGTTACTACATATTCTTTTTCATGGTTGTTGCCGGCACGCAGAATTTTGTTGACCAGGTCGCCATTGCTGGTCATAAAAATCAGCCCTTGCGAATCCTTGTCCAGTCGCCCGATAGGGAAAATGCGCTCACTGTGGCCAACAAAACGCTGGATGTTGTATTTTTCCGCATCATCTGTAGTGCTGACTATACCAACAGGCTTGTTCAGGGCGATGAACACCAGATCTTCTTCGGCGCGGGGCTCAATAATCTGGCCGTTTACCCTGACCGTATCAGTGGGCAGTACCTGGTCGCCAACAGCAGCTCGCTTGCCATTTATAAAGACATTGCCCTGTTCAATGTATCGGTCGGCTTCCCGGCGAGAGCACATGCCGCTTTCGCTGATGTATTTGTTGAGGCGGGTGGAGTGATTGCTGGTCATCGGTTATCCGGTTGTGTATCTGGGTGGGGGCATCATAACAGGCGGCTGATGCTCCCGCAGCCTGCCGGTTGGCGCTTTGGTGTCGGGTCTGCCATTCTTTTACGCTGGACACTATTCGTCAGGCTACAGTTTACTACGAAGGAGGGCGCTTGCAGGAACCGACTGTGGTAATGGAAAGAGCACAGGAGAGCTTGGTCTGTGCCGGATCTGCCTGCTCTGTATGCAGGGGAGGCCCGCTGGCCGGCTTTCGTGTGGTGGGCGGGCGTGAATATCTGCGTTGCCCGCACTGTGAAGCAACGATCATGGCTCAGGCAAGCTGGCTTGGACCGGATGAGGAGCGAGCGGTTTATGGCCTTCATCATAATGAACCGGGCGACCCCGGGTACCGGGCGTTTCTCAACAAGCTTGCCTTGCCTTTGCTTGATCTCATTGAGTCCGGTAGTTCAGGGCTCGATTTTGGTTGTGGGCCAGGCCCTGCACTGGCAGAGATGCTGCGAGAAGCAGGGATGGATGTGACGCTTTATGACCCCTTTTTCTATCCGTCTCAGGCCGCGCTGGGTCGCCAGTACGATTTCATTACCTGTACAGAGGTGGTGGAACACCTGCACAGCCCTGAAAAAGTGTTCAGCCAACTGGATGGTTTATTAAAGCCTGGGGCCTGGCTCGGTATAATGACGTGCTTTCAGACCTGTGATGACCGGTTTGATAACTGGCACTACCGGAGAGATCCTACTCATGTGGTGTTTTATCGTGAGGTGACACTGGCTCTTTTGGGTAAACGCCTGGGTTGGACTATGTCGGTGCCACGAAAGGATGTGGTGATTTTCCGAAAGCCCTTATGAGGCCGGGGGGCAATATGCCCCCCGGGTGCAGATTTACTTTCAGTTATAGCCAGGTAAGGCCCACGCTGATGATCACGCCCGTGATTATCAGGAGCATAAGGCAGTACCCCATAATGTCTTTGGCTTTGAGCCCTGCAATAGCGAGTACCGGCAATGCCCAGAAGGGTTGGAGCAGATTGGTCCACGCATCTCCCCAGGCAACGGCCATGGCCACTCGTGGAATGCTGGCGCCAAGTTCCTGAGCTGCCGGTAACATAACCGGAGCCTGCACTGCCCACTGGCCGCCACCAGATGGCACAAAAATATTCACCAGGCCTGCGCTGATAAAGCTCCAGAAAGGCAGGCTTTCTGCTGTTGCTATGGATACAAAACCAGATGAAATACTGGCTGCAAGGCCTGATGCTGTCATCACGCCCATGATCCCGGCATAGAAGGGGAACTGAATGACAATACCGGAACCACCTTTGACCGCTTCCTGCAGGCTGCCGAGAAGTCTTTTAGGTGTCTGGTGAAGAATGATCGCCAGAAACAGGAACATGAAATTCACAATGTTAAGGTTCAGACCGCCGCCTTCCATAAAATACTGAAAAATAAATGCCAGACCGCTGAAACCAACAAGCCAGGCCAGGGTTCTGCTGTTTTCGAGATGGTCAGCAGGACGGTTGATAGAAACGCTGGTGTCAGGCTCGTCATCAAGTATTGCAGGGTCTACATAGATGCTGTCTTCTTCTGAGGGCAGCATCATGCGATTAACCAAAGGAACAACAATAAACAGCGCCACAATGATCGCAAGGTTGAAAAACGCAAAAATGGTTTCACCGGTACCGATAACGCCGATTACGTCTGCGGTAAAGTGCCCGTCTGTTGCGATAACCAGGGGGATTGAGCCGGCAAGCCCTCCATGCCATACGATAAAGCCGGAGTAAGCGCTGGCAATCAGCAATGGGTAATGAACCCTGATTTGTCTGGCGAGAGCTTTGGCGAAGAGAGCGCCGACGACCAGGCCAAATCCCCAGTTAATCCAGCTCGCGATAAGTGCAACGAAGGTAACCAGTACAATGGCCTGGCCCGGTGTGCTTGCAAGCGCAGCAACCCGGTTCAGTATTCCCCGTACGAACGGCGTGCTGGCCAACATGAATCCGGTGACCAGAACAAGTAGCATCTGCATCGAGAAGGTCAGAAGACTCCAGAAACCATTCCCCCACATTTCGATCACAGCCATTGGGCTGTGACCTTCAAACACCATGGCGGCGATGAAAGCGAAGAGCGATAGAATCAGCACAAAAATATAGGGATCCGGCAGGTACTTGTCGACCAGTTTGACCATGGGCCGGGCAGCTCTGTCTAGCATTGGGTAGCTCCTTAATTTTTATTGGATTTTGCATACAGCAGCTTAGGTGTTTGCCGGAAAAATGCCAAACCCTGCGAAGTAAGCAACAGGTGAAGGGGAGCTTCGGGAAATAAGGTATCGGTTGTCAGTGTGGAAGGATTTCAGCGTTTCAGAATGTTGAAAGCCCGGTTGCTTCCATCAGGCGATAACGCCAGTAACGCAGGGTCGAATCGTCGGCCCAGTGTTCATAGGGGAGGCTCATGACCGGGTCGCTTTCGGGTCCGGACTGCCACTGCTGTTCGAAAAAGTCAGTAGCCTTTATGGCTACAGCAGAATCCGGCGGGGTGGAGATCCAGACATCGGTTTCCAGGTTCAGATCATCAAGATTGCGCCGGGTAAAGTTGGCTGATCCCAGGAGCAGCTCGGTCTGGCTACCCGGCTGACGCAGGATCAGCAGCTTGCTGTGGCATTGCTCTCCAATAGTATTGCACCAGCGGACAGGAATGCCGGCTTTATGTAGCTCCAGGGCAACCTGGCGGTTGGGAATGCCGCTTTTCTGGTGGCCGAAGGCTTCATTGTTGGCGTCGAGAAGTATGCGCAGGTTGGCACCACGTTCATGGGCGTCGAGCAGGGCGGTAACAATCTTACGGTGCGACAGGTAGAAGAAAGCAAGGTCCAGTCGGCTTCCACTCCGGGCTCCGGAAATCATCTGCAGGGCAGAATCCAGAATGGCGGATTCAGTTTTTACTGCAATCCGACCGTCAGCTCTCGGGGGCATTGTCTGATTGGAGCCCGCCTCACTGATCAGTCTGTCCAGCCCGGGGCTGGCCTGGCCCGACATGGTCAGAACCGCCTGCTCGGTTTTCAGAATGTCGGTTACCGCCGGGCCGGTGAAGCTGATTGCTGTATTGCTGTGCCGGCTGCTGCCATCGTGGGGGTTGGCCGAAGTTACGAGGGCGCGCAGGTTGTCACCTTCGTCGGCCACCAGGACTTTACGATGATTGGCTTTGAAGTTGGGTAGTGCAAGGTAGCTGCGGATGGTGACCGGCTGTGTTCCCAATGCGTTTGGCAGCCAGCCAGCTTCGGGGTCATTGCCGAACCACTGGCAGCAGAGCCTCCATATTGAAGACCAGGCTGGATTGCTGTCCCGTAGCGGTAGCAGGTTGGTTTCTGTTACCGGTATGCCTGCCTCGCGGAGCGCCTGAAACCACGGGGAAACCGAGCCTCCGTAAAGGGTATTCAGCGGATCAGATATCACTACAATTTCCAGCTCAGGCTGTTCAGCCTTTCGCCTGATCAGTGCCTCGGTAAGCTGTTCTGACAGATGCCTGTGTTCCACGCCTTCGGGCCGGCTGCTATTGAACAGGAACATATCGACCAGAATGAAGGATCTGGCCTGGCCGATAAGGTGCAGTATTTCATCGAAAATTTCATGATCGCGGGTTTCAGAGCCATCCCTGTGGTGATAGGTCGCATCTGTCAGCAGTTTCCCATTACTCAGAGGGAATGCGTCGCCGTTGTGACTGATACCGGGAGGCAGGGCTTTGTGGCTGTGATAAAAACCCACACCAGCCAGTATCAGAACAATTATTGCGAGTACTGCCTTCAGAGTCATAAATCGCCCGGTGCTGTTCTAGCCTGATTTGTTTTCTGTAACGAAAGCAGAAAAGCGCTCAAGTAACCCGGATGCCTCCGGGGCACCGGTAACCGCGTCGATCATGGCTTGCGAGTCGAACCCTTCGAGTTCCAGTTCCGGTGCCTGCACGCCCAGATAGGCTCTCATGATCCCTTCGGAAAATTCGGGATGGAACTGCACACCCCAGGCACACTTGCCAACCCGAAATGCCTGGTGCGGTTCAAATTCGTTGCGGCCAAGCAGGGTGGCACTCGGTGGCAGGCGCAATACGGACTGTTTATGGGTGAGATGCGCGCGGAAACTGTCTGGCATGCCACGGAATAACGGATCATTCTGGGCGCTGGCCAGCAGCTCAACGCGCTTTGTGCCACTCTCCCGGCCGCTCGGGTGATAGCCGACATCGCCGCCCAAGGCGTGCGCCAGGAGCTGGTGTCCGTAACATACACCGAGCAAAGGAACGGCTTTGTCCACAGCCTGCGCCAGCCATTCTGCGGCTTTTTCGCTCCAGGGCTCACGATCGCTGACCATGGCGGGGGAGCCCGTTATGACAATGCCATCCCAGGCAGCAGGGTCTCCCGGGAGCTCTCCGGCTTCGGCATTGACCACGGTAAGGTCCAGCGCCTTTGACAGCCCGCGTACGAACCATTCGTCGAAATCACCGAACTGCTTTTTGATGCCGGGATAAGTGCTGCCGGTTTTAAGGATCACCACTCCAGGATTTTGCTTGCTCACTGCTCTGGCAATTCCGCGTTGTGGAAGATGTTCTGCACGTCGTCCAGCTCGTTCAGCATGTCGCAAAATTTCTCGAACATGGGGATGTCATCGCCTTCCACAGGAGTTGTGGTTTTAGGCAGGAACTGGATTTCGTCCACTTCGAAGTCAATGTCGGCAAAGGCGTCTGTCAATGCCTGGCGAGCTTTGGCGTATTCTGTGTTTGGCGTAAATACCGTGATCTGGCCGTCTTCGTTTTCGATGTCAGTCACATCGACATCGGCTTCCATCAGGGCTTCAAGTACGGCGTCTTCGTCTTCACCTTTGAACACAAAAATTGCACTGTGATCAAACATGTGTGCAACGGTACCTGGCGTGCCGATTTTGCTCTTGGTCTTGGTGAAGGCCAGACGGACATCACCGAAAGTACGGTTGGGGTTATCGGTCAGACAGTCCACGATCACCATGCAGTTGCCAGGGCCGTAGCCTTCGTAACGGGCGGGTGAATAGTCCTCGGTGGCGCCGCCACGGGCTTTTTCTATGGCTTTTTCGATAACGTGAGAGGGTACCTGATCTTTTTTGGCGCGTTCAATCAGGCCTCTCAGTGACAGGTTGCCATCAGTGTCTGTTCCGCCGGACTTGGCGCTCATATAGATTTCGCGCCCGTACTTGCTGTAGACCTTGGTTTTGGCTGCGGCCGTCTTGGCCATGGATTCTTTGCGGTTCTGGTAGGCTCTGCCCATTTTTGCGCTGCCTCATGCTTGCTGGAGAAAGGGCTGGATTTTACGCAAGAATCGCCGTTTGGGACAGGCCTATTTGGTTTGCCTGTCCCACGGGCTCTCAGATGTAGTCTGCGGGAGGGCGGTAATTGTCCTGTGTCACCAGGTCGATACCGCATTCTGTATTGCTGACCCACTCAAGAAAATGGTCCACCATCGCGGGGCCTTCGAAGCGCTTTCCGTGCTGGGGTACAATCATTTCAACATCCAGTTGCCGGATCATGTTGGCCCAAAGTCTGCACACTTTGTTTGATGCAATGTAGCGTCTGTGGAACCCCTTCATGTAAGGAATGTGCCGGTCAAAATCTTTAACTGGCATATGATCATCTTCAGCCCCAATGGACGCGCCAAGATCTCCCGAAAACAAAATTTTCGAAACCGGATCGTAGAACTGCAGATTCCCTACCGAGTGCATGAAGTGAGCCGGAAGGCACTGAAGGTAGGTGTCGCCGAACTTTACCTTGGCACCTGCATCCGGAATGCTGACGATGCGGTCGTACACGCTGCCGGTGAGCTGGGAAGTAACGTAACTGGAAACCAGATGTGGCAGGAATCTGGCCCACAGCCTGGAGGTTACGATTTTCGCGCTGGTGTGTACTATCCAGCGATCAATAGCACCGATGATGTCCGGGTCCTGATGCGATGCAAAGACATAGTCCATGTCCCGGAGGTTCATGAACTTGGATGCAGCCACCGCGAGCGGGGTATAGGTGAGGTCGCCGCCAGGATCAATCAACGCTTCATGTTTGCCGTCAACCACCAGAAACTGATTGGACTGGACACCTTCGCCGGTGACCAGAGAATCGAACATCAGACACTTATGGTGCCCGTTATCAAACAGCACAATTGGCTTGTTTGTCATTTTGATCTCCGCAGAATGAGTGCCCACTGAAATGGCCGGATAATGCAAGTTGAGCGGAGGTTATAAAATTGACAGGTTTCAGCAGTTGCCTCAGGTCAATTATCTGATATCCATCAAGTAACATTTTGTTTCGTTAGGTAATCCGGGTTATGCCATTTTTGGCACCTGCCTGACTCCCCGGCGAATGGCCTGTTCCAGAGCTGCGCGCACAAGTTTCCCTGTGAACGGCACAATGTCGTCAAATGAAACGCGATAACGCACGCGAGTATGCCCCTCCGGGGTTTCCTCAAAGCGGATGCGGCCCTGGTGGTTGCGGATCGGGCTGAAGCTTGTGATGGTGTATTCGATCAGCAGGTCAGGTTCGAAGCTTGTTATGGTTTCCTCAAGGCCAATGGGGCTTATGCCCAGTTTGCGTACAGAGCCGAGACCGTTTGGATCGGCCTGATTGCTCTCTTTTATCCGCTTTACTGGCGTACCGAGGAGCTTCCCAAAGCTTTGATGGTCGGCAAACAGTGCAAAAACCTGGCTGCGGGGCAGGTCGAAGGTTTCGTTGATCTCAAAACTATGGGTGGCCATCAGAATGCTCTTGTTGTTGTCGTTCCTGCCAAGACTAGCTGTTATATCTTTCCAGCAAAAGTCGCGGTTGGCGGCAGGTCAGCGCCAGGCTAGTGTCTCGACGTGTGCCGATAGTCCCTCGGTGACTGCCCCATGACTTTTTTGAACAGACGCGAGAAATAGTAGGCGTCGTCATAACCAAGGCGGTGGCTGATTTCTGTGAAGCTCAGGCTGGTAGCATCCAGCATCTGACAAGCCCTTTCTATTTTCAGGTGAAGGAAATGCCGGATAGGGGAAGTGCCTGTCTGTTCTTTATAGCGTGTAGCAAAGTGAGTGGGTGTAAGCCCTGCAAGGTCGGCCAGCTGTTCCAGGGTTATGCGTTCATCCAGGTGTTCGCGCATGTAGTTGTTGATGGTGTCCAGCTCGGCCTGGCCTTCGTGACTGGTTTCATCGACGCTTATGGGAACAGCTGTCATAAGCTGTCGCAAACGATTGGCTGCGTGAATCAGGCCGTGGGCCCGGAAGCCGGTCTGGCGGACAGAGAGCAGGCCGTTAAAGTCCACCAGCAGCCTGGGTTGCCGGCCCAGATGGCGGATCGGGGTGGAATCATCAAACCCCATATATTTGTGAAACTCACTCGCCAATGGTCCTGTGTAATGCACCCAGTGAATAGTCCAGGGGTTCTCCGGGTCGGCGGTGTAACGGTGGTTGGCGCCGGCCGGTAATAGCAGCAGATCCCCGGCTTCTATCGTATGAGGCTCGCCTTTCACGTTCAGAAAAGCCTTTCCTTCGGTGCAGTAAATCAAAAGATTGTCGCGATGATGTTCCCGATGCATGTGGTGGCCCGTCGCCCGGCGGTAATGGCCGAAAGCCAGTGGATACAGGTCCCGGGTAAGGGAATGTTCAGACAAAAGCCTGATGATCGGGGCTGGTACCACATAACGTATGCTGTCTTTTGGCACTGGCCACTGAGAGGTCTGTATCATATTTATCGCTGTTGTTGGTTTTCTGGCAATCGAAAGATAGTCCATCAAGTGCGAAATTTAGTCAATCTTCAAGTGGTGGGGGGCGTGCTATTGTCTTTCCACACATTGCTAAAGCCACGGCGCTTTGGCCCGTCTCTCGCACAACAACAAACAGGGATATTGAGATGAAAAACGTTCCACTGTACTTGGCCGGTGAATTTGTTCAAAGCCAGACCAGCGAATGGATTGATGTCACCAATCCTGCCACCAACGAAGTGATCGCCCGGGCGCCAGCTACCACAGACGCCGAAATGCGTAAGGCTATTGATACCGCTTCTGAAGTGTTCAAAACCTGGAAAGAAGTTCCGGTCTCCGAGCGTGCCCGCGTGATGCTGCGTTACCAGGCGCTGCTTAAAACACATCATGACGAAATAGCTGAAATCCTGTCCCAGGAAACCGGTAAGACCTTCGATGATGCCAAAGGTGATGTATGGCGTGGTATTGAGGTAGTAGAGCACGCGGCCAACGTAGCCTCCATGATGATGGGCGAGACCGTTGAAAACGTAGCGCGGGAGGTGGATACCCACTCCTGGATCCAGCCGCTTGGTGTCTGTGCCGGTATTACCCCGTTTAACTTCCCGGCAATGATTCCTTTGTGGATGTTCCCCATGGCGATTGCCTGCGGAAACACCTTTATCCTGAAGCCATCCGAGCAGGATCCGCTCACCCCGATGCGCCTTGCTGAGCTGTTTGAAGAAGCTGGTGCACCCAAAGGCGTGTTACAGGTGGTACATGGTGGCAAGGCGCAGGTTGATGTACTGCTTTCAGATCCGGCTATCAAAGCCGTGTCTTTTGTAGGCTCCGTGCCGGTTGGCCGTTATATCTACGAAACCGGCACGAAGAACATGAAGCGTGTCCAGAGCTTTGCCGGTGCCAAGAACCACATGGTCATCATGCCGGATGCCGACAAGCAGCAGGTAATCAATGCTCTTGTAGGTGCGTCGGTAGGTGCTGCTGGCCAGCGCTGCATGGCTATTTCTGTCGCTGTATTTGTAGGCGAGGCTCAGGCCTGGATTCCGGAACTGAAAGAAGCCATGGCGAAAGTCCGCCCGGGAGCCTGGAACGATTCCGGAGCAAGCTATGGCCCGGTGATCTCTGCCAAAGCCAAGGACCGTGTTGAATCTCTTATCGCCACCGGCGAAGCCCAGGGTGCCAAGTTACTTCTGGATGGCCGCGGCTGCACAGTCGATGGCTTACCCGATGGCCACTGGGTTGGTCCTACCCTTTTCTCCGGGGTAACTACCGATATGGACATCTACAACGAAGAAATTTTTGGTCCTGTGCTTGCCTGTATGGAAGAGGAAAGCCTGGCCGATGCTATCGCCCTGATCAACAGCAGCCCATACGGCAACGGTGTATCCATTTTCACCAGCTCCGGTGGTGCTGCCCGCCGTTTCCAGCATGAAATCGAAGTAGGCCAGGTTGGCGTGAATATCCCCATTCCTGTACCCCTGCCGTTCTTCTCGTTCACCGGCTGGAAGGGTTCCTTCTACGGTGACCAGCATGCATACGGCAAGCAGGCGGTACGTTTCTACACTGAGACCAAAACGGTTACTTCACGCTGGTTCTCCAGTGAAGCGTCTACAGAAGCGAACTTTTCTATCCAGCTGCGTTAATTGCGTTGACGGTGGGATTATTCGGGCCGGAACCTGTTTCCGGCCCCTTTTTCATCCTGCGTGACCCAAGACTCTTTAATCTGGAGCCTGACGATGGACTTTAATCTGACTGAAGACCAGCTGGCGTTTCGTGAAGCTGCCCGGGCCTTTGCCGTGAAATCCATGGAGCCCCATGCGGCCAAGTGGGACGACGAGCATATTTTCCCGGTAGATGTTTTGAAAGAAGCCGGTGAAATGGGCTTTATGGGAATCTATACACCGGAAGCTCTCGGCGGCATGGGCCTTTCCCGGCTGGATACGTCTGTTATTGTGGAAGAGCTTGCAGCTGCCTGCCCTTCAACGGCAGCGTTTATAACCATCCACAACATGGCGACCTGGATGGTCGCCAGTTTTGCGTCTGATGATCTCAAACAGGATGTTGTGCCGAAGCTGGCCAGTGGTGAATGGCTTGCTTCATATTGCCTGACGGAGCCAGGTGCGGGTTCTGATGCTGCCAGCCTGAGAACCAAAGCGGTTCGTGATGGCGACAGCTATGTGATCAACGGCAGCAAAGTTTTTATCTCCGGAGCGGGGAGCACCGATATCCTTGTGCTCATGGCGCGTACTGGCGCGGTAGATTCTGGTGCCAAAGGCATTTCCACATTTGTGATTCCTGCAAATGCTGAAGGTATTTCCTACGGCAAGAACGAAGAAAAAATGGGTTGGCACAGCCAGCCTACCAGAATGATAAATCTCGAGAATGTCCGCATTCCTGTAGCCAACCGGGTAGGTGAAGAGGGCGACGGCTTTGCCATTGCCATGAAAGGCCTTGATGGTGGCCGTCTCAATATTGCCACCTGTTCTCTTGGTGGTGCACAAGCTGCGCTGCTGCGAGCCCGCAACTATATGCATGAGCGTGAACAGTTCGGTAAGCCCCTGGCAGCTTTCCAGGCTTTGCAGTTCAAACTGGCGGATATGGCGACCAATCTGGTAGCTGCCCGGCAGATGGTGCGCCTGGGAGCCTTCAAACTGGACAAGGGTGATACCGAAGCTACGCTGCACTGTGCCATGGCCAAGCGTTTCGCAACCGATGCCTGTTTCGAGGTAGTGAATGATGCCCTGCAGCTTCACGGTGGCTATGGTTATATCCGGGAATACCCTCTGGAACGTTATCTGCGTGACCTGCGCGTGCATCAGATTCTGGAAGGTACCAATGAAATCATGCGACTGATCGTTGCCCGTCGCATACTGGATAACGGTGTGGCTGAGGCCATTCAATAAACCGCAAAAATAACAGGAGAAACAGATGAGCGATCTGATTCAGCTCGAAAAACGCGGCCACATTGCGGTACTGACTATCAATAATCCGCCGGCCAATACCTGGACAGCGGACTCCCTGCCGGCTCTGACAAAAATCGTCCGGGAACTCAACGAAGACACCAGCATTTTTGCTCTGGTTCTGACCGGGCAGGGCGAGAAGTTTTTCTCCGCCGGCGCAGACCTTAAAACCTTTGCCGATGGCGACAAAGCCCGGGCCAACGAGATGGCTCAGCTCTTCGGCGATGCTTTCGCTGCGCTGACTGCATTCCGGGGTGTCTCCATTGCTGCAGTGAATGGTTATGCAATGGGTGGTGGTCTCGAATGTGCGATGGCCTGCGACATCCGTATTGCTGAAGAACATGCTCAGATGGCACTGCCAGAAGCTTCTGTTGGCCTTCTGCCCTGCGCTGGCGGTACCCAGAACCTGCCCTGGCTGGTGGGTGAGGGGTGGGCCAAACGCATGATTCTGTGTGGAGAGCGGATCAAGGCCAATAAGGCACTGCAGATTGGTCTGGTTGAAGAGGTTGTCCCCAGCGGTAAAGGACTGGAAAAAGCACTGGAGCTGGCGGAAATGGCCTGCAAGCAAAGCCCGTCGTCCATTGCCCGCTGTAAAACTCTGGTGATGAGTGCTCGCGACGGACGCAGTCACAGCGATGCCTGGCGCATGGAGCGTGAGTTGTTTGTTGAGTTGTTCTCAACAGAAGACCAGAGAGAGGGTGTGAATGCGTTTCTCGAAAAACGTAAACCGGAATGGAAAAACCGCTGAAACCCTCGGGCATGCAGGTTCAAGGATTTTTTTATGAGTAATCAACCGATTGTTTTTGAAGAGTGGACGGCAGCTGACGGCGCATTGATTGCTGTAGCCCGGCTGAACACCCCCAAAGCACTCAACTCGCTCTCCCTTGAGATGATTCGGATGCTTACCCCTCAGCTTGAAAGCTGGGCTGGTGACGACCGGATTCGTGCAGTCTGGATCGAGGCAGAAGGCGACAAAGCCTTCTGTGCCGGTGGTGATATCGTTGCTCTGTACCGGAGCATGACAGAACCACAGAGTGGCGGTGGCACGAGTGAAGGAGCCACTTTCTTCACTGAAGAATACGAGATGGATTATCTCATCCACTCGTTTCCCAAGCCGGTTGTGTGTTGGGGCCACGGCATAGTTATGGGTGGTGGCATTGGTATTATGGCTGGCGCCTCGCATCGGGTTGTTACTGAAACCTCCATGCTGGCGATGCCGGAGAGCAGTATTGGTCTGTACCCGGATGTCGCCGCTGGCTGGTTTCTGAACCGTGCTCCCGGACGCACAGGGCTATTTCTGGGGTTGACCGGTGCGCGTATGAATGCAGCTGATGCGATGTTCGTGGGTCTTGCCGATCGCTTTATCAGACATGAACTGAAAGCGGCCGTGGTCGCTGACCTGACGGCCCGCAACTGGCAGGGCGAGGATGCTTTTGCCGTAGTGGGTAGTGTGCTCAGGCAGCATGAGAACCAAAGTGCAGATGCCTTACCGGAATCTCCGGTAAGGGTTCATTTTGATGAGATCAACCGTGTAACCGATGCCGACAGCCTGACGGATATAGTTGCGCAGATGACGGAGTTGACGAGTGGCGATGGCTGGCTGGCCAAAGCAACCCGTGCTTTGAAAACAGCCTCGCCAACGTCTTTGGCCTTGTGTTGGCAGCACCTGCGTAACTGCCGCCAGGACAGCCTCCGTGAGGTTCTCGCCAAAGAACTCACGCTTTCGCGCAACTGTCTGGATAAGGGTGAGTTTGCAGAAGGTGTGCGTGCGCTTCTGATTGATAAAGACAAACAGCCAAGATGGCGCTACGCATCCTTGGCAGAAATGGACAGCGAGTGGATCGACAGTTTTTTTGAAAAATAGCCAAAAGGCCGGCAGTTGAGTAGCTCCGGCCTGATTCAACCGAATACAAAAACAAGGGGATGATTATGGCAACGATTACTTTTATTGGTCTGGGTAACATGGGCGGCCCCATGGCCAGCAATCTTGTAAAAGCAGGGCATGAGGTAACCGTATTTGATCTGTCAAAAGATGCGGTAGCAGCTCTGGTCGCCGAAGGCGCTAAAACAGCATCTACGGCTCATGAGGCTGCCAAAGGTGCGGAGTGTGTTATCACGATGCTGCCTGCCGGCAAGCATGTTGAAGCTGTGTATCTGGGTGATGATGGACTGCTGGCTAACCTGCCTGCGGGCACTCTGGTGATTGATTCGTCCACCATTGCACCGGAAACGGCCCGTGGCGTAGCAGACAAAGCCGAGGCTAACAATATTCTGTTTCTTGATGCCCCGGTCTCTGGCGGCGTAGGTGGTGCGAAAGCCGGTACGCTGAGTTTTATATGTGGTGGTGATGAAGGCACCTTCAGCAAAGCCAAACCGATTCTGGAATCCATGGGCAAGAACATTTTCCTTGCCGGCGGGCACGGTGCAGGGCAGGTTGCCAAAATCTGCAACAACATGCTGCTGGCTATTCTGATGGCAGGCACCAGTGAAGCACTGGCTCTGGGTGTGAAGAATGGACTGGATCCGGCGGTTCTCTCGGAAGTCATGAAGCAGAGCTCTGGCGGAAACTGGGCATTGAATGTATACAATCCCTGGCCGGGCGTTATGGAAGCGGCGCCTGCATCGCGGGGATACGAGGGTGGCTTCCTGGTCGATCTGATGAACAAGGATCTTGGTCTGGCGTTTGATAACGCCGTCAAGAATCATGCTGCAATTCCTATGGGATCTCTGGCCCGAAATCTGTTTGAGCTTCACGCCGGACAGGGCAACGGAACCCTGGATTTCTCCAGCATCCAGCGCCTTTACAAGCCTGAATGATCCCTGCCGGGGCACGGTTCCCGTGCCCCGCTCTTTCCCTCCAGACCGGGAAGGTCCCCCGCTTTCTGAATCCTTGCCATCCTGCTTTATAACTATTGAGCAAGATAACTATGAGGAGGACAATGAACCATCTCATTGTTGAACCGGCCGCGAAGACAATCTGCCCGGTTCCTGATTCAGGTTACAGGCCTATCTACCCATGCTGACGAATACGTTTGTACTTTATTTATCGACGGTGTTGATCTGGGGATCGACATTTATTGCCATACCCCTTCAGTTGGGGGAGGTTCCCGGTGATGTGTCCATTGCCTACAGGTTCGGACTGGCCGCGCTGGTGCTCATGTTCTGGTGTCGCATGACGCGGCGTAACATGGTCTTTGGTTTCCGGCAGCACCTCTGGATGGCTGGCCAGGGTCTGATGCTGTTCGGTTTCAACTACATGCTGGTTTATCAGGCATCTGCTGATATCACCAGTGGATTGATTGCCGTGGTGTTCTCCACAATCATTGTGATGAATATTGTAAATGGTGCTTTGTTTTTCGGTAATCGTGTTCCCCGTGCAGTGATTGCCGGGGCTGCCTTGGGGCTGGCAGGTATCTGTCTGGTATTCCTGCCGGAAGTCCGCGCTCTGGATGCAGACGGCGCCACCTTGCGTGCCATTATCCTGAGCCTGGTCGGTACGTTTATCACTTCATTTGGCAATATGATTTCTGCTCGTAATCAGTCATCAAAACTACCTGTTATGCAAAGTAACGCCTATGGCATGGCTTATGCTGCGCTTGTGCTGGCGCTCATTGCCTGGGGGCGGGGTGAGCCATTTGTATTCGAGGCGAGCTGGACCTATGCGGGGGCTCTGGTTTACCTGGCTCTGGTCGGTTCAGTAATGGGGTTCGGGAGTTTTCTGACTCTGCTGGGGCGAATAGGGCCTGAACGCGCGGCCTATTGTATGGTTCTCTTTCCGATTGTGGCACTTGCGCTTTCAACCGTGTTCGAAAACTACCATTGGACGCCTGAGGCCATGGCGGGTGTTTCGCTGGTACTTGCCGGAAATCTGCTGGTGATTGTTCCCAAACAGCAGTTTTTGCGTATAGTGCGGATATTTCGCCCGGCCATAGCGCGCCAAACTCTGAAAAAATAGGCAGTCTCGCAATGGAAATTAACGTCAATTATCTCGACAACCTCCGTATTGAAGCCAAGTTTGACGACTTCTCGGTGATTGCGGACCAGCCCGTCCGGTACAAGGGCGACGGCTCGGCACCCGGTCCTTTCGACTATTTTCTGGCGTCCTCTGCTCTGTGTGCAGCCTATTTTGTGCGGGTTTATTGCATCGCCCGCAATATTCCCACCGACAATATCCGGCTGTCGCAGAACAACATTGTTGATCCTGAAAACCGTTACAATCAGATTTTCAAAATCCAGGTCGAGTTGCCAGAAGACATTTCTGATAAAGACCGCCAGGGCATTGTGCGTTCAATTGACCGCTGTACGGTCAAAAAAGTTGTGCAAACCGGTCCGGACTTTCAGATTGAAGTGGTAGACAACCTGGATGAAGATGCCCAGGCCCTGCTGATGACCAGGCCCGAGGGTGAGGCCAACACCTATATCCTGGGTAAAGACCTTCCGCTGGAGCAAACCATTGCCAACATGACCGCCATCCTGGCGGATCTGGGCATGAAGATTGAAATTGCATCCTGGCGCAATATCGTGCCGCATGTCTGGTCGCTGCATATTCGCGATGCCGCATCGCCCATGTGTTTCACTAATGGCAAAGGGTCGACGAAAGAAAGCGCCCTGTGTTCTGCATTGGGCGAGTTCATCGAACGCCTGAACTGTAACTTTTTCTACAATGATCAGTTCTTTGGTGAGGAAATTGCCAATAGTGAGTTCGTCCACTACCCGAGGGAACGATGGTTCAAACCAGGGCCAGATGACGAGTTGCCTGAAGAGATCCTGGATGATCACTGCCTGGCCATCTATAACCCGGAAGGTGAGCTCTGCGGTTCCAACCTGATCGATACCAACTCCGGCAAGGTGGAGCGTGGAATATGCTCCCTGCCGTTTGTACGTCAATCTGATGGCAAAGAAGTGTACTTCCCCTCGAATCTGATTGAAAACCTGTTTCTTAGCAACGGTATGAGTGCTGGCAATACGCTTCATGAAGCGCAGGTGCAGTGTCTGTCGGAAATCTTTGAGCGGGCGGTTAAAAAACAGATCATTCAGGAAGAAATTGCATTACCTGACGTGCCGTTGCACGTGCTGGAAAAATACCCGGGCATTCTTGAGGGTATTCAGGCACTGGAGGCTCAGGGGTATCCTGTGCTTGTCAAAGATGCCTCCCTGGGCGGCCAGTTCCCGGTAGCCTGCGTTACCTTGATGAACCCGAAAACCTGCGGAGTTTTTGCCTCTTTTGGCGCGCACCCGACTCTGGAAGTGGCGCTCGAACGCAGTCTGACGGAACTGATGCAGGGCCGCAGTTTTGAGGGTCTGAACGATTTGCCACCACCGACGTTCAACAGTCTGGCGGTCTCCGAACCCAATAATTACGTTGAGCACTTCATTGACTCCAGTGGGGTTGTTTCCTGGCGCTTTTTCAGTGCAAAGCCTGATTATGAGTTTAACGAATGGGACTTTTCGGGCACTAATGAAGAGGAAGCGGCCTGCCTGTACAATATTCTAAAAGACATGGGCAAGGAGGTTTACACGGCAGTCTTTGATGACCTGGGCGCTCCGGTTTGTCGCATACTGGTGCCGGGCTATTCTGAAATCTATGAGGTAGAGGATCTGATCTGGGATAACACCAACCGGGCTCTGGACTACCGTGAAGATATTCTCAACCTTCACTCACTCAGCGATGAGCAACTGGGCGCATTAGTGGAGCGGCTGGAGGAGAGTCAGATCGATGAGCACACGGATATCATTACCCTGATCGGTATCGAGTTCGATGAAAACACTGTTTGGGGGCAGCTTACGATTCTCGAGTTGAAGCTGCTGATCAACCTGGCTCTGCAGGAATACGAAGAAGCCCTTGAGCGGGTAGAAACCTTTATACAGTTCAATGACAACACGGTTGAACGCGGGCTGTTTTATCGGGCGGTGAATGCGGTGCTGGAAATCACTCTGGATGACGAACTTGAGCTGAGTGATTACCTGTTTAATCTCCGGCGCATGTTTGGCGAAGAGATTATGGATGCGGTTGTTGGGTCAGTAGAAGGCCGTGTGCGTTTCTATGGGCTTACCCCAACAAGCATGCAGCTGGAAGGTCTGGATAAACACCTGCGGCTGATTGAAAGCTATAAGAAGCTCCATGCTGCGCGTGCAGCAAGAGTGGGGTGCGCGGACTGACTGGGGGAGTATCTGTCGTTGCCGGTTGCCACGTTACCGTGATGACCTGGCTTTGCAGTATATATCTGAATAGCACGTTCCAAACAGGGTGTAGCAGCGATGATGATAGATGCGATAACCCTTCCAGACCCCAGTATCAGTTGCACAAGTTGCCAGGCATGCTGCTGTCGTCTCGAAGTGATGTTGATCACGGAGACAGGTGTGCCGGAAAGGTTTATTGAGACGGATCATTGGGGCGGTCGAACTATGGCGCGTTTAGACGATGGATGGTGTGCAGCGCTGGACCGCAACACCCTGTCATGTTCGATTTATGAAAAGCGACCCTTGATCTGCCGGGAGTTCGAGATGGGCGGCTATGAGTGTAAAGTCGAACGCGGCCCTGATGCTCCGGTAATGTAAAGTGCCGGTTTATCGCAAGCCGGTTATTCTTCCTTGTCCTGGGCGAACTTCACCCGGATTTTGTTTTTACTGATGCGGGCGTCGTTCAAGCGGGCCTTGGCCATCTTGGCCTCTTTTGGATCTGGCATTTCCACGAAGCCAAAACCCTTTGACAGACCCGTTTCTTTATCCAGAACCAGTGTGCACTCAGTGACCGTGCCGTGAGCAGCAAATAGCTCCTGGATTTCCTGTTCTGTTGTTGTACGTGCGAGGTTGCGGACTAGTAGTTTCATGATTGACCATATAAAAAATGATGATTAATGCTTTGTCTGGCTCCGGTCAAACCGGAGCCCGCCCGAGGATAGGCATCAGGTTAATCTATAATACCCAAGCGTTGTGCTGTTTCTATAGTAATTGCTCCAGAGGCAAGGCCGTTTTCTGTCTGATATTCAGCGAGGGCATTTAGGGTATCGGGGCCGGGTAAGCCGTCCAGCTTCCCGGGGCTATAGCCCAGATTGAGGAGTTTGTTTTGCATCTCCTGAACCATGTCCCGCGTGAGATCCCGGTCGCATACGGCCTGTCGTGCCACGACGTGGGGGCGTCCTTCATATCGCTTGATGTCTACATTCAGTGTTTCTGCCGGCACTTCGCGCTCTTTTGTCTGCGCAGGTTCCACCAGTTCAGTGATTTCGAGCGTATCGATTTCGTCATCCAGTTCAACCGGGATTATCTGGGCCGGGGTATCAACCAGTCGGCGTAAAACTGTTTTGTACTCAGCCGGAATGACCTCGGTGCGGGTAACCTCGGGCGTTATCAGCCTTGATACGGTTACGGTTTTGGTTCTGGCCGGGATCTCTTTGGCACAAAAACCAAAGACAGCTGATGAAGCTCCATAGGCCGCCGCGCCGGAGGTCCTGCAAGCTTCAAGTTCGGTTCTGGCTTGCTCCAGAATCACCTCTTCCTGGAAATCCTTGTAGACCGCGGGCTCTACCACAAGACGGGTTGTTTCGGGTTTAACCAATACCTGTTCTTCGATTTCTCTGTATGAAGCGGGTATTACCCGGAAGGTCTTGGTGCCTTCTCTGGTCACAACCTGTTTGAAACCCCGGCGGAACTCGGCTGGAGTTACATCCAGTCGGGTCTCTGAGTCCCGGACATTGACGGTAACACTATCCATAACCGGGCGAGGGTGAATCTGTGCATAAACCCAGCATTGCCCTGGCCGAATATCCAGCTCCTGGGCATTGATCTGTGGCGGTATCATCGGGGGCAGACCGGAACCTGCACTTGGCGATTGTTCACTAGGTTGGGTATCGGCTATCTCGTCTGCATTTCCGGAAACAGCTTCGACAGGTTCTGGATCGGGCAAAAGGTCCTTGTCGCTACTCTCCAGCGGTTCTGTTCCGTTGGCAGGCGCATCGGTATTTTTTGCAATTTCGTAAGTGTAAATATTCTTCACGTACGAGGCTGGCTGTTTCTTTTGTACTGCACATCCACTTGTAACCAATGAGATGAATACGCCAGCCAGCCAATAGGGTTTATGTATAAATGAAATGTTTGTACCCATGGAGTCTCTCAAGGTTGGCTGGCAGATTGAAGGATTGCAGATGTATGACTACCCGACCCGGTTGCGCTCACCTGCCATCTGTATGGCGCTGTAATTATCCGGATGGGTGCTGTAGCAGCCAGAACGGGGTGATTGCCTGAATATGTTTTAAGTATACCCGAGTAAGGTGAAGTACAGTCGGTCAGATACCATAATTAACAGAAATCAGGCATCCCCGGGCCGGACAACGCTGCAAGAACGCTATGGCAATACTGTTGGCTGAGTGCGGCAGTGTCTCCCGGAACTGCTCGGGATCCAGCAGAAATGAGTGATCCGTATGGGTTAGTCAGATTCTGTCAGGTAGTTGTGGGCAAATGCCTGTAAATCCTCTGAAACACGCTGGCGAATGGTCGCCCGGTCTTGTGGGTCAAGGCCATATTTCCGGGCCAGCAATTCGAAATCCTCATCTTTGAGGGTTATGGTCAGCCGGGGGCGGGCTCTGCCCTTCTTGTAGGGCAGCTGCAGAACTTTCCGGACCATGTCTGAAGCAGCCATGTCCTGCAGTGCTGCAGATACCCGAAAGGCCCGCTGAATATCGTTGGAAAGGTCGAAGGCCATTTGTACTGCCTGAACAGCTTTCTCTTCCTTTGACCAGTCCGGTTTACCTGTCATGGAAATAACCTGAAAATTGGGCCCCCATGTTGCGGGGGCTCCGGATTTATTGTGCGGGGCTGTCTTTCAGGCGAGCGAGTACGTTGTTTACTGCATCTTGCTCGCCATTGATGCCAGCAGCCTTCAGCTTTTCGTCCAGATCTGCGCCGGTGAGTTCTTTTTCGAGGGTGGCGCTGGCGGTCTGGCGGTCTTCTTCCCGAGCCTGGCGCTCCCGAATACGTTCCAGGGTTTCCTTTGCGGTGCTCAGTGAGGATTTTTGGCTGTTGATGCTGGTGTCAATCTGGGCTGTGGTGCGAAGCACTCTCTCGTTGGTTTTTACTACCTGGAGTTCACGGCGGTAGTCGGCCAGTTGTTTTTCTGCCCGCTGAACACGCTCTTTCAGTCCTGTAATCCGTTGTTGCAGCAATTCCCGGGTCTGCGTCAGTTCTGCGGCACGGCGCTCATGGCCAACAATGCGTTCGGCTACTTCTCTGGCCAGATCTTCCTGGCCGGCAACGATGGCCTTGCGGGCATCCTGTTCGCGTTTACTGGCGCTATCCTGTTCAGAACGGATCTGTCGGGCGAGAGAGGCAGACTCGGCCATCAGTGCGGCCAGTTCCTGTTTCGCCTGTTTCAGTTCCTGTTCGGAATCCCGTAGCTCTTGTTCAAGAATACGGTTGCCTTGGCTATCTACTACAGCTTCGCCCAGCTCGTTAACACCACCGCGCATCGCAGTCAGAATTTTATTCAGTACGGATCTCATGTTTCAGTCCTCACTTAAGCCAGGTAGTCTTCAAATGTCTGCAACAGGTCGATTGAATTCTCGGCCAGTGTGACCAGTTCCTGCATGATTTCGGCTGAACCGGAGGTTGGGCTGAGAGCACCGTACGCCACATAGTGGTCACCGGTTTTGCCAAGTGAACTCAGGGGCATGGGTACACTGATGCGCAGCATGTTTTCGTGCAGCTCTGCCAGTCGTTCCGGGTTCAGTTCCTGTTCATCAAAAAGATACACAAGGCACAGAATCTGAGTGTCGGTTACGGTAACGTATACCGGCGTTTCTTCTGCTCCGGAAACGGTAACCTGAAGTACCGGCTCTTCTCCCGCTATGGGCATGACGTCGAAGGTTCGGCCAGCATGAGTAGAGTCACCCAATGCCAGGGTGAGAGTTTGTATATCCACAAATAGCTCCTTCCTGTGGCGTTGAACAGGTTCAGCCGGTTCAGGCGAACCTCTCCTGAGATTTGACATTTTATGTCAATGATTCGAGTCTATACCTCGCAATTAAACATTTGCAAGAAATAGTTTGTATGCGTTATAACGATGCTGTCGTTTGACACAAACTGTCAATTCACAGGTTTACCTGAACGGGTGTCTGGCCGCGTATGGAAACATTTTTCGTTGTAGCCTTCTCTTTCCCGACGGTGGTCTTCTCCGTCTTGTTGTGTGTGGCCATTGTCTATTGGCTGATCTCCCTGCTCGGCATGGGCGATATAGACGCGGACGGCGACATCGATGCGAGTGGTGACTTCAGTGGCCTGATGGTTACTCTGGGGCTTCAGGGGGTACCCCTGCCGTTGGTGCTCACTCTCCTGTTTTTGTTTGGCTGGCTGGCCAGCTATTTCATTGATCTGGTTTGCGGGGCTCTTGTCCCTTCCGGTTTGTTGCATTGGCTATATGGAATCGCTGTTATTTTTGCAGCTCTGGTGGTCGGGGTGCTGACAACGTCAGTTGTGATCCGGCCGCTCAGGCCCCTGTTTCGCCGGGCTTTTCTGCCACCTCTTCAAAAGCGGATTGTCGGCACATCCTGTGTTGTGATTTCGTCGAAGGTTACGGAGGAAACTGGTCGGGGAGAGGCTATTCTTGATGGTGCTCACCTCGTACTTCAGATCCGAAGCCAATCATTACTCTCTCACCGTCAACGGGCAGTCATTATTGAACATATTCCGGAAAAAAATGCCTGGTGGGTAGTTCAGGAATCCGAATTTTATTCCGGTGATTCTGCCGGATAACCCAGTGCTTATACCTTTATAACCAGCTTAGGAGAATTCTGGATGGACTTGTCGTGGATGATGCCGATACTGACAACCGTTGGTGTTTTTGTATTGCTGATATTGGGTGTGCTTGCTCTGTTCAAGGCGTTCTACCGAAAGGTAGATCAGGGGCAGGCTTTGATCGTGAACGATTTGTCTCCTACGCCAAAGGTATACTTCACTGGCGCCATGGTGCTGCCGGTTATTCATCGCTCCGAAACCATGAAGATCTCGGTCATCACCCTGGAACTGAACCGCACCGGCAAGGAAGGCTTGATCTGTAAAGACAACCTGCGTGCTGATATCACGGTTGCCTTCTACCTGCGTGTTAACGAAACCGCTGAAGACGTACTTCGGGTGGCTAAATCTGTAGGGGTCGGGCGCGCTTCTGATCGCGATGCGGTAAACGAGCTTTTCAACGCCAAATTCAGTGAGGCGCTAAAAACCGTTGGTAAGAAGCTGGAGTTTATGCAGCTGTTCGAAGAGCGCCAACACTTCCGTGACTCCATTATCGAAACTATTGGCGAGGATCTCAACGGCTACGTTCTTGAAGATGTAGCCATTGATTACCTGGAACAGACACCCAAAACCTCTCTGGATCCCAACAATATTCTGGATTCTGAAGGTATCAAGCGGATTACTGAAATCACTGCGTTCCACAATGTGGAGACAAACCGCCTGGAGCGCGATCAAGAACTGGAGATTCAGCGTAAGAACGTGTCTGCCCGTGAAGCCTCGCTGGAACTGGAGCGCAGTCAGGCAGATGCAGAGGCTCGTCAGCGCCGTGAAATAGAAACCCTGCAGGCGCGTGAAACCTCCGAGACTGAACAGGTACGTGAACAGGAACGCGCCCGCGCTGAAGCCGCTCGTATCAAAACTGATGAAGAGCTGGCCATTGCGGACGAGAACAAACAGCGCCAGATTGAAATGGCCATGAAAGCTCGTGAACGGGCAGTACAGATCGAAGAAGTGCGAATTCGCCAGGCGCGCGAACTGGAAGATGTAAACCGTGAGCGTGCGGTTGAAATTGAACGGATTGGTATGGAAAAAGCGCTTGAAGGTGAGCGCAAGGAAATTGCTGAAATTACCAGCCAGCGGATCGCAGTTGAGCGCAACGTGGCGGAAGAGGAAGAGAATATCAAGGATGTTCGCAACCGGTCCGAAGCTGAGCGCTTGAAGGTTACGAAAGTGGTGGGGGCTGAGGCCGACGCCGATGAGCTGAAGCTGATGGATGTGAAAGCCGCGGAAGCCGCATTTGAACGCTCCAAGCTGGAGGCAGAACAGATTCGTGTCACTGCTCAGGCGGAACTGGACGCAGCTGAGAAAAAAGCCATTGCCGATGAGAAGCGGGCTCGTGGTCGTCAGGCCATGTCTGCCTCTGACGGGTTGGCTGAGGCCCAGGTCAGGGAAGCTCAGGCGTCTGCCATTCGCGCTGATGGTCTGGCCCGTGCCGAGGTTAAAACGGCCACAGCCAAGGCTGATGAAGACGCCGGGATGGCTGAAGTCCGGGTGCTTGAACAGCGTCTTGAAACGGAAGCCATGGGTGAAGAGAAGTTGGGTCTGGCCAAAGCTGATGCCCGCAAGGCTATGGTGCTGGCAGAAGCCGAAGGTGAGGAACGCATGGGGCATGCGAAAGCCGACGCGCGCGAAGCTATGGCCAAGGCTGAGGCATCCGGCCTGGTTGAGAAGCTGAAAGCCTACGATGGCATGTCTGAAGAAGCCCGTCACTTTGAAGAATTCCGCATGAACCTGGAAGTTCATGAGAAAGAAGTGATGGCCAAGATTGCAGCTCATCAGACGGGCATTCTGGAAAATGGCCGGGTAATGGCTGCGGCATTGAAGGACGCCAAGTTTGAAATGATCGGTGGTGATGGCGGTATCTTCGAAAAGTTCGCCCAAGGCATGGGGTATGGCAAAAGCGTGCAGGGGGTGCTGGACAAAGCGCCATCACTGCAATCAGCCCTGGCGGGTATTGCCGGGCGGGTTGCTGCTGAAAAATCCGGTAATTCCTCTGAAACTGCTTAAAGCTGGAGGTGTCACCAGTGCCTGAATAGGTGCTGGTGATATCTGTTTCGTTCAGGTTTCCATCAGTTCAGGATAATTTGGTATGTCGACCGACCGCACCGGCCTTGAAAATATTGTTCAGGAAGGTTCTGCTTTTGAGATCATTCAGCGTCGCCTGAAAGAGCAGGGCGGGCAGCTTCGGGAGCAGGTGACCGGGCTGAATCAGGCCCGCGAAGAGATTTTCGGCAGTGCCGGCATGAATGTGCTTGGGCGCGCCCGGGTAAGAACCGAAAATAATGCCATAGCTCGTGATGTGGTGCGCCTTGGCGATAAGCTTCTGTTTGGCTTTAACCTGCAGCTGGGGTTGCGTAAAACCCTGGAAATAGACGATGTCTTTTGCCTGTATCACCTGAACGACGGTGACGATGGCTTTGAAATGACCGAAGCTGCTATTGAGGGCTCCTTCCTGAAGGACGCCCGGTTTGCCACCGACTTCCGGGAGCTGCAGCAATACTACAACACCGCTACCTTGTCTCAGTTGGTCATCCTCAAAGGTATGCTGCTGATGGCGTTTCGCATCGGCGACAAGCTGGATGACCTGCGGATTTTCCGCTGGGAACTGACACCGGGCGGCGATGTTAGCCGCTATATCGACAATCGGGGGGAGCGGGATCTTGCTTTTCCTGAACGTTTCAGCTTTCCCTGGAAAAGCGTTGGTCGTGATTTGCAGGTTCAGGGTCGTTCTCCGCACCTGAACATTGCCGACACCCTGTTTGTGGATAACCTGCGGGGGAATATTACCTTCAAGGTAGAAAACAATACTGCCACCGGGGAGGGCATTTATGCAGACCCGGTAGAATCGGATTCCCAGTCTCTGGACGACGCCACTTTTGAATACGCGGATCTGGGCGAGATTCTTCTGGTCCGGATTCTGCCCTTCAATGAAAAACTGTGGCGTTATTACCTGTTCAACCGTACTCAGAGGAAAATTGAGCGGGTTGATAGCATGGCGGGTTCCGTGGTTTCGCTGCCGGATAATCACGGCCTGATCTTCCCGTCCGGCTACTACCTCACCACCGGTGAGCTGAAAACCTTCCAGATTCCGGAAGGAGACTTCCGCCTCAAGCGATTATTGCGCTCACCTAACGGTGAGGATGTGCTGTATGTGTTTTTCGAGCAGCTCACCGGGCAGGTCATTCTGTTTCGCTACAACCTGATCCGTAAACAAGCCGATGTGCCGTTGGTCGGCCATGGATATGCGCTCTTTGAAAACGGTCATCTGGTTATTTTTAATGCCGCTAGCGAGCCGGCTCTGGTGCACCCTTTGCAGGTTTGGGAAACACCGTTTACTTCGGAGAGCTTCCACGCAGAGGCCAGTGTTGCCAATGATTCCGAACTGGCCCGTATAGGTAACCCGGATTTGGTACGCGGCATTGCCGAACTGAACACGGTGATTACTCTGGTGGAAGCCAGGAGCGCGAGTGAACGACATTTTACGGCACTAATCCGCACCGTAGACCGTGTTCTCGACCAGTTTTACTGGCTTACCGCGAGGCAGGATGAAGCGCTGGTTGCTGGTCTGCATGAGCAGCTGAGCACTATTCGCAATACCGCCGAACTGGTGCTGGACGAATACGAAAAGGTTCAGAGCATCCGGGCCCAGACAGAAGCTGCTATCAGTGAAGTGGCAGATGTTCAGAGTGCCTTGATGCGGGATCTGAAGCCGGATAGCTGGAAAGCGCCAGACCAGTTTGTGGGTTATCTGGCCCGGCTGCGGGAGCACCGGGGTCGGGTGCGGACGCTGAGCGATCGCCGCTACGCAGACAAAGACCGCATAGACGCCTTGGAAAAAGAACTGGCGGAGGCTGAAGAGCGGCTTACGGATCGAACGTTCCGCTTTCTGGCTTCGCCCGAGGCTTTAGAGGGCTACCGCAATACCCTGGCAGAATTGCAAGCCGCGCTGGCTGAAGCCGGGAGCCGGGATTCCCTGGGAAAAATTGTGGATCGCTACCGGGAGCTGACCGCCGGTCTGGATATGATTCAGGGCATGCTGGCCTCCATGGCGGGTGATGATGCTGCGCAGGAAACGGCCATCACCGATAACATTTCGGGGATATACGCCAGTATCAATCAGCAGCGTTCAGAAGCAGAAATCCGTCTTAGAGAGCAGGGCAGTGCCGAAGCGCGGGCTCAGTTTGCCGCCCGAATCCGTTTGTTCGAACAAAGTCTGGCTAATGGTGTCAGCGCGCTTTCAGATGTCCGGGAATGTGATGGCTTGATGACTCGTATGCTTGATCAGCTGCAAGAACTGGAAAGTCAGTTTGGCGAGTACGATGAGTTTCTTGCTGCAGTTCTGGAGCAGCGTGAAAATGCACATGAAAGTATCGAGGCCCGGCGCCAGCAGTTGCAGGATCAACAGCAACGCCGGGTGACGACTTTGACGGATGCGGCCGAACGGATCCTGAAAAACGTCAATCGCCGAACGGAACGTTTTACCAGCCCGGAAGAGTTGCACGCTTTCTTTGCCTCCGATGCCATGGTGGCACGTCTGCGCAGTATGGCAAAAGAGCTGCGGGAACTGGGTGCGGCCATGGAAGCTGATGACTGTCTGGGCCAGTTGAAAGCCGCTCAGGACACAGCTCTGCGCAGTGTGCGGGACAAGGCTGATATCTTTGAAGATGGCGGCGCAGTCATTCGTCTCGGCAAGCATAAATTCAGCGTAAACCAGCAGGAGCTGGACCTTACCCTGATTCCCCGGGACGACCACGTACTGCTGCACCTGACCGGCACCCAGTACTACGAACGGCTGGATGAGCCGGAGCTGGATCGTCTTCGGGGCTACTGGAACATGAGCCAGCCGTCTGAGTCTGACAAGGTTTGCAGGGCCGAGTATCTGGCTGCACTGGTGATTGAGGAATTCCGGAAGACGCCCGATTTGCCGGTAAATATCGCTGATATTGAGGAGCTTACCGGTTATATTCGGACTTTTGCCTCGCCCCGCTACCGTGAAGGCTATGAAAAAGGCATCCATGATCACGATGCTGCATTGATTGTCAGCACACTTTGGCCCGCCATTCAAAATGCCGGGTTGTTGCGCTTCAGCCCGAGTGCCCGTGCGCTGGCTATGCTGTTCTGGGCAGAGTTGAGTCAACGGCAGGTTTCTGCACAGCAGCTGCGTTCCCGCTGTCTGTCCGCCGGCATACTCAGCCGCATGATGCAGTCCAATGAGTTGCTGCACGCTCTCGAGCAGGAGCTGGGGCCAAAGCTGTCAGAGTTTGTTGAGGCTCGGGGGCTCAGGTTAACCGAAAAAGGCAGTGCTGAACGCACTCTGCTGAAATCCGCAGCCCAGTATCTGGTTCTGCAATTGGCAGAAGAGGCAGAAGCCTTTGAAATCACCCGCTATGCCGGTGAACTGGCCGAAGGCTTTACCGAAGCCCTGAAGCGGGATAACCAGTTTGCCCAGTACCAGAATGCTCTTGGTGTGGTGGCGGATCAGCCCGCTGCGCGCTGGAGTATCACCAGCCATTGGCTGAAAGCCTGGATGGGCAAGACCGGGCATCAACACCTGCTGCACTACCTGCCGGAAGTTGTGGCTGTACTCAATGCTGAAAAAGCGATCTCTACTACTGTGCGCAGTGTGGAACTGGCGTTTGAGGTTGAAGGTTTGCTGGGCCAGCATGTCAGCATCAACGAGCGTTCCCTGAGTCTGCAGCTGGATGAGTTTGATGAACGTCTGCGCTATCACCGGCAGGAAATCATTCCTGGCTGGCAGCAGTTGCAGGAAGTCCGTCATAAGGTCCTGGAAAAGTGGCGCGATCAGCTGCGTCTTGAAGAATACCGTCCCCGGCCGTTGTCATCTTTTGTGCGCAACAAACTGATCAGCGAAAGCTATCTTCCTGTCATTGGTGACAATCTGGCGAAACAGATGGGCACTGCAGGTGAGGACCGCCGCACCGACCAGTCCGGCCTGCTGATGATGATCTCGCCGCCTGGTTACGGTAAAACCACCTTGATGGAGTATGTGGCCAACCGCCTGGGCCTGATCTTTATGAAGATCAACTGCCCGAGTTTAGGCCATGATGTCACCTCTCTGGACCCCGAGAAGGCACCCCATTCCACCGCCGAAGCGGAGCTGGTCAAGCTCAACCTTGCTCTGGAAATGGGCAATAACGTGATGCTGTATCTGGATGATATCCAGCATACCCATCCTGAATTCCTGCAGAAATTTATTTCCCTGTGCGACGGCACCCGGCGTATTGAAGGCGTATGGCGGGGCCGTACCAGTACTTATGATATGCGTGGCAAGCGGTTCTGCGTGGTGATGGCCGGTAATCCCTATACCGAAAGCGGCGAAATATTCAAAGTGCCGGACATGCTGGCAAACCGGGCGGACATATACAACCTGGGGGATGTGCTGTCGGGTATGGAGCATGCCTTTGAGCTGTCCTACATAGAGAATAGCCTGAGCGCCAACCGGGTGTTGGCACCCCTGGCAACCCGGGGCATGGCGGACTTCTATCGATTTGCGGATCTGGCTGCAGGCAGAACTGTGGCGGATTCGGATTTCGAGCACGACTACAGTGCCGCCGAACGGGATGAGGTTGTTTCCCTGCTGAAGAAGATGATGCGGGTGCGGGAAACCGTACTGAGAGTGAATCAGGCGTACATCGCCTCCAGTGCCCAGGCTGATGCCTATCGTACTGAGCCTGCCTTCAAGTTGCAGGGCAGTTACCGGAACATGAACAAGCTTGCGGAAAAGCTGTCGCCGGTCATGACTGATAAAGAACTGGAAGCCCTGATTGACGATCACTATCAGGGGGAGTCCCAGCTGTTGACTCAGGGCGCGGAAGAGAATCTGCTTAAACTCAAGCAAATGCGCGGCACCTTGACCGAAGCTGAAGCTGCCCGTTGGCAGGCTATCTGTGAAGAGTACCGCCGTCGCCAGCAGGCGGGGGGTGATGAAGAAACCGGCGTTAAAGTCGTTCGCCAGCTCGGTCTGATCGTTGAGCAGATGCAGCAGTTAGTTGCTGGCCAGATTAGCCAGAAAGGCTCGGGGCCAGATCTTGATAAAGCTATTGGTGAGCTGTCCGTTTCCCTGAAATCCGGTCTGACTGAGGGTCTGCAGTCTGTACAGCTGTCCCCGGAGGTTACGGTAAATCTGGATAGTCCCCCTCAGGTAGGCGAAGCTCTCAAGGCTTTTACCCGAATTTTCGAGGAATCCATTGTTCCATTGTTGAAGCTCATGGATGGCAAGCTGGGTCTGGATCTGAAAACCCAACGCGAAATGAGCCGTGTTTTAAAAGTTACCAGAGAGTTGCAGGACAGGCTGGTGGCTCTGGATTCAACGACGAAGGGCACCAGGTAATAGATATAAACCGGGTAATTAGTGCGGCATTTGAGCCAGGTTGTGTATAGGGGGCCTCTGGCTCACCCCGGCCTTTAATGCGGGCAGCCTTCACCAAAGGTACACTGTGTGATCGCATGCCAGTCGGAGTTTTCGGTGGCATACCAAATGACGCTGGCTGCGCTCTTTAGCGTTGCTGGCTGCCAGGCCTGGGGCTCTCTATGGATGACGATCAGAAACCAAGCTTACAATGCAGCCCCGAATCCGGGAAAACACGTGCTGACCTTTCCACGCCTATCTACGGGCTTTTCATTCTGGGAGTGCTGTACACCCTGTATCTCGCCCATCAGATAATTCTGCCGATGGTGCTGGCGCTGCTGACTAGCTTGCTGTTGTCGCCTCTGGCTTCGCGCATGTGCTCTGGCCTGCATATTCCCAGAGTCGTCAGTTCGCTGATTCTGGTGGTGTTGCTACTTGTTTCTATCGCGGGTGTCGCTATGGCGGTTGCTACACCGGCAATGGAGTGGGCAGGCAAAGCTCCGGAGGGTATTTCCCGATTGCTGGTTGGCGAGAGTGAGCTTAAGCGTCAGATCAGCAGGGTGACTGAATCCGCCCAGAAAGTGGAGGAGTCCGTCAGTGGCCTCTCTGATGGAGGTGGTGAAGATACTGGCCAGGAGCCAACCACCGTTGTTCTGCAGACCGAGTCCTGGCGAGCCCAGTTAATGAGCAAAGTCCGGGATGGTCTGGCGGGTCTTGCTCTTGCTATGGCACTTACCTATTTCCTGCTGGTCAGCGGCGACAGACTGGTGCGTAACTTTGTCAGGCAGTTACCGAGAGGTCATCGCCGGACCGTGCTTCGGATTACCAGAGATTCCCAGCACCAGATTGCTCAGTATCTCGGGGTTCTGGGTATCAGCAACACCTCTGTGGGGGTGGCGACGGGGCTTATGGCCTGGGCAGTCGGGTTGCCCGATCCTGCCGTCTGGGGGCTGGTTGCCGGTCTGGCGCGTTTTATCCCCTATCTGGGGGTTATTCTTACTATTCTTTTGCTTGCCATTGTCTCTGCGGTAAGCCTGGACACTTTGTGGATGATGGCGATTGCGCCATTGGGTTATCTTGCCCTGACTACAATGGTGGGTTTCTTTATCGAACCCTGGATCCACGGTTTTCGCATGGCAATTAACCCCGTCATTATATTTGTTTCCATCTTTTTCTGGGGCTGGCTATGGGGACCTGTGGGTGTAGTGCTTGCGGTGCCACTGATGACCGTTATTCAGGTTGTTCTGAAGCAGATCCCCAGGCTGCGACCTGTCTATAAAGTGATTGCCCGTTAGTCTGGCTTTTAATAGATAGAATAACTGATTCAGGCACAGCTCCCTGACACTTGTGTGAATGTCTCCTATCCTGATGGGATGGTTTACATTCTGCAGTCAGGGAGGTTCATTTCCTCATGATCCCGAACACCATGAAAGCCATGCTCCTTACAGGTCATGGCGATGTTGACAGGCTTGTATATAAAGAGGTGTCTACACCATCTCCGGCGCCCGGTGAGGTTTTGGTCCAGGTAACCGCTACCGCCAAGAATAATACTGACCGAAAGGCCAGGGAAGGGCTGTATCCCACTCAAAAGGGCGAAACCACCTCGTTTCAGATGGGGGGGCAGCCCACTCTCATTTTTCCCCGCATTCAGGGCGCTGACATTGTCGGGCGCGTTGTGGCCGTGGGCGCTGGTGTCGATAGTGGTCGTGTGGGGGAGCGAGGTCTGCTGGATTTCAATATTTACGCCAGCGACCGCAGGGATATCAATCTCACTCCTGACTATTATGGCCATGGAGCCGATGGCGGTTATGCCGAGTTCGTTGCTGTTCCCGCAGATCAGTTTCATGCTGTGCCGGGTGAGGCGCTGGATGATGCCCAGTTGGCGGCGATGGGGATGTGCTCATACCAGACGGCTATGCATATGCTCACGTCGGCCCGTGTAAAAGCCGGGGAGCGTGTTCTCGTTACTGGCGCAAGCGGCGGTGTGGGCACTGCGTTGATCCAGCTTTGCCGCATTTTGGGCGCTACCCCTTACGCACTGAGTACATCAGATAAAACCGAAGCTCTCCAGACGCTGGGTGCAGAGACCGTGCTTGATCGTTCTGATATGGACAGTTTTGTAGAGCGAGTTAAGGCAGCGACTGGCGGCAAGCCCTTTGATGCGGTTATGGATCTGGTGGGTGGTGATATGACCGATAGATTCATTGACGCCATGATCTTTGATATGAATTCCCGGGAGACATACCCGCGCCTTAGCATTGCTGGTGCCAGCGGCGGAAACATCAGTGAAATCCTGTGGACGCGGATTTATCTGTATCAGGTGCAGATATTCGGTGTCTCACATGGTACCCGGGAGGAAGCAGAGCAGCTGGTGGAGTGGATTCGCGGCGGGCAGCTCAGGCCGGTGCTTCACGGTGCTTTCCGGCTTTCGCAGCTGCATCAGGCGGAGCGCTACTTTATGAATCGCGGCAGTGATTATCTCGGCAAGATTGTCATAGTTCCGGATTCTCAATGGGAAAAGCACGGAGCCTCCTGGTCTCTGGAGAAGAGTATATGAAGCAGGAATTGACTATTCAGCTTATGGACACCCACGCAGGTGGTGATGTCAGCCGCATTGTGACCGGTGGTATCGAATCACTGCCCGGCGGCAGTGTGCGTGCGCAAATGGAATACCTGCGTGATGATGCAGACGGCCTGAGAAAGCTGTTGCTGGAAGAGCCGTACGGAATCCCGGAAATGTCAGTGGACCTGCTGGTGCCGCCATCCGATCCCCGTGCCGCAGCCGGGTACATCATCATGGAAGTCATGGGATACCCGATTTATTCGGGCTCCAATACCATCTGTACTGCGACGGCAGTACTTGAATTAGGGATAGTGCCCAAAAAGGAGGGTCGGCAGAGCTTCCTCCTGGAATCTCCGGCGGGTCTGGTCGGTATTGAGGCTCTGGTTAAAAACGGAGTAGTTGAAGCAATTACCTGCGAGGGTCTGCCGAGCTACATACACACCCATCGAGCGACAATCGAAGTGCCGTCTCTTGGCACCGTTACCTACAGCGTGGCATACAGCGGCGGGTTCTATGCGCTGGTAGAAGCAAAATCTCTTGGGTTCAGCCTTACTCTCGACGAAGAGCGAGATCTGGCACGCGCTGCCCACGCTATTGTCGAAGCGATTCAGGCGGAGCGTGGTTTTTCCCACTATACGCTTGGTGATGTCGGCCCTTTGCCATTCCTGCATTTCATGGGGCCTGTTGAGCAGATAGCCGAACATTATTACCGCTCCCGTTCTGCAACTTATGTGCATCCGGGAGTGATTTGCCGGAGCACGACCGGAACCGGTACTTCAGCCCGCCTTGCCCTGATGAATTTTGAAGGGCTTATCCGCCCGGGCGACCGGCTTGAAACTGTGTCGCTCCGGGAAACAGGTTTCATTGGAGAGTTTTCGGGTGCAGAGCAGGAAGGTGATTATCAGGTTGTGAAAAACAACATCACCGGGAAGAGCTACGTTATTGCCCGTTCGGACATTGTGGTGAATTGTGAGGATTCACTTGTGGACTGTGACGGGCTTCATCATATCCTCAGTAATCGCACTTCTTTATGAGTCCCATTTTGCCAAAGTTTACCTTTACGTAAAGTGAAAGCTGTGATAAATCTTCATCTATGCATTCAATGATAAAAATAGCAGGAGTTGATCATGAGCCTTCCGGAATACGCAGACGTCTATAACAACTTCGATCCCGCCGCTCTCGAGGCGGACATTCTGGACGGAAGTCTGGATGGTGGGTTGAATGTCTGCCATGAGATTTGTGACAAGTGGGCGACCGACCCGAAGAAAGTCGCCCTTTACTACGAAAAAGATGGCGGCGGTGATGGCGTACTCACCTTTGCCGAGTTGAAAGAGCAATCCGCGCGATTTGCCAACTACCTGACATCGCTGGGAATTGGTAAAGGCGACAGGGTTGCGGGTCTGCTGCCCAGAGGTCCCGAACTGCTCATTGTTATCGCTGGCGCTCTGCGTGCCGGTGCGGTTTATCAGCCCCTGTTTACTGCATTTGGTTCCGGTGCTATTGAATACCGCCTCGAGCGCGCAGGGACAAAACTGGTCGTTACAGATCCGGTGAACTACCCCAAGCTCACAGATGTAAAAGATTGTCCGCCAGTTCTTTGTGTTGATGCTGAAAAAACCGGGGCAGCTATCCCGGATTTCCGGAGTACTCTGGACGGCCAGAGTGCTGATTTTGAGCCTGTCATGATCAAGGGCACCGATCCGTTCCTGCAGATGTTCACCTCAGGTACCGTCGGCAAGTCAAAAGGTGTTGCCGTGCCGGCGCGTGCATTGATGGCTTTCTATGTATACATGAAGTACGCCATCGACCTGCGTGATGACGATACTTTCTGGAACGTTGCTGATCCTGGCTGGGCATACGGCCTTTATTATGCGGTGGTGGGTCCGCTGTTGATGGGGCACGCGACCCACTTCAATCCGGGCGCGTTTACGCCCGAATCTACCTACGACATGATCCGCAAGTACAAGATTACCAATCTTGCGGCAGCGCCCACTGCCTACCGCCTGCTTAAAGCCAATGATCACGTACTTCCGGAAGGCGAAAACCTCGGGCTTCGCGTTGCCAGCAGTGCCGGCGAGCCCCTGAACCCGGAAGTGGTTAACTGGATCAGGAACCGTCATTTCTGCCCGGTTATGGATCACTACGGGCAGACAGAAACCGGTATGACCTGCTGCAACTTCCACGCCCTTGCGCATCCTGTTCGCCAGGGCTCCATGGGCTACTCATCACCAGGTCACAGGGTTGTTGCCCTTAACGAAAAAAATGAGGAAGTGGGTGAGGGTGAGGTCGGGCAGATTGCTGTAGATGTCGAAGCATCGCCGCTGTTTCATTTTGACGGCTACACCTGGGGAGAAAAAGACCCGTTCGTGAAAGGCTATTACCTTACTGGTGATATGGCGATCTGCCATGGTGACGGTAGTTTCTCATTCAGCGGTCGTGATGACGATATTATCACCACTGCCGGTTACCGGGTTGGTCCTGCCGATGTGGAAAGTACACTGCTGGAGCACGCTGCTGTGGCAGAGTCCGGAGTCGTTGCCAAGCCGGATGAAAAGCGTGGCTCCATCATTAAAGCCTATGTTGTCATTAAAGGGGATCAGCAGCCGGCGGATGATCAGACTTTGCGGGATGAACTGCAGGAACTGGTACGCCGGCGCCTTTCTACGCATGCATTTCCTCGGGAAATTGAATTCGTGGAAGAGCTTCCGAAAACGCCCAGTGGCAAGATTCAGCGTTTTGTGTTGCGTAACCGTGCCCAGGAGGAACCTGGTTCATGAAAATTACTTTTGAGGAGCTGGACAGCTTCCTTAAGGAGCAGTTTCCCCAGGGTGCCGCCTATGGCAGCCTGAGGAAGCTGGGTGATGGTTGGGCCGAAATGAGCCTGGATGTGGATGACGGGCACCTCAGGCCGGGCGGGACCGTATCTGGGCCGGCAATGATGGGGCTTGCAGACGTAGCCCTTTACGCTGCGCTGTTAAGCAAAATCGGGCTGGTGCCACTGGCGGTTACCACAAACCTGAATATTAACTTTCTGCGCAAGCCTGCCGCTCATAAGCCCCTCTGGGCGAAAGCGACCATGCTTAAAGTTGGGCGCACCATGGGGGTTGGCGAAGTTTTTGTCTACTCCGAGGGGGGAGAAGAGGAGCCTGTAGCGCATTCCACGATGACATATTCGATACCGCCAAAAAAACATGAGAATTAGATTGACGTTTACGTATACGTCAATCTAATCTGTAGGATAAGTACAAACGTACAACAATAACAAAAGGTAGATTGGCTCATGAGTGACCAGTACGTGCTGGAGACCCGGAACCTTGTTAAAGAGTTCAAGGGCTTTGTAGCGGTTGACGACGTGAATCTTCAGATTCAGAAAGGCCATATACATGCTCTGATCGGTCCCAACGGTGCAGGTAAAACCACAGTGTTCAACCTGCTCACTAAATTCCTCATCCCGACACGCGGACAGATTCTCTTCAAAGGCGAAGATATTACGCCTCTTAAATCCGCGGCCATTGCCCGTAAAGGTATGGTTCGTTCATTTCAGATTTCCGCTGTCTTTCCCCATATGACGGCACTGGAAAATATTCGTGTGGCGCTGCAGAGCTTTGAAGGCAGTTCGTTCAGCTTCTGGAAATCCGGCACATCTCTGAACAGGCTTAACGGTCGTGCCATGGAGCTTCTGGAATCTGTGGGTCTGACTGAATTTGCGAATACCACCACTGTCGAGCTGGCCTATGGCCGTAAACGGGCTCTTGAGCTGGCGACGACCCTGGCCATGGAGCCGGAAATTCTGCTGCTCGATGAGCCTACCCAGGGCATGGGCACGGAAGACGTTGATCGCGTTGTGGAGCTGGTGCGCAAGGCGGCTGAAGGCCGGACTGTTCTGATGGTTGAACACAACCTGAGTGTGGTGTCGAAACTGTGCGACCGTATAACGGTGCTGGCTCAGGGTTCCGTACTTACGGAAGGCGACTATGAAGCCGTTTCTGCCGACCCCCGCGTCCGCGAGGTTTATATGGGAACCGGTTCCAGTGGTGAACGCGGAGCTTCAACCGAAACTGAATCGGAGGCTGCGCAATGAACCAGAATGCGGCAAAGGAGTACGAGCAGCTACGCATTTCCGGGCTGCATGCGTTTTACGGTGAATCCCATATTCTGCATGGTATTGAAATGGTCGTTAACCGGGGCGAGCTGGTTACGCTTCTCGGCCGTAACGGTGCCGGGAGAAGCACCACGCTCAAGGCAATCATGAATATGGTTGGCCGTCGCACCGGCTCCATCATGATTAACGGGGAAGAGACCATGTCTTGTGCCCCGCACAATATTGCAAGGCTGGGTGTCGGGTATTGCCCTGAGCATCGTGGCATTTTTGCGTCTCTCAGTGTTCAGGAAAACCTCACTTTACCGCCAGTAGTGCGCAGCGGAGGTATGAGCCTGGAAGAGATTTACAGCATGTTCCCTAACCTCTACGAACGTCGTTTCAGCCAGGGCACCAAACTCTCAGGTGGAGAGCAGCAGATGCTGGCGCTGGCGCGCATCCTTCGTACCGGAGCCAATATGCTGTTGCTGGACGAAATTACAGAGGGGCTTGCGCCGGTTATTGTTGAAAAACTGGGCGAGGTCCTGGTGGCCCTTAAAAACAAAGGGCTTACCATCATTCTGGTAGAGCAGAATTTCCACTTTGCAGCGCCATTGGCCGACCGACACTACGTGGTAGAGCATGGACAGATAGTGGAAGAGGTCAGTGCCGGCGAGCTGCATGCGAAGCAGTCAGTACTGGATGGCTATTTGGGTGTCTGAGCCCTGATAGGCGTACGTGTAAAGTAAAACAAGAGCAATAAAAAACCGAACCAACGCAAAACAGTAGCGGAGATACAATAATGACAATGATGAAAAAGCTTCTGACTTCAGCTGTTGCATCAGCCTTGATGGTGGGTGGCGCCCAAGCGGAAATATCCAATAACACGGTCAAGATTGGCTACCTGGCCGATATGTCCGGCACCTATCGTGACCTGGCTGGCCCCAATGGCCTCAAGGCTCTGGAAATGGCAGTGGCCGATGTTGGTGGAACGGTCAACGGAGCAAAAATTGAAATCGTCACGGCCGATGACCGTAACAGCCCGGATGTGGCTTCCAGCACTGTGCGGCGCTGGCTGGAAAACGATAACGTCGATATGGTAGCTGGCCTTGTTGCATCCTCTGTAACTATCGCAGCAACCAAAGTCATTGAAGAACATAACAAGTTTGCTTTGGTTAACGGCTCTGCCGCATCAAGTATTACCAACGAGCACTGTACTCCGAACCATATTCACTATACTTACGACACCTATCCACTCTCTGTCGGTACCCCTACTGCGATAGTCAAGGAAGGCGGTAAAACCTGGTACGTCCTGACGGCTGATTATGCGTTCGGGCACTCACTGGAGGCAGACGTAACCCGCATGGTTGAGTCCAATGGCGGGGAAATCATCGGCAGCATCCGCCATCCGTTCCCGACTCCGGACTTCTCCTCATTTATTCTGCAGGCGCAGGCTTCCGGTGCAGATGTTGTCGCTTTGGCAAACGCCGGTGCAGACACCACAAACGCCATTACAACAGCTGCGGAATTCGGATTGACACAATCAGGCCAGACGCTGGCGGCATTGCTGCTGTTCCTGAGTGATGTCCATGCTCTGGGCGCTGAAACTGCTCAGGGTATCCAGCTGACTACTGGCTGGTACTGGGATATGAACGATGAGGCCCGTGAATGGGCTGACCGTTTCATGGAAGAAACCGGTGCAAGACCAACCATGGTTCACGCGGGTATCTACTCCAGTGCGGTTCAGTATCTGAATGCTATTAAAGCGACGGGCTCTGATGATTCCCAGGTTGTGCGTAAACAGATGATGGATACGCCTATCAACGACATGTTCACCAAAAATGGCCGTGTTCGTGAAGATGGCCGTATGGTGCACGACATGTTCCTGGCGCAGGTCAAAACCCCGGAAGAATCCACCGGCGAATGGGATCTTTACAAAATCCTGCGCACCATTCCGGCTGATGAGGCGTTTCGTCCGCTTTCAGACAGCAAGTGCAAGCTGGTCACCAGTAAATAAAGTGTAGGCAAATGAGCTCTCCGGCGTTTGCCGGGGGGCTCAAGGCACTACTCAAGGCATTACGCAAAAATAAAAATTGATTCAACGTCTGTGCTGCTTCTGGAGTTAGCAACATGTCCATGATTTTCGGCGTGCCCATGGCGGTGCTGTCTGGCCAGCTTCTGATCGGGATTATCAACGGCGCCTTCTACGCGCTTTTGAGCCTTGGCCTGGCCGTTATTTTCGGTCTTCTTAAAATTATCAACTTTGCCCATGGCGCCATGTATATGCTGGGTGCCATGGCCACGGTCATTCTGTTCGACACATTGGGTGTGAACTACTGGGTGGCGCTTTTCCTGGCACCCTTGCTGGTTGGCATTGTCGGGGTGCTTGTCGAGTATTTTCTGCTCCGCCGTATTGCCGGGCAGGACCATATTTACAGCCTGCTCCTGACTTTCGGTGTCGCGCTGATCATGCAGGGCATTCTCACCAACATTTATGGTGTATCAGGCCTGCGCTATGCAATGCCTGATATGTTCAAAGGCGGCGTAAACCTCGGGTTTATGTTCATGCCTTACTACCGGGCCTGGGTAATTGTGGCTGCCCTTGTTGTGTGCTTTGGCACCTGGTTCATGATTGAGAAAACCAAGTTGGGCGCTTACCTGCGTGCAGGTACGGAAGATTCCCAGCTCATGCAGGGCTTTGGTATCAACGTGCCTTTACTTGTAAGCCTGACATACGGGTTTGGCGTCATGCTGGCTGCGTTTGCGGGGGTGCTCGCTGCACCCATCTACTCGGTAACCCCGGTAATGGGATCGCACATACTCATCGTGGTCTTTGCTGTGGTAGTTATCGGAGGCATGGGTTCCATAGGTGGCGCCATTATTACCGGTATTCTGATGGGTATTGTGGAAGGTCTTACAAAGACGTTCTACCCGCCAGCGTCCTCTGCTGTAATCTTCCTGGTCATGGTGATCGTGCTGATGATCCGGCCCAATGGCCTGTTTGGTAAGGAGGCATAACCATGAGCCAGATCGATATTCAGTCTGATATCCATAAAACCATCCTTGAGCAGCAAAAAACTGAGGATCGCAGAAAGCTGATGCTCAACGGGGTTCTGCTCGTACTTCTGCTGCTGGCACCGTTTGTGATGTATCCGGTGTTCCTGATGAAAATCCTTTGCTTCGCGCTGTTTGCGGTAGCCTTCAACCTGTTGTTCGGATTCACTGGTTTGCTCTCTTTCGGGCACGCAGCATTTCTGGCGACGGGCGGTTATACCACCGGTTACCTGCTCAGTAATTTCAGTGGTCTTACCACGGAGATGGGCATCATTGCGGGAACATTGGTGTCCACGGTGCTTGGACTGGGCTTTGCTCTGCTGTCTATCCGTCGCCAGGGCATCTACTTTGCCATGGTTACCCTGGCTCTTGCCCAACTGGTGTTCTTCTTCTTTGTGCAGTCGTCATTTACCGGCGGAGAGGATGGTATGCATGGCGTTCCACGGGGTGAGCTGTTCGGGTTGATCAATCTTGAAGACAACCTGAATATGTATTACTTCGTGCTGGCGGTCTTCCTCGGCTGCTACCTGCTGGTTCAGCGCATTGTAAGCAGTCCTTATGGCCAGGTGTTGAAAGCCATTAAACAGAATGAGCCCCGAGCAGTATCTCTGGGCTACAAAGTGGATCGATACAAGATTCTGGCATTTGTGATTTCCGCTGCACTTGCCGGACTTGCTGGCTCCATGAAGTCCGTGGTGTTCCAGCTGGCGTCCCTGAACGATGCGCACTGGCATATGTCCGGAGAGGTCATCCTCATGACCCTCGTGGGTGGCATGGGCACATTGCTGGGGCCGGTTATAGGTGCAATGTTTGTGGTCAATATCGAGTACCAGCTCGCACAAGGCCCGCTCCGGGACTGGGTAGACCCGATTCTCGGTGGTATCTTTGTGCTGACAGTGCTGGCCTTCCGTAGCGGTATTGTGGGCGAGGTTCAGCGGTTTGTGAGGAAAAATATGGGTTAGCGCCGGAAGCTTCGGCAGGTAAAGGGCCACTTTCATGAGTGGCCCTTTTTTTATGTCTGGCCGCCGCTCAAGAGCCTTTGAGCCGGCATCTTTTTTTATCTGCCTGGATTCTTCTCATAAAATGTAAGCATGCTTATAATGCTCTAGCTTATAAATATGCTGGCTGAGCCATGCTTTACACTTTCAGGAACCGGGATACGATGCGCAATAACTCAGAAAGACTATCCGGAAAGTTTATTTCTAACGAATCAGGGCGTGTCAGCAGAAGGTTCGTGCTGCTCACCGTTATCCCTCTCGCAGTGATTCTGGCAGCTGTTATTTTCTACCTCCTTGGCGGCCGTTATATAGAAACTGAAAATGCTTATGTGCGCGCTGACATGATCTCTGTGGTTCCTGAGGTGTCCGGCACGGTTATCAATGTTGGAGTTAAAGAAAATCAGAGTGTGAAAAGAGGGGAGCTGTTGTTTGAGATAGATCCCTTGCGTTATCGAATTGCCCTCCAGAAAGCGCAATCCGGGCGGGAAGAAGTGCAAGCCGAGATTGAAGCCATGAAAGCCAGTTACCGGGAAAAGCAGCAGGAACTTGCGGTGGCCATGAATAATCACGCGTTTGCGCAGCGTGAATATGAGCGGCAAAGGGAGTTAGCGAAAAAGCGTGCGGTTTCCGAATCGGTGCTGGACAGCTATCACCACAAAATGGAACTGGCAGGGCAACAGATTCAGCAGGTACAGACGGGCCTTGAGCGCATTAAGGCTGGTTTGATCGGCGATCCGGATATTGCGGTCGAGAAGCATCCACTCTATCGCGAGGCCCAGTCAGCACTCGATACGGCCCGAAAGGATCTTGATGATACTCGGGTATTGGCGCGTTTCGACGGCATCGCTTCAAAGATACCGGTAGAAGGCCAGTATGCGGATCCCAATCGCGCAGCTATGAGCCTGGTATCCGTTTCGGGTATATGGGTGGAGGCCAACCTGAAAGAAACACAGCTAACCCATGTTCAGCCGGGCCAGAAGGTTGAGGTAAGCGTAGACGCTTATCCGGATTATACGTGGCAAGGGCGTGTTGGAAGTATTGCCGGTGCAGCTGGTTCCGAGTTTTCCGTTTTGCCAGCACAGAACGCGACCGGCAACTGGGTGAAGGTTGTGCAGCGAATTCCTGTGAGAGTCGAGCTGGAAAACACGCCGGATGCGCCTGGTCTGGTTTCAGGAATGAGTGTGACGGTTTCTGTCGATACCGGCCCCCAAACCCGTGGCCCCGCCTTCATACAACCGGTCACGTCCTGGATCCAGCGAGTGTTTGGATCCGACGCCGCGCCTGAACTGGCCGGAGAGGCTGAGTGAGCGGCCAGACAATTGGTTCGGGTACTGCGAACAGGGGGTTGATCACCGTATCTATTATGCTTGCAACAATTATGCAGGCAGTTGATACCACCATTGCAAATGTCGCCTTACCCCATATGCAGGGGAGTATGTCGGCTACCTCAGAGCAGATTGCCTGGGTGCTGACATCGTATATTGTTGCGGCTGCGATCATGACGCCCATGACCGGTTTTCTGGCTGCCCGTATGGGCCGTAAAAGGCTGTTCGTGACCGCTGTTATCGGCTTCACCGTAACGTCAATGCTATGCGGTATTGCCACCTCACTGGAAGAAATGGTGCTGTTCCGGGTATTGCAGGGCGTGTTTGGCGCAGGACTGGTTCCGCTGTCCCAGTCGGTGCTGCTGGATACCTACCCGAAGGAGAAGCATGGCTCCGCCATGGCTATGTGGGGAGTCGGTGTTATGGTCGGCCCTATTCTTGGCCCGACGCTGGGTGGTTACCTTACTGAATATTACAACTGGCGCTGGGTATTCCTGATTAACCTGCCATTCGGTGTTCTTGCTCTCCTGGGCATTCTCATGTTTGTGAAAGAAACCGAAAAGGAACCTCGGCGCTTCGATCTGTATGGGTTTGCGTTGCTGTCCCTGGCCATCGGCTCTCTGCAGTTGATGCTGGATCGTGGTCAGAGTCTGGATTGGTTCTCCTCCATGGAAATCATCATTGAATCGCTGATTTCAGCCTTGTGTCTGTATATGTTCATCGCACACATGATGACCGCAAAGGAACCCTTTCTGGAGCCGGGCTTGTTCAAAGACCGAAACCTGATTCTGGGTCTGGTATTTATATTTATTGTTGGCGTGGTTCTGCTGGCTACTCTGGCGCTGCTGCCGCCATTTCTCCAGAACCTTATGGGCTTTCCGGTGATTACCACCGGCCAGGTGCTGGCTCCCCGTGGCGTCGGCAGTATGCTCGCCATGATTGTTGTTGGCCGCCTGCTCAATGTCGTGGATGCCAGGTTTCTGATAGGCATCGGCCTTATTCTGATGTCCTTCTCTCTGTTCCAGATGGCGCAGTTCAATCTGGATATCAGCCCTTGGGCTCTAGTCAGGACTGGCCTGATTCAGGGGGTTGGTCTGGGGCTGGTGTTTGTGCCACTGAGCACTATCACCTTTTCCACACTGGCAACAGGTTACCGTACCGAAGGAACGTCTATGTTCAGCCTGATCAGGAATATTGGTAGCAGCATTGGTATCTCGGTGATGGTTGCACTCGCTGTCCGCAGTACCCAGACCAATCATGCGGTGCTGGGTGAGCAGCTCTCTCCCTATCGTGATCCGGTTCAGCGGCTGCTTGAGGAGGGCGGTAGCCTTGGCTCAACGGACCAGGCGCTTGCCATTCTCAATGGAGAATTAAGTCGTCAGGCCGCTGCTATCGGTTACCTTAACGATTTTCAGCTCATGGCGTGGATGACACTGCTGGCAATACCCTTATTGCTGCTTTTCCGGAAGCAGTGAGGCAGGTAAAGGTCAGGGACGGGTCACCTTACCAATATGTGACCGTGTACCACTGGATTTTGCTGCTTACGCGTTAGTCTGGTACCGATAACCCCATGGGGCAATTAAGGGTCTGGGGGAAGAAACTGACAAGGAGTGTTCGTGCCTAATATTTTACATTGCAGTCTGTTGTTTATGCTTGCTGTGTCTTCGCTCGCCCAGGCGCAGGTATACCAATGGGTTGATGAGTCTGGCCAGCGTCATTTCAGCGACAGGCCACCGCAAAAGAATGTATCTTCATTGAAGAAGATGGAGTCTGCAAAACCGACTCAAGCTCCCCGGAACCGCCCCTCTCTTGCGGAAACCACGCAGCCAGGCACAGTCGTGACTCGGGTGAACTATAATCATCCTGGTTCAAGCGAGTCTCTGAAGATAAGGCGTATGCTCGAAGCCCGGAACTTCAGCCAGCTTAACGACCTGCTTTCAAGGCTGCAGGTTACTGTCCAGAGCGATATCAGTCAGGACGTTGAGTTGCAGGCTGCGTACAGGGCGTTCTGGCTGAGCGAGAGTCACTGGGAGACAATATTCGATGACTGGGTGGCCCTTTTTCCTGACACCTATACATCCTATCTCGCGCGTGCAAGTTATCGGATTTCCCGTGCCTGGGACGCCAGGGGCGGTGCCTATATTGACAAAACACCTCAAGAAAATATTGACAGCATGAAGCATTGGCTGGCTCTTGCGAACTCGGATGTCGAGCTTGGGCTGTCTCTGGAGCCTCAGGCGCTTTGGGCCTATTGTTTACAGATCAATGCGGCTAAAGCTACAGGGCAGTACATAGTGGCGCAGGAGGCACTTGAGGTTGCAAATGATCGGTACCCGGCTAACTATATTGCGCGTAAATTCTATCTTGAGACTCTGGATCCAAAGTGGGGGGGCTCAGTGATCTCAATGCTGGGCTTTGCTCAGGGCGCTCAGGCCCAGGCTAACCGGAATCCGAATATCAGGCGGCTGCTTGAATATACGGCTTATGAAGCGGGGCGCATGTCCTATATCAATGGAGAGTATGAGAAAGCCCTGGAGTTGCTGGATGTTGCGATAGAGCGGGGTAGCGATGCGCGGACTTTTCATTTGCGTGCAAAAACCTACCGACGCCTGAATAACCTTGAACGAGCCCTCAAGGATGCAAACACGGCCATTGACCAGGAGGAAGATAACAGTAGCTATTTTCTTACTCGTGCTCGCATATATGCCGGACTGAAACATTATGATCAGGCATTCAAAGATGTTGAGCGTGCGAGCGCTCTGGATCCTGACCATGAACCGACAGAGCGACTGCGGCAGAGTTTGTTGGCTATCGCTCGTCATCCTGATTCAGAATTTTTTGAACCGAACACACCCGTCAGTTCTGAAGTTGATACACAGGATCCCGCTTCTCTATTTAATTTTGCCAAGCAATTAATCGCGAACAAGAAGTTTGCGGAGGCCAGGGATGCTCTTGATAAGGCGATAAGCTTGAGCCCTGCAACCTTTGATTATTATAAGGCCGTGGATTACGCACTGTTCAAGATGGGTAAAACTCAGGACATCCTGGAGTACTGGGCGCGCTACCTGTCATACAATCCTGATGATGGCAGGGCATATCTTGAACGCTCCGGAACCCACTATCATCTTCAGGATTTTGCCGCTGCAAAAAAAGATGCAAAACGTGCGGCAGAACTTGGTACCAAGGGCGCAGCGAAGGCTTATAAGCAGCTTCAGGCACTGAGCTCTGGCTGAAAGCATGCACATGTCGTGTGACATTTTCTCTGTACCCATACAGCGGGTAACCATAGCTGGCTATCTGAGTGCCAGTTCGACGGCTTGCGCTGCATGAATTTCTGTTGTGTCGTACAGCGCAACCTGCGAATCAGAGTTCTGGATCAGTAATCCGATCTCGGTACATCCAAGAATGACGGCCTGAGCTCCGCGTGCGGCCAGTGAATCTACGATATCCAGATAAGTAGATTTCGACCCGGAATTGATAATGCCGTGGCACAACTCTTCGTAGATGATCCTGTGTACAGATTCCCGTTCATTATCATCGGGAACGAAAACAGTGATTCCCTTTTCCTCCAGGCGCTCCCGATAGAAAGCCTGTTCCATAGTGAACCGGGTGCCAAGTAACCCTACCGAGGTTATCCCGTCTTCGATCAACACCCTGGCGGTCGCATCGGCGATGTGAAGCAGAGGCATGGCCGTAGCCTGCTCGATTTGTGGTGCAACCTTGTGCATGGTGTTGGTGCAGATAAGGAGGAAATCGGCTCCACCTGCCTTAATGGATTGCGCCGCCGATGTCAGTATTTCCGCCGTTCCGTTCCAGTCCCCCTTGTGCTGGAGAGCTTCAATCTCGGCAAAGTCTAAGCTGTAGAGCAGGATCCTGGCCGAGTGAAGCCCGCCAAGGCGTTCCCGAACTTGCTGGTTGATCAGGCGATAATAAGTCTGGGTAGATTCCCAACTCATGCCGCCGATTAAACCTATGGTTTTCATAAGGCCCCGGTTGCGCAATAGGTCTGTAAGGATTCCGGCATCTGCTTTTCTGCAGCACCGCCGGCATTACGTTTGTTTATTAGCCTACAAACATCTTCTTCGCAAGCGGAAGCCCCTTGAAACCGCTCACCGCAATCGTTGTCAGCAGGCCACCGAGCATTGCTCCAACTACGCCACAGGTCATGATGTCCTGGCCGGTAAGGTAAAGACCGGGAATGCGGGTTTTGGGTTTCAGCCAGTCCAGCTCGAAGCGGTCAGGGGTGTGGTCCAGACCGTAGATTTCCCCTTCGCTGTAGCGGCAGAAGTAATCCGTGGAAAGTGGAGTAGATAACTCGTAATAGTCTACTTTGCCTTCAAGGTGCGGAAACTTCTCGTATAGCTTTTTCAGCAGGCGCTGGGCGTATTCTTCTTTTTTTGCCTCGTAATCTTCACCTCGTTTGCCCCAGGTTTTGTCGGCCCAGTTTTCATACCATTCAAATGGGCCGGGTGCCACGATCTCGATGGTGGCGCGGCCAGGGTAGCGCTCGGCAAAGCTGGGGTCTTTGGCGGAGGGGAACGAAATATAGGTCAGAGGTATGTCATTGGCTTCCGGGTTGGCCATGAAGTCCTTAACCTGTTTTTCGTAATCTGCGCCGGGGTAGATCCAGTAGTTGGTTTTTGGCAGCCCGAGGTTCTCAGCAGTATCCTGCAGGCCGATATACAGGCAATTGCTGGCCATGGAGCGCTTCACGGTCGTCAGCTTGTCCTGGTAGTAGTCCCAGTCCGGTGCCTCTTTGGGTAGCAGTTTGTTAAAGGTATTGAACACGCCGGCGTTGCTGATGACCAGTGGAGAACGAATCTCTGCGCCGTCTGCCATGCGAACGCCCACGGCTTTGCCTTTCTCGATCAGAATGCCGGTTACGTCGGCGTAGGTAAAAACTTCGCCACCGCTTTTCTGTACTACCGGGATGATGGTCTTGGCCATTTCTGAAGCACCACCGATAGGGTAGTAACCACCGTGGAGGTAATGGCGGGCAATCAGTGAGTGAATGATGAAACTGGACTCAGCCGGCGGCAGGCCGTTATCTCCCCACTGGCCGGTAAGCACAGCAATCAGTTCCTGATTGCTGGTAATGCCTTCGAGCACCTCGCGGGTCGGCTTGTTCAGGAAATCCGGGGCACGGCGTTTGGTGAGCATACTCAGCGGGCCGGCAGCCACATCCGGCAGAACCTTGCCCAGAACAATTCCCGGCATGGCCTTGGCTACCTGGCGCAGGTAATCCAGGTATGTGTCTATGGCCTGTTCTTCTTCCGGGAAGGTTTTCACCAGTTCCGCACGGAAGGCCTTCGGGCCGGCGACCAGATCTACCTGTTTGTCGCCCAGGAAAATACGGTCGTAATGGGCATCCAGGGGCGCCCAGTGCAACTGGCCATCGGTAATGTGGTCAAACAGGCGCTTGCCCATTGTCTGGTCGGAGCCCATGTCGCCGATGTAATGCACACCTACGTCCCACTCATAGCCGTTACGGTCGTAGCTGTGGGTGAAGCCGCCTGCAGTGTAGTGCTGTTCAAGCACCAGAACCTTTTTGCCCATCTTGCTCATGCAGGCGGCAGCAGTGAGGCCGCCAATGCCGGAGCCAATGATAATGGCATCATAAGGGCCGTTAAGCCGGTTGGCGCGATAGCGACGGCCAATACGGAGGGTACTCGGTTTGGGGCTGCTCATAAGATCAAATCCTGTTGTGATTGTTGTTGGTGATCAGACCGGGAGCCGTCCAGTAATAAGCCGAGTACGCCTTCGGTCAACATGGGGTCGGTCTTTGCCGCGGGCAAATGGCCGTCGATGGTGAGTTGTGACAGCCCGTGTACCAGAGACCAGGCTGCTGCTGTGATAAGCGAAACAGGGGAAGCCTTGAGATACCCAAGCTGCCTGGCGCGGGCCACGGTGTTTTCGAGAATCTGGAACGCGCTTTTCCCGGCGGCATCCAGCCGGGGATGCGCGCCTTTGGGCAGAACACGGCCGCCGAACATCAGGCGGTAGAGGTTGGGCTCATCCTGAGCGAAATTGACGTACACCCGTCCAATCTCGATCAAGGCCTTGCGCGGGGCCTCCTGATCTACGGCCTGGAGCCGTTCGCGCAGGGCTTCAAACCCGCCGATGGCCAGTTCAGCCAGTAGTGTGTCGCGATCTGAAAAATGCCGGTATAACGCCGGTGCGCTGACACCTAACTGCTTGGCAAGGGCGCGCAGGCTGATGGAGGCGTCTCCTTGCGACCTGAGTGTGTCGAGTGCCAGATGCTGAACCTGCAGAGGCAGGTCGCCATGATGGTAGGCCGGTTTTGCCATGGGTGTCTTGGCTCGCTTGATGTTATCGGCGGTAACAATGTTAACCATGATAACATCACGAAGTTGTGCTTCAGTCAATCAGATTTTAATAGGCAAAAAAAAGCCCCGGTATCCCGGGGCAATCGAACGCTCAGGGGGGCAGCTCTGACGCCTACTTCAGTCCCATTTCCTCAATGGAAATTTCCCGCATCTTGAACTTCTGAATCTTGCCGGTCACCGTCATCGGGAATTCATCCACGAATTTGTAATTCCGGGGGATTTTGAAGTGGGCAATCTTGCCTTTGCAGAAGGCCATGAGGTCATCCGCATCTACCTGGTCAGCATCCGGGCGCAGTTTTACCCAGGCGACCAGTTCTTCACCGAACTTGTCGTCGGGAATACCGGTTACCTGAACTTCTTCGATAGAGGGGTGGGTGTAGAGGAATTCCTCAATTTCTTTCGGGTAGATGTTTTCACCGCCGCGGATCACCATATCCTTGATGCGGCCGACAATCTGAACATAACCTTCGTCGTCCATGGTCGCCAGGTCGCCTGTGTGCATCCAGCCGGCGTCATCTATAGCTTCCCGGGTCTTTTCTTCGTTGTTCCAGTATTTCAGCATCACGCTATAGCCGCGGGTGCACAACTCACCAATTTCGCCACGGGGCATTACGTTTCCGGTTCCCGGGTCGACAATTTTGGTTTCCAGATGTGGCTGTGTCCGGCCCACGGTGGTGACCTGCTTCTCGAAGGGGTCGAGGGAACTGGTCTGAGTGGATACCGGGCTGGTTTCAGTCATGCCATAGGCAATCTGAACCTCTTTCATGTTCATATTACCGTTGACCTTTTTCATCACCTCCGCCGGGCAGATGGATCCGGCCATGATGCCGGTGCGAAGGGTTGAAAGATCATAGGACTCGAAATCCGGTTCAGCCAGCTCTGCGATGAACATGGTTGGGACGCCATAGAGTGCTGTAGCCTTTTCCTGGTGCACTGCCTGCAGAACGGCTTTCGGTTCAAAGCCTTCTCCCGGGTAGATCATTGTGGAGCCGTGGGTAATGCAGCCCAGATTGCCCATCACCATGCCGAAGCAGTGGTACAGAGGTACGGGAATGACCAGGCGATCTTTCTCTGTCAGGACCTGGCTTTCACCCACAAAGAATCCGTTATTCAGAATGTTGTGGTGGGTGAGGGTGGCACCCTTGGGGTTTCCGGTTGTGCCTGAGGTGAACTGTATGTTGATGGGGTCATCAAACTGCAGTTGACTCTGTACCTTGTTTACTTCGTCCTGGCTGATGTCACCCGCAAAGCCGGTGAATTCATCCCAGCTCCACATACCTGCGTGTTTTTCAGTATCCAGATTGATCACTGCGCGCAGATCAGAAAGCTGTTGGGCCTTGATCTTTCCGGGGGTACCCACTTTCAGCTCAGGCGCCAGATCGTAGAGAGTCTGGCGGTAGTTGGACGCTTTAAAGCTGTCGGCTGTGACCAGCACGCTGATACCGGCCAGGTTCATGGCGTATTCCAGTTCATACATGCCGTAGGCCGGGTTGATGTTTACGAGAATGGCCCCGACCTTGGCCGTGGCAAATTGGGTAACCGTCCATTCATACCGGTTGGGTGCCCAGATGCCCACGCGGTCGCCACGTTTGACGCCGATGGCCAGAAACGCTCGCGCTGCCTCATTGACCTTGGCAAGGAATTCCTTGTAGGTCCAGCGGATGTCCTGATGCAGACACACCAGGGCTTCGTTATCGGGATACTTGTCGGCTGTGCGGTCGAGCATTTCGCCGATGGTCATGCCCAGCAACGGTGTTTTGGAGGTACCGCTGGTGTAGCTTGGAAGAGTCTGATTCATTGTTTGCCTCCGGTTGTTTTTGTCTTCGAGGTCTGAGATTTTTTGAGTCTGTCAGCGACTCTGGCTGTGGTATTCAGGGTTAGGGCGCATGTCACTGGCAATAGCTACGCGGTTGGACATATTGTAGAAGCCGATCACGTTGCTAAGATCCCAGATGCCGCGGTCGCTGAACCCTGCATCCCGAAGTGCCTGCACTTCGGCTTCTGCAACCGTTGCAGGGGAACGGGTAAGGATGGACGCGAAATCAAGCATTGCGCGCTGGCGCTTGTCCAGTCGGGCTGACCGGTAATTCATGACCAGATGCTCGCCCAGCGCCGGGTCGCCGCTCAGGACGCGCACAGCGGCTCCGTGAGCCACCAGGCAATAAAAGCATTTGTTTTCTGATGAGACGACAACAGCAACCATTTCCCGTTCCAGCTTGCTGAGTTCACTCTCGCCCATCATTAACTCGTTATAGAAGCGGGTGAAACCATCCAGTTGCTTCAGGTTCTGGCTGAAGGCTGTGAGAACATTAGGAACCATTCCCAGTTTTTCGATGCAGATTTCAAAGTACTTTCTGACATCATCCGGGAGGTCTTTCATGTCTGGAATCGGAAGGTCCAGTGCGACGACATTTTTATTATTGGTCATGTCACATCCTCAGAATTGTAGAGCCTGGCCCACTTTGGAGCCGTTCTGTCGATTGAGTTGGCCGGTGATCCATCTGCCGGTGGTGACCAGTTTGTTCAGGTCTACACCTGTGCGGATGTCCAGGCCGTTGAGCATGTAAAGAACATCTTCGGTTGCCACGTTGCCGGATGCGCCATTGGCATAGGGGCATCCGCCCAGACCGGCAACAGAAGCATCAATTACCGCTATGCCTTCTTCCAGTACCGCATAGAGGTTGGCCAGTGCCTGGCCATAGGTGTCGTGAAAATGTGCGGCAAGGCGCTCAATGGGCACATGGCTTGCCACTGCTTCAACCATGCGCCTGGCTTTCAGCGGGGTGCCTGTGCCGATGGTGTCCCCCAGAGAAATTTCATAGCAACCCATATCGGCCAGAGCTTTTGCGACTTTCGCCACCTGTTCGGGTGCAATATCGCCCTCGTAGGGGCAGCCGAGCACTGTGGACACATAGCCGCGCACAGGTATGTTGTGCTTCTTTGCGGCTTTCATTACGGGCAGGAAGCGTTCCAGGCTTTCAGCAATGGAGCAGTTGATGTTCTTCTGACTAAAGGATTCGGATGCCGCGCCAAATACTGCTACTTCATCAACGCCCGCTGCAAGGGCGCTTTCAAAGCCCCGGAGATTTGGCGTAAGAACTGAGTAGCGTACACCCGGTTTGCGATGGATGCCTGCCATTACCTCGGCCGCATCTCCCATTTGTGGCACCCACTTGGGCGACACAAAGCTGGCAGATTCGATGTGGGTAAGTCCGCAATCTGCCAGCCGGTCAATCAAGCCGGTTTTGATGTTGGTTGCAATCACCGGGCCGGCTTCATTCTGCAGTCCGTCCCGTGGGCTCATCTCAACCAGCCGCACCTGTTCTGGAAAGGCCATCAGACTGCCTCCCCGGCGTTTGCTTCAGCAATCTCGATAGCAATCAGTTCGGCGCCTTCGGAAACCTGCTCGCCTTCCGAGAAGAAAACCTCGGTGACAACACCGTCTGCAGGTGCTTTGATGGCGTGCTCCATTTTCATGGCTTCCATGATCACCAGCGACTGACCGGCGACAACTGCATCACCTGGTTTGGCCTGTACCGCCACAATAGTGCCGTTCATAGGTGCGGTCAGCCCGCCCTCTGGCGCCAGGTCTTCGGAAACATAGTTTTCCCGATACACTGTGCACTGGAAGGTGTCACCCTCGTAAAAGAGTACGAGTTGATCATTGTGGAGGTTGCCGTGAATGCTGATCCGGTGACCATTGACCACTGCCTGCATGTAGTCGTCATCAAGTTTTGCTGTGAGGCAGTAGATGCTGCCATCTACGAATACCTGATAGTTGTCATCCCGCTCGAGAATTTTCAGCTCGTGGATGTCTTCACCCACCTGCAATTGCAAAGGCTGAGCGTATTCCGAATTCAGGCGCCAGCTGTTGCGACGGCCAAATGGTGACCAGGGATCGGTACTCACGGATTCTGTGGATTTGCGTTCTTCCAACACGAAGCCAGCGGCCAGCACCAGTGCCTTATCGATGTCCAGCTTCGATTTCGGGAACAGCAAGTCACGGTGGCTGTCGATAAAGCCTGTGGTCAGGTCGGCTTCCCGGAACGGCTGGGCATCGGCCAGTGCATGGAGGAACCGTATGTTGGTTTTGACACCAGCAATTCGGTAATGCTCCAGAGCCTGAACCATGCGGTTGATGGCCTGGTCACGGGTTTCGTCCCACACGATCAGTTTGGCAATCATTGGGTCGTAGTGAATGCTGATTTCATCGCCTTCGATCACGCCGGTATCCACGCGCACGTGGGCGCTTTCATCAGGCGTACTCAGGTAGCGCAGATTGCCGGTTGCCGGCAGGAAATCCTGATCCGGGTCTTCCGCATAAATACGGGCTTCCAGTGCATGTCCACGGGTTTTTACCTGAGACTGCTCCAGCGGCAGGGGATCGCCCCAGGCCACTTTCAGCTGCCATTCCACCAGATCCTGTCCGGTTACCATTTCTGTAACCGGGTGCTCTACCTGCAGGCGGGTATTCATTTCCATAAAGAAGAATGAACCGTCGACATCGTAGAGAAACTCCACGGTGCCGGCGCCCACATAGTTTATGGCCTGGGCAGCTTTAACAGCGGCTTCACCCATGGCTTTTCGGGTTTCGTCGCTCAGGCCTGGTGCCGGAGCTTCTTCCAGCACTTTCTGGTGACGACGCTGAACCGAGCAGTCGCGTTCAGCCAGATACACACCATTGCCGCTCTGGTCACAAAAAACCTGGATCTCTACGTGACGCGGCTGGGTCAGGTAGCGCTCAATCAACATGTCCGGATTGCCAAATGCGTTCTTTGCTTCGCGCCTGGCTGCGGCGAGGGCTTCGTCAAACTCGCCGATGTTTTCAACAACGCGCATGCCTTTGCCGCCGCCACCGGCGACTGCTTTCAGCAGTAGAGGGAAACCACATTTTCCTGCTTCTTCGCGCAGGGTTTCCGGGGACTGGTCGTCGCCATGGTATCCGGGCACCAGAGGCACGCCCGCTTTCTCCATGATGGCTTTGGCGGCCGATTTTGAGCCCATAGCGGCAATCGCAGAAGAGGGCGGCCCGATAAATACCAGGTTATTGGCTTCGCAGGCTTCTGCAAACCCGGTATTTTCAGAGAGAAAGCCATAACCGGGATGGATTGCCTGAGCGCCACTCTGCTTTGCGATTTCGATGATTTTGTCACCGCGCAGGTAGCTTTCAGAGCTGGGAGCCGGGCCAATGTGAAAGGCTTCGTCTGCCATGGCTACGTGATGGGCATTTGCGTCTGCATCCGAATAGACTGCGACGCAGCGAATACCCATGCGGTGTGCGGTCTGGATAATCCGGCAGGCGATTTCGCCCCGGTTGGCAATGAGGATTTTGCTGAACATGTTAGTTGCTCTCCGGAATCCAGTTGGCGCGACGTTTGTTCAGAAAGGCGTTGAGCCCTTCCTGACCTTCTTTGCCGACGCGGATATCAGCGATGCGGTGCGCAGTGTCATCAATCACAGTGCCGTCTATAGGTTTGTGGCTGACAGCAAATACGAGGTCTTTGGCTGCCTTCATGGCTTCCGGGCCATTCAGGGCAAGCTGCTGCAGCATTTCGTTACAGCGGGCGTTCATGGACTCAACATCGGCACAGACGATATGCACGAGGCCGAATCGCTCTGCATCCGTGGCTGTGAACACCTCCGCTGAAATAAAGAAACGGCGGGCCTGCCGCTCTCCAATAGCTCGTACTACGTAAGGGCTTATCACCGCAGGAATCAGACCCAGTTTTACTTCACTGAGGCAAAAACTGGCCTTTTCTGTTGCAATGACAATATCGCAGCAGGCTGCCAGGCCCACGGCACCACCGTAGGCTGCGCCCTGAACAAGGCCTATGACCGGCTTGCTGAGGTGGTTCAGGCATTCCATCAACCGGGCGAGCTGGCGGGAATCTTCCAGGTTCTCCTGCTGGCTGTTGTCTGCCATGCGTCGCATCCAGCCGAGATCTGCTCCCGCTGAGAAATGCTTGCCTTCGGAGCGCAGGATGACCACTTTCGTTTCACTATCTTCGTCTGTTTCCGTGATAGCAGTGATCAGCTGCTGGATAATTACATCATCAAATGCGTTGCGTTTGTCCGGCCGGTTCAACACGATTTCGGTCACACCGGCATCGCGGCGTCTGAGCAGAACGGCCGAATCCTGGTTTGTCATATCTGGTTTTACGTTGCTGTCTGTCATCGTCATTCTCTCCGGTTACATCCTGAACACGCCGAAGCGGGTGGGCTTCGCCGGTCGGTTAAGGGTAGCGGAGAGACTGAGGGCAACGACTTCCCGGGTCTGGGCCGGATCGATCACCCCGTCGTCCCACAGGCGGGCACTGGCATAATAAGGGTGTCCCTGGTGTTCGTAGGTGTCGGTAATTGGCTTTTTGAACGCGGCTTCTTCTTCCTCGCTCCATTCCTGACCTTTGCGTTCCATGCCTTCACGGCGAACCTGGGCCAACACGCCAGCTGCCTGCTCACCCCCCATGACAGAGATGCGGGCATTGGGCCACATCCACAGGAAGTCCGGGCTGTAAGCGCGGCCACACATGCCATAGTTGCCAGCACCGTAGCTGCCACCGATAAGTACGGTGATCTTGGGTACGTTGGCGCAGGCTACAGCCATGACCATTTTGGCGCCGTGTTTGGCGATGCCTTCGGCTTCGTATTTCTGACCTACCATAAAGCCGGTGATGTTCTGCAGAAACAGCAGTGGGATATTGCGCTGGCAGCACAGTTCTATGAAGTGCGCGCCTTTCTGGGCAGATTCACTGAACAGGATGCCGTTGTTCGCGATGATGCCTACGGGGTAGCCATGGATATGCGCGAAACCGGTGACAAGGGTCTGGCCGTAGTAACGTTTGAACTCGTCAAATTCGGAACCATCCACCGTGCGGGCAATCACGTCGCGTATGTCGAACTGTTTGCGCAGATCTGTGCCAACGATGCCGTAAACTTCACGAGGATCGTACAGCGGGGCTTTAGGCTTGCGAATTTCTACATCGACCGGTTTACGGCGGTTGAGATTGGATATGCAGCGGCGTGCAATTTCCAGGGCGTGGGCATCGTTTTCGGCGTAGTGATCGGCAACGCCCGAGACTTTACAGTGTACGTCGGCACCGCCCAGATCTTCTGCTGTGACAACTTCACCGGTGGCAGCTTTTACGAGTGGCGGGCCAGCCAGGAAGATGGTGCCCTGATTACGTACGATGATGGATTCGTCAGCCATGGCCGGCACATAGGCGCCGCCGGCGGTACATAAGCCCATTACTACTGCGATCTGCGGAATATCATCGGCAGACATGCGGGCCTGGTTGTAAAAAATGCGGCCGAAGTGGTCACGGTCCGGGAAAACTTCATCCTGCAGTGGCAGGTTGGCGCCGCCGGAGTCTACGAGGTAGATACAGGGCAGGCGGTTTTCCAGAGCGATTTCCTGGGCGCGAAGGTGTTTTTTTACCGTCAGCGGGTAGTAGCTGCCCCCTTTTACTGTGGCGTCGTTGGCAATGATCATGCATTCGGTGCCGGACACGCGGCCTACGCCGGCGATGACACCTGCTGCAGGGACTTCTTCATTGTAGACGTTGTAGGCGGCAAACTGGCCTATTTCAAGGAACGGTGAGCCGTCATCAAGGAGGCGGTTTATACGCTCTCTCGGCAGGAGTTTTCCCCGGGCGATGTGGCGCTCCTGGTATGAGGGGCCGCCACCTTGCTGGATGGTGGATACCTTATCCCGCAGGTCTGCGACGGCTTCTTCCATGGAGGCCTGATTGGCCTGAAACTCTTCAGACCTTGGGTTTATTTTGCTCTGGAGTATCGTCATAGGGATTCTGGTCCGTGCATCGGGGGTGAGGCTCTGGCTGTCCGGGAACCGCTACGAGCACATCCCTGTGCACTTGTCTCCGGCCGTCCCTGGCCTCCGACATTCCCGGACAGCCAGAGCCTCACCCCCTTGTTGTACTTGGTACGTTTACCCGCGCTTTTAACTGCCGAGTACCCATTATTTGTTCAGGAACAGTTCCCGGCCGATCAGCATGCGCCGGATTTCGGAGGTGCCCGCACCGATTTCGTACAACTTGGCATCACGCAGCAGACGGCCAGTGGGGTAATCGTTGATGTAACCATTGCCGCCCAGCAACTGAATGGCGTCCAGGGCCAGTTTGGTGGCCATTTCGGCGGAGTAGAGGATCGCGCCGGCGGAGTCCTTGCGAGTGGTTTCGCCGCGGTCTGCTGACATGGCTACCATGTAAACGTAGGATTTGGCGGTGTTCATCCAGGTATACATGTCGGCGATTTTGCCCTGCACCAGTTCGAACTCACCTATGGCTTTGCCAAACTGCTGGCGCTCGCGTATGTAGGGAACCACAACGTCCATGGCTGCTTGCATGATGCCCAGCGGGCCGCCGGAGAGTACGAGGCGTTCGTAGTCGAGGCCGCTCATCAGTACACGTGCGCCGCCACCGACTTGCCCGAGAACGTTTTCCTTGGGTACCTTGCAGTCCTGGAACACCAGTTCGCAGGTGTTGGAGCCGCGCATGCCGAGTTTGTCGAGTTTCTGATGCCTGCTGAAACCTTCGTAATCGCGCTCTACGATGAATGCAGTGATGCCTTTAGAACCGGCTTTCACGTCGGTTTTGGCGTAGATAACGTAGACGTTGGCGTCCGGGCCGTTGGTGATCCACATTTTGTTGCCGTTCAGGACATAGTGGTCGCCGGCGTCTCTGGCGCTCAGTTTCATGGAGACAACGTCGGAGCCGGCATTGGGCTCGGACATGGCCAGGGCCCCGATGTGCTCGCCACTGACGAGTTTGGGCAGGTATTTCTGCTTCTGTTCCTCAGTACCGTTGCGGTGAATCTGGTTTACACAAAGATTGGAGTGAGCACCGTACGACAGGCCTACCGAGGCTGATGCGCGGCTAATTTCCTCTACGGCAATTACGTGGCCAAGGTAACCCATGCCAGAGCCGCCATAGGCTTCATCCACAGTAATACCCAGAAGGCCCATATCGCCGAACTTTTTCCACAAGTCCATGGGGAATTCATTGTTACGGTCGATTTCTTCAGCACGAGGTGCGATCTCGGTGGCAGCAAAACCGTTAACCTGCTCGCGCAGCATGTCGAGGGTTTCGCCAAGGCCGAAGTTGAGTTCTGAGTATTGTGATTTCATGTTTGGTTGCCTTTTGTTCTGCCAGATACGTGTTTTAAAATGGCTTGCCGGGCCGGGCGTTAGTTGCCGTCAGTTCTATTCAGCAATACTTTTGGATTCATCGTTGGCCGGGGCCTGTTGTTTTTTCTTTTTCTGCAGTTCAGAGAGAGCTTCCCGACACCTGGATTCTGCCGTGTCGATTTCCATCTCCGCCATAGCTATGTCGCTTTTCTGCTGTTCCATATGAGCGCGTTTGTTACTCAGTATGGTCAGCATCTTTAACAACTGTTTTTCGTTCCCGGTTGCTGTTTCATCCCAGAGGTCGAAAAGTTCTTTGGTCTCAGCCAGCGAGAAGCCCATGCGCTTACCCCGGAGGATCAACTTCAGGCGCACCTTGTCTTTGGTGCTGAAGATTCGCGTCTGCCCGCGTCGAGCGGGCTTTAACAGACCCTGATCCTCATAGAAGCGGATGCTGCGGGTTGTGACATCGAACTCATTGGAGAGCTCGCTGATACTGAACGTTCTCTTTTCGAGCATGGCGATATCCTTTTTGAGTAAGGTTAGATGAAGTTTACGTAAACGTAAAGCGGTTTTGAGGGTGAAATTATTGGTTTCTGGCTCATAAAAGAAATAAGTCAGTGTGTCTGGCTGGTTGCGACGAATTGTATCAGAGAGTGTTAAGCGGTTGGGCAGGGCGTTCAGATGGGTGGTGGTGGTTTTTCCGGGACTGACTCAGCCCCGGAGACTGCGGGGTTGAGTCAGTTACTCACAGGTTTCAGGAAAGGTTTTCCCTGAGTTTTCGTTTTAACAGTTTGCCCGCAGTGTTTTTAGGCAGTTCGGCTACAAAGTGGATATGTTTTGGCACTTTGAAGCTGGCCAGTCTGGAGCGTGCATGGCTCATCAGGGCTTCGGGGTTATCCGGGTAGCCATCTTTTAAAACCACCACAGCACAAATGGCCTCAATCCACTTTTCATCGGGCACACCGATAACTGCAACCTCCGCAACGGATTCATGCTGGTAAAGGGCTTCTTCTACATCGCGACTGGCAACCAGCACGCCGCCGGTGTTCACAACATCTTTAATGCGGTCGACAATGTAAATGTAGCCTTCTTCGTCCTGGTAGCCCAGGTCGCCGGAACGGAACCAGCCGTCTCTGAATGCTTCATCTGTGGCTTCTGGCTTGGCCCAGTAACCTACCATCAACTGCGGTGAGCGGTGCACCAGTTCTCCTTGTTCTCCGGGTTTGCAGTCTTTGCCGCTCACCGGGTCGACAATGCGGGTCATCACCGTTTGCATGGGGCGACCGGCAGAGGAAGGCCTGTCAGCGTGTTCTTCCGGGAGGAGGACAGTTGCCAGTGGTGCGATTTCGCTTTGGCCGTAACAGTTGTAGAGGCCCGCGCAGGGTAGTTTCTCGCCAAGCTCTTTCACTACCTGAACGGGCATGATGGATGCGCCGTAGTAGAGCTTGTCCATGTGTTGCAGTTTTGCCGGGCTGAATTGCGGGTGATTCAGCAGTGCAATCCATACAGTGGGTGGAGCGAAAAATGTATTGAGTTGTTCGCTGGCGAGTAGCCCGAGGATTGCATCGGGTGTCGGTGTGTTGATCATCCGGCTGTAACCGCCACTCAGCAGCATCGGCATGGTGAATACATGCATCTGGGCTGAGTGATACAGGGGCAGGGCTGCCAGGGACCGGTCGCTGGCCCGGATATTCAGGTGATACTGGCAGGCGCCATAATGTGTCATCAGTGAACGGTGGGTATGCATGGCGCCTTTGGGGTCCGAGGTGGTGCCGGAGGTATAGAGAATCTGCACCACGTCCGTATCGGATAGCTCCAGTTCCGGTGCTGTATCGTTTCCGGGCTCAAGCGCGAACTGGAGTGCGTCGGGTTCGCTCCCGCCATGAATGCTGCCGTAGATGGCAACCTCCGTTGTATCCCGGACTGCATCGACCTGAGGGTGCAGTTCCAGGTCGGAAAACAGAGCTTTGCAGCCAGACTGATTGAGTGCATAGGTGAGCTCATGGCCAATCAGGGCGTAGTTAAGTGGCACATGAATCAGCCCGGCCTTTGTACAGGCGAGCCAGAGCAGAACGTAAGCGTCGGAGTTTTTGCCATAGGCACCAACGCGGTCGCCTTTTTCAAGCCCCAGCCCGATCAGTCGGTGGGCCAGCCGGTTAGAAGCTGCGTGAATTTCTGAGAAGGTCCAGATGCGATCGTCGAAAGCCAGCGCCGTACGGTTGCCGTGGGCGCTCGCGGAGCGGGCAATGGCATCGCCAATGGTATTGCGCAAAGCCCGTTGGATATCCGCCGATACGGAGGAGGAAGCGGATGTACGGGAATTGTTCATGCAGTTACCTCTTTTAGTGTTGTTATTTAATGCGTGCGGGCATTAACTCAGAGGAACGGACCCTGCGGGAATGATCGCTCAGGTCGAAAAATTTGACTCAATCTGCCAGCGAGGTGTTTTAACCGTGGGTTTATCCGTGCCACTGGGAGGGGGGAGTTCCGGTCCAGCGCTTGAAAGCCCTGCAAAACGAGGCGGTTTCTGAAAAGCCAACGCGTTCACTGACGTCTGCAACGCTGAGATTCTCAGTGCTCATGAGTTTTATCGCGTACTCCCGTCGCAATGATGTTTTGATATTGCGCAGAGACGTTCCTTCTTCCTGAAGCTTGCGCCCGATACTTCGGGGCGTCATGTGCAGGAGTTGCGCAAGTTCATCCAGGCTTGGCATGTCTCTGAGACTTTGCCGGGCCAGCAGGGCACGAACCCGGTTCCGCAGACTGTCGTCATGATCCGGGCGGTGGAGAATATTTGCGGGGGCTTCCCTGAGGAATGCAGCCAGTTCAGCTTCGCTCCGGGTCAGGGGTAGCTGCAGATACTTTTCATGCAGATAAAAACCGCAGACAGGGCTGTCAAACTGTAATTCGGATGGGTACATGGCCCTGTATTCAGCAGCATGAGGAGGGGGCGAATAACTGAATTGTGTAGTTGCAAAAGGAATCTGCTGGTCCACCAGCCAGCAGGAAAATCTTTGCCACATAAGCAGCAGGAACTCCTGTAGCAGGTGGTCCGTATCCTGGCTGGCGTCTTTAAGGTTCAGGCGAAAGAAGACCACTTTGTTGCCCTCGCTTTCTTCAAGGCCTATATCGACATTGTCACAGGCTATGTCAAAGAAACGGGCGCTTTTTCGCAGCACTGCACCGAGCGACGCAGAGCCCAGGCAGTAGTCAGTCATCAGTGCAAAGGTACCGTTTTTACAGCGTCTGGTGGATAGCCCCATGAATTCGTCGCGGGTTACCCTCCATACGCTTTTTATAAGACGGGTGAACTGCTCTTCTGAAATCATTTGCTCAGGCTTGTTCAGCCATTCTGCCGGGACTCCGGCGCTTTCCAGCAATGTCTCGTGGTGAAAGCCCTGTCGCTCGGCGCCGCGAATCGCGGCCTGGAGGTAGTGGTTGGCAATGTGGGCTTTGGGCTGCGCGTTGGACATGTCTACCGTGGTTCCGGTGCGTAATATGTCAATTTTTTCGGCCTGTACGGCCATTCTCGGTGAACAGGATAACCCTTTAAATAGGCGGCTGCCTGACTAATCAGACAAAAAGCGGAGTTGTGCATGTCCGGACACCAAGAAGATACTGAGCTCTTTCACTCCATGATCAACCGCGTTCTTGATACGGAGATCGCGCCCTTTTATGAACAGTGGGAGGAAGAAGCTGCGATCCCGCGCACGCTTTGGCATACCTTGGGGCAGGCAGGGATGCTCGGTATTGATATGCCGGAAGAATACGGTGGTGCAGCCGCGAGCTTTGAAATCTCACAACTGGCAATTGAGGAGATGGCCCGAAAGGGTTTTGGTGGTCTGGCCTCCGGTTACAACATCCACGCCAATATTGTGATGCCCTATATTCTGCACCTCGGCTCTGAAGGCCAGAAGCAGCGGTATCTCCCGGATATGATCAGCGGCAATATACTCAGCGCTATTGCAATGACGGAACCAGGTGCCGGCAGCGATCTGGCTGCAATGCGCACTACGGCTCAGCGCACCAGTGATGGCTATGTGATCAACGGCGCAAAAGTTTTTATTACCAATGGCTTGCAGGCAGAACTGGTGATTGTGTGTGCGAAAACTGACCCCGGGGCCGGCGCCAGGGGCGTATCCTTGTTCCTGGTGGATGCCAGACTGCCCGGATTTTCCCGGGGCAAGGGTATTCGCAAAATTGGTCAGCACGCCAGTGATACCGCAGAACTGTTTTTCTCGGACCTTGTAGTTCCACATGACGCGCTGCTGGGTGAAGAAGGGCGCGGGTTCGCCTATCTCATGCAAGAGTTGCCAAGAGAAAGGCTGGGCGTCGGCGCACAAGCCGTCGGGGCCACTGAAGGTGTGCTGGCGATTACTCTCGATTATGTGCAGCAACGCCAGGCCTTTGGCCAGAGAATTGCTGATTTCCAGAATACCCGTTTCAAGCTTGCTGAAGCACGGGCGCGGCTGGAAATGGCTAAAGCTTATCTGAATCAATGCATTGCCAAATATCTAAAAGGCGAAATGGGGCCGACAGAGGCTGCCATTCTGAAGCTGATGCTCACTGAAATGCAGTGCGATATAGCGAATGAGTGTCTGCAGCTGTTCGGGGGCTACGGCTATACGCTGGAGTACCCTGTGTCACGATTTTTTGTGGATGCCCGGGTACAGACAATATATGCCGGGACGTCTGAAATTATGAAAGAAGTCATTGCCCGCTCTATGCTGGGCAAATAGATTATCCGTTATTCGGATTTGTTGTGATCCAACCTTACAAGGAAAAAATGATGAAACTGACCGATGTTGTCATTCTTGACGGTGCCCGTACTGCCATTGGCGGCTTTGGTGGCAGCCTGAGTTCGCTGGGCCCGGCTGAGCTGGGAACTTTTGCGGCGAAGGAAGCCATCAGTCGTTCAGGCGTACCCGCAGAGGACATCGACCATTCGGTGTTTGGTCACATTATTCCGACTGGACCAGCTGATGCATACGTAGCGCGTCACATCGGGCTCAATGCCGGTCTGCAGAAAAGTTCTGCTGCGTTTAACGTGAATCGCCTCTGCGGTTCCGGGGTGCAGTCGGTTATCTGTGCTGCGCAAATGATCCTTATGGGTGACAGCCAGATTGCGCTTGCCGGCGGTGCCGAGAGCATGAGCCAGGGTGCCTACGTATTGCCTAATATACGCAAAGGCCTGCGAATGGGTGACGGTAAAGCCGTCGATATGACGATGGGTACGCTTAGCGATCCCTTCGGAAGCGGCCATATGGGTATGACTGCTGAGCGCATTGCCGAAAAGTACGGTCTCACCCGTGAAGAGCTTGATGCGTTCTCGGCAGAAAGTCACCGCCGCGCCGCTCACGCAATTGAGAGTGGTTACTTTAAAGAGCAGATTGTGCCTGTAACGGTCAAGCAGGGGCGCAAGGAGTTCGTCTTCGAGCAGGATGAGCACGTGCGTGCCGGTACTACAACTGAAAGCCTTGCCGGCCTGAAACCAGCCTTTACCAAAGATGGCATTGTCACGCCGGGCAACGCTTCCGGTATTAACGACGGTGCTGCTGCCATGGTTCTTACCAGCGCGGCAGAAGCTGAAAAGCGGGGCCTTAAAGCCCGTGGACGTATTGTCGGGTATGCCTTTGCGGGTGTGGATCCCGGTGTAATGGGGCTGGGTCCGATCCCGGCAGTCCGCAAGGTGCTGGAGAACACCGGTCTCAGTGTGGCAGATCTGGATGTGATCGAATCCAATGAGGCGTTTGCTGCCCAGGCATTGGCGGTCAGTAAAGAGCTGGGCCTGCCTGCAGACAAGGTAAACCCGAACGGCGGTGCGGTTGCGATGGGCCACCCGGTGGGTGCTACCGGCTCCATTCTCATCATCAAAACTCTGGCGGAGCTTGAGCGCACGTCTGGGCGCTACGGTCTGGTCACTATGTGTATTGGTGGTGGTCAGGGGATTGCGTTGATTGTTGAGCGCATCAGCTGATCTGACAGACTGATTTCTTTTTGAGGCTGAATTGGGTAAAGTTTACGTTAACGTAAAGAGTGATTTATTTCCAGTTCAGCCGATTCAGATGATGTGAGGGGAATACGATGGAATTCAAAAACGTACCGGCCATTGTGACGGGTGGTGCATCCGGGCTTGGCGAAGGCGCCGCTCGGGCACTGGCTGCAGCTGGCTGCAAGGTTGCCATCCTTGATCTGCAAAAGGAGCAGGGCGAGAAGGTTGCTGCGGATATTGGCGGCATCTTCGTACACTGTGATGTGAGCTCGGCTGAAAGTGCAGAAGCTGCGCTGGCAGCGGCCAGTAAGGTCCATGGCCTTTGTGGTATTGCGGTCAGTTGCGCGGGTATTGGCCCTGCAGCCAAAATTCTCGGCCGTGATGGTGTTATGCCGCTGGAGAGCTTTAGCAAGGTAATTCAGGTAAACCTGATCGGGACCTTCAACATTCTCAGGCTTGCAGCTGCCGAGATGGCGCAACGTGAACCCAATGCCGACGGCGAACGTGGGGTTGTTATCAACACCGCCTCGGTAGCCGCGTACGAAGGGCAGATCGGGCAAGCGGCATACAGCGCGTCCAAGGGTGGTGTGGTTGCTCTTACCATACAGTCAGCCCGGGAACTGGCTCGTGAAGGTATTCGGGTAAACACCATTGCACCAGGCCTGTTCATGACACCTATGATGTCTGGCATGCCGCAGGAAGTGCAGGATAGCCTCGCCGCCACGCTGCCATTCCCCAAACGCCTGGGCAAGCCAGAAGAGTTTGGCATGATGGTGGATCAGATGGTGCGTAACCCTGTTCTGAACGGAGAAACTATCCGGCTGGACAGCGCCCTGCGCATGGCGCCTAAATGAACCCGGTTACATGCAGGAGAGCGCAATGACCACCACTATAGATCAGGAAGAACTTTCGCTGTTCCGGGAGTCTGTTATCAAGGCTCTGGAAACGGAAGTTGCACCGCATTACGAAGCCTGGGAGAAGTCCGGTCTTGTGCCTCGTGAGCTCTGGAACACACTCGGTGATGCCGGAATGTTGTGTGTGGACATACCGGAGGATTGCGGTGGGTGTGGCGCACCCTTCCAATACTCTGTGGTTGTTGGAGAGGAACTGGCTCGCATGGGGTTCGGTGCGCTCTCAACCAATGTAATGGTGCATTCAGACATTGTGGCTCCCTACATCAGCCATCTGGGTAATGAAGCCCAGAAGCAGCAATGGCTTCCAAAGATGGTATCTGGCGAGGTGGTTGGTGCCATTGCAATGACGGAGCCGGGTGCCGGTAGCGATTTGCAGGCAATGCGCACGAGCGCAGTACTGGATGGTGACGACTATATCCTGAACGGTTCAAAAACCTTCATCACTAACGGCCAGCATGCCGATATGGTGATTGTTGCAGCCAAGACTGATCCTTCGGCCGGAGCCAAAGGTATCAGCCTGTTTCTGGTGGATACCAGCCTGCCGGGCTACAGCAAGGGGCGGAATCTGGACAAGATAGGTCAGCACAGTGGTGATACTTCTGAGCTGTTCTTTTCGGATATGCGTGTACCTGCATCGGCACTTGTGGGTGAAGAAGGCAAAGGTTTTGCCTACCTTATGCAGGAGTTGCCACGTGAGCGCCTGGTTATTGGTGCCTTGGGTGTTGCTGCAGCCAGAGGGGCACTGGATCTCACCATAGCTTACAGCCAGGAACGGGTTCTGTTTGGCCAGAAACTGGCCCAGATCCAGAACACCCGGTTTGAAATTGCCCGCATGGAAACCGACTACCAGGTTAACAAGGCTTTTGTCAGTCAGTGCATCAGCCAGTATGAAGCTGGTGAGCTGGACGCGCCGACGGCGTCGATGGCCAAGTACAGCGCGACCGAAATGCAGTGCCGTGTGGCAGATGGCTGCCTGCAGCTGTTTGGTGGTTATGGCTACACCACAGAGTACCCCATTTCCCGTGCATTTACGGACGCCCGGGTTCAGCGTATTTATGGCGGTACGTCCGAGGTCATGAAAGAAATTATTGCCCGCTCTGTTCTGGGTAGAGTCTGACATTATTGAGGTTTGAGTATGAGTGATAACAGCGTTGTGATTGCTGGATCTGCCCGGACGCCCATGGGCGCCATGATGGGAGCCCTGAGTTCTGTACGCTCTCCGGAGTTGGCAGCCTCTTCTATCAAGGCTGCTATTGAACGCAGTGGCCTGACCCCCGCAGACATCCAGGAAGTGATTATGGGTTGTGTGTTGCCGGCTGGATTGGGGCAGGCTCCTGCACGCCAGGCATCCCGCGCGGCAGGCATTCCCGACAGCTCCGGGTGTACTACGGTAAACAAGATGTGCGGTTCCGGTATGCAGGCTGTGATGCTGGCTCATGACCAGATCAAGGCAGGTACCAACAGCATCATGATTGCTGGCGGTATGGAAAATATGAGCCAGGCGCCTTACCTGTTGCCAAAGGCCCGTGGCGGCATGCGTATGGGTCACGGTCAGGTGATGGACAGTATGTTCCTCGACGGCCTTGAAGATGCCTACGAAGGCGGCTTGATGGGCGTGTTTGCCCAACGTTCAGCTGATGATTACAACATCACCAGGGAGGCAATGGACGAATTTTCCATTGGCTCGCTGAACAAAGCACTGGCGGCTATAGAGAACGGTTGGTTCAAATCTGAAATCTCACCAGTTTCCATCGCTGGCCGTGGCGGTGAAACTCTGGTCGATACCGATGAACAGCCGGGTAAGGCAAGGCCGGAAAAAATTCCTACGCTCAAACCCGCTTTTGCTAAAGATGGTACGGTAACCGCTGCCAACTCCAGCTCCATCAGTGACGGTGCCTCTGCTCTGGTACTGGCTTCTGCGGCAGAAGCCAAAGCCCGTGGCCTGACGCCTCAGGCCCGAATTGTGGCTCATGCGACGCACGCCCGCTTACCGGCGGAGTTTACACTGGCTCCCATCGGTGCGATTGAAAAGGTGCTGGAAAAGGCTGGCTGGACCAAGGACGATGTGGATCTGTTCGAGATCAACGAAGCCTTTGCGGTTGTCAGCCTGCTGGCGATCAATGAGCTCAGCCTCCCGGCTGAAAAGGTTAATGTATACGGTGGCGCCTGTGCTCTCGGCCATCCTATCGGTTCTTCCGGATCGCGTATCCTGGTCACACTCATCAATGCGCTGAAGCAGAAAGGGCTGAAGCGAGGTGTGGCTTCCCTTTGTATTGGCGGCGGAGAGGCAACTGCGGTTGCTGTTGAGCTGGTCTGATTTTCAGCCTCCCACACTCTTAACGCTTGCAGTGGGGAGGCTTTTTACCTGGAGGCAATGTCCTCGTCACTATGCTCTTGCCGCGGCAGGTGTTCTGCCACGAATCCGGCTGACATGGCACTCACTGTCTGAACGTGGCTGCGCATCAGTCGCGCTGCCCCGTCAGCATCACCTGCGAGAATGGCGCTTAAAATTGCATCGTGTTCCTCCCAGGACTTGCTCATCCGGTTTGTCATGCGAAACTGCGCACGGCGGAAGGGTGCGAGGCGGGTACGGGTGGCCTCTGCAAGCTGTTTCAGTTGAGGGCTCTGAGCTGCCTGAAAAATCAGTGCATGGAAGTCCTGGTTGAACTGGTCGTATTCGTCTGAGGTGCCGTCTCTCACCAGGTGAATCGAGTTTTTGTGTAGTTTTTCCAGTGCTTGCCTCTGTTGACGGCTCATTCTCAGAGTTGCCAGCCTGGCTAATGAAGCCTCCAGTTCCGCCATGGCTTCGTACAGGTAGTTCAATGAATCAGTAGATAAGGTCGCGACTATTACCCCGCGGTTCGGTCGGTGAGTGACCAGCCCCATGGCGGCGAGATGCCCAAAGGTTTCACGAATGGGGGTTCGGGATACGCCAAAGCGTTCGGCCACGGCTTTTGCATCCAGCTTGGCACCAGGCAGCAGTTTGCCGCTGACGATGTCATCGGCCAGCGTATGAACGATTGTATCCACGGTTTTGCCCTTACGTGGGCCTTCAGCGGAAGTCAGTGTCATGCCAGGTCTCTCCTTGGACGCTTGACGTATGGCTGGCCGGAGGGTGCGGAATCGCGGCCAGCAGGCTCCGGGTGTAATCGGTCTCTGGTTGATCCATTATGGCCCGGGTATCACCTTCTTCAACAATTTCTCCCTTCTGCATCACGATAATGCGATCACACAAGAGGCGAACCACGTTCAGGTCGTGGCTGATAAACAGATAGCTCATGCCGAGATGATGTTTAAGGTCTTCCAGCAAATTCAGAACCACGGCCTGGACCGAGACATCCAGCGCAGCCGTCGGTTCGTCCAGAATCAGAAGCTGTGGATCCAGGGCAACAGCTCGCGCAATACCCACTCGCGCCTTCTGGCCACCGGACAGTTGGTGGGGATAGCGGTCCAGCAGATCGTGCGGCAGGCCAACCAGGCTTGCAAGCTCCAGTACCCGTGCTTTTCGTTCAGCTTTGCTCAGGTCTTTGGCAAGGCGCTTCAACGGATCTTCGATAGAGCGCTCAGCGCTCCAGCGCGGATTAAGGCTGTCGGTCGGATCCTGAAACACCATTTGTAGCTTGCTGCGTAACGGGTGGGATGCAAATTGGCTGGCAGGAATGCTGGCAATGTCTTCGCCCAGAAATTCGATCCGCCCCTCGGTTGTATCAAGTAACCGCATGAGCATGGCCGAGGTGGTGGATTTTCCGCATCCGCTTTCTCCCACCAGTCCCAGGCTTTCGCCCTGGCGAATACTGAATGACAAATCCCGAACCGCAAGGTGGTGGTTTTCCGATCCCGGCTTGCCGAAGCTCTTTTTGAGATTGCTGACCGTTAGCAGAGGTGGCCCCGGAGGGCTGGACTCCGGCAGCGGATCAGTCTTGTCGAGCATTGCCTTCGGCAGCAGGTCCCGCACATTTGAATCACGACGCGGTGTGGCCTGCAGCAATTGTTTGGTGTAGTCCTTCCGGGGCGACTGGAATAACACTGTGGACGGGTTTTGCTCAACAACACGGCCTTTTTCCATCACCATCAGTCGATCGCAGTAGGCGGCTGCCAGGCCGAGATCATGGGTAATGAGTATGGTCGACATGTTGAAGCGCGCTGTGAGTTCCACAATCAGGTCCATCACTGCTTTCTGGGTAGTAACGTCCAGACCTGTTGTGGGTTCGTCGGCGATCAGCAGCTGAGGTTTGCAAGCGAGCGCAATGGCGATAACAACCCGTTGGCACATGCCGCCCGAGAGTTCAAACGGGTAGGCATCGAAGCGCTTCTCGGCGTCTGCGATTTTTACTGCCTGGAGCATTTCGATGGCTTTGCCCCGAGCCTCTGCACGGGTTGCCTGATTGTGCTGGATCAGAACATCGGCCACCTGCTGGCCAATTTTTCGTATGGGGTTCAGAGCAGCCCGCGGATTCTGGAAAATCATGGAGATTTCCCGGCCACGGATATCGCGCATGTCGGATTCCGGGATTTTCTGCAGGGCCATACCACCGTAGATAATCTTGCCGCTGGTAATCTTTCCCGCGCGATCCAGTATTTTCATTACCGCATAGGATGTGACGGATTTGCCGGAACCGGATTCGCCAACAATGCCCAGAGTTTCTCCCTTGGCGACTGAAAGGGAAACGGCGTCGATGGCACGGACAATTCCTTTGCGGGTATTGAAATCAACGCTCAGTCGTTGAACATCAAGTAAGGGTACGTTCATGGGAGTTCCTTATGTCCGTCGCTGGGGGTCGACAAGATCACGTAGTCCGTCGCCGATCAGATTAAAGGTAAACACTGCCAGCATCAGGGCCATGCCGGGGAAGACCACAAGCCACCACTCTCCCGAGATGATGAAGTTGGCGCCTTCAGCGACCATGATCCCCCACTCAGGCGTTGGTGGCTGTACGCCCAGGCCTATAAAAGAAAGGCCGGCAGCATTGAGGATGGCCCATCCCATATTGAGCGAGATCTGCACCATCATCGGGGGCAGGGTATTTGGGAAAATGTGCCCGAACAGTACTCTGAGCTCCGAGTTACCGGACAGACGGGCGGCCTGAACAAATCCTGCATTGCGCCGGATGCCGACTTCGGCCCGGGCCATGCGGGCGTAGAACGGCAAGTTGATAATGGCGGTAGCGTAGACAATGTTTTCAACAGAATTCCCTGCTGCAGCTACTATGCCCATAGCCAGGACGAACAGCGGGAAAGCCATGATAGTGTCCATCAGGCGCCCTGCGATCCTGTCGGTCCAGCCGCCGAAATAGCCGGACAGTGAACCGATAACAGAACCGAAGAAAAATGACAGAGCGACCGCAGACACAGATATCATCAGATCCAGACGTGTGGCGACGACAACTCTGGAGAAAACATCCCGTCCGAGATGATCGGTGCCAAACCAGTGCGCAAGGCTGGGCGGGGTCAGAGCCGGGCCTGCGCCTGTTTCGACCGGGTCAAAAGGCACCAGGTAGGGGCCAAAAAGGGCCATGATGATCAGAGCGATGAACATGGCGAATGAGATACCGGTTAGCGGGTTTTCCGCCATGATGTATCCAAGGTGCTGCCAATAGCCTTCGCGAGCTGGCTCTGCGGGTGAGGTTGCCGGTGTGGCTAATGATGAAGTCATGTTATTCCTCCTCACTCACACGCGGGTCGATCAGCGTGTAGGCCAGATCGATCAGCAGATTGAGGGATACGAACAGAAGTGCCATGGACAGGACGAATCCCTGAACGGCGGCGTAATCGGATACCACCAGAGCCTCTACAGCGAAGGAGCCAATACCTGGCCACGCGAATACCTTCTCGACCAGCACGTTGGCGCCGAGCACGAACGAAAATACCATCCCGAGTGTTGTCACAACCGGCAACAGGGCATTCCTGAATGCGTAATCAATCAGAACCCGACGGCTGCTCAATCCTGCTGCGCGGGCTGTGCGGACATAGTCGCTGGCAAGGGTCTGCAGCATTGCGGCCCGGGTCATTCGGGCGATAGGTGCAAGGGTAAACAACGCAAGGGTGATAACCGGAAGCGCCATTTGAGCAAGGGAAGCCTTGAACAGAGCCCAGTCGCCAGCGATCAGTGAGTCGATCGTATAAAAGCCGGTGACCGTTTCCGGTGGCAGAAACATCATATCCAGCCGGCCCATGGGCGGTGGGGCCCAGCCGAGTAGATAGTAGAATACGTACAGCAATGCCAAACCTGTAAAGAACGTCGGCAATGAGACACCGGCCGTTACGAGGAAGCGACACAGGTGATCTACCCAGGAGTTGGGGCGGGTTGCCGCCAGAACCCCGAGTGGAATGGCGATCACCAGTGATAACAACAGGGCCGCCAGAGTCAGTTCCAGGGATGCGGGTAAGCGTTTTGCGAGTTCCTGGGCCACGGTTTGCCCGGTTGAAATGGCAACCCCCAGATCACCCTGCATCAGATCGCCCACATAAGTGACGAACTGCATCGGCATTGGCTGGTCCAGCCCCAGGTTTTTACGTACCTGTTCAATGGACGCTTCATCGGCCATGTCGCCGGCAAAATAGGCCGCAGGATCCCCGGGCAATGCCCGGGTCAGCAGAAAGCACACCACCAGAATACCGAAGATCGTTGGGACCGCCTGTAATAGGCGGGCCAGTACCCGCCTGGACTTTACTCCGAGAGCCACGTGTTACTCCTTAATGACGAAATCAGGCCGGTTTAAGCGGACGGATATCCATCTGGCGGTGGAACCAGTATTCGTAACCTTCAACACCTTCCTTGAAGGCCACGTTCAGCGTTGGTTGCCACAAAGGAATGCGGGGGATGTCGTCGAAGGCAATCTCGATCATCCGTGTCACATTGGGGGTGTATGCAGGGTCCGTGACGGCCATATCGAGAGTTTCGTCGATCAGTCTGGTCATCTCCGGATTGTCGTAATTGTAGGAATTGAAAAGATTGCCTTTGATGTAGGCCCAGAAAAAGTAGTAATCCGGGGTGTTCAGCCAGCCACCAAAATTTTCCAGATGCAGTGGGAGTTTTTTCTCAACCAGGGCAATGGTGCGCCAGTTGGCGCCTGGGATTTTTTCTATCGTGGCTGTGATACCAATCTGGGCAAGGCCCTGTTGAATCAGCAATGCGGTTGGTTCTGCCCAGTCGGCGACCGAGAGGTTAAAAGACAGCGGGACTTCGAAGCCATCTTTGTAGTCTGTCTGTGCCAGCAACTCCCGCGCTTTTTCCAGATTCAGTTCATAGGGAGACTTTTGCGGCCAGGCGATACTGGTGACCTCATCAGTGCCTCCCCACATGGGCATGCCCTGGCCATAGGCGGCCTGCTCAAAAATCTTTTCATAGGGAATAGCCCAGGCAATGGCCTGGCGAACCCGTTTATCTTTAAACGGTTCGAAATCCATATTGGTACAAAGTGAGTAGATACAGTTCTCAATAGGGGTGCTGACTACTTTTATACCGTCTTTACTGGCCAGTTCTTTGGCATCTTTATTGGGGATGTCCTGTGATGCGGTCACGCTTCCCCGTTCGATAAGAGCGCGTCGGGTTGATTGTGCCGGAACCTCACGCTGTATCACCCGCTGATAGCTGGGAAGAGGGCCGCATGCCCAGTTGTCATTGCGTTCATAAACCAACTGTTCACCGGCATTCCATCGGGATACTTTGAATGCGCCTGATCCCGCAGGAGTGCGGTGCAGGTACTCTGTTGCCCAAGGGTCTTCCGTGGTTGCATTGGCTTTGGCAACTTGTGAGTTGATTATGATGGGAATGGGTGTCGCCAGGTCGGGTAACGCCAGCTTGGATGCAAAGGGCAGGGTGATCTGGAAGGTACGATCATCCAGGGCCTTGAACTGATCCGGCGACTCAAGCCGGCCAGCCTTCATTTGAACGGTCGGGAAGCCACCCAGAGAGACTGCACGATCCAGCGACCATTTTACGTCGTGGGCTGTGACAGGCTTGCCATCCCAAAAAGTGGCGCCTTCCCGGATCCTGAAGGTCATAACCGTCCCGTCCTCGTTAATCTCCCAGGACTCGGCCATTTCCGGTTGAACGTTGTTGTAGTCATAGCTCAGAGAACCGTCGGGCATTTCCTTGGTGCCAAAGCTGACCAGACGGTCGTAGCAGTTAATGGCGACCTGGTAGCTGGTTCGGTTGGTGCCGCTGCGATGAATGTCCAGGCTGTTGATAGTTCCGCCGATTACAACCACGGCGGTTTCGTTTGATGCGGCCAGAGCACTTCGCGGAAGTAACTGGCTAAGGGGAATAAGGCTGGCCCCTACTGATAATGTGGTGGCGCCTTTGAGGAAATTTCGACGATTCATTATGCATGCTCCATTTTGCGGATTATGCAAATAGTGCATGCACCTTCCAAGCCAACTTGATTTTTTATAATTGAACCAAAAGAGTATGTTGTAAATCTTGAAGGCTGAGGCGTGTAAAGAACAAAATGGAATGCTGACTGGATATTGTATGCACGGTCTTGGGTCGTGCCAGGTAGAGGTAGCACCATTAAGGCGCCGTGTTCTGATTTAAAACCGGCCTCCGTTATACAGGATTACTTACCAGGAATATGGAGACCCAGGCCATCGGTTTTCAGCTTGTTGAGCCGGCGCATTGACCAGAGCCCCAATACCGGACCAGGAAGCAGCCAAAGCGTTACCCACACCCCTTCGGATTCCCATAGATTACTGGTTATCCAGATAGCAGGCAGGGTCAGCGCAAAACCGATGGCGTTCATTACAGCCAGCGATGCGCCAACAAACTCTCTGGGGGCTGCGGCGGCAGCCAGTGCAGAAAACTGCGGCGAGTCTGCAATGACGGTGATGCCCCACAGGGCCAGCAGGAACAACAGTATTCCGGGCGGAACCCAGGGAAGAAAAGGGTAGGCCAGACAAATTACCCCTGAGATTGCCAGAGAACCGTTTGCTACCCATTCACTTCCAAATCGCCGGCTGAGTTTGCCGCCCCATATACACCCGAAAAACCCTAACCCGATTACCAGAAACGAAAGCAGGGGTATTGTTGTTGGAGATGCCTGCATGCGAAGCACTTCTCGCGTGATAAGTAATGGTGTCAGAGTCCAGAAAGCATAAAGCTCCCAGCAATGGCCAAAGTAGCCGCCGGCTACCGCCCGGAATCTGGGCGATCTGAGCCCGGCAAGCCCTGTGCGCAATCGCGTTTTTGCAGTACTGACAGGCAGGTGAGGGCCATCTCCCAAAAACAGAATCATCATGCCGCCAAGAAGAGCCAGGGCTGAGGAGCCCAGTAATGGCCATTGCCAGGGCAGGCCGGGCGTCATGCCGCGCAACAGGTGCGGCATGGCGGTGCCGAGAGTCAGCATGCCAACCAGCCAGGCCAGTGCTGTCCCCGTATGTCTGGGAGTCCAGCCAATAACCAGTTTCATACCGAGAGGGTAGATGCCGGCAAGACAGAGGCCTGTCAGAAAACGCATGACAAGGTCGAACGGCGGGGAAGATGCTGTCAGCACAAAACCAGCATTCATCAGAGCTCCAAGCAGGCTGGAGCATGCAAAAATATAGCTGGCCCTATAGCGGTCAGCCAGCCCGGAAATTGCAATGGTGAGCGTGCCAATGATGAAGCCAGCCTGTACGGAGAGCGTTAAGCTTCCGAGATCTGACTCAGTTAGCCCCAGTTCACGGGAAAGGGATAACCAGACTCCGTTTATACTGAACCACAGGGAGGTGCCACAAAGCTGCGCCAGGACGATGACAAATAACGGATGGCGTTGTGTAGCCTTGCGAAAAATCACGGGTTTTTCCCCTGTTGTTATTGCCCCCGGCTGTCAGGCCGTTCGGCTTGCTGCAGGTGCCAGGGCTGGTGTGGTTAGTATAACCTCCGCCACAGTGTGCAGCTTTTCCAGCTGGGATTGAAGCATAGTTACAGGTCGGGTGCCTTGAACGGTCAGAGCAATATCCAGAACGCCGTCTTTGGTTTCCACTGCCATCTTCGCAATCCGGAAGCCGCGGATACGAACGACCTGGCACAGGCGTTCAAGCGCAGCGGCTTCGTGGTTCATGCGACAGGTGATTGTATAATTGGGTGCGTTATTGCCGTTCTCAGTGGTCATGCAACCTTCTCCTTTTTATCTGCGGTGTTGCGGCGGGTTTCATCAATCATCTCTTTGTTACTCCCGCCTGGTTTTACAATTGGCCAGACGTTTTCATCCCGGGCAATAGCAACATGCAGAAGCATCGGGCCGTGGTAGGCGAGTATGGTTTCAATACCCCGGCGAACCTGGTCGGTACGCTCAATTTTCAGGGCTGGGATATCGAACGCCCGGGCCATAGCGACAAAATCCGGGTTGTCGTCGAGGTTAATCTGGCTCTCCCGGTTGTTGTAAAACAGCTCCTGTTGCTGGCGCACCATGCCCAGGCACTGGTTGTCCATAATGATCAGTTTCACTGGCAGGTTATACCGGCGAATGGTGGCCATTTCCTGCGCGTTCATCATGAAGGAACCGTCGCCGGTTACATTCAGAACGGTACTGTCAGGCCTGGCAAACTGGGCCCCGATTGCCGCAGGCAAACCAAAACCCATGGTGCCCAGGCCGCCGCTGGTGAGATGATGGCGCGGGTGGTCGAACTGGTAATGCTGGGCTATCCACATCTGATGCTGGCCAACATCGCACGCAATAGTCGTGTCATCCGGTGCAATCCGGGATAGCTGGCGAATGAATGCAGGGCCAGTAATTGGAGCCAGAGGCTCTTCATTATCTGCTGCCTGAAAACCTCCCGTCGTGCGCCAGGTCTGGCATTGCCTGCGCCATTCGCTGATCTCCAGAGGCGCTTCTCTGAGTGTTCGTGTCAGTTCTTTGAGAATGGCGTTCAGGTCGCCGCGAATTGCGAGCTCTGCACTCAGGAGTTTGTTCATTTCAGCCGCGTCGGCGTCAATGTGGATCAGGCGTGCATTTGGCGCAAATCCCTCCAGCTTGCCGGTGGCGCGGTCGTCCAGGCGGGCACCGATTACCAGAAGGAGGTCGCATTCATCTACGGCACGGTTTGCAGCACGGGAACCGTGCATGCCCAGCATGCCGAGGTTGTGAGTACTGTGTTTGCCAGGGTTTCCGATACCCTTGAGTGTTACTACCGCCGGCAGCCCGGAGTTCTCGGCAAATTCATGAAAGCTCTCTTCTGCATGGGCCAGGCTTATGCCTCCGCCACTGTAAAGCAGTGGCTTGCGGGCTGTTCGCAGCATGGCTATCGCGCTGGCGAGGTCGGGGCATACGGCTTCCCGCAGTATCGAACGGCCGATCGGGGCAGCTGCAGTTTCTGCCAGTAACACATCCTTTGGGATATCAATCCATACAGGCCCGGGTCGCCCGCTTTGAGCCAGTTCAATGGCTTCGTCCAGAATGACAGGCAGTTCGTCAGCACTCTCAACCAGATAGCTGTGTTTTACGATTCCAAGAGTCATTCCCAGAACATCGGTTTCCTGAAAGGCATCAGTGCCAATCAACGAGGAGGGAACCTGGCCAGTTATTACCAGCATGGGGGTTGAGTCCCGGTGCGCGTTGGCTACACCCGTAATCAGGTTGGTAGCGCCGGGGCCGGAGGTGGCAATGCAAACACCCAGCTTGCCGCTGGCCCGGGCATAGCCGTCCGCAGCCAGGGCACAGCCTTGTTCATGACGACAAAGCACATGTTCTACGTTCACATCATCCACCAAGGCATCGTATAGCGGCATTATGCAGCCGCCCGGGTAACCAAAAACCGTCTGGATGTTGTGGTGGTGGAACGTTTCAAGAATGTGCTGTGCGCCGTTCATTGTCGTATTTCCTGTTTTTTTCTTCCGCAAAAAAGAAACCCCCGGGACCTTGCGGTGCCGGGGGTTTCTGGTGTTTCGTCAGGCTTGTCTCTATCTCACCCGCTTATCCACGCAAAAGCCCCCGGAAGGTATCACTACCACCAGGACTGACACTGCAAGGATGATTACGGAGTTAAGATTCATAAAACGGACAATCTGCTCTGAATTCGTAAAAAGATTCTGTGTAGAATCTACCTCACGTTTTAAACAGGTTGCAACCGTTTAATCCGTTTTTTTTCAGAGGGCGTTTTTATTTCAGCTGCAATTCATTGGTTTCACGCTGTGTAGGTATTTCATGAGCAGAGTAAAGTGGAGTTCGTTGGGATTGTCCATAGTGGTGGTGATTGCTCTGGTGATCTGGATGGCAACGGGCGATATCAGGGTTGCCAGCACCAAAGCGCCGGAACAGCAGGAAGTCGCGCAGCAGAAACGGACCCGGGTCCAGGTGACAACTCTCAACGCTCAACTATATGAGCCGGGTCTTCTGCTCCAGGGCCAGATTGAGCCGTGGAATGCTGTAACAGTGAGCGCCCGGATTGCCGGCACAGTTGAAACCATTGAAGCAGAGCTCGGTGATTCAGTTAAAGCCGGTGATGTGTTGTTAACCCTTTCGGAAGACGGCCGCAGTGCAGAGGTCGCGCGCTGGCAGGCTCAGGCCAGAAAGCTTGAGGCAGATCTGTCTGCAGCACGCAGGCTTCGCGCCAGCAACCTGACATCCCAGTCGGAAATTCTCGGTCTTGAAAGCGAACTGGCTGCAGCCCGTTCGGAGTTGAAGGCTGCTGAGCTTGCTGTTTCCCATCTCAGGCCTTCGGCGCCTTTTGATGGAGTGATTAACGGTAAAAGCGTGGAGGCAGGAAGTCTGGTTCAGGTGGGCTCACCCTTGTATGACCTGGTTCGGATCGACCGGCTTAAAGCCAAAGGGCAGGTGCCACAGCAATCCGTTGCGCAAGTCGCTCCCGGCCAGAAAGTGCTGGTGCGTCCTCTGGATGGGGATGCACTTGAGGGCGTGATCACTTTTGTGGCCAGTGCCGCAAACCGCGAAACCCGTAGTTTTGCTATAGAGATCGCCGTTGAAAATCCGGAGCAGAAACGCATTGCCGGTGGCAGCGCCAACCTTCGTGTTGCGCTGGCGGATGTTCAGGCCACTTTTATTTCCCCGGCTTTTTTGTCTCTGGGTGAAGATGGCCGGCCCGGAGTGAAATATGTTGATGAAGATAATCAGGTTGTTTTTGGCGCGGTAACCTTGCTCAGTGTTTCGACCGAGGGTGCCTGGGTAACCGGTTTACCCGATGAGATTCGCCTGATTACCCGTGGCGGTGGATTTGTCAGCGAGGGCGAGTACGTTGAGCCTGTTGATGTCGCTGAAAAACAGGGCTGAGCAATTATGCGTGCACTCATTTTCGCCGCAATAGATCGTAGCCGCACCACACTGTTAACCCTGCTGTTTTTGATTCTGGGTGGTGTAGCTGCTTTTCAGACAATCCCGCGGGAAGCGAACCCTGACGTTACCATTCCCATGATCTATATCTCCATGACGCTGGAAGGCATAAGCCCGGAAGACGCAGAGCGACTGCTGGTGCGGCCTATGGAACAGGAGTTGCGCTCGCTTGAGGGTGTCAAGGAAATGCGGGGTACAGCTTCAGAGGGCCATGCTTCGGTGATGCTGGAGTTCGATGCCGGTTTTGATCCGGACACAGCTCTGCAGGATGTGCGGGAAAAGGTGGATACTGCCCGCAGTAACCTCCCGCAAGAGGCGGATGAACCACGGGTGAATGAGATCAATGTTTCTCTTTTCCCTGTGCTTTCCATTGGTCTTTCCGGACCCCTTTCTGAACGGGAATTGATAACCATCGCCCGCGAGTTTCAGGATGCTATCGAGGCGATTCCGGAGGTCCTGGAAGTCGAGATTGGAGGCGATCGGGAGGATCTGCTGGAAATTGTTGTAGACCCCCAGGTGCTGGAAAGCTATGGCATAGACTTTGATAACCTCGGCTCTCTGGTTACCCGCAACAATCAGCTGGTGGCAGCCGGCTCGCTGGATACCGGTAATGGGCGCATGACGCTGAAAGTCCCTGGCGTTATCGAGAATATTGAAGATGTTATGTCCATGCCGATCAAAGTTGATGGCGATACCGTAGTGACTTTCGGCGACGTAGCCATGCTCCAGCGCACCTTCAAAGACCCGACCGGATTTGCCCGCATCAATGGCGAGCCGGCTCTGGTGCTGGAAGTGTCAAAGCGCACTGGCGCAAACATTATAGAAACCGTGGGTCAGGTGCGTGAGCTGATCGCCCGGGCACAGCCCCAGTTGCCGGAGGCTCTGGATATTCGCTATATCATGGACCAGTCTGATGAAGTCCGGGATATGCTGAGTGACCTGCTCAATAACGTACTGACCGCCATTGTGCTGGTCATCATTGTGATCATCGCTGCCATGGGACCGCGATCCGCCATGCTGGTAGGGCTTACTATTCCTGGTGCCTTTCTTACCGGCATTCTGGTGATCTGGATGATGGGCCTGACCCTGAATATCGTTGTGCTCTTCAGCCTGATTCTGGTTGCAGGAATGCTGGTCGACGGTGCCATTGTGGTATCAGAGCTGGCAGACCGTAACCTCTCTGAAGGGCAGACAGTGAAAGACGCCTGGGCGGAGGCAGCAAGCCGCATGGCCTGGCCTATTATCGCGTCTACTGCCACCACTTTAGCGGTGTTTGTACCGCTTCTGTTCTGGCCCGGTGTTGTGGGAGAGTTCATGAAGTTTCTGCCCATCACCGTAATCATCTGTCTGGTTGCATCTCTGGCGATGGCTCTTGTGTTTCTGCCGGTTCTGGGGGGTATCAGCGGTGGTCGGCGTGCCCGTGCGGTCAGTGAAAGCGGGCAAATGATGCAGGGTTACCGTCGTTTGCTCTCCACACTCCTGTCTTATCCCGGTTTTACCTTGATGGGCGTGTTGGCGATCGTTGTGCTGGTCTATATCGCCTATGGAAAGTTCAACTATGGCGTAGAGTTCTTTCCCAGTGTGGAGCCGGATTCAGCTCAGGTGCAGGTTCGCGCGCGCGGAGATCTCTCGGTGCTGGAACGGGATGCCATTGTGCGGCAGGTAGAAGATCGTTTGCAGGGTATGCCTGAAGTGAAAGCTGTTTACGCCCGGTCAATGCTGAGCGCCAGTACGCAGATGGCTCCGGATGTGATCGGAGTGCTTCAGTTCCAGTTTACCGACTGGTTTTCCCGCCGCCGTGCCAGCGAGATTCTTGAGGATTTTATGGCCCGCACTGAGGATATTCCGGGTATTGAACTTGAGTTTCGAAAGCAGGAGAACGGCCCGGCGGGCGGCAAGCCAATTGAGCTTCAGATCAGTAGTCGCGAAAGCAGCAAACTTAACGGGTATGTAGACCAGATAGAAGAGCAGATGCGTGCCCAGGGCGGATTTCTGGATATTGAAGATGATCGGAGCTTACCCGGTATTGAATGGCGCCTGGAAGTTGACCGGGAAGCTGCTGCCCGGTTTGGAACCGATGTGCTCAGCATTGGCAGTGCAGTTCGTCTGGTTACCAATGGGCTGGTACTGGCAACCTACCGGCCCGAAGATGTGCGGGACGAGGTGGACATTGCGGTACGGGTTCCGAATAACTGGCGCGAGCTGGATCATTTGCAGCGCCAGACAATCAGCACACCCCGGGGGCAGGTGCCGCTATCGCAGTTTCTCGATCTGCAGCCGGGAAGCAAGACCGGCAGTATTGCCCGGGTTGATGGTCAGCGAACGGTTACTATCAAATCAGATATCCAGCCCGGCGAGCAGGTGGACAGTTTACTGAAAGCGTTACAGGCAAATCTCCCTGAGCCCCCTGATGGCGTGTCGGTGAAGTTTGCAGGTGAAAACGAAGATCAGCAGCAGGCTTCCAACTTCCTGGCAACCGCATTTCTGGTGGCGATTGCCGTGATGCTGCTTATTCTGGTGACCCAGTTCAACTCGCTGTATCAGAGCTTTCTGATTCTCTCAGCGATTGTGCTTTCCACCGCAGGGGTTCTTCTGGGATTACTTCTGAACGGGCAGTCTTTCGGTGTTGTTATGGTCGGTATGGGCATTATTGCGCTGGCAGGGATTGTGGTGAACAACAACATCATTCTGATTGATACCTATAACCAGATGAAGAAAGAGGGGATGGCTGCTTACGAGGCAGCGCTGGAAACCAGTTGCCTGCGCTTACGCCCGGTGATCCTGACCGCTGTGACCACCGTGCTGGGGTTGATGCCCATGGTCCTCGGTATCAATGTAAATCTTCTGGCGCCATCGTTGGGGTTAGGGGCTCCATCCACGCAATGGTGGGCGCAACTTTCCAGCGCTATTGCCGGGGGGCTGGCTTTCGCAACCATACTTACGTTGTTACTGACACCCGCTATGCTGGTGCTCGGTGACAAAGCAGGCCAGAAGTTGAGAAGCTTTTAACGTGACTGCGGCATGGTTGACTGTTGCGGGTTCACAAGCCCGTTAAATTAACCGGGCTCGTGAAGGTTCAGCTAAGGGGAATCAGGCGCTGTTTTTGCGGGATTCCTTGATGATGTCGTAGGCGTGGGTTATTTCCTGAGTCCGTTCTTCTGCCATTTCGCGCATGCTTTCCGGAAGACCACGCCCTGCAAGTTTGTCGGGGTGGTTCTCGCTCATCAGCTTGCGATAGACTTTTTTAAGTTCAGCGTCACTGATTGACGGCGAGACTCCCAGAACCTTATAGGCGTCGTCGTTCTGTTGGGCCGTAGACCGCTGGCCTCCGGCCTGGCCAGTATGCGCGCCGCGCAACATGGCTTCCAGTTGATCAACCTGGCTTTCAGGCAGGCCCAGACCGCGGGCAATGCGAACCAGCATCTCGTGCTCTGCCGGGTGTACAACGCCATCTGCTGCAACCGCTGAAACCTGCACCTGAAGGAACATCTGCAGGAAAGCCGGCTGGCCTCCACTGATGCGCATGAAGTGTTCCAGCTCTGCATCCAGATCGAAGCCTTCGGCTTTACCCCGGCTGAACGCTGCTTTGGCGGTTGTAATCTGGGCTTCGTTCAGGCGAAAACGCATGAACATGGTTTCAGCCATCTGTATTTCATCTTTCGATACAACGCCATCTGCTTTGCAAAGGGCGCCCATAACCGCGAATACAGATTCAACAAAGCCGGATTGAATATTCTGAAGTTTGCCAATCAATCGGCTTTTAGCGCGGTTAAGCAGAAATGCACCCAGAGCTGCCCCCACCAGTAAACCGGGGAACTTGCCAAAGGTGTAACCAATCAGACCACCAATGATCATTGCAAACAGCATTAAAACGTCCTTACTGGATAATGGATAAGACCACAGAATATACGTGTTTTTCAGCGGTTCTTCATGAACAGGCTTTCATTCATGCTACATGTTTTACTTTTCCCATGTGAAAGGGCTTGTTTTTCGTGTTAAAAATGCTCTCTGTAAAGTCCATTTAAAAGGCAGTTGATGACACCTGATCTGTTTGCCGATCAGCCGGTGGAAGCGTCTACAGAGGCTCTTTCCGAAGGCGCAATTGTACTCCGGCAGTTCGCATCTGCTATCGGGGAGGACCTGCTGCTGGAGGTGAAGGGGGTAACGGCGGTCGCTCCGCTGAGGCACATGAAAACACCCGGCGGGCACAGCATGTCCGTTGCCATGAGTTGTTGTGGAAGCCTGGGGTGGGTTACTGATGCGAGAGGGTATCGCTATCAGGCTGAAGATCCTGATTCCGGCGTCCCCTGGCCAGAGATGCCGGCCGCTTTCACCGATTTGGCCTGGCGGGCTGCAAATGCGGCGGGATATACGGGGTTTACTCCGGATGCCTGTCTTATTAACTGTTATGAGCCGGGTGCAAAAATGGGGCTGCATCAGGATAAAAACGAACAAGACCTTTCGCAGCCTATAGTATCTGTTTCTCTCGGGTTGCCTCAGGTATTTCAGTTTGGCGGGCTCACTCGCAGTGAACGACCATCGAATATCCCGCTGAGCCACGGCGATGTGGTGGTCTGGGGCGGGCCCTCAAGGTTGCGCTACCACGGAGTGCTTGCCCTTAAAGCGGGAGCCCACCTGCTGACTGGTGCCTGCCGTTACAACCTGACATTCCGTTGTGCGCGTTAGCCATTCAGAGATCACTGAAGCCACGCCACAAGAAGTCCCGCACCCAGTGAAAGCAGCATGGGGCCCGCCACATAGAGTCCCGTTTGCCGGTTGCCAATCACCCAGGCCATGCCTGACTTGACCAGATTGTTGGTGGTCGCGGCAATAACAATGCCCATAACCGCCGTATCCATCGCAAGGCTGGTGTTGGACATGCGGCCCAGGGAAAGAGTAATCGCATCCACATCAGCAATGCCAGAGGTGGCTGCCAGCACGTACACGCCAGTGTTGCCCAGCCAGTTCTCAAGAAAATCGCCAAGAAGCAGGATAACGGTCAGGAGTATGCCGAAAACCAGAGCGGATTTCAGGTCGAGTGGGTTCTGACCGAGCGTCGGCTGGCTGACCTGGTTTGCACCAGAGTTCCGTTGCCAAATAACAATGGCCGGCACATAAAGGAGGATGGACATCACCACTACTGGCCATACGAGGCTTGGAAGCAGGTCACGGTTGATTACGAAGCAGTACACCAGTATGCGAGGGAACATGGTGCCGCAGGCAATCAGAATGCCGGTTGCAAATTGCGCGTTCAACGCTGGGTACAGCTTGGCCTGGCGGGCAAAATGCAGGGTCAATGCGGTGGAGGAGCTCAGGCCACCAAACAGGCCGGTAAAGAGAATGCCCTTGCGGGTGCCGGCAACCCGCATTGCGAAATAGCCGATGAACGACAGAGATGCGATCATCACCACCATCCACCAGATTTCACGAGGGTTTAATACTCCCCCGGGGCCCATTGCTTCATTGGGTAGCAACGGCAACATCACCACAGATATAAGAAGCAGTTTGAGTGCTGCGTCCAGTTCATGGGCTTTGAGTTTGTTGACCCAGCTGTGAATCTCTTCTTTATTGTCGAGAATAAGGGCGGTGATCACAGCGGCTGCCGTTGCCATCACAGGATCCACCGCCACAGCAATGGCACCGAAGCAGAAGGTCAGTGTCATGCCGACCATGCCGGTAATGCTGAAGTTGCGGATATGATCGAGTCGTTCACTGTACGCCACGATTGCCATGGCAACGACGCTCAACAGTAGAACCGGGAAGGCCCAGGGGGTGATCTCCTGGGCCAGTACCGCTGAAATGCCACCCAGAAGACCGGTGAGTGAAAACGTGCGGATACCGGCTATGCGTTCCCCGGATTTCTGTTCACGGGCGTCCCAACCTCGTTCAAGCCCTATAATTGCGCCAAGAAGGAGCGCCACAAATAAATGCAGTATGGTCTGGTTTGCGGTCAGGAACTGGGATGCGACATCATCCATAAACAGGCGAAACTCCGTTTAACCTCAGGCTAGGCCTTAATAATACCAGCCTGCAACGCTCAGGGGACAGGCGCTCTTACGCATGTACCCGCAGTTTGATAGAATTTGCGCCCTTTCTTCTGCCGGTATTTCCTTAATTCATGCACCGGCAAAGCCCTAATTTTTAAACCGCACAGACACCTGGACACCCGAACTATGGTAAACACCCTGAAAGCCAACTGGTTTTCCAACACCAAGGGCGACTTGCTCGCCGGAATTGTGGTTGCCCTGGCCCTGATTCCGGAAGCGATTGCTTTCTCGATCATCGCCGGTGTAGACCCCAAAGTGGGGCTTTATGCCTCGTTTTGTATCGCAGTGATTATCGCCTTTGTGGGTGGTCGCCCGGGTATGATCTCTGCAGCAACCGGTGCTATGGCGCTGCTTATGGTCACGTTGGTGAAAGAGCACGGCCTGGAATATCTTATGGCTGCTACTCTGTTAACTGGTGTGATCCAGATCCTGGCTGGCTGGCTGAAGCTGGGCAGTCTCATGCGATTTGTGTCACGCTCAGTCGTTACCGGCTTTGTGAATGCCCTCGCCATTCTGATTTTTATGGCGCAGTTACCTGAGCTGACCAACGTAACCTGGCACGTATATGCCATGACCGCCGCCGGGCTGGGAATCATCTACCTGTTCCCTTATGTGCCGGTGCTGGGCAAGGTGCTGCCTTCTCCTCTGATCTGTATCGTGGCCCTGACGATTGTCGCTGTGCTGTTCAATATCGATGTACGCACCGTAGGCGATATGGGTGAATTGCCTGACACTCTGCCGATCTTTCTCTGGCCGGATGTACCGCTGAACCTCGAAACCCTGATGATCATCCTGCCGTATTCCATTCCGCTGGCGGTAGTCGGTTTGCTGGAATCCATGATGACGGCCACTATTGTGGATGAGCTGACCGATACAGAAAGTGACCGCAACCGTGAATGTCGCGGGCAGGGCATCGCCAACATAGGGTCTGGCCTGTTTGGTGGTATGGCTGGCTGCGCGATGATTGGCCAGTCTGTTATCAATATCAAATCAGGGGGGCGGACCCGGCTCTCCACTCTCACCGCCGGTGTTTTCCTGATGGTGATGATCGTGATTCTGGACGATATTCTGGTGCAGATCCCCATGGCCGCCCTGGTAGCTGTGATGATTATGGTGTCTATTGGCACCTTCTCCTGGGAATCCATTCGCAACCTGAAAACCCATCCGCTTTCGACCAACATTGTCATGCTGGTAACCGTGTGTGTGGTTGTTGCAACCCACAATCTCGCATTGGGCGTTTTTGCCGGGGTGCTGCTTGCATCACTGTTCTTTGCCAACAAGATCGGGCACTTTATGGAAGTGCAGACAACGCTGGATGAATCATCGGGTACGCGTACCTACAAGGTAATGGGGCAGGTTTTCTTCAGCTCCTCGGAAAAATTCATTGCCGCGTTTGATTTTCGTGAAGTGGTCGATAAAGTGATCATAGATGTCAGCCGTGCCCATTTCTGGGACATTACCTCAGTGGGCGCACTGGACAAGGTGGTTATCAAATTCCGTCGTGACGGAGCGGAAGTGGAAGTGATTGGCATGAACGAAGCCAGCGCCACCATCGTTGACCGTTTTGGTGTGCACGACAAGCCGGAAGGCATTGATCAGCTGATGGGCCATTAATATGCAGGATTCGACAAGCAATCTCCAAACCGGTACTCCCCAGGATACACTGCAGGTTTTAGCCTGCATTGACGGTTCACGAGCCGCGCCAGCGGTTTGTGATTACGCGGCCTGGGCCAGTAAGCATATGGACTCACCGCTGACCCTGCTGCATGTGCTGGATAAAGAGCGTTATCCGTCAGAGCCGGACCTGGCAGGGAACATTGGCCTGGGCAGCCGGGAGCAGCTTCTGGACGAGCTGGCACAACTGGACCGTAAGCGGGCCAAGCTGGCTCTGGAACACGGTAACCACATGCTGGAGGAGGCTGCCAGCAGGTTGCAGGAGGCTGGCGTAAGCAATATCAAAAAGCGCCAGCGCCATGGTGATCTGACGGAATCTCTGTTGGGAATGCAGGGGGAGATTCGACTGCTGGTGATGGGGCTGCACGGCGAAAGCAGTTCCGACGGTGAGCACCACATTGGCAGCCAGCTTGAAACGGTTATTCGCAGTATGAGTCGTCCGATTCTGCTGGTGCCGAATGAATTCTCCACGCCCAAAAGCGCCATGCTGGCGTTTGATGGCAGCGCAACTGCGTTTCGCGGAGTTGAACACCTGGCTGCCAGCCCGGTTCTCAAAGGCATGCCATTGCATCTGGTGATGGTAGGTGCTGAAACGCCGGAGGCCATGAGCCAACTGCACAAGGCCAGGGAGATGCTGGCGCCCTTACAATCGGACATCACCCTGAGCATCCGTAGCGGTGAGGTAGAGCCGGTGTTGCACAGTTATCAGGAAGAATTTGGTATCGATATTCTGGTGATGGGCGCTTACGGGCATTCGAAAATACGCCGTTTTCTGCTGGGCAGTACGACTACCAGCATGCTGACAACGGCAAAAAAACCCCTGGTAATTCTGCGTTAGATAGCAACGCGCCACCGGGCTACAAAAAAGGCGAAGCCGTATAAGGGTTTCGCCTTTTTTTGTGGCCTGAAAAAGCAGTTACAGGCCCAGTTTTTCTGCTACGTAGTCGGCGTCCTTGTCTCCCCGCCCTGAGAGGTTGACCAGGATTGACTGATCTGATGACATTTCTGGCGCTTCGCGTATCGCCCAGGCAACGGCGTGGGCACTTTCCAGGGCAGGGATAATCCCTTCCACACGTGACAGCATCATAAACGCATCCAGGCACTCGGTGTCATTGGCGCAGGCGTATTCCACTCGCCCCAGATCCTTGAGATAGCCGTGCTGCGGACCGCTGCCGGGGTAGTCCAGCCCGGATGCAATGGAGTGCACCGGCAGTGGATTACCTTCACTGTCTTCAAGCACATAGCAGGCCATACCGTGTAACTGACCGGGCTTGCCCAATGTCATGGTTGCAGCGTGGCGTTCTGTATCCAGACCTTCTCCGGCCGGTTCAACTCCCACCAGTTTGACACTCTCATCATTCAGGAAGGCTGTGAAAATGCCCATGGCATTGGAGCCACCGCCTACGCAGGCAGCTATGTAATCCGGCAGTTTCTTGTAACGTTCCAGAAACTGCGCCCGGGCTTCACGCCCCACAACCGACTGAAAGTCACGAACCATTCCTGGGAAGGGATGCGGTCCAACAACCGAGCCAATAGCGTAAATAAAATGTTTCGGGTCTTTCAGGTACTCCTCAAAGGCACTGTCGACCGCGTCCTTGAGTGTTGCTGTACCGCGTGAAACCGGAATTAATGTGGCGCCCAGGATTTTCATCTTGGTTACGTTCGGGTGCTCTTTGGCGATATCCACAGTTCCCATGTGGATCTCGCAGGGGATGCCGACGAGGGCACAGGCCGTTGCCAGAGCGACTCCGTGCTGGCCTGCTCCTGTTTCGGCGATCACTTTGGTTTTACCCATGAACTTCGCCAGCAGGGCTTCACCCAGACAGTGATTGATCTTGTGTGCACCGGTATGATTCAGGTCTTCCCGCTTCAGGTAGATGCGCGCTCCGCCGAGCTTCTCAGACAAACGACGCGCATAAAAAATCGGGCTGGGCCGGCCTACATAATCCGCCAGCAGGTAAGCCAGTTCGTCCTGAAAATCCTTGCGTTGACGGATCTCCTGATAGGCAGCGCTGATTTCATCCATTACCTGCTTCAGTTCCGGCGGTACGAACTGCCCGCCGAATTTACCAAAAAAACCGTTTTCGTCAGGCAGGTTGTCATAAGGGGAAGGTGTGGTCATAAGGCGGTGTCTCGTCTTGAAATTATGATCGCAATGATAGCGCCCTGTACTGGGCTGCTCAACGGCAACAGAAGTTCGGTAAGGACATGCTGTTCTTAAGTCAGGCAGCCTGCCCGGCCGCCACTCCTGACGCCCATGCCCACTGGAAGTTGTGGCCGCCCAGGTGGCCGGTTACGTCTACAACCTCTCCGATGAAGTACAGGTTTGGATGGTCCAGTGCTGCCATGGTTTTCGATGAAAGCTGGCGGGTATCTACGCCGCCCAGCGTAACCTCGGCGGTGCGATAACCTTCGGTTCCCGCCGGTTTGACCGTCCACTGGCTCAGTATGCATGCAACCTGCTCAAGATCACTGTTCCGGTAGCCCTGAAGAGGGCCTTGCCAGTGGTAAAGCTCGCTGAATGCCTGCGCAAAGCGTTTGGGCAGATGCTGAGTGAGATACTGGGCAAGGGTTGATTGCGGCTTCTGTTTGCGCAAGGCGGTCAGGTCTTCGCGGACGTTGCGTTCCGGGAGCAGGTTGATGGTGAGCGGGTCACCGGGCTGCCAGAAGCTGGATATCTGCAGCATGGACGGCCCACTCAGGCCTCGGTGTGTGACCAGCATGGGTTCACGGAAATGGTGGTTATTGCAGGCCGCATCTACCGGGCAGCTTACACCAGCGAGAGGGGCCAGTTGCTGTTTCAGTTCGGGGTGCAGCGTGAATGGAACCAGTCCGGCCCGGGTGGGCAGAACCGTGAGGCCGAACTGGCGGGCAACCTCGTAACCGAACCCTGTGGCCCCCATGGTCGGGATGGATAGTCCCCCGCAGGCGATGACCAGGGATTCACAGGTCAGGGAACCTGAGCCAGTGTCCACATGGTAGTGCCCGGCCTTTTGGGTAATGCCCCTGATACTGGTTTTCATACGAATTTCAGCACCTGCCCAGTCGCATTCGGTCAGCAGCATGGTGAGGATGTCTTTTGCGCTGTCTTTGCAGAACAGCTGCCCGGCAGCCTTCTCTTCATGTTCTATACCGTGACGTTCAACAAGGTCCAGAAAATGCTGAGGGGTATAGCGTTTCAGGGCCGAGATGCAGAAGCGGGGGTTGTCCGACAGAAAATTCGCAGGCGAGCTGTTCAGGTTGGTGAAGTTGCAGCGCCCGCCGCCGGACATGAGAATCTTTTTCCCGGGCTTGTTGGCATGATCCAGTACCAGTACTTTGCGGCCGCGATAGCCGGCAGTGGCTGCGCACATCAGGCCTGCGGCACCGGCCCCGATAATGATCACATCGTATTGGTTGCTGGAACTTGCCGTCATTGCTGCCCGCCGGTTGGTTTCTTTGGCGGGCAGTATACCAGCCTCAGGGCATATGTACGGTGCCCTCCATATAGAAAGCTGCCTGTCCGGCGATGCCGACACGGTCGCCCTTCAACTCGCAGTGCAGCAGACCGCCCCGGGCGGAGACTTGCCGGGCCTCGAGCCGTGTCCTGCCGAGCCGTTTGGCCCAGTAAGGCACCAGAACACTGTGGGTTGAGCCAGTAACCGGGTCTTCATCAATGCCCGCGCCAGGGGCAAAGTAACGGCTCACAAAGTCCGCGGTTTCTCCGGGTGCTGTAATAATCAGCCCCTGATTCCCCAGTTGCATGAGTTTTCGCATGTCGGGCTGCGCTGCCAGCACGGCCGCCTCGCTTTCCAGAACAGCCATGTAATTGGTGTCTGCGGGTACGTAGAAGACCGTCCTGGGTGTGCTATCAAGGGCCTCGCTGATGATTTTCGGGGTCTCCTGTTCTTCGATCGGGAGGTTTGGGAAGTCCAGAACCAGCCAGTCGTCTGGGGTTCTGCCAACACCGAGAGGGCCGCTTTTCGAATGAAAACGAATCTGTTCTGCTGGCCAGTGCAGTTTGTGGAAAATTACCCAGGCGCTGGCCAGGGTTGCGTGCCCGCACAGTGGAACTTCAACGCCGGGGGTGAACCAGCGGATATGAAAGTCGTAGTTGCTGGTGTCGGATCCGCGCACAAAAAACGCAGTTTCTGACAAATTGTTCTCCGCCGCCAGTGCCTGCAATGTTTCATCCGGGAGCCATTCCTCCAGCGGCATTACAGCTGCAGGATTACCTTTGAATATCTCGCTTGTGAAGGCGTCTACCTGATAGATGGGGTAGCTCATGTTCTGTTCTCCGGGAGTAAGTGCCTGGCGTAGTGGTGAGCCTTGTAGCTGGCAAATTGTGCCAGTTCATGTTCACTGTAAAAGTGGAACTCAGGCAGCGGGCTCTTGTGGGTCACTACCCAGTGTTCCATGTCTGGCTGCTGTACAGAAAATCCGAGATCTTCGAGCCACTGACGTTTGGTGGTTAGGTCCTCTCCATACAGGGAGGCAGGCTTGTCCTGCAGGCCAAAAAGATTGTTCCGGGTTGCTGGCAGAGCATGACTGTTGGCGATTCCCATTGTGAAACTCCTTCTTCTGTTTGCGATGTTGTTATTCTCCTCCTGTGCTGACGGCCATAACAGATTCAGATATTCTGTTTTTGAACCGGTACAGAGTTATATTTCAGCTATCTGTATTGGTGGTATTTCCGGCATCTGTACTGTTCGTGTCAGGTGTCGGTCTGCTGCAATAGAGGCGGTGGCAATTCAACTGGTCAGAGATTTCATGGATTCGGTGAGGCAGACAGGATGGGTGTTCTATATAACCAGGTAGCAGACAGGCTTCAGGCACTTATCAAGGATGGCGTCTATCGGGAAGGAGATCGCCTGCCCGGTGTCAGGGTTTTGAGCAAACAGTTTGGTGTCAGCATATCAACAGTGTTGCAGGCGCATCAGACTCTTGAGGCCCGTGGTTACCTTCAGCCCCGGGAGCGCAGTGGTTATTTTGTGCGTTTGCCCGCCGTTGATGCCCCTGAGCCGGTAATGCAAAGGCACCGGAACCGCCCGGTTCCGGTCACGGCCCGTGAGATGACACTGGAATTGTGCGCTGATGCGCAAAAGCTCATGGTGCCTCTCGCGACCGCCATTCCTCACGCGGATTACCTGCCGTTGCGGCAGATCCAGCAAAGTACGCTTTGGGCAGCGAGGCGTGGACTTGAGACTCTGGACTATGCCTTTCCCGGCAAGGAGTCGTTCCGAAGGCAGATTGCCCAGCGCATGGCTGCTGTGGGCGTTCAGGTTACTCTGGATGATGTACTCGTTACCAACGGTGCCCAGGAGGCTATTATTCTGGGTTTGCGTGCGGTTACCCAGCCCGGGGATATAGTGGCAGTTGAGTCGCCGTCATTTCCGGGCATCCTTCAGGCTCTGGAAGTAGTCGGGCTGCGGGCGTTGGAAATCCCGACTCATCCCTCTGATGGTCTCAGCCTTGAAGGCCTGGAGCTCGCCCTGGAGCAGTGGCCTCTGAAAGCCTGCGTGGTGGTGACGAACCACAGCAATCCTATGGGTGCACGGATGCCGGATGAGCGGAAAAAGCAGCTGGTGTCGATGCTTGCCGCCGCCGGGGTTCCGCTGATTGAGGACGATATATACGGTGATCTTTACCACACTGGGGAAAGGCCGCGACCCGCTAAGGCCTTTGATCGCGCGGACAATGTGATCTACTGCAGTTCGTTTTCAAAAACCATTTCCCCGGGGCTGAGACTGGGCTGGATGCTACCCGGGCGGTATATGGCCAGTGCCAGACAGCAAAAGTATTTTTCCAACCTGGCTACCTCTTCCATTCCCCAGCTGGCGGTCGCGCATTTTCTTGAACAGGGCGGCTATGACCGGTATTTGCGGTCTGCACGGGAGCACTACCGGGAGGCGACAGAGCGTATGAGGGCGGCTGTAGCGCGGTCATTTCCTGTGGGTACGGCGGTGAGCCGGCCCCAGGGCGGCTTTGTGCTCTGGGTGCAACTTCCTGAGGGAGTCTCCGGAACCCGGGTCTATCATCGCGCCCGGGCGGAAAATATCAACGTGGCGCCGGGCCTGATGTTCTCGATTTCAGACAAGTTTGAGTCCTGCCTTCGTCTGAATGGTGGCAACCCCTGGACCGAACGAATTGATCAGGCCATTGCCAGGCTTGGTGCACTGGCACATGAGGAGCTGGGCCAAGGCGGCTGAAGAAACGGGGCGGAGGCTGATCAGGATTCAGAGCGAAGATGCAATGGATCAATCAGCCCGGCGGTGATTGCAATACCTGTAAGGTCAGGCAACCGCTCCGCACCCAGACGCTTCATTACCCTGGCTCTGTACAGGTCGATGGTCTTGACGCTGACCCCCAGTTGATCGGCAATTTCCCGGCTGGTGTAGCCTTGCGCCATAGGCAGAAAAACATCCCGCTCCCGGCGCGTAAGCGTGGTGATCAGCTCCCCTGTCTGCTCGTCGCCCAGTTGCAGTTCGCTGGACTGCTGATGGGCCGCCAACGCTTGCTGGACGCTGTCCAGAAGCAGTTGCTCGTTAAAGGGCTTTTCAATGAAATCAAAGGCGCCGGATTTAAAAGCACGTACTACTATCGGAACATCTGCGTGGCCAGACACAAAAATAATTGGCAGCTCAATTGCCCGTTTCTGAAGTTCTTCCTGCACGTTAAGCCCGCCAACACCAGGCATCCGGATATCGAGAATTACACAGCCCCCCCGGTTATCCTCAAGAGCATCAAGAAACTTGCGGCCATCGCTGTACGCCTGCACTTTCAAGCCGACCGACTCCAGCAGCCACTGGGTTGATTCCAGCATGCCGGCGTCGTCATCAACAACATAAACAGTGGTCGTATCCGGGCCGGTGTTGTTACTCATAGGGGGAAATCTCCGTGCTTGTTATACGTTTGTTTGCCGGTTTTTTCGGGAACCGGCATATTAACCTGAGGCCTCCTGCCGGGTCAGGCTGTGCATCCAGAAAACCGCCGAAACCTTCAATAATGGACCTGCTCATGGAGAGCCCCAGCCCAAGTCCATGGGGTTTGCTGGTATAAAACGGCTGGAACATCTGCCGGATGCCCTGCTCGTCAAGGCCGGGGCCTTCATCCGTAACTTCAATCAGCGTTTCGGTCTCGTGATTTATGGCGGTTGAAAGTATCAGGCGGGTTCGTGCGCCGCATGCCTGAGTAGGGCGCGCCTCCACGTTTGCTTCGATACCATTGCGGATCAGATTGATCAGTACCTGTTCCAGCAACACCGGATCTGCGGTTATGGTCGGGTCACAGGCTGCGGGTGAGCAGATGATGTCCACATCGTTTTTTTCGGCGTCCCATTGGCATAGTCGGGCGACATTGGTGAGGGTCTGGTTAAGTGAAACTGTTTCAGTGCGCTTCCGGCCTTTGCGGAGAAATCCGCGCAACCGCTTGATGACTTCGGACGCGCGATTGGCATGATGGATGGTTTTTTTAAGGCCATCGCTGACCCGTTCAAGATGCTCAGGATTTGTAGCGGCACTTTGCAGGTACCGCTGGCTTGCGCTGGCGAAGTTCACGATCGTCGCCAGTGGCTGATTCATTTCGTGGGCGATGCTTGAGGCCAGCTCGCCAAGAGCTGCCAGCCGTGCTGTACGGGCAAGTTCATCGGCCAGCTTGCGGCTGTTTTCCTCCGATTCCACCCTCGCCGTGATGTCCCTCGATACGCTGACTACTTCAACAACCGCACCTGTATAGGTTTCCCGTATGGCACGGCTTGCTATCTCAAACCAGCGTTTGCTGCCGTCACGGTGAGTTATGCCCAGAGTCATGGTGGCGTAGCCGTCGTCTCTCAGGTGGATGTGGCTTTCTCTCAGCTGCCGGGTAGTGCTGTCGCTATGAAAAATCTCCTCCAGCGGTTTGCCCCTCAGCTCTTCTGGCCAGTAACCAAGCAGGCGCCATGAAGCCGGGGTTGCATCGATAAAGCGTCCGTCCGGAGTGTGACGTGAAATAAGGTCTGTGGTGTTTTCTGTGATTAATCGATAAAGGCGGTTCGATCGAATGGCCTGTTCGTGAGTCCGGACATCTTCAGTAGCATCTCTGCCGCGAGCCAGTACTTCGCCGGTTTCCGGGCAGGGAATAAACGTCCACATAAGTATGGTGTTATTGATCCTCGCTTCCACGTGTTCGATGGCCCTGGACTGCTCCAGAGCAGCCTTAACCAGCGACGGCGCGTTTGGCGGGAGCAAATCCAGCGGTCCGGACAGGCTGTTCGCCAGGCGTAACTCTTCGGCGGCCAGGTTGCCGCGCAAAAAACCTGCGTCGCCATCCAGTATCAGGCCAGGTTGCGGATCTACGTTCGACAAGCTAAAACCCATAGTAGGGACAGGACCGGTTGTGTGAAACTGGATATAGTAAATACACTATAATACGTTGGTGTAATTTCTATAAATTCTTCTGTTCATTAGCATTATCTGCCAGATAAAAGTATAGCGGCTCAAGCGATTTTTCTGAATACGCTACAAAAACAACAGGCTCACTAAAGAGAGTACTACTCAATGACCTCGATTTTTGATCAGGGCCTTGCGCCCGTTGATGCCAATTACGCTGTTAACTCTCCCATCGATTTTATTGAACGTACAGCCAGTGTGTATCCGGATTACACCTCCATTATTCATGGTGCTATCCGTTATAACTGGTCGCAGACCTATGATCGTTCCCGGAGGCTTGCCTCTGCGCTGAAAGGCCGTGGAATTGGCCGGGGCGATACAGTCGCCGCTATGCTGCCCAACATCCCTGCGATGGTGGAATGCCACTTTGGTGTGCCCATGGTTGGCGCCGTGCTGAACACGCTGAATGTGCGTCTGGATGCAGAAGCCATTGCGTTTATGCTTGGGCACGGGGAAGCCAAAGTCGTGATCGCCGACCGGGAGTTTGGTGAGGTGATTCGCGAAGCTGTCAGCCGCATGGAAGACAAGCCGCTGGTTATCGATGTGGACGACCCCGAATACGGAGAGGGGGTTCAGGTCAGTGACCTGGACTACGAAGCCTTCCTGAAAGAGGGTGACCCTCAGTTCCAGTGGAGCTTTCCTGAGAATGAATGGGATGCCATTTCACTGAACTACACGTCCGGAACCACCGGCAACCCCAAAGGCGTGGTGTATCACCACCGCGGTGCCTATATCAACTCGCTGGGGAACCAGGCGGTATGGTCGATGGGTATGCATCCTGTGTATCTGTGGACATTGCCCATGTTCCACTGCAACGGTTGGTGTTTTCCCTGGACAATTACAGCTATGGCGGGCACTCATGTTTGCCTGCGTCGTGTTGATCCGGAAAAAATTCTGCGGCTGATCAAAGAGCATCAGGTCACCCATATGTGCGGTGCTCCCATTGTTCTGAACGCTCTGCTGAATGTCCCCCCTGAGTCCAAGGCGGGTATTGATCACGAAGTCCGTTCCATGATCGCTGGTGCTGCGCCCCCTGCGCAGGTGATAGGTGCTGTTGAAGAAATGGGCATCAAGGTGACTCATGTATACGGCCTGACGGAAGTTTATGGCCCGGTAACTGTCTGCGCCTGGAAATCCGAGTGGGACGAACTGCCTCTGGATGGACGTGCGCGAATCAAAGCCCGCCAGGGCGTGCGTTACCACACACTTGCCGGCACTATGGTTGGTGATCCCAATACTATGGCGCCTGTTCCCAAAGACGGCAAAACCATCGGAGAAATCTTCCTGCGCGGTAATACCGTGATGAAGGGATATCTGAAAAACCCGAAAGCCACCGAAGAGGCATTCCGTGGCGGTTGGTTCCATACAGGCGACCTGGCTGTGTGGCATGAAGACGGTTACATGGAAATCAAGGATCGCCTTAAAGACATCATTATCTCCGGCGGTGAGAACATTTCCACCATCGAAGTTGAGGATGCCCTTTATCGGCACCCTTCCGTTCTGGAAGCTGCTGTAGTGGCGCGCCCGGATGAAAAATGGGGTGAAACGCCCTGTGCATTTGTAACACTGAAGCCAGAAGCCGGCGATGTTAGTGAAGAAGATATTATCAGCTTCTGCCGTGAACACCTGGCCCGCTTCAAAGTCCCTAAAACTGTCGTTTTCTCGGAGTTGCCAAAAACGTCTACGGGTAAAATCCAGAAATTCGTATTAAGGGATCAGGCCAAAGAACTGGGCTGATCTTCTGACCGGCAGCACCGGCCCTGGTGCTGTCGTATATCACCACAAAAACAACACATTTAGCATGCACCGCCAGGCGCGTGCAGGAGATACTATTATGCAAATGTTTCATCGAAAGAACGGGGAAGAGCAGCCATTCTGGCCTGCGGGCCCGTTCAAGATCCGTCTTCCTTTTGTCCATTACCGTTGGGAATTTGCGGAAATGGTGCAAGCCCTGATCATGTTCGTGGTGAGCCTCGCCATGATCCCGCTACTGGAAACCTACCTTGGTGTGCCCTACGACGTGGCACTGGCCTATGTAGTGATCTGTGGTATTGGTTTTATGCTGCCTGCGCTGTTGGGTGTGCCTCTTGTTCCAGGCTGGATTACGCCGGGCATTCCTGTTGTGTTGTTGTTCCTGAGTGACTATGAGCCGGGCCCCGAGGCAATACAGGCGTTGTTTGCACTACAGTTTCTGGTGTTTGTTATTTTCCTGGTGCTCGGAATTACGCGCCTCGGAAGCAAACTGGTAGACGTGATACCCCGCTCCATGAAGGGCGGCATTATTATCGGTGCTGGTATTGCGGCGCTTATGGGCGAGATTGAGGCCGGCGGTCGTTTGGCTAATACGCCGATCTCCTTGATTGTTGGTGGTCTGGTTTGCCTGTACCTGATGTTCTCTGTGTCGTTCAAGGGGTTTGTAGAGACTAACTCTATAGCCCGCAAGATCGCGAACTATGGCATGGTGCCAGGCATGATTGTGGCAATTCTTGTGGGCTTTGCTACAGGAGAATATGACGTGCCAGATGTGCAGTGGGGTATTACCAAGCCTGCTTTCGACGAGCTGTGGAACTATCTTCCGTTTTCTGTTGGTTTTCCGGACGCTGAAGTATTTTTTTACGCCATTCCTACGGCGGTAATTGCCTATGTTATTGCTTTCGGGGATATCGTGGTGGGCCAGTCCCTGATGAACCGTGTTGATCATCTTCGTAAAGACGAAGATATTGATAACAGCATCGACCGCGTACACCTGGTTACCGCAATCCGGAACGGTGGCCATGCCTTCTTTGCTCCGTATCCTGGCCTGGCAGGTCCGATCTGGACCGCGGTAACGGCTACGATGGCCGAGCGCTACAAATATGGTCGCAACGCTATGGACTCTATTTACAGCGGCGGCGGCACATTCTGGATTACGGGCTTCATCGCTCTGTTTGTTTTGCCTCTGGTGAGCTTTTTTCAGCCGGTGCTTCCCATAGCGCTTTCCCTGACGCTTTTGTTGACTGGCTACATCTGCCTGATGGTTGGCCTGGAACAGCTGGAAAATAACACTGAGCGGGGCATCGCGGGCACCATGGGAGTGGTGTTGGCAGTCTATGGCGCTGGCTGGGGACTTGCGACCGGCGCAGTTCTCTATTTGTTGATTGAAAGAACCAAATTGCTTGGCTTTACTGCGGACCCTGAAGCTCCGGGTGCAGATGAGGTTGGCAAGTAGTTAATTGGTTGCCCCCGGCACGCTCCGGGGGGAATCCACACACTGTGTGTCTTTGGGAGGCGGAATGCCTCCCCTTTTTTTGCCCGCTTGTCGTTTTCTGGATGCCTTCCTTCCTGGTTCCCCGGGGCTTCGTGTTAGCCTCATGGTATATACAGCCATTGTCGGCATATTTGATCATATCAACAGGGCCTCGAGTATTGTGACGAAAGCGAAGGTTGATCCAGCCAGTCGACTGCTTGAACTGCATGTGAAGCACGAGCTCGCCTCTCTGAAGGGGGCAAAACTCCGGAAGTTTCTGAGGCAGGAAGCCAGTGAGCTATTTGATTATGCGGGTAATATCAGTCTGAACCGTATAGCCTCTGAAAATCAGGTGATGGAGACTGTTCAGCGTGTTGTCGTGGATATGGAACTGAATGCCGGGGTTCCGGAGCTGGCGGGCGAGATGGCTGCCAGAGTGCTGAATGCACCGGTTCAGGCTACGACAGCCCTGCAGGATATTCTTACCCGGGACCAGGCTGCAGCCTTTGTGGAAGAAATGCTTGAGCTGCGACAGCAGCGTGAGCAGCTGATCAGTGAAATCATGACGCACCCGGTTTACCAGGAACTGGTCTCGAATGTGGTGTATCAAGGGGTGGTTAATTACCTTTATGAAGACAACCTGATTGCCAAATCGGTACCTGGCGTTGGCTCCATGATGAAGTTCGGCAAGCGTATGGCCAATAAGGCAGTGCCCGGGCTGGATGAAACCTTCGAGCGCCGTCTGAAGGCCTGGCTCTCAGACAGTCTGCCTGGGCTGATCACTCGCAGTGAGCAATTCCTGCAACGGGCTCTCTCTGACGATGAAGTGCGGGACACGGCCATGGCAACCTGGGTTGCCATGGAAGACCGGACGCTGGCTGATTTGCAGGAAGGGTTGGGTGAGGTTCAGTTGCAGGAATTTGTAGCATTGGGTTATGAGTTCTGGCTTCGGTTCCGGAAAACGGACTACTTTACGGGCTGTGCCCGCGCCGTGGTTATGCACCTGTTTGAAAAGTATGGTGACCGGCCGCTTGCCGACCTGCTCGGCGCCTTGGGGATTACCCGTGAAATGATTCTGTCAGAGGTGGACGCCTGGGCTATTCCGGTTATAGACGTGCTCAGGGAAGAGGGTTATCTTGAGGCCCTTGTGCGCAGGCGGTTGTCAGCTTTTTATAATTCCGCTGCAGTACGCAAGATTTTTGCGCAGGAGTCATAATACTTTCGGTCTCCTGCATCAATAGATGTGGAGGTCTGTTTGTTTTCTGAGCTGTTCTGGGCTTATCTGATTGCCATAAGCCTGCTGACTGTCACGCCAGGGGTTGATACGCTGCTGGTCATGCGTAACGCCGGCCGCGGGGGCCTCCGTGACGGCTGTGTGACCAGTGTGGGTATTTGCAGTGGTCTTTTTATTCACGCGACGCTTTCGGCGTTGGGTATCTCCCTTCTTTTGCTTGAAACAGCCTGGGCATTCTCTGCACTGAAATGGGCCGGAGCCTGTTACCTGATCTGGCTTGGCCTTGGTTCGTTGAGGCAGGCTTTAAAACCCAGGTCTGTTTCCGGCGCAGAAGCACCTTTGGTTGTGCGTCAGGGTGTACCTCTGGTGGTGTCATTTCGTGAAGGGCTGCTGTCCAATGTATTGAATCCGAAAACCGCCCTGTTCTATATGGCTTTGTTGCCCCAGTTCGTGGATCCGGCGGGAAATGCCTTTCAACAGTCTTTAATGCTGGCTGGTGTGCACTTTCTTCTGGCGATGTTCTGGCAGTGTGGACTGGCATGGGTGGTTGTGCGTTTCCGGGGTGCGGGTATCGGGGCACGGGCCAGGCGACTGCTCAATGGGCTGACCGGGGGGTTCTTTATTGCCATGGGAGCCAGGCTGGCGGGCAATTGACTGCGGATTTCAGGGTGTAAGAGCAAAAAAGGGAAGCCTGCAGAGGCTTCCCTTTTGTCACATTCAGGCGCTTGCGTTAACCAGCACCAGAATTATTTCTCCAGATACTGAAGCTTATTGGGTTTGCCATCCCATTCTTCGGCTTCCGGGAGCGGGTCTTTTTTCTCGGTAATGTTGGGCCATTTCCCCGCCAGGTCGGCGTTGAGTTCCACAAACTGCACCTGATCGGCAGGCAGTTCATCTTCTGAGAAAATCGCTTCAGCCGGGCATTCGGGCTCGCACAGCGCACAGTCGATACACTCGTCCGGGTCGATTACCAGGAAGTTCGGGCCTTCGTAGAAGCAGTCTACCGGGCATACTTCCACACAGTCTGTGTATTTGCACTTGATGCAGTTATCGGTAACGATAAACGCCATAATCAGATCCCTGGTCCAGTGGTCAATCTCATCCGGAGCTTGTTGTCAGCTCCATGGTTCTGTTTTGATGGGCGATATTGTAGGGAGCGGCCCGCGCAGCCGCAAGCGTTTGGCTGCTATAACCTTATTACCCAGATCAACTTTCTGTCAGTTTTTCAGTAATCCTTTCAATTCATACAGCCGGTTCATCGCCTCTCTGGGTGACAACTCGTCCAGGTCGAGACTTTTCAACGTTTCCTCTACAGCGCTGGGCTCCGGACAGGCAAACATATCGCCCTGATAGACCGCCTGGCTGGGCATCGTTGATATTTTTTTCTCAACCTCGGTTATCGGCGCTGGTCTGGCTTCTGCGGGTACTGAACTGCCTTCCAGCAGTTTCAGTTGTGTTTTGGCGTTGCCGATAACGCTTTGGGGGACTCCGGCCAGCTTGGCTACCTGCAAACCGTAACTCTGGCTTGCAGGGCCTTCGTGTACGTTGTGCAGGAAAACAATGCTGTCGTCGTGCTCGGTTGCGGTCAGGTGCACGTTAACTGCGTGCTCCATGTCGTCCGCCAGTTGCGTGAGCTCAAAATAGTGGGTGGCGAACAGGGTATAGCAGCGAATTTCTTTTGCCAGGTGTTCTGCTGTAGCCCAGGCGAGGGACAGACCATCAAATGTACTGGTGCCGCGGCCAACTTCGTCCATCAGAACAAGGCTCAGCTCTGTTGCATTGTGCAGAATGTTTGCGGTCTCTGTCATTTCAACCATAAAGGTAGAACGGCCACCAGCGGTGTCATCAGAAGAACCCATGCGAGTAAAAATACGGTCCAGCGGGCCCAGTACGGCGCGGTTGGCCGGCACGAAACTCCCGGTGTATGCGAGCAGGGCAATCAAGGCTGCCTGGCGCATATAGGTGGATTTACCGCCCATGTTGGGGCCGGTAATAACCAGCATCCGGCGTTGAGTATCCATCAGCAGATTGTTGGGTACGAAAGGTTCGTCAAGAAGCTGCTCGACAACAGGGTGTCGGCCATCTTCAATTTCGAACCCCGGAGCATCGCGGAATTCAGGTGCTGCGAAGCGCAGAGTGCTTGCCCGTTCTGCGAAATTGCTGATGACATCAAGCTCTGCCAGCGCCTGAGCGGCATCCTGCAGTGGCGCGAGTTGCTCTGCGACGGTTTCAAGCACCTCGTCGTAGAGTGCTTTTTCTCTTGCCAGAGCCCGGCTTTTGGCGCTCAGGGCTTTGTCTTCAAAAACTTTCAGTTCTGGCGTTATGAAGCGCTCTGCGTTTTTCAGCGTCTGGCGACGAATGTAATCCGCTGGCGCCTGGGCAGACTGGGCCCGGCTGATCTCAATGTAATAGCCGTGCACCCGGTTATAACCTACTTTCAGGGTGCTGATTCCGGTACGTTCCCGCTCCCGGGTTTCCACGTCCAGCAAATACTGGCCAGCGTTTTCGCTGATGTTGCGCAGCTCGTCCAGTTCTTCATCAAAGCCCTCACGGATAACACCGCCTTCCCGGATTACGACCGGAGGGTTGTCTATAATCGCGCGTTCCAGGGTGTCTGCCAGCTCGGGGTACTCGCCAATTATCCCGGCCAGAGCTGCGATGTGTTGTGAGTTTACCGGCTTTAGTGTTTCCTGAAGCTCCGGCAGGGCCAGGAATGCATCCCGCAGACGGGCGAGGTCCCGGGGCCGGGCTGAGCGCAGTGCAACCCGGGCCAGTACCCGTTCAATATCGCCCACTGTCTTCAGCAGGTTATGCACCGGTTCGTAGTGGAAGCCATCAAGCAGAGCAGATACCGCTTGCTGGCGCTGCTGCACCACGGTTGCATCCCGCAGTGGTCGGTTCAGCCAGCGCCTTAGCTCCCGCCCGCCCATGGATGTTGCGGTTTTGTCCATGACCCATGCCAGCGTGTGCTGGTGGCCACCCATAAGGTTGATGTCGATTTCCAGGTTCCGGCGGCTGGTGGCATCGAGAATCACCGCTTCATCCCGGCGTTCACGGGTCAGTTTGCGGATGTGGGGCAGGGCGGTGCGTTGGGTTTCTTTGGCATACTGCAACAGGCAGCCGGCGGCACAAATGGCCAGGGTGAGATCGTCGCAGCCAAAACCCGTCAGATCACGAACCTGCAATTGTTGGGTAATGACCCGGCGAGCTGTGTCGGATTCGAACAGCCAGGGACCCTGGCGCCGGATACCGGTAAAGCCAGCCAGGACTTCCTCAAATGGAAAATCTTCGCTGATCAGTATCTCCGCCGGACGTAAACGCTGCAGTTCTCCCTGCAGGGCTTCAAGGTTTTCCAGTTCGGAAACTGCAAAACGCCCACTGGAAATATCCAGGGATGCAAAACCAAACTGCTCCTGGTGGTGGAAAATGGCAGCAAGCAGGTTGTCGCGGCGATCTTCCAGATAGGCATCATCACTGAGAGTGCCTGGGGTGACAATCCTTACAACCTGGCGGTCAACTGGCCCTTTGCTGGTTGCGGGGTCTCCGATCTGTTCGCAGATGGCGATGGATTGACCCGCTCTGACCAGCCGTGCAATGTACCCTTCAGATGCATGAAACGGGATACCGGCCATGGGAATCGGATTGCCGCCGGACTGTCCCCTTGCGGTGAGGGTTATGTCCATCAGCTCGGCAGCTTTTTTTGCGTCGTCGTAGAACAGCTCGTAAAAGTCACCCATGCGGTAGAACACCAGTTCATCCGGGTGCTGACCCTTGATCCTGAGGTATTGCTGCATCATTGGAGTGTGCTTGGAAAAATCATTCTGAGCTGCTGACATGGACAAATCCGGATAATCTTGCTTTGGGTGAAGCCAAGGATTGTAAGAAAATAACGCCCTTGATGAAATGAAGGAGAGCATTATGCCTGCCAGTGATCACGAACTCGAACAAGCTGGAAGCCAGTTGGGTGAAAAGCTGTTAGCAGAGAATCTTACCCTGATAACGGCTGAAAGTTGCACCGGAGGCTGGGTTGCAAAGGTAATGACTGATAAACCGGGGTCTTCTGCTTATGTGGTGGGGGGACTGGTGACCTACAGTAACCATGCAAAACAGAAGCTGCTGGGTGTTGCTGGCAGAACTCTGGATACCCACGGAGCTGTCAGCGAACCGGTTGTCCGGGAGATGGTTGCAGGTGCGCTGGCCACAACCGGGGCTGGTGTTGCCGTGGCTGTCAGCGGTGTTGCTGGGCCTGGGGGGGGGAGTAAAAAAAAGCCCGTGGGTACAGTCTGGTTCGCCTGGGGATCAAGTGCGGAAAACACTGAGGCGGTCGTTCAGCACTTCAGTGGTGATCGTGATCAGGTGCGCCGCCAGGCAGTTCTCTTTGCCCTGCAAGGTGTTAGCGGTTTTTTGGAAAAAGCCTGAATGTTTTCGTATCAGCCTTTCATAATCACAGGGGTTGGTCTCTTTCTCCGGGTATGCTTTAATACTGTTCAAATATACAGGGATCCTGCTGTAACCGCTGTGCAGGTTCCCTTCATTATCTCTCCGCTGGCTTGTTCTACCTTGCCGGCGGCCAAGGCAACAGAGGGTTTGCACTGATGGAAGACAACCGCAAAAAAGCATTGAGCGCTGCGCTGGGCCAGATCGAGCGCCAGTTTGGTAAGGGCGCAGTAATGAAAATGGGCGATCAGCCCCGCGAAGCCATACCTGCGGTCTCCACTGGTTCTCTGGGGCTGGATGTTGCTTTGGGTATAGGCGGCTTGCCTTACGGCCGTATTGTTGAAATTTACGGGCCTGAAAGTTCCGGTAAAACAACCCTGACTCTTCAGGTCATCGCCGAAGCGCAAAAAGCTGGCAAAACCTGTGCCTTTATAGATGCGGAGCACGCTCTGGATCCCATCTATGCTGAAAAGCTGGGTGTTAATGTGGATGACCTGCTGGTTTCCCAGCCAGATACCGGGGAGCAGGCGCTGGAAATCGCAGATATGCTCGTGCGCTCCAACGCAGTAGACGTCATTGTTGTTGACTCCGTTGCGGCGTTGACCCCGAAAGCAGAAATTGAAGGTGAAATGGGCGATAGCCACGTTGGCCTGCAGGCTCGTCTTATGTCACAGGCACTGCGTAAGCTAACGGGTAACGTGAAAAATGCCAACTGCCTGATGGTGTTTATCAACCAGATCCGTATGAAAATTGGCGTGATGTTCGGCAGTCCTGAAACGACTACGGGTGGTAACGCTCTGAAATTCTATTCGTCAGTACGCCTTGATATCCGCCGCATCGGCGCGGTTAAAGAGGGTGATGAAGTTGTTGGTAACGAAACCCGGGTTAAAGTCGTCAAGAACAAGGTAGCTCCGCCTTTCCGTCAGGCAGAGTTCCAGATTCTTTACGGCAAGGGTATTTATCACATGGCAGAAGTGCTCGATATGGGCGTTAAAGAAGGCTTTGTGGATAAATCCGGCGCCTGGTATGCCTACAACGGTGACAAAATCGGTCAGGGTAAGGCTAACGCCTGTAAGTTCCTTGAAGAAAACATGGATCTGGCCAAGGAAATTGAAGCCAAGGTACGTGAAAGGCTGATGCCGAAGCCGGTTTCCAAGAAAGACGCTGAAGCTGAAGTGCCGGCAGAAGCGGATGGTGAACTGCTTTAAGATAATCCGGAGGGTATTGTGCCCTCCAGAAAGAAATTGCTTGTTATAGCTTATGCAACTCCTCCGAATACCTCCCACCCTGCGCAATTCTGTTGCGCAGGGTGCCGGCAATAAGACATTGAAAGCGTAGAAGTAACCACAAAGAAACTAATGATTATTATCAACGCTATTTTCCTTTACGAAGTTTAGCATCAGAAACTCATAATTCTGGCGCAGGCGGTGCTTCTTTGGGCTCCCTTCTGCCCCAGTGACAGAGGAGTACCTGATGCGGCTCAGTTATAGGATGCTCAGGCGTAGCCAGTTTGCTGGCCGCCCTGTGCAAGCGGTGATTCCGCCCTTGCTAATAATTGCAACTCTGATTATCTTGCTCGCCTCTGTACCGACGAACGCTGGTGCTGAAGTATTGGCTCCTACTTCTGCGATCAACAAGGCTGGAATGCAGCGGATGTTGACTCAGCGTATCGTCAAATCCTATTTACTGATTGGCCAGGATGTCGCTGCTAACAAGGCCCAGAAACAGCTGGATGAAAGTGTGGCTCTTTTTGAGGAAAACCTCGGAGACTTGGAAGGTTTTTCACCTACACCGGAAATTACCGCATCGCTACAAGACATTCGCCGGGAATGGAACAGATTCCGTCAGCTGGCAATTGCCAGACCAGAGCATAGCCAGGCACTTGGCGTGATCGAAGGTGGCTCCCGTTTGCTTGGGCTATGCGAGGAAAATGTCGAGTTGTTTGAAACCTATTCAGGCGGAAAGAAGGGGGAGCTGATCAACCTCTCCGGGCGTCAGCGTATGTTGTCACAACGTATAGGTATGTTATATGTCGCCAAGAGCTGGAGGATCTCTGGTGAGATGCTGGACAAAGAGTTTGAGCAGGCGCTGGGTGATTTTGATCGTGCACTGACGGTTCTGACTCAATCTTCTCTTAATACCGGTGAGATAAACCAGGCTTTGAGTGAAGTTGTGGCTCAATGGAAGTTCTCACGATCGGGGTTTGAGATGGTGGAAAGCGGGCGTTATGTACCTTTTGTTATTCAGGTGACTACTGAGTCCATGCTCAAGAAAATGGATAAAATTGCGGGTTTGTACGTTTCCATTGAATAGCCCTTGAAATACATACTCTCTGGTACACCTTGATATCTGCCGTACCGGTGCGGTAAAAGGAATATAGTGAAGCTGCAGGTAACGAAGCTTGCCTTGAATTTCGCAAGAACACTATGGCTTCACTTTTCTGCCAGGTCAGTCCTCAGCATTTTGTGGAAAGGGCATTTCCCCGATGACAGGATTGGGTGGTGATCTGCTCCAGAACCGACCAGGAGGTGAGTATGGATCGCAAAAAGAAACTGCTTATTGTTGCCCATGCACCGTCTCCGAATACCCTTACCCTGCGCAACGCCGTTGCGCAGGGCGCAAGCCATGAAGATATTGAAAATGTTGCAGTAACCGTGCTGGCACCACTGGATGCCGGCCCGGATGATGTTCTTGCCTGTGACGCCATTCTCCTTGGCACCACTGAAAACCTTGGATATATGAGTGGCGCCCTCAAGGACTTTTTCGATCGCTGCTACTACCCCTGCCTGGAGAAAACCCAGGGTCTGCCTTTTACCTATTACATTCGCGCGGGTCACGACGGCACCGGAACGCGGCGTGCTATCGACAGCATTACCACCGGACTGCGCTGGAAACTTATCCAGGAGCCATTGGTCTGCCGGGGAGAATACCGGGAAGAATTCGAAGAGCAGTGTCGAGAGCTGGGTATGTACGTCGCTGCAAGTCTGGATGCGGGGCTTGTCTGAGTATCCCCGGCTTTTCTACATCCCCTCCTGATCTTCAGTCTCTGCCGATGCTTGTCTGATCGCGTCAATAAGGCAGCGTGTTGTCAGAGTAATGCCGCGGAACGATGGAGTGAGACTTTTCAGCTGTAGGGGTTCGGGCCGTGCGCTTTCGCAGACTGGCTGAAGAACCTGGTTTTCGAGCTCGTGGCGGCATGCTAACAATGGCAAACATGCAATGCCGATCCCTGCTTTGGCGGCCTCTTTCAGCATGTAGAGATCCGGAGCGATAAAGGCGGGGTTTTTGATGATTCTGGTAGTTTTTTTTACAACCCAGGGGTGGGGGTTGCCATTATCTCCCCAGGCCAGGAGTTGACCATCCCGTAGATCTGCCATGTGTGTTACATCACCAAGATTCTGGATATATTGCGGACTCGCAAGCAGTTGTTGCTGCAAGGTTGCGATCGGGCGGACTACAAGCTCGGCACTGTCCGTTGGCGAAGGGTGAACGCTGAGGCAAAGGTCGAGGTGTCGCAAAGCTGTACTGGCAAAATTCTCGGCGATGTGAACCTCATAGCGGACGTCCGGGTTCTCATTTTTGAATTGGCTCAGAACCTTGAGCAACCACTCCGACAGAATTGTTGGTATTGCCACGCGAATAAGTCCGCCAGGTCTTTCGAGAGTGTCCCAGGCACTGATCTGGGCAGCACGAGCTGCAGTCAGCATATCGAGCGCGTGTCGATAAATTTCTTCACCGATTGTCGTCAAGACCAGCCTGCGGTTGTTGCGGTTGAGCAACTGAACACCCAGTCGTTCTTCAAGGTGCCTGACTCTTTTGCTAAGGCTGGATTTTGCGACTCCCATATGCTCTGCGGCTGCAGAGAAACTACCTAGTTCTACAACCGAAGTGAACCAGAATAATTCGGTAAAGTAGTCTGCATCGCGCAATGTTTCTTCCTCGGTACAACAGTTTATTGTTCGACTGGCGGCAACGCCTGTATTATTCGTGATATGTTACCTCGGCGTAATGTATAAGGCTTTTGAATGCACGGCTTGAGCTTTTGTTTGCGCGGAAAGCTTCCTGTAAGAACGTACTTAAGGCAAGTGTTATATGGATACCACCAGAACGGCGTTTGGCGTGCGTGCGGCACCAGTTGATGAGATGTCCATACCTCATATTTTGGTGGTTGATGATTCGCCAGAGGATGTCCGCCCTATACTGCTGGCGATAAAAGCGCAGGGCTGGCGAATTTCTTTAGCTCATGATGCCCGTCAAGGTTTGCAGCGCGCACTTGTGCTGGACCCTGATCTGATTTTGCTGGATGTCCAGATGCCCCACATGAATGGCTTTACCTTCTGTCGTTTGTTGCGTGAATCTGATGAAACACGGGCTACTCCGGTTATATTTCTCACTTCAGCCGGGTCATTGGAGCAGCGCCTGGAAGGGCTCAAGACGGGCGGGGTCGATTACGTTCTCAAACCTTATGAGCCCCTGGAAGTGCTGGCACGTATGCGAATTCACATGCAGCTACAGCATCGGGACACTGTGGAATCCGGTGAGTCTGTGGTGGCAGCCAACAGTGATGACGAACTGCTGCTGCGGGCAGCTGTGCGCTATATTTCACAGAATCTGAGAGACCTCCCATCGCTCCAGGAAATCGCGCGTAGCGTGGGAACCCATGATAAGCGTTTGTCTAAACTGTTTCGCGAGCATATCGGAGTGACAGTGTTCGCGTACATTCGGGAAATACGCTTGCGGAAGAGCCAGGAACTGCTGAGTGACGGCAACATGAGTGTTCAGGATATTTCTGACTGGCTTGGTTTCGGCAGTGCCTGCAATTTCACGACTGCTTTTCGCCGCGATGTGGGAATGACACCGAGTCAGTTCCGTCAACAGGCTAAGGGTAAGTAAACTGCTATATCGATATCTGATGTCAGTCCTGGTCGTTTGGCTGGTGTTTTATTCCATACCGCTGTCGGCGCAGGAAAAGCTTGAGCTCTGTGCCTCCAATGAGATGGCTATCCTCAGTCATGTCAGCATCCTTGAAGACTCGTCACAGCGCCTGGACTATCGCGATGTTGCCGCGACCGGCGACGAAAGTTTCTATCATATCGATGACAGACCTCCATCCTGGGGGTATACCAGATCTGCGGTATGGCTGCGTTTTGAATTGGTGAACAGCGGAGCCTCTTCTTGTGAGCGTTGGCTGATAGTAGGCGAACCCAGGTTAGAGGATGTTCAGGTGCACTCGTTTCACAATGGAATTTGGAGCGAGATGACAGGGGGAAGTGCTTACCCCTTGGAACAGTGGGCAGTAGCCGCGCGTCAGCCTCGCTTCAGGATTGCACTAGGCGCAGGGGAGGAGATGGAGGTTCTGGTTCGTATTGCCAGCAGAAGTTCAATGTTGGTACAGCCTGAACTCTGGGACGACAGAACGTTAATTCAAAACGTGACAGCCAGCCATTTAATCGAAGGTGTAATCCTCGGGACAATACTGCTTCTTCTATGTGTTGGGCTGGTCATTGCTGTAATCACCCGGTTTCGTTTGTTGCTCTTGAGTTGCCTGGCATTGTTTTTTTATTCACTGGTGTATTTCATATTAAACGGGTACCTGTTCTATTTACCTTCATTATTGCCTTGGTCAAGGGAATTGATCGGAATACTTTCGATGACTTCCGGGGCATTTTTTTACGCTTATTGTTATCTGCTTTTCCAGGTGCGCAGCCTTGGTTCGTGGGTGAACCTGGCGTTTTTCGTTTATGCCCTGATTGCAGTTGTTGTGCTTTTGGTTGGCGCGTCCGGAGATCCCGTATCGAGTTCCGGTTTGTATTCCTTTTTCATGTTTGGGCACTACCCTCTGGTTCTGATCCTGCCCCTGGTCGCTGTCTACCAGGGTATCAGGCCTGCATGGCCTGCATGGTTGCTCAGCAGTCTGGCGCTGTTTCAAGTGGGCTTGTGGGTCTGGTGGCAAGCTGGAGAACACATCTGGCATTATACTGGCGAGCACCAGCAGGAGTCAGTTTTTACGTTGATTGTACTGGTTCTAAGTACCCTGATGTCTGGCGTGGTTCGTTCCCGGCAACAAAAACAGGAGGCACTCGCCGAGGTTTCCCTCCTGCAACGTGTTGAGAATGAGCGGCTGGAGAAAAAGGTTGAGTTGCGTACCCGGCAACTACGCGAAGCACTTCACGCCCGCAGTACTCTGCTAGCCCGGGTTAGTCATGACCTTCGAAGCCCTTTGAACCGTATTGTTAATAATGTGCGTCAGGTGAGGGGGCAGCTTATTCCTGAATACCTCAACAAGATTGAGCGCATTGCTCTTCAACAACTTGAGTTCATCGATGACCTTCTCGATTTCTCCAGAACGGAGTTGAATGAGATTGAACTTAGCCTGGAACCCGGGTATCTGTTTGGATTCCTGAAAGAGATAGAAGAAGAAGGGCTAGACCTCGCATCAAGTCATGGCAACCGGTTGAACTGCTCCTTTGCGGATAATTTGCCCAGACTGGTCAATGCCGATTTTCGCCAACTCCGGCGAGTTCTGGTTAATCTGCTGCATAACGCTGCCAAGTTCACGAAAGAAGGCTCAATTGAACTGAAGGTTGAGAGCATTGCCAGCCAGGGCGGGAAGTTCTGTATACACTTTTCAGTTGAAGACAGCGGGGCCGGGTTTTCTCAGGAAATCAGCAGCAGGCTGCTTATGCCGTTTCAGCGTGGCAATAATGTAAAGAGTGTGGAAGGTGTCGGTCTTGGTCTGTCGATTGTCAAAAGCTTGCTGGAGCAGATGGGATCACGCCTGAGCCTTGAGAGCAGTGAGAGCCGTGGTAGCACTTTCAGCTTTTTATTGTGGCTGAACGATGCTTCGGAAGATGAGATAGATTCGGTTTTTCTGGAGAGTTACGTCACCACAACGGATGGTTGCGGGCGTAGCCTTATGATAGTGGATGATGTGGCGTTGCCTCGAATGTTCCTCGGTGATCTGTTCTCGGGTTATGGCTTTGAAGTGATGTTGGCGGCTGATGCTGAAGAAGCTCTGGCCGGATTGAAAACCAGGCGGATTGATCTGGTTATTACCGATCAGTTTATGCCAGACAAAGATGGCTGGGATTTGCTGCGGGAAGTTCGTCGCTCTCATCCGGGGTTGCCGGTATTGCTCTATTCCGCTTCTCCCGCACGCTCGCGACACGACACACAAGAGCTCTTCTTTGATGCCGTGCTGCTTAAACCATCCAGTACAGGGGATTTGTTGGCTTGCATAGAAAGGCTCTGCCCCCTGTCTTCGCCGGTTATTCCGCAATAACCTGATTGCGACCTTTGTTTTTTGCCTCATATAGATAGTGGTCAGCTTCAGCGATCAGTCTCTTCGGGGAGCTACTAACATTCGGGACTATGCTTTTCGCACCAATGCTCACGGTAACCCAGGGAGCGACCGTTGAAGCCCGGTGAGGAATCTGGAGGTCCTGCACAGCATCGCGGATACCTTCTGCGATGATGCTGGCACCATTCTGATCCGCATGGGGGAGGATGCAGGCGAATTCCTCACCACCATAGCGGCTGGCAAGATCGTGTTTGCGCTGCATCTGACGATTGATTGCAGTAGCAACCTGCTCAAGAACCTGGTCGCCGGCCTGGTGGCCGTAGTGGTCATTGAAGGGTTTAAAGGCATCAACATCAATCATTAACAGACCGAGTGGCTCCTGGAGCTTGATAAGACGCTGCCATTCCACACTCAATACCTGGTCAAAACTGCGACGGTTAGCCAGTCCTGTAAGACCATCAAACTGGGCCAGTCGCTGCAGTTGCATGCGTTGTCGTTGAATAAGGAGATGGTTGCGTACGCGGGCTCTCAGAATGGCAGGGCTGAAGGGTTTGGCAATATAGTCAATGGCCCCGAGCCTGAGGCCCTGCTCTTCATTGACTTCTTCGTCGAGGACCGTCAGAAAGATCACTGCGATGTGAGCAGTTCTGGGATCCTGCTTCAGACGTCGGCAAACCTCAAACCCGCTCATTCCGGGCATGTGCGCGTCCAGCAGAATCAGGTCCGGTTGCTCACTGGCAGCAAGCTGAAGTGCCTGCTCTCCACTGTGTGCTTGTATCGGGTGGCAGATATCCTCTATCTCTGCAGCCGCAAAGGCAAGGCTCAGGGGCTGGTCGTCAACAAGAAGAACCTGTTGTCTTCCATGACTTGCTGTTTTGCTGAAGCGTTGCTGGCTTATAAGGTCATGCATGAAAACGGATTCCTGACCTGTGTAGGGTTATCACCGTTGGAAGTGCCTTTGTAATTCCTGTGTAGCATCCATAGTTGCATGGTGAATTTCCTGCACCAGTTTCTGTATGGCTTGAGCATCCGAATCCCGGGTGGCCCGCTTCAATGCCTCGCCGAGATTTTTCAGATTATTGAGCCCTACGTGTCCGGCGGTACCTATCAGGTCATGGGCGTGCTGGAGAAGCTGTTGCGGCTCGGTTTGTGCTGTCAGTGATTGAAACACCTGCCCGCGTTGCTGGCAATCTTCAAGGAGCATGTCAATCATATTGTTGAACTTTTCCGGGGCAATAAGGCGCTTGAGATGCTCCAGTGGCCTCGGGTCCAGAGCCCGGCTCGGGCTCTTTTTGCAGTGTTCCGCGAGAATTCTCAGGAGCGCCTTGTCATCTACAGGTTTGGCTACATGTGCGTTCATGCCTGCCTCAAGGCACGATGCCACGTCCTGCTCAGTGACGTTGGCGGTCATAGCGATGACTGGAATCTGTCTGAAGCGTGGGTTTCTGCGTAACCGGCGGGTTGCACTGAGGCCGTCAAGCTCTGGCATCATCATGTCCATTAGAATCACGTCGTAGGTATTGTCAGCCGAGGCCTCAAGCATATCCAGGGCCTTCTGCCCGTCGCTTGCACTATCAACCAGGATGCCAGCATCCATTAACAGTTCGCTGGCGACAAGCCGGTTAAGTTCGTTGTCATCTACCAGAAGCAGACGTAGCCCATGCAGATTATGAGTGGGCTCAAGCTGCTGTCTGAGGGGAGCTGTTGCGGGAATCGTTTCATCCGCCTCGGGAAGGTAAACCCGAACACGAAACCAGAAGGTGCTGCCCTGCCCAGGCGTACTGTGGACACCGGTACTGCCCCCCATCAATTCGGCAAGGTTGCGGGAAATCGCCAGGCCCAGACCTGTACCACCGAAACGTCGGGAAATCGAGTTGTCAGCCTGGTGAAATGGTTGAAACAGCTGCTGAATTTGCTCGTCGTCCAGGCCAATGCCCTGATCTTCAACTTCACCGTACAGGTACAGAGACTTATCGGTTTCCTGTTCTGATTTCAGGCGAATAACGATCTGCCCGTGATCGCTGAATTTAAGTGCATTGTTGGTATAGTTAAGCAGAATCTGGCTAATCCGCATCGGATCGCCGACGAGCAGATCAGGGCAGTCTTTCACATCCAGAACCAGGCTCAACCCCTTGCTTTCAGTTGTTTCTTCAAGCATTTCTTCGACATCGGTCAACAATTCTTCGGGAGAAAAAGAAATTGCCTCCACGGAGACACGACCGCTGTCTATCTTTGAGTAATCCAGGATGTCGTTAATAATGCCCAGTAAATGCTCACCGGCACGCATGATTTTCTCTACCCGGTCTTTTTGGCGAGGCTCAAGCGGGTGGCGAAGGCTGAGTTGTGCGAGCCCCAGGATGGCATTCATTGGGGTGCGGATTTCGTGGCTCATTGTTGCCAGGAAGTTGGCTTTGGCCTGAGCCACTTGTTCTGCAAGCTCCCGTGCTCTGGCGTTAGCTGCTGCTTCAACCTCCAGTCTGTCGGCTCGTAGCATAGTGTCACGAAACACCTGGAGAGCCTTTGCCATTTCGCCGACTTCATCATGGCGCTGAGTATGTTGGATATTCTGTTGATAGTCCCGGGTACTCAGCCTGCGCATTGCGTTGGTCAGTTGTTTTATGGGGCGTGATATCTGAGTAAATGACAGGTAGGCCGACAGGCCAATGACTGTCACCAGAGCCAGACTAAAGAGCAGCGTTGTATTGAATAGTGTGTTGCGGGTTGTCATATCAAGTGTTTGTGAAGCCCGCTGAAAACGCTCGACAGTGGCTTCTTTGAGATCGTCCATGTCCTGACGCATCGCGTTGAGTTGCGGGTCAAAGTCTTCATGAATGATATTCAGAGCCTTATCGCCTCGCCAGCGAGCGGCGGAGTTAATAATTGCGTCAGCCAGCGCAAAAACTTTCTCTTTCTGTTGTTGTATTGCGTCGAGTTTTGAATTTCCCTCATCAAGCAGTGGAGCAATGCGTGTGATTTTATCATTGAGCTGGATCTGAAGATTTTTGAGTTTTTCCTGTGTTGCCCGCATCTTTGCCACTTCCTGTTCGGTCAGAACAGAGAGTACAAGTTTGCTGGAATCGCTCAGGTCCAGTATGGCCTCGTTGATCAGAAGTGAGGCCTGGGCATCTCTGTTCAACAGAGCACGGTAGTTGTGATTCACGTCGTACAGGTTGGTCATGGAATAGAAGGTGATGCCGACAGCCAGAGCACCCAAAAGGATAACCAGCATAACGATTTTGCTGGTCAGTTTAAGATTACTGAACAGATGCATTGGCTTTCCTATGAGCGTGGTGCTTGAGAAATGATGTGAGCCAGGCGGCTTACCGCCTGGCTGTTGCTTATGTGGCCCATAAGGTGATCACTGATAACCTTGTAAAGAGCATTCTTGACAGGCCCGGGGTTGGCGTTCCCCATTGCAATTGATCCCAGCATCGCCCGGCGCATATTCGCGGCACGCATGTCGTTGATCGCCTGCTGACCGCATTGATCAAAGGCCGCTCGCGGCACATCCACCCGCGCTGGCGCCGCTCCGGTCGCGATATTGAGATCGCGTTGTAGCTCAATGCTCATAAGGGTTTTAACAAATTTGTTTCTTGTTTCGGGTTCAGCGGCATAGTCTTTGAACAGAATGTACTGGTCGCTATTAAAGAGCACCAATCCCTGGGTATCTGGAAAGCGGTAACAATCGTAGTCACGGCCAGATATCAGTCCCATGGCTTTAAATTCGCCACCAACCCAACTTCCCTGAACCTGCAACAAGGCTTGCCCTGAATGTACAAGTTCGGTTGCCTGGTTCCAGCTGCGTTTCGTCACCCCCGTATCCAGATAGTTTCGTAGCAGACTCATGCGTTGAAATATCAGGTCAACAATTTCGATATCCAGAGCCGTAGGGTCCAGCTCCATAAACACTCGGCGATAGAACTCTGCGCCTCCAACACCCGCGGCCACAGATTCAAACAGCAAGGTGTGCTCCCAGGCCTCCCTGCCAATCGCGATGGGGATCAGCCCGCTGGCTTTGGCTGTATCGAGCATATTTATCAGATCGGGCCAGGTGTCTGGCTGCTTCAAGCCCAGGCGGGTGAGTTGTGCATGATTCACCCAGAGCCAGTTGGTGGAATGCGTATTTATGGGCACACCCACCCAGTGTCCCTGGTATTTGGAAAGGTGCTGGATGGCGAATGGGATGACTTCATCCCATTGGTACTCCTCGGCAATATTGTCAAGGCTCAATAGCTTGCCCTGACGGGCCCAGTCGCGAATGTCATAGCCAATAGCCTGTGACGCCATCGGTGGTTTCCCGGCAGCTACCCGCCGGCGCAGTACGTCGCTGAAGCGATGGGTGCCGCTTCCGGCAAAGGCCTCGGCGTGCCAGCCAATACCCTGTTTCTCAACATGGCGCCGGATAGTATTAATGCTTTCTTTCTCTCCGTCGGAAACCCACCAGTGAAGAATGTCGACAGTATTGCTTGAAGAGGGTTGTGCCGCCGCTGACGCACAAAGCAGAAGGCCGCAGATAAAAGCAATTGAGCGCGGTTGGGACATTACTGGATCCAATGGGTGGCTGGCTGGGAACCGTCTTTAATTTTGAGGTATCTGACCCGGATCTACAAATCTAAGGTGGCAAACGTTCACATCCATCCGCAATCGGGTTGCTTGTTTGTCCGCTCAGTCAAAGGTCTCTGATTTGCCTCGCTTTGCCTGGAAAGTGTGTCTGTAACCGGGGTTGCCGGCGCCCGTATGTGGAAAAGGTTATATGGAAACCTTTGCCAGCGCGGATTTTCAATCACTTAGGCGCAACCCAGTGTTCGTTTGCCTGATCTGTTCGGCTCTCTATAAGGCCGGTTAACATTCTGTAATGCAGCTTCAAGCTGGCGGTTAGTGTGCCTGTAACTTTGGCACAGCGAATTTAATGATCAGGGAATCCCGTTATGTTTCATCCGGAAGTCACCAGACGAATGGTGCGGTTGTTCGTTAATTTGAGCCTTGTATGTTCAATGCTGTTGCCAGCACTGGTTCATGCAAACATCGGGGTCAGCAAGACCCAGGCCCCGGGTTATGCCGGCACCAAGTATGTCGGTGACATTGATGCCTTCCGGATTCGGCTTACTAATAATGATGACACCGCTGTTGTTACTTCTGTCAGCTTTACGGACACCATGCCCCCAGGCTTTCAAGTGGCGGGAGGCGCTGTGGTGTCAGCGGTCTGTGCAGACGGTACCGGGGCTGCTGCGGGTTTTTCCGGGACAGTAACCGCGCCGCTGGGTAGTAATACGTTTGGGCTGACTGGCGGTGTGATTCCGCCTCGTAACGGCGGGAGTGAGGCGGGTTTCTGTGAGCTGGTCGTAGAGGTTACGTCAACGGTTGCCGGCTCCGGCACTAACGAGTTGCCTGTTAACAGCGTTACCGGAATTCGTGCAGGAACCCCCGTAAGCAACGCAGACCCGGCGGTTCAGTCCTTGAATTTTGAAGGGCTGAGTTCTCCAGGCATAAGTAAGAGTTTCGGCGCCAGCGAAATTGTAAAAGCCGACGAGCCTACGCGGCTGACTATCACTATTGCTAACAACGCCTCGCAGCCACTGCCATTGAATGGTGTCGGGGATAGTCCTGCTTTTGCCATCCGCGACAGACTGGGTGATTCTGGTCTGAGAGTGGCTCCGGACCCCGATGTGCAGATCAGTTGTGGAGGAACGCCTCCATCCTTTTCACCCTCAGCAGGGGACCTCACCATTACCGCTGTTGGCGGAGAGATAGCTGCAGAAAGTGCCTGCGAACTGAGCGTTATGGTCGTGGCTGACGGTGTTACTAACGCCTACTCCACAAGTGTCGTTAACACTATTGATCGCAATACGGATTTCGCTAACAAGCGGGGCCTGATTCCCTCATCGAACGCTACTGCGACCTTGAGTGCAACCGCGCCTTTGCGGGTAAGCAAGCGCTTTACTCCAGCCACAATCTCCGCTGGTCAGGAAGCCATTCTGGAAATTCGCTTGACCAATGCCAGCCCATTGACAGGCATGCAACTGGGAGCTTTCGCGGATGATATTGATGGCCCTGGGGATATTGGTTTAGAGATCACCTCGGCGCCTACAGTCAGTTGCAGTGGAGGTTCCAGCCTGTCCGGCCTGACTGGTCTGGGTAGTCAGACTCTAGAATTTACCAGTGGATCGCTTCAGCCGGATAGCAGTTGCCTTATACGGGTTCCCTATACTGCCACTCTGGATGTCGCGGGTACTGCGCAGGCTTTTACTAATACGATTCCTGAAGGGGGGATTACAGTTACCAGTCCGGCTGGCGTTGTCAGTCAACAGGCAGTAGCTTCAGTTACCGTTGCGGACCGGTTCCGTGTCGAGAAGAGTCGTAGCCCAGCAGTGGTTGCGCCCGGCAACCCAGTGCGTTTTGATGTTCGGGTCAGAAATTTCCGTATTCAGCCGGAAACTGTGACGGTCACGGATCGTCTGCCAACAGGAATGCAGTTATTGGGGGCAGCGGAATCGTATCCTGATCCGGCTTTGAGTGGCGCAGGTTGCTCGACGCTCGTCGTTGGCGGTAGTGAGGAAGAGCCTACTTTCACTTTTGATATGCCGGCAGGTGTCGATGGCACTCCGTCTGCCTGTACGGTGCGGTTTTGGGCTATGGCGCCGGAGGGAGCCTCGGCGGGCGTCACCATTACTAATAGTATTGCCGGTGGAGATGTGTGTAGTGGCGGAATCTGCAGTGATATCACGGACAGTGCCAGCTATACCGTAAGCAGTTCTACCTTGGCCGTTGAAAAAGAGTTTGATGAGAGCTCCAGGCCGGAAGGTGCTCCCGCAACCATGACGTTGACCTTGCTGAACTGGTCAGCACAACCGTTGACCGATGTTTCGCTCACCGATAATTTGCCCGTTGGAACCAACGGCACGCAAATGCGGGTAGCCTCTCCCAATAATGCGTCGACCACTTGTGGTGGAGTTGTCAGTGCCTTACCGGGTAGTGACCAGGTGGTGTTGTCCGGTGCTACGGTGCCAGCCCGCGCTGACCTGGGTATTGGTTCGGCTGGGCGTTGTACGCTGACCGTTAATGTCTCGGGAGCTGCAGGTTCGTACGTTAATACCCTGCCGCAAGGTGCGGCGACGGGAACTGAAATTCTCAGTGATGGGGTCACCCGAGCGGTTGAAAGCCCTGGTCCTGTTAGTCGTAGTATCGATTTCGTGTCGGCACTCAGTGGCAGTAAGTCATTTCTTCCGGATGTGATTCAGCCAGGTGGGAGCTCAACAGTCAGGATCCGGTTTACGAACAGCCAGCCGGGCGTGCTGGAAAATGTCAGCCTTACCGACAACCTTCCAGCCGGGATGTTGGTTGCTGACCCGGCCAATGCCTATTCTACATGTGCCGGTTCGCCGATTGTCAGTGCGCAGCCTGGGGCAAATGCTGTCAGTCTGAGCGGTGCTCAGGTTGCAACCGGTAATTGTGACCTGCTGTTTGATGTCACGGCGACCGGTGGTAGCAACTGGGTAAACACCATAGCACCAGGCGAGTTGACCGCGGCCGGTGGTGTACAGAACGTAAGCTCTTTCGGGGCAACTCTGCGAAATGCCTCTGGCGGCGGGCTCTCTGTATCGTTAAACCACTCCAGCCCGAGTCTGTCTGCGCCTGGGGCTGCCACTCAGCTTATCATTACGCTTTTTAATAATGGCAGCCTGGATCTCACCAACCTGAATCTGGCCGGTTACTTTACGGATACAGGCCTGGCTTCGGGCACTTTAACCGGAGAGCTGATTGCCAGTTCGCCCAACGCTTCGACTACCTGTACCGACGGCGTAGTCACTGCAACACCGGGTGAGGCTGAGCTGAACCTGACGGGAGCCAGCCTGGAAACAGGACAGACCTGTACTGTCATTGTCGATGTCACGATGAATACTACAGGTACTGTCACCGCAACCATTCCAGCTGGCAGCATCGTATCTGCGCAGGGTATCACTAATGATGACCCTGCCTTGAGTAGCTTGCAGACCAGTGCCGGATTGGGTGTGGTCAAAGACTTTGATCCTCAGGTAGTGACTCCGGGGGAACACTCCCGGCTACGTATCACCTTGTATAATCCGACGTCGCAGGTTGTAAGAAACCTTGAATTCGTTGATGACTTCCCAGGTGGGTTGACCGTTGCTTCGCCACCTAATGCAGTGAGCACCTGTCAGGGTACTTTGAATAATTCCGCTGATCAGTTTTCGGTCACTGGTGGACAGATACCGGCAGGTACTGCAACGGGTCCCGCCAGCTGTTATCTGGAAATTGACGTTGTCGCTGCCGCCCAGGGCGATTATGACAACGTGATCCCGGCAGGGGACGTTACTGGCCAGGTTGGTGGTACCCCCGTTAGTAATAATGATCCTGCGCAGGGTACGTTACGGGCAAGGTCGGCTTTGGTGGTTCATAAAGCCATTAGTAATTTCACTCTCGATTCGGGCGATCCTTCGGGCTTCAGTACCGGCACAGCTCAGGGCTCGGCAAGTAGTCCTTACCGCCTTTCCATTGTGGTTGAAAACCAGAACGATATTGCACTAAACGGGCTGGCTTTTACCGATAACCTGCCAGACGGGTTAGTTATCGCACAGACGCCAGATGCTGCAACCACCTGTTCTGGTAGCGTAAATGTTGTGCCTTCAGGGCAGACTGTGCGCCTGACCGGCGGGGTTATTTCAGCCAATGCCAGCTGCACCGTGAGCGTAGATGTTCTCAGCAACGTCGCAGGCACCTATACCAACACGCTGCCAACTGGAGCCGTCAGAACTACGGAAGGCGTGACCAACTCGGAAACCACGCAAGCGCGTATCGTTATTTCCTCGCCGCCAACCGTTGCAAAACAGTTTGAACCAGCGGTAATTGCGCAAAACGGCATTTCCCGGCTGACTGTTTATGTCAATAACCCAAATGACAGTGCGATGACGTTGACGTCTGCGCTGGTAGATACCCTTCCTGTTTCGCCGGGTGATGTCATCGTAGCTGCAGCTCCGGACATTGGTGGTACCTGTCCTTCTGCTGCTGTAACTGCCGGAGCAGGAACGGGTTCAGTGACTCTTGCCAGCGGCACAGTGGTTCCTGCTGGTGGCTGTACCATCGAGTTGGATGTAACAGCTTCTGCATCAGGCGAACACACCAATATTATTGAGGCTGGCGCTCTGGAGACGGATCTGGGCAGTAATGCGCAACCGGCCTACGCATCATTGGCGGTGAGTACCCTGGGTTATGTTTCTGGCCGGGTATACCTGGACAACAACTTGACGGACGGGCAGGCGTACGTGCCGGGTGTGGACGATCCGTTAGCCGGGATTGCAATAGAATTGCGCAGTGGCAGTGACTGTACAGGTGCTTTGGTCAGTGGCATCCCTACGCTGCAGAACCCTGCGCAAACGTCGGCTTCTGGAAGCTATGTATTCAGTGGGTTACCTGCTGGCACTTACTCTGTTTGTCAGAATGGACAGCCAACCGGTTCGCTTAACGCAAATCCGGTTGCCGGCAGCATAAACATGCTTAATGGCAGCACCGGAACTGAGGGTGTTGCCTCCAATCCGGCTTCGGGGTCGCCCTCCAGCCAGATTGCGGGTATTCAGCTGGATGCCAACGGTGCAGGCGAAGTTAGTGGTTCGGTAGGTAATCTGTTTCCTGAGGTTACGCCTTCCAGGCTTGGAGGCAGTGTTTACATTGATCTGAACAATGACGGGGTACGCCAGGGCAATGAAACCGGGCTTCCAGGTGTTGTAGTGACTTTGTCAGGCACAGACTGGCAGGGCCAGGCTGTGAGCCGGACGACCACGACCGATAGCAACGGCAATTATGTTTTTGACGATTTGCCGCCGGGTGAATACACAGTTACTGAGCCAGATCAGCCTGCAGGAACGGCTAACGGTATCACCAGTGCAGGCTCGACCGGAGGCACTCCGTCTACAGTTGATGTGTTGCCAAGCAATATTCAGAACATAGCGCTTGCTCCGGACACCAGCCTGGATGGCCTTGATTTTGGCGAGTTGGCCACCGGGCGCAGTATCTTTGGCCGGGTTTTTTATGACAGGGACAATAACGGTGTTTTTGACGGCAATGATGCAGGCATTGGTGGGGAGAGAGTGGTGCTGTCCGGTGTTGATATCAGTGGGAATGCGGTCAGTGTTACTCGTGTAACCAATGATGATGGCACATACGCTTTCACGGATTTACCTCCCGGTGTATATGAGGTTTCGCAGCCCACTCAGCCGAGTGGTTACCGGAACGGTGAGACGTTAGTGGGTTCTGCGGGGGGCGTCGCGACTTTGGTGGAGGTTGTTCCTAGCACTATTTCCCAGATAGACCTCAGTGTTACTCGTATATCTGTTGGCAACGACTTCGCAGAACTGGCGAAGCCCGCCTCCCCCCGAGGTACCATTTCAGGGCGGGTGTTTCACGATCAGGATGCCAATGACCTCTATGACGGAGATGACATCGGCCTGGGTGGGCAGCTTGTAGTGCTTGAAGGGACAGATTTCAATGGCAATGCGGTTAGTGTCAACGTTCTTACCAACGATGATGGCACCTATGTATTCAACAACCTGTTACCGGGTCTTTATCGGCTGACTCAGCCAAATCAGCCGGAAGGCTTGCTGAATGGATCGACAATATCAGGGTCTGCAGGGGGGCTTGCGACGGCGACAACGGTTACGCCAAGTGCGATTTTCAATATTGATCTGAGTAGCATTCTGGTGTCTGAAGAGAACAACTTTGCTGAGTGGAGTAACCCGGCAGAGGATACCCGCACTATCTCTGGCCGCGTCTATCATGACCGCAACGTCAATGACAGTTATGACGAGGATGACACTGGTCTGGGTGGGCAACCTGTGTTGCTTTCAGGTACAGACATCAACGGCAACCCGGTTAATGCCAGTGTTCTTACGAACAGCGATGGCACTTATACGTTCGTGGATCTGCCGCCGGGTGTGTATCAGATCACTCAGCCAGACCAACCTGAGGGGCTGTTAAACGGGACGACAATTCCAGGCACAGCAGGTGGTCAGGCCACAACGCCTGAGGTTACCCCAAGTGCTATTTCCGGTGTGGATCTGCGTGTTGCACTTGCTTCAGAAAACAACGACTTTCTGGAGTGGACTGTGCCGTCATTGTCTGGACGTGTCTGGCGCGACAGCAATCACGATGACGTGTATGACCCGGGTGAAATTTCGATACCCGACTGGACCGTCGAACTCTGGCGCGACGGTGTCAAAATTTCTGAAATGATTACTGATGCAGATGGTGGCTATGAATTCAGCAACCTGATGCCGGGTACTGGTTATGAAGTTCGTTTCCGGCATCCGGACAGCGGTAGCTATTTTGGCCGCCCGGTGCCCAATGAGTCGGGAACAGGTTATACCGTGGGTGTAGTCAGCCCAGGCAACCCGGTCGGAGCGGATAATACAACGGGGTCGTTGAGCAATATGACGATTCCTGGCGGGAGGGATGTTTACGAGCATAGCTTGCCGCTTGATCCGGCAGGGGTTGTCTATGATGCGGTAAGCCGCCTGCCAGTACCTGGTGCAACGGTTACTATCAGCGGCCCGGCAGGGTTTACCACCGATGATGTGTTGGGTGGGTCTACCGTTCAGGTCACTGCCAGCGACGGCTTGTATCAGTTCCTGTTGTTGGGTACTGCACCGGCGGGAACCTATACGCTGACGGTAACTCCTCCCGAGGGGTATCTCTCTACACCTTCGCAGCTGATTGAAGCTTGTAACAACGCGCTTGAAGTCGGTGCATTTCCGGACCCGGCGCTGGTTCAGAATAGCAATCAGGCCCCTGTCGAGTCATCGTCGCTGCACGATTCACGCACCTGCGCTACCAATACTGCAAATCTTATGACAGGAGCTGAGACCACTCAGTATTACACCAGCTTTGAGTTCAACGGTAGCTCGGCAGATATTGTGAACAATCATATACCCGTTGATCCGCTCCTTAGCGGGGCGATTTCCATGACCAAAACAACGCCCAAAGTCAGCGTTACCCGTGGTGAAATCGTGCCCTACGTGCTCACTGCAACAAACACACTGACTGTGGACTTTTCCAATATTGTGCTGGAAGACCAAATCCCATCAGGCTTTCAGTATGTCAGTGGTTCCGCCCGGATTGATGACGCCCCGTTTGAGCCAGTGGTTCAGGGGCAATTGTTGAAGTGGCCGGGGCAATCGCTGACCGGAGGCCAGGTTGTGACGGTCAAATTACTGCTGGTTGTTGGCTCCGGGGTTGGGTTTAACGATTACGTGAATCAGGCCTGGGCCACGAACGTACTGGCCTCGACCCGGGTATCCAATGTTGCTACAGCGACTGTCCGGGTTGTGCCTGACCCTACCTTCGACTGCAGTGACATTGTTGGTACCGTTTACGATGACGAGAACCGGAATGGATATCAGGATTCAGGCGAGAGTGGTTTGCCTGGCGTGCGCCTGGCGACACCGCGTGGCTGGCTGGTAACGACGGACAAGTTCGGCCGTTACCACGTGGCCTGTGCGGATGTTCCAAGCGAACTGCGTGGTGCCAACTTTATTATCAAGGTGGATGAGCGCACGCTGCCAAGTGGTTATCGCATCACTACCGAGAATCCGCGGGTCGTGCGTATCACGCAGGGCCGGATGACCAAAGCCAATTTCGGGGCCAGCATCCATCGGGTTATTCGCCTGGATCTGGGCAGCGATGCCTTCAACTCCGACAACGAACTGAATTCCAACTACCAGACGCGCATGCAGGAAGTATTGGACCTGCTGCATGCCGAGCCATCAATACTGCGCATTGCTTATCGCATGCCGGTGGATTCACCGGTTGATCAGGCACGTGAGCGCATAGGATACATCCGCGACTGGATTACAGAGCGCTGGGAACCGGACGGTTGCTGTTATGACCTGCAACTTGAGGAAGAAATTGTGCCGGCGACTGACAGCGTGGAGGTGATCCGATGAAGGCTTGTAACTTGATGAAGAGCGCTGTAGCAGCGCTGATGTTCCTGCCTCTGTCTGCGACAGCAGGTAATGATCCTCAGGAATGTGGCGTGGATAAAGGTTGTGGTATGCAAGGGCCCCGGGGGGCCATACAGGATGAATCCCTGATTCAGCGCCGCCCCTTTGCGGTTGCTGGTTTGCCAGCGTTGCCCGAAAATTCTGAGCGCGAATTGCCTCAGGAACGCTTGATCTTGTGGCAGTTGCCGGGTGATGTATTGACAGAGCGTGCACAGATACTGGATCTGAATGACGAAAAGATCAGCTCAGTCAAGCTGGATGCCGACCTGCCAGTGGTTCGTTTTGAATCTGGCCGCTCCGTGATTCCGGAACAGGACAATGAGGCACTTCAGAAGCTACTTGACCGGCTTGCTGACAAGCGCAATCTGCGCATGCGCTTTATAGGCCATACCGACCCTCAAAGGTTGTCGCAGCGCACGAAGGCACTTTACGGTGATAACTATGGCCTCGGTATGAAAAGAGCTGAGGAGGTTGGTGGTATTTTTGGTCAGCGTCTGAGTCTCGGCGCCGATCAGCTTGAGTTCCATAGCCGCGGGCCGGACGAGCCACTGGTCAGCAATGACACTCTGGCGGGCATGGCGATCAACCGCCGTGTGGAAGTCGAAATCTGGTATGACGAAGTTACTCCTGTAGTTACTACTGTGGCTGCTCCATTGCCTCTGGTCTGCTCCGGCGGAACGGTTGCAGCGGATGATGTAGATCCCTTCCGCATCAGTCTGGATGGCCGGCAACTGAATACTTCGGGGTTGCCAGGCAGCGCCGATAACCAGCGCTGTATTGATGTGGCTCTGGCTCGCGATCTGTTGCAGGTGCGTTATGACAACCTGTCGGCGAAGCCTCGCCTGAACGTGGTGTCTGGCCCTCGCCTGGCGCATGTCGGGGAGCCTGTGGAGTTTCGTGGCTACAGTAACTATCTGCACTGGATAGATCGTGCTGAAGTCCGGATCCTGGGGCGTACTGGCCTGTTTTCAGGCGTCGATGTCCTGGCGACACAAGCACTGGATGAGCAGCTGGCTGGTGAATGGGTACCAGCGGGCGAGCTCCCGGACAGGTTGTATTACCAGTTGAGAGTATACGATGCTGAGGGTCGGTTTGATGAGACCAGTCCCCGGCCACTGAACTTGTCACGGGTACCGGTGACAGAGGAAGAAGTAGTGGATGCCGAGGCTGACCTGCTCGCAGGGTATGGCGAGAACCGTCTGCAGCGTCACCGGATTCCGGTCGCTGGCGGCACAGTGACGGTTAATGGCAATGATGTCAGGCCAGATCAGCAGGTATACGTTATGGGGCGGCCGGTGCCAGTAGACCTAAATGGGCGCTTTGCCAATAGTCAGATTATTCCCCGGGGATTGCACAGTGTCGAGGTCGCGGTACTGAATGAGGACGGTAAGGGGCGTATCTATCGACGAGATCTGCGTCTTCCGGCCAAGGACTGGTTCACCGTGGCCATTGCCGACATTACCGTCGGTCAGCAAAACACCACCGGACCGGCCCGTCTGGTGACTGGCGAAGACCGCTATTATGACGACAAACTCTATGTCGACGGCCGACTGGCGTTCTACACCAAAGGTAAGATCGATAACAAGTACACGGTGACCGCGAGTGTTGATACCACTGAAGAATCCTTCAGCAGCATTCTGAGCAACTTCAACGACAAGAACCCCAGCGAGTTCCTCCGTCGTATGGATAGTGATCAGGGGTGGACAACCTTTGGTGACGATTCCACGCTGGTTGAGGATGCACCGACCCGAGGCAAGTTCTACCTTAAAGTAGAAGACGGCAAATCTCATGCGATGTGGGGGAATTTCCGGGAAGAGATTCGGGCAACAGAGTTAAGTCAGATCGATCGTAGCCTCTACGGCGCACAGCTTCGTTTCAACAGCGATGACTACACCGCTTTTGGCGAACGTCGTCTGCAGATTGAAGGGTTCGCGGCTCAGCCGGGTACGGCGTCGGCACGTGAAGAGTTCCGTGGTACCGGTGGCTCCCTTTACTTCCTGAAGCATCAGGATCTGACACAGGGCAGTGAGCGGGTACGTATTGAGGTTCGGGACCAGGACTCTAACCTGGTGCTGTACAGCCAGGATCTGGTTTCGGGTATTGATTATGATGTTAATGCCCTGCAAGGGCGGATCATTCTGTCCGAGCCGCTCTCCAGCACCGTTGATGGCAGTCTTCTGGTGCGATCTGGTGGCAGCCTTAGTGGCAATGCGGCTTATCTGGTGGTTGGTTACGAATATTCACCTGGCGTCGATGAACTGGACGACATCGCCGTGGGCGGACGGGCAGCTTACTGGGCTTCTGACTGGGCACGTATCGGCGTGACGGGCAGTCGGCAGGAGCAGACCGGTAGCGATACACAGGAGTTGGCAGGGGTTGATGTGCTGTTGCGCCAGAGTGACCGCAGCTGGATCAAGCTTGAATCGGCGCAAAGCACTGGCGACAGTTTTGAGCAGTTTACTTCCTTTGATGGTGGTTTTGGTTTCAGCAGCAGCGTAGTGGGAACCACCTCAGATGCCCGTGCCCACCGGTTGGAAACCGCATTCTCCCTGCACGATCTGGGCAGTGAGAACGAGGGTGGCGGTACCTTCTACTTCGAGCAACGGGACGCTGGCTTTTCTGCACCAGGGCGTTTAACAAGCCTGGATACCCAGCAGGTTGGAGGTAGCTTCACGGCGCCGGTTGGCGATGATACCGAAGTGATCGTTAAAGCGGATGAGCTGGATGAGGACGGCGGTACCCTGAAGCGCTCGGCTGAGGCTGCGATTGCTCACGATCTCGATGAGAACTGGCAGCTTTCCGCGGGCATTCGGGCGGATGATCAGGAAACCCAGGTAGGCACCAACGACGGGAGTCGTAATGATCTCCTGGTGCAGGCGTTATACCGGGATAACGAAGACTGGTCGGTGTATGGCTTTACCCAGGGAACGCTTGATCGCAGTGGCACTCGCTCGGCCAACAACAGAGGCGGTGTAGGTGGTCATTATCGTATCAACCCCCGCACATCGCTAAGCGGTGAAATCTCCGACGGTAATCTGGGCGTGGGAGGCAAGGCCGGGGTTAATTACGATGCGTCTGACCGCACCAACCTTTATCTCAACTACGAACTGGACAATGATCGCACCGATGATGGCTTTGGTGGCCGAACCAGCCAGATTGTAACCGGTGCACGTTCGCGCTGGACCAACACGGTGAGTGTATACGCGGAGCAACGCTATCAGGACGCGAGCGAACAAAGTGGTCTGATTCAGGCCTATGGACTCGACTTTGCGCCGAATGATAACTGGAGCTATGGCCTGAACACGGAGTTCGGAACCATCAACAGTGAATTGGGTGATGAACTCAGGCGGCGGGCTCTAGGTGGTAAAATCGGGTATAGCGGCGAAGAAGTGCTCTATGCCGGTTCTCTCGAATACCGTGAAGACAAAACCGATGCTGAAACCCGTGATGTCTGGCTGATGCGCAACAATTTCAGCTACAGGATCAACCCGGAATGGCGCTTTATCAGTAAGCTGGATCTTTCGATTGGCAACTCGACCCTGGGTGACTTCTTTGATGGTAACTTCGTTGAAGGGTCTGTCGGCTATGCCTACCGCCCGGTATTCAATGACAGGCTTAATTTGCTGACCAAGTATACTTACCTGTCTGATCTGGCGCCGTCTGAACAGTTGAGCAGTTCTACTGGGAGCACCATCGATTATTCACAGCGCAGCCATGTTTTTGCGATCGACGGTATTTACGACCTGACAGAACGCTGGAGTGTGGGCGGACGATACGCTTATCGCTTGAGCGAACTGCGCATGAGTCGTGACGACTCAGCTGAATGGTTTGACAGTCGCGGGCAGCTTGCGGCCCTTCGCCTTGACTGGCACGTTACGCGTAAGTGGGATCTCATGACCGAAGTGCGCCAGCGTGATGAGTTTGCTGCTGATGATAGCCGCACCGGGGCGCTGGTAGGCATGTATCGTCATTTTGGCAACCATCTGAAAGCCGGGTTAGGCTATAACTTCAGCGATTTCAGCGACGACCTTACAGACATGTCGTTCCGGAGTCAGGGCTGGTTTATTAACGCCGTAGGCAAGTACTGACCGTTTATCTGCCGCCGGGCCCGGTGGCGGAGTTTCTTACCCTTCTTCTGAATATAATCCCCCGGCTGGCATTTGTTGCCAGTTTGGGGTGCTTGTACAATCGGTGCTCATATATCCCCCATCATCCCGCAGCCTGGAATGAATCTGATATGACGCCTGTCTGCATTTTGAGTGCCTGGGATCAGTACGAAAAGGAGTTGCGTGCTTTCCTGCTGACACGAATAACGGATCCTCACGAAGCGGATGATGTGCTTCAGGAGCTGTTTCTCAAACTCGTCTTGCAAGGCGATACTTTCTGCGAAGTGCAAAATCCCAGGGCCTGGTTGTTCAGGGTCGCACGTAATTATCTGGCCGACCGTTTTCGCACTGCTAAAACGTTCATTGATCTGGATCCGGACATGCCGCATGAGCGGGCGGAAAAACCTCCGGTTGTTCAGCTGGAGGGATGCCTGATACGGAATCTGGCTCATCTTTCTGAAGAGGACCGGAATGTCATTGAGCAATGTGATCTGCAAGGCCAGTTGCAGGAGCGCTACGCAGAGCAGAGTGGATTGACACTGAGTGCGGTCAAATCCCGGCTGTTAAGGGCCAGGCAGCGCCTGAGGAAAGAAATTGTTGTAAATTGCCAGGTAAGATTCGATGAAAATGGGCAAGTCTGTTGCCATGAGCCCCGGTGAAAGTATTTTTTCTGCATCCTTTTGAGAGTGTGTTCGTCTTCATAACAGGAATGTTTCAATTACGCCCACTTCAAGGAGCTTTTAGATGAACTTACGATTACGCGAGCTGTACGCCAGCAACTCTCGTGAAGCCAACCTTCTGTTTTTTATGCTGGCCACCTTTCTGCTGATCTACTTTATTCCCGCCGGAACGGCGCGCTTCGATAACGCCGTGCTGGAGGCTGTCCGGCTGACCCACTGGTACGCTCAGGAGCACGTTATTCTGTGCCTGCTGCCAGCATTCCTGATTGCCGGAGCCATGTCGGCATACATTAGCCAGGATGCAGTGATGCGCTATCTGGGGCCGGATGCGTCCAAACCCGTGGCATTTAGCGTTGCGTCTGTCTCGGGAACTCTGTTGGCGGTCTGTTCCTGTACTGTCCTGCCTCTGTTCGGTGGTATCTACAAACGCGGTGCCGGCCTCGGTGCGGCGATTGCGTTTCTGTATTCAGGGCCGGCCATCAATATCATGGCGGTCGTTGTAACAGCAAAGGTGCTGGGGCCTGAGATCGGTATTGCCCGGGCTGTAGGGGCTATTCTGTTCGCGCTGGTGATTGGCACCATCATGCACCTCATCTATCGCAAGGAGGAAGCACAGCGAACAGTCAATAACGCCCGGGGATTTGGTGGCGGAGATTCGGATAAACCCATGAGTGCGATCGTACCTTTTTTCGCGCTGATGGTCGGGGTGCTGGTTTTCGCAAACTGGGCTGCGGCGGATAGCCAGGTCTGGATGCAGATTTATGCATGGAAGTGGGAAATTACAGCATTGCTGTCTGCTGCACTGGCAGGCCTGCTGGTTTGGCGCTGGCAGTGGCCTGTTACCCGGTTATTGATCCTGACGGCTGTGGTTGTTGTTGCGGCTGTGATTGTTCCAACAGCTCCCGAGCTACCTTTTGCTATCGGTATTGCCGGGTTGATGATTATCGCGGCTTTACGCGAGCAGGACCGGGAGTGGTCGATACAAAGCTGGGATTTTGCAAAACAGATATTGCCCCTGCTATTGGGCGGGGTATTCATTGCAGGCTTCGCACTGGGCCGTCCGGGCCATGAAGGCATCATTCCTTCGGAATGGGTCGCCATGGCTGTAGGTGATAATACTCTGGCTTCAACCATCATCGCTTCTGTGCTGGGCGCGCTGATGTACTTTTCTACCCTGACTGAGGTCCCGATTGTAGAAGCGCTGATGGGGGCAGGTATGGGTAAGGGACCGGCACTGGCGCTGCTATTGGCCGGGCCGGCGCTCTCGTTGCCGAACATGCTTGTTATCCGCACTATTCTGGGTACGCAAAAAACACTGGTTTATTGTGCGCTGGTGGTGGTAATGGCCACCCTGACGGGTTTTGTCTATGGTAACTGGTGGTAATTCCACCTTTCGGTATCACATTAAAAATGAGGAAAAACCATGAAATTCACTATCTATGGAAGCGGTTGTGCCAAATGCAAACAGCTGACGGCCAACGCAGAAGATGCGGCCAGTGCGAAAGGGCTTGAATACGAAGTGGAAAAAGTAACAGACACTAATGCCATCATTGATGCAGGCATCATGCGCACTCCGGCGCTGGCCATTGATGGCGAGATCGTTATTGAGGGTAAGGTAGCCAGCGCAGATCAGATTCAGCAGTTGCTGGGCTAGTGTTTATAGAAATCTCTTCTCCGGGCGCGACAGACTGGCCCGCAGAACCTACAATGACCGGCCAATGAGTTAACCGTTACAGGGACCCAACCTTGAAGTCACTGCCTCTGCATCAGCTATACAAAGCCTGTGTTCTGAAAGATCTTCCGTTCAAGTCCACCAGACAACTGGTGCCCCTGGCCGAAATCGTAGGCCAGAACCGGGCCCAGGAGGCCGTTCGCTTTGCTATGGCCATGCCCCATAGCGGCTATAACGTGTACGCCGTGGGGCGTGACGGTCTGGGTAAACGTACAATGATGCTGCGCTATCTTGAGCACCACCTGGATACCGATCATCAGACCCACGACTGGTGCTATGTCGCAGACTTTGAGGAGCCCCGGGTTCCCAAATTGCTTAAGTTGCCAGCAGGTGAAGGCGCACGGCTGAAGCGGGACATGGAAAAACTCATGGGCCGGCTGGTGAAGGTTATCCCGCAGACTTTCGACAGCGACAGCTTTCTGGAGCGTTCAGAACAGCTCAAGGAAGAGTATGGAAAGAAGCAGGAAGACGAGCTTGAAAAAGTAGCCGCTCAGGCGCGCCGGAAAAAAGTCAACCTCACGATTACCACGCCCGGCGGATACCGTCTGGTGGCAATGAACGGCGATCAGCCTCATACGGCAGAAACGTTCAAGGCGCTGACAGATGCACAGAGAGAAAAATTCGAGGACTCTGTAAACCGGCTTGAGAAAAAGCTCCGCCAGGCATTGCGTAAGCTGGCTGACTGGGAACAGGAGTATGCCGATAAACAGCAGGCGCTGAACAGGGAAACACTGGAAGGTATATCTGGTCACCAGATTGATGAGCTGATCGAAAGTTATAAGGATCTTCCGGATGTGGTTGCCTACTTCGAGGCGGTGCGGGCTGACCTGGTTGAGAATCTGGAAATCTTTCTGGACGACAACGAAGAACAGGCTGCAATCGCCTATGCGTCTCTGGATAAAAAGATGCCACGCCGTTATCTGGTTAACGTTCTGGTACATCAGAAGAGCAACGAAGTTCCGATGGTGGTGGAAGACAATCCGACTTATCACAACCTGTTCGGATACGTTGAAAACGTAACCTATAAAGGCACTGTATTCACGGACTTTTCGCTGATTCGTGCAGGTAGCCTGCACCGGGCCAACGGCGGTTATCTGTTGATGGATGCTATCAAGATGCTTGAGCAGCCATTTGTCTGGGACGGGCTGAAGAGGGCCTTGCGTGCCCGGTCTCTTCAGATCAACTCCCTTGAGCGTGAACTGACCCTTTCAGGAACTATCTCGATAGAGCCTCAGGGTGTACCGCTGGATGTGAAGCTGGTGCTTTTCGGCGATCGTGAAACCTGGATGTTGTTACAGGATTACGACCCCGAGTTTGCGGAGCTGTTTCGGGTAACCGCAGACTTTGAGAATGAAATGTTCCGCTCTGAAGACAGCCAGGTGCTGTATGCCAAGTTTATCGCCAGCGTCGTAAAAGAAAAGAAACTCCTGCATTGCACAAACAAGGCAGTAGCAAGAGTTATAGAGTACAGCGCCCGTATGGCTGAGCATCAGGACAGGCTTTCGCTGCATGCGGCAAACATAGCCAATTTGCTTCGGGAGTCGGATTTCTGGGCAAGACAGGCGAATGCAAAACTGATTCAGGATATTCATGTAGAGCGGGCTCTGGAGAGTGCCAAATACCGTAGCAGCCGGATCCGGGACCAGTTCTACGATTCAATCCGGGACGGTTCTACTCTGGTATCAACTCAGGGTGCGGTTGTAGGGCAGGTGAATGCCCTCTCTGTGCTCTCTTCCGGTGGGTTTGAGTTCGGCCTGTCTAACCGTGTTACCGCTACCTGCTATTATGGGAGCGGTGAAATCATGGATATTGAGCGGGATGTAAAGCTGGGTGGCAATATTCACTCTAAAGGCGTCATGATACTCAGCGCATTGATTTCGTCACGTTTTGCTGTGAATGACCCGATGCATCTTTCCGCAAGTATTACGTTTGAGCAGAATTATGGTGAAGTGGATGGCGACAGTGCTTCGCTGGCAGAGCTATGTGCGCTGCTCTCTTCACTTTCCGGCATTCCGGTGCGACAGGATCTGGCAATTACCGGCTCTGTAAATCAGTTTGGTGAGGTCCAGCCTATCGGCGGTGTTAATGAAAAAGTTGAAGGGTTCTTTGCTACCTGTCAGCTTAAGGGCGGGTTAACGGGTACCCAGGGCGTCATCATACCGGCAAACAATGTACAGAACCTTATGCTGGACAGTGAAGTGGTTCAGGCGGTGCGCGAAGGCCGTTTTGCAGTGTACGAAGCATTGCATGTTGAGGATGCTGTTGGCCTGTTGCTGGGTAAGCCCGCTGGCAAGCCTGATAGCAAAGGCAACTATCCGAAACAGAGTGTTTTTGGCATTATCCAGCAACGGCTTGAGAAAATGCGCGAACACGAGCGCCAGGAGCACGCTCGGGACGATCAGAAAGATCCGTCCATTCACTGAGTGGTTGTCACAATAAAACAGACAGGAGATGGCACACACATGACTGATATTCAGCAGACTGTTTACGTGGTGGAAGATGACGAGGCAGTTCGTGACTCACTGGAACTGTTACTGAGATCTGACGACAAACCAGTCAAAACTTATGAAAACGCAGCTGCGTTTCTTAAGGACTACTCTGAAAAAATGGCCGGATGCATTGTGCTGGATATTCGCATGCCGGGCATGGATGGAATGGAACTGCAGAAGAAGCTGAACGACAAACATTCGATTCTGCCAATTATTTTTGTAACCGGGCACGGCGATGTGCCTATGGCAGTGGATGCCATGAAAGAGGGTGCAGTGGATTTTATCCAGAAGCCTTACCGTGAAGAGGCACTGCTGGAGAAGATCGAAGCTGCACTGGAACAGGATCTCGAGCAAAGGAAGACGCTTGGAGAAAAGCAGGAAATTATTCGCCGGATCAAAAGCCTGACCCCTCGGGAACATGAAATCATGGACCGGATGATAGAAGGTCAGGCGAACAAGGTAATCGCTATCGAACTGGAAATCAGCCAGCGCACAGTAGAGATTCACCGCTCACGGGTAATGCACAAGATGGGTACGCATTCGCTGGCACACCTTGTACGTATGGTACTGTCCGTAAAGGACCTTATCGACGCGCGGTAATCTCACCGGCATTATACGGTTATCTTTCTAACCGGCTTTTTATGATATGACTGAAGTTGTCAGTGAAAGTGCAGAGGTTACGGTTCTGCTTGTGGATGATAATCCACAGAACCTGAAAGTTCTCTATGAGACGTTGAAAGATAAAGGCTATCGGCTACTGATTGCCAATGAAGGCGAAAAAGCGCTGGATCTTGCTCATCGGCACCAGCCTGAAGTCGTTCTGCTCGATATCATGATGCCTGAAATGGACGGCTATGAGGTGTGTGAACGCCTCAAAGCTGATCCTGAAACGGCTGATTGTGCCGTGGTATTTCTCTCAGCTCTGGATGACCTGCAAGCAAAGGTAAAAGGCTTCTCTCTTGGGGGCGCCGACTATATCTCCAAGCCGTTTCAGTCTCAGGAGGTTATTGCCAGGGTCAAGACCCACGCACGTATGACCCGGCTTGAGCGTGAACTGCAGGCGCGCAACCGGGAGCTTCAGAGTGACCAGACCCGCATCCTGAATTCCATCAGTGAAGGCATTTACGGCCTTGATGAAAACGGAACAATTGAGTTTGCCAACCCTGCTGCAGGCGCCATTATGGGGTGTCCGGTAGAGGATCTGATTGGTCGTAATTTTTTTGAAATTCACTTCTCGACTGCTGAAGAATGCAAAACCAGCCTTCCGGTTTACGCGACCTGTAGCCACGGTGTGGCGGAAGAGCAGCGTGATATCCGGATGCTTCGTGCGGATGAAACAGGGTTTTCTGCAGAATACCGCTCTACACCCAAGCACGATGGAGAGGAGTCGCAGGGTGCCGTGGTTGTGTTCCGTGACATTACCGCAGAGCTGGAGAGCGAACAGGCGCTGGAAGAGGCGAGAGAGCTGGTTCAGGAGCAGCGTGACCAGTTAGCTCATACTTCTCGTCTGACGACCATGGGGGAGATGGCTGCGGGTGTGGCCCATGAGGTCAATCAGCCGCTGACGGCGATTGCGAATTATGCGCGGGTTGCCAAGCGGGTTATGGCCAAAGAGAGCCCGAACCTGAGCATGCTGCAGGAGACTCTGGACAAGATTGAGGCGCAATCCCATCGCGCCAGCGAGATTATTCGCAGGATCCGGCGTTTCATGAAGAAACCGGCAACCGGGAAAGAAGTGCTGTCCGTATCTGCATTGCTGGAAGATACCCGCCAGTTTGCAGAAGTGGATATGAGAAATAATGATGGAGAAATTCAGCTTTTCGTTCCGGATGACTTGCCGGATGTTCTGGCTGACCCGATTCAGGTGCAGCAGGTTGCTCTGAACCTGATACGAAACGCGCTTGAGGCCACTCGCAGTGCTGAATCTTCATTGCCGGTTGAGGTCAGTGCCAGTGTTACGGACCATGGCTGTGTCCGGGTTGAGGTTCGCGACTATGGCGTAGGGCTGGCCGAGGATGCGGAAGAAAAGCTGTTTTTGCCGTTTTACACCACGAAAGATGAGGGTATGGGCATTGGCTTGCCTACGTGTCGCTCCCTGATTCAGGCGCAGGGGGGCAATATTGGCTTCGAGCGCCCCGAAGGCGGTGGAGCACGATTCTTCTTCACGCTTCCTGTTGTTAGCACCCAGAGTAGTCCATCTTGCACGCCAGGTGACGAGAGCATATCTGAACCTGTCTAGGGCTCATATGATGCGCTGATGGATTCCGGCGCTGACGATTCATGCAGGGTGATGGGGTCGCGTAATACACTGGTTTATTGAATTTTTATCAGAAAGGCGTTGACATGTCCGGGCACCTCTATATAATGCGCTCTCGTTGTCACCGAGCAATCAGAAGCAGGATTGCAAAGCCTTTCAAAGCAATCGGTTATGACTCGGAGCGGTAGTTCAGTTGGTTAGAATACCGGCCTGTCACGCCGGGGGTCGCGGGTTCGAGTCCCGTCCGCTCCGCCATATTTAAAAAGCCGTTAGCTATTTTATAGCTAACGGCTTTTTTCGTTTCAGTCCCCTGTCGCTGGGTCCAGCCTTCTTCTTATTGCTGATGCCTGTTGTCCGACTGAAGAGATTCGCTCAGATAGTCCAGCAGCATGCGCACCTTCGGAGACAGGTGGCGGTTTTGGGGATAGATAGCCCAGATACCGTCATCGGCTTCCTGCCAGTGTTCCAGCAGGCTGATCAGTTCTCCGGATGCCAGAGAAGGCTGCACATAATAATCAGGTAGCTGAACAATACCTATGCCTTTAAGGGCAGCATCTAGAAGTGCCCAGCCGCTGTCGCATTTGATATTGCCTTTTATCCGGATATTATGGAGTTTTCCCCGCTCCTGAAACCGCCAGTAATCCAGATTGCCCTGCAGACAGTTGTGTTGTTCCAGTTCAGACAGAGAATGGGGAAACCCATAGGTCGATAGATATTCCGGTGAGGCGCATACGTACAGGGCTCTTGATGACAATCGTCTGGCCATCATGCTGGAATCCTCGAGCTTGCCCAATCGCACGGCCAGATCATAGCTTTCGCCCACAAGATCCAGTTTCTGGTTAGTGAGGTTCAGCTGTACCTCAAGCTCCGGGTAGCGCAGAACGAAATCGTTCACCAGAGGGGCGATGGTTTTCTCCCCGAAGGTGACCGGTGCGGTCAGCCGTAACTGGCCTTTGGGAACAAGCTGAAGGTTGGTCATGGCGCGCTCCGCTTCTTCCAGACCGTCCAGCACCTGTCTGCAGTGTTGGTAGTAGGTCTGCCCGGCTTCGGTTACCGAAACCTTGCGGGTGGTTCGGTAAAACAGCCGTGTAGATAACCTGGACTCCAGTGCGCTGACCTGACGACTGACCTGAGCTGTTGAGATTCCCAGCCTTTTGGCAGCTGCGGTAAAGCTCTCTGCTTCTGCAACTGCTACAAATTCACTGACACCTTCCCAAATAAACATCCACTGATCCTCACGTTGCAGGCCGAATGCGCCGGGATATAAAGCACTACCCGGGAAAACACTTCTGCTATTGTTACTCACCAGTAAAGGTGAATTAACATATTATGGGATTATCACTTCATACGATAGGAATACAATGTCCCTATTAAAATGGCGGACCCCTCTGCCTGAGCTTTACAACGACTGGAGAGTTTTATGACTCAGATAATCAAATCCAAAGCCGCCATCGCCTGGGGCCCGACACAACCCCTGTCCATTGAAGAAGTGGATGTTATGCCCCCGCAGGCAGGTGAAGTGCGTATCCGTGTTATTGCCAGCGGTGTGTGCCATACGGATGCGTTTACCTTGTCCGGTGAAGATCCGGAAGGCATCTTTCCAGTGATTCTGGGGCACGAAGGCGGCGGTATTGTGGAGTCCATCGGTGAAGGCGTAACCAGTGTTCAGGTGGGTGACCATGTCATCCCTCTGTATACCCCGGAGTGTGGGGAGTGCAAATTCTGCACGTCGGGCAAAACGAACCTGTGCCAGAAAATCCGTGAGACTCAGGGTAAAGGCCTGATGCCGGATGGCACCAGCCGTTTCTCGAAAGACGGCCAGCCCATTTTCCATTACATGGGGTGCTCAACCTTCTCCGAGTACACCGTATTGCCAGAAATCGCTTTAGCAAAGGTCAATAAAGACGCACCGCTTGAAGAAGTGTGTTTGCTCGGTTGTGGCGTCACCACGGGCATGGGTGCGGTCATGAACACGGCCAAAGTAGAGGAGGGCGCAACTGTGGCCATCTTCGGCATTGGCGGCATTGGCCTTTCTGCAGTTATCGGGGCCACCATGGCCAAAGCCAGTCGCATCATTGCTATTGATATTAATGAGAGCAAGTTCGAGCTGGCCCGCAAGCTGGGGGCTACCGACTGCATCAATCCAAATGACTACGACAAACCAATTCAGGAAGTGATTGTTGAGCTGACTGACGGTGGTGTGGATTACTCGTTCGAATGTATCGGTAACGTAAATGTGATGCGTTCAGCTCTGGAATGCTGCCACAAAGGCTGGGGCGAGTCAGTGATTATTGGTGTAGCTGGTGCCGGACAGGAAATCTCTACCCGCCCATTCCAGTTGGTAACCGGGCGGGTCTGGAGAGGCTCAGCCTTTGGGGGTGTCAAGGGTCGTTCAGAGCTGCCAGGAATTGTTGACCGTTATATGCAGGGTGAATTTGCACTGAACGATTTCATTACTCATACCATGGGCCTGGAAGAGATCAACGAAGCCTTTGATCTGATGCATGAAGGAAAGAGCATTCGATCCGTTATCCACTTCGACAAGTAGTCAGGATGGCCGTCTGTGCCTTGTGCGGGCGGCTATTTTTTGAGAGGTTCCAATGAGTATAGAAAATCTGAGCCACAATAAGAGCTTCGATGGCTGGCATAAACAGTACAGCCATTACTCGGAAACGCTGAATTGCACCATGCGTTTCGCTATCTACCTGCCACCCCAGGCCTCAAATGGCGACAAGGTGCCGGCCTTGTACTGGTTGTCCGGTCTGACCTGCACTGATGAGAATTTCATGCAGAAGGCGGGGGCCCATCGTATCGCAGCCGAACTGGGAGTGGCCATTATTGCACCGGACACCAGTCCCCGTGGTGATGATGTGGCGGACGATGAAGGCTATGATCTGGGCAAGGGCGCAGGTTTCTACGTTAATGCTACCCAGGCCCCCTGGAGCCGGCACTACCGGATGTATGATTATGTGCTGAACGAACTGCCGGCACTTATCGAATCCATGTTCCCGGTCAGTGATCAGCGCTCAATTTCCGGTCACTCCATGGGCGGACACGGAGCCCTGGTTCTGGCGTTGCGGAATCCGGAGCGCTATCGCTCGGTATCCGCCTTCAGCCCGATCAGCAACCCTGTTAATTGCCCCTGGGGCAAGAAAGCCTTTGGTGCATACCTGGGCAAGGATACCTCCAGTTGGGCAGACTATGACGCCAGCATGCTGATGCGTAAGGCCAGCGAGTTTGTGCCAGCACTGGTAGATCAGGGGGAGGCCGATGATTTCCTGGTGGAACAACTGAAGCCGGAAACGCTGGAAGATGCCGCTATGCAGAGTGGCTATCCGCTGGAGCTGAACCGGCGCGAAGGCTTTGATCACAGCTATTACTTTATTGCCAGCTTCATTGAGCAACACCTGCGTTTCCATGCCGGGTACCTGTTTCGGTAATGTCTTGGGCCCGTGGTTGCGTGCTGTGGGTCAGGTCAGTAATTGAGGGGTTGTCTCACGGAACTGCTTTCGATGCTCCCCCGGGCTGACCCCGAACCAGCGGCGGTAAGCTTTGTGCAGTGCGGCGGGATTGGCAAATCCGAGAAGCCAGGCTATTTCAGATAATGAGGTTTCTGTTTCCCGGATATAGTCCCTTGCCAGTTGTTTTCTGGTGTCATCCATCAGTTCCCGGAACCCGGTGTTCTCTGCGGCCAGCTGTCTCTGTAGCGTCCATGGTGTGATGCCCAGCTTTGAAGCAATCGTCTCAAGGCTGGGGGTCTCTCCCCTGAACAGCGGTGTTAACAGGCTTCTTACCTGATCCCCGGTTGTCCAGCCCCGTTGAATCTCTTGCAGTTCCTTGTCGCAAATCTGTGTCAGCTTTTCATGCATGGCTGGTTGTGCCTGCATCGTTTCCCGCGTCCATGCATCCTGTCTGACAGTGAGGCTGTTCACCGGTGCACTAAACTGAACAGGGCAGCGGAACCAGGTCTCAAATAGCTCGTCCATCCCTGTGGACGGGTATTCTATGGTGACTCGTTCCAGCACATCCCACTGGCCGGTAATTGTGCGTAAGAACTGTGTCCAGCCAGCCAGTACCGAGTCCACAACAAAGTAATTGAAGGCGTTATAAGGGCGGATAGAGTAGAACTGTAATCTCCTTTTCTCCGGTTGGGCAGTTGGGGTTCCGCGGGCGTTACGGCTGGTCAGCAAAGAGTAGCGAATAAGTGTCAGCAAGCCTGCGCCCGCAGTGCTGGCGGCCTCGCCGGCAAGGCCTGCGATCCCGGCGTCCACCGGTCGGGACAAGGCTCCCATTCTGAGACCCAGCCCCGCATTGCCGCAGGCCTCAATTGCTGCATGGCCCATCCTCATGAACCGTGGAATACTGATTCGGGCTGCAGGCGATGTGAGTGTCTGTTCGCTGAGTTGAAAGCGCCGCTTCAGATCCTGCACATTTACGCCCTCCGCTTCTGCAGCGCGGAGCATTACGCCCACATGGAGAACGCTGATATCGCCCAAAGGGTTGCGCTTAGGGTTGAGGGGCGAGAGTGGTGAGCGGGGATCCGGTAAGTTCATCGTCTTTCTCGGCGGTTTTGTTATTTAAGGATACCAGAATGTTGTTCAGGGATATTGTTGAAGGCGTCCCGCACCGGTAATTTAGTCATTATCAATAAGAGCCGGGCGATTAAAGCCTTGCGAAAAATTACGATGAGGAGACCCGTTATGACCACCAATACAACTCCAGGAATGGCCAGGTACCCGCATTTGCTTGAGCCGCTTGACCTTGGATTTACCAGGCTGCGTAACCGCACGCTGATGGGGTCGATGCACACAGGGCTGGAAGAGGCGAAAAACGGCTTCGAACGTCTGGCTGAATTCTACGCTGAGCGGGCCCGTGGCGGCGTTGGCCTGATTGTTACCGGAGGTATTGGCCCAAACCCTGAGGGCGGTGTTTTCCAGGGCGCGGCCAAAATGACCAACGATGAGGAAGTTGAGAAACACAAGATTATCACCGGTGCAGTGCATAATGCTGACGGCAAGATCTGCATGCAGATTCTTCACGCGGGTCGTTATGCATACTCTCCTGCTCTGGTCGCACCTTCTGCTATTCAGGCGCCTATCAATCCGTTCAAGCCTAAAGAGCTGGATGAGGCTGGTATTGAAAAACAGATTGAAGACTACGCTGTATGCGCGCAGCTGGCTCAGAAGGCGGGTTATGACGGTGTTGAGATCATGGGGTCTGAAGGCTACTTCATTAACCAGTTTATTGTGTCTCATACCAATCACCGCACAGATCAGTGGGGCGGCAGCTATGAGAATCGTATCCGCCTGCCCATCGAAATTGTGCGTCGTGTCCGCGAGCGGGTTGGCGAGAATTTCATACTGATTTACCGTCTTTCCATGCTTGACCTTATTGAAGACGGCAGCACCTGGGAAGAAGTGGTGCTTCTGGCCAAAGAGATTGAAAAAGCCGGTGCGACTATCATCAACACCGGTATCGGCTGGCATGAAGCCCGTGTGCCCACCATTGCGACCTCTGTTCCGCGTGGTGCCTTTACCAAAGTAACAGCTCGCCTCAAAGGTGAAGTCAGTATTCCACTGGTCACCACAAACCGTATCAACATGCCGGACGTTGCCGAAAAGATTCTGGCGGAAGGCGACGCAGATATGGTGTCCATGGCTCGTCCATTCCTGGCGGACGCGGATCTGGTTCTGAAAGCGGCGGAAGACCGCGCCACCGAGATCAATACCTGTATTGGTTGCAATCAGGCGTGCCTGGATCACACTTTTGGTGGCAAGTTGACCTCGTGCCTCGTGAATCCTCGCGCATGCCACGAAACCGAACTAACCTATGTGAAAACAGCATCGCCCAAGTCAATTGCTGTCGTGGGTGCCGGGCCTGCCGGGATGGCTTTTGCGTCAGTTGCGGCAGAGCGGGGCCATAATGTGACACTGTTTGATGCCGGCAAAGAGATCGGTGGCCAGTTCAATGTAGCCAAGCTGATTCCGGGTAAAGAGGAGTTTTACGAAACTCTGCGTTATTACCGTGTGATGCTTGATAAGCGTGGTGTTGATGTTCGCCTCGAAACCCGTGTGAGTGTCGATGATCTGAAAGCCGGTAACTTCGATGAAGTTGTGCTGGCAACGGGCGTAGAGCCGCGCACACCGGATATCGAGGGAATTGATAACCCGAAAGTGATCGGCTATCTCGATGCCCTGCTGGAACGTAAGCCTGTAGGGCAGAAGGTTGCAGTTATCGGTGCGGGAGGTATCGGTTTTGACGTGTCCGAATTTATCGTGCACAAGGGTACTTCCGCTGCGCTGGATACTGATCACTTCATGCGCGAGTGGGGTGTGGATCTGACGGTAGAGCACCGCGGAGGTATTCAGGGTGTAACGCCGGAAGTTCCGGAACCTGCACGGGAAGTCTATCTGCTGCAAAGAAAGGCTTCGAAAGTTGGCAAAAATCTGGGCAAGACCACCGGCTGGATTCACCGGACCTCGCTCAAGAACCGCAACGTTCAGATGATTCCAGGTGTTACCTATCGCAAGATTGATGATGAAGGGCTGCACATAACAGTAACGCCCAAGGGCGCGGAGAAGGGTGAAGACCGGGTTTTGCCGGTCGATACTATTATTCTTTGTGCAGGCCAGGAGCCTCTGCGTGAACTGCAGGGTGGCCTTGAAGCCGCAGGGCTTAAGGTACACCTTATCGGCGGCTCGGATGTAGCTGCGGAACTGGATGCCAAGCGTGCTATTGATCAGGGTAGCCGACTGGCAGCCAGTATCTGATCACAAAACGTTGCAGTTTTTCGCTGTGCACCGGAAACTCTCTGGCTAGACTGTTAACTTTGGCGCTGTCAGAGAGTTTTTGATTTTAGGGAGTCTGCAATGGTTTCTGCCGGCCCGGCAACGGACGATTATTCGGCGGTGTTTTTTATCGAAGGCAACGAGGTGGCCCGCCAGATGCGTGCCAGTGAGTTTGGTGCCTTTCTTGACGGCTATGTCGGGTTGTCGGATCTCGCTGAAACCGACGTAAAAGCTGTACTGGTTGATCTGAGTAGCGATCTTCTGGTGCGGGCTCTGGTGTTTTTCCGTATCTGGTTTGATGAGGAAGGCAGAGCCGATAGCAGCTGGAACATGCCTATTGAGGAGCTCGCTGCCCGTGGCGCCAAAGGCCCGAATATGGGCGGTGGAGCTATTCGTCTGGTGTGTCGCAGCCAGTGCCCGGAGCCCAGGTACGCCTCCGAGTTATGGGATCCGGATATGACGCCGGGCAATAATCATTTTCAGGTTATCCGCAAAGCCGTCAACGCGAATAATCTCAAGTTTCGCCGTATTGAGCCTGAAGAGGAAAATATTCCCGTGCTTCTCGCCGGACAGGAGGCTCCAGTTCCGGATGAGGCGTCACGCATCGAAGCTGATCGCGCGCGTCTGGCTCAGCTGATTCGTGAGCAACGCCTGCGCATCAAAACCCTGCAAAGCGTTCATCGGGACATGCTATCCGAAGTGCAGCGTGAGCACCGGCTTGAAATCAAGGCCCAGCGCAATGAAATCGCCGACCTCAGCCAGAGGTACGAACGCCAGCGCCTCAGCAATGAACAGCTGAAGCAACGGCTGGCGGAGCGGAACCAGCAGTATCTGACGCTGCAGGAACAGGTGGCTTCCAGTGGCGAAGGTAAGGATCGCGATGACGCCAATGTGAATGCCGAGCTGGTATTGCTCAGGGAGCAACTCGACAGTAAACGGCGTGAACTGGAATATAAGGAAGAGAAAATCGCAGCTCTTGAGCAAGAGGCTGACGAACTCAGATATCGTGAGCCACCCGAAAATTCCATTATGAGTCATCTCAGGAAACAGTCTGTTTTCCTGGTGGCCTACCACCCGGGTGTCGGGCACCTGACTTTGCCCTACCATGAGATTGAAACCTACTTCAATAACCCCACTACCTATGCTTCAGAGCACTGTGGTATGAATGAGCCTTCGTACCTCCAGTGGCTTGAACACTACGAGAATCCTGTGTGCCAGCATTTGGACGAGAACGGAGACGTTTGTGGTGAGCCCCTGTTGCGCGCAAGTCAGCCAGGAGATTTCCGGCCCGGTTTCGATGACCATTGTGAAAACCATCAGCCCTGAAAGCTGGCGGACTTTTCAGGAGTTCTGACGAACTATTTTCAGTATAGGGATGACTTTCGTTAGACTGTAGGTCAGATTGAGATAGGCGCCGGCGGGCTTGTCCGCTCTCGTCATATTCCGACACCACAGGAAGCTTCATGGATCATTTCAGAAACATAGGCGTTATCGGCCGGATGGGCAGCGTTAAAGTGGTTGAATCCTTACGCCAGCTCAAACAATACCTGGTTGCTAACCATTATCACGTAATCCTTGAGGAAGACACGGCCAGCATGTTGCCCGGCCACGGCTTCCAGGTTGCCAGCAAAAAACTCCTTGGCGAAATCTGTGATCTGGTTATTGTGGTGGGCGGTGACGGAAGCTTGCTGGGAGCTGCCCGGGAACTGGCAAAATCCAAGATTCCCCTGCTTGGTGTAAATCGTGGCCGGCTGGGTTTCCTTACGGATATTTCGCCCTCGGATCTGGAAGAGCGCCTGGGTAAAGTTCTTGGCGGGGAGTACATTGAGGAAACGCGGTTTCTGCTTGATGGCAATGTAGAGCGTAACGGGCAGCCGCTTGGTTTTGGTACCGCACTGAATGATGTGGTTCTGCACCCGGGGAAATCTACCCGGATGATTGGCTTCGATTTATATGTCGATGGTCACTTTGTATACAGTCAGCGCTCAGATGGTCTGATTGTTTCTACCCCTACCGGCTCAACCGCTTACTCGCTTTCAGCAGGAGGGCCGATTATGCATCCGAAACTGGACGCTATTGTACTGGTTCCGATGTTCCCTCATACGCTCAGTAGCCGTCCGATCGTGGTGGATGGCAAGAGTGAAATAAAGCTGGTTATCGGGGAAACCAATGAAACTTATCCGCAGATCAGCTTTGATGGCCAGATGAATATCGCCTGTGCGCCAGGTGACATTATTCGCATATCCAAAAAACCCTTCAAAATCCGGCTGATTCATCCAACAGACCACAATTTCTACGCCACCTGCCGTGACAAACTTGGCTGGGCCAGCGAAATATCAGCGAGTTGATCATGGCCGGAAGCAATGATACTGCAAGTCGTGGTTACGACATCATCGGAGATGTTCACGGTTGCGCGAACACCCTCGCACGGCTGCTTGAGCAGATGGGGTACAGCAAAGTTAACGGCGTGTACCAGCACCGCCGCCGTCAGGCTGTATTTATCGGGGATATCATCGATCGCGGCCCGAGAATCCGGGAAGCCCTGCATCTCGTAAGGGATATGGTTGAGCGGGGTTCGGCGCGGATCGTAATGGGGAATCATGAGTACAATGCTCTGGGCTATTGCACACGTGCACGGCCGGGCAGTGGCAAAACATGGTTACGTGAGCACAATGCCCGTCACGACCGGCTGATCAGGGAAACTCTTGATCAGTTTGATGCTTACCCTCATGAATGGAATGATTTTCTTGAGTGGTTTTTTACTATTCCCCTGTTTATCGAAGACGAGGATTTTCGTGCAGTGCACGCGTGTTGGGATAATGATCTCATCGAGAAGTTCAAACAGGTGCAGGGTGGTGCATGCATTGATGAAGACTTCCTTCACGCTTCTGCCGCTATAGATTCTTTCGCCGGACAAGTCATGGATACGCTGTTACGGGGTACTGATCTTCGTCTTCCCAGGGGGATGAAAATTACCGGGCGTGATGGATATGTCCGGGAGTTCTTTCGCACCAAATTCTGGGCGGATAACCCGAAAACCTATGCAGATGTTGTGTTTCAGCCTGACCCATTGCCGGGGGAAGTCGCCAGCAGGGTTCTGGCAGAGCATGAGCGTAAGCAGCTTATCAGTTATCCCCTGGATGCCCCGCCTGTGTTTGTTGGCCATTACTGGATGGAGAGCGAACCAGCTCCGCTCAGGTCCAATGTTGCCTGTATTGATTTCAGTGCAGTGAAATACGGCCGGTTGGTGGCATACCGGATGGATGGTGAGCGTGTGCTTTCCCGGGACAAGTTTGTCTGGGTAAATGTGGCTCGGGATCACCAAGATTCTCCGGATTATCCCACCAGTGAAGACAGTGTCGCGCGCTGATGCAATTTCGTGAGCGTCCGTCGGAATATTTCATGAGGCAAGGTAGATTGTGTACCGAGTAAAACAGCTGGATACAAGTATAAATCTTGGCGGGTTTAGTCAGTGGTTGAGGGGCCAGGGTGTTCCTCACCGGATTAGTGAGGAGGGTGGTTTCCAGGTGCTCTGGCTGGAAAATCCGGATCACGCAGAGCCCGTTCTTGAGGCCCTGGACAGGTTCCTTGCAGAGCCGGAAATCCGGCAGGCAGTGGATGATCTCAATCGCTCACCAGTGTTTGTGGCCGGTCGCTGGCAGCCATCTCCTCGTCATGCACCTCTGGTGCTCGGAATGATTGTGCTGGGTGTGCTGATGGCCTGGTTTACCGGTCTTGGCAGCAACCAGTTTACGACCAGCCTGATGATTGTTGATCCACGGGTGCATGATTGGGGCAATATGGCCGCGCGCATTGACGCTCTCTCTGCAACGCTTGCCAGCGGTCAGGTCTGGCGACTGTTCACGCCGGATTTCCTGCACTTCAGCTGGACCCATATTATATTTAATTCTGTGATGCTGTGGTTTCTGGGCAGCCAGGTTGAATGGTTTGACGGTCGTGGCCGGCTGGCTGTACTTTTCGTCATAACCAGCCTTTTCTCCAACGGGCTGCAATATATGATTTCGGGGCCCCTGTTCGGCGGTCTTTCCGGAGTAGTTTATGGCATTCTCGGGTATTGTTGGCTGAGTCAGCGAACTCTTCCCCGGTTTCAGTTTCCCCCGGCGCTGGTAACCTTTGCGGTGGTATGGATGGTGATCGGGTTTACACCTTTGCCTGAATTGCTTGGTCTTGGGAGTATGGCAAACGAAGCTCATCTGGGCGGGTTTGTCGCTGGTCTGGTGTTGGCGGCCATATTGCCGGCACGTAAAAAACAGCGCACATAAAAAAACCCCACCAGAGGTGGGGTATAAAAGAAGCATATAGCTCCTGATGAGAGAGACCAAATGATACGACCGTCGTCATTTGGTAAAGTAATGATAATCATTATCGTTTATGTCTGTCAAACGATTCCTCTACTTTATTTATGAAGGTTTGTTCAGGAGAGCCGGATGACCTACGAAGAACTAATTGAAAGGCTAGACCCCAACGTCTATCAGAGCCTGCGTCAGTCCATTGAACTCGGTAAGTGGCCCGATGGCCGCAAGATTACGCCGCAGCAGCGTGCGATCAGTCTGGAAGCCGTTATTTATTATGAAAACCTGCACAATATTCCAGAGCAGGAGAGGGTGGGGTATCTCGACAGAGGCAGCAAAGCGGGCACAGCATGTGATCCTTCTGTGAGTCGCAACCTGCCCGACAGTAATGACGTTGATCCTGACCAGTTTGTAGAGATCAAGTCTTGAATAACCGTGTCGATGTAACCGGAAGGCTCAGGAAAATGCCTGCAGATGCAGGGAATCCCGTGTCTTATGATCTGGCTGTGGGTGATGCCCGTGTGCCAATGAATGAGCTTATTGGCAAGCCTCTGCGTTTTGATTTCGAGGGCGTAATCCGTTGCATCCATTGCGACAGGAAAACAAAAAAGAGCTTCAGCCAGGGTTTTTGCTATCCCTGCTTCCGAAAACTTGCCGCCTGTGACAGCTGCATCATGAGCCCGGAGAAATGCCATTATCATCTGGGCACCTGCCGGGAACCAGAATGGGGGGAGACCCACTGTATGGTTGAGCATGTCGTCTATCTGGCCAACTCCTCCGGCCTGAAGGTAGGCATTACCCGTGGCTCACAAGTTCCGACGCGATGGATAGACCAGGGGGCAGTCGATGCGATTCCGATGCTGAGAGTGGCTACCCGTTACCTGTCAGGCCTGGTTGAAGTTGCTTGCAAGGCTCATGTTGCAGACCGTACAAACTGGCGCGCCATGCTAAAGGGTGATGTTCCCGAGGTGGATCTTGTGCACGAACGCCAGAGAATACTGGCACTGATTGCCGGTGATATTGCCGCGTTGCGGGATGAGCACGGCCAGGATGCAATCCGGGAGGTCGATGAGCAGGGTCTTGGTCTGAGTTACCCCGTGCAAACCTGGCCGGAGAAAATCAAAACCCATAATCTGGACAAAACACCGGAAGTTGAGGGGGTCCTTGAAGGTATCAAGGGCCAGTACCTGATTCTGGATACCGGGGTGATCAATATCCGTAAATTTACCGGCTATGAAGTCCGTTTTCGGGTAATGGGTGATTAGCTCACCTGTTCCCGCCCTATCTGATAATGCCCGTGCAGCCTGTCTGAGTCTGGCTGCCGGCTGAGAAATCTGGAGACAATCAATGCGCACCGAGCAGCCAAAAACCATCTATCTGAGTGACTATAAAGTACCTGCACATCTGGTAGATACAGTCGATCTACGCTTCGAACTCTTTGACGACGGTGCACGGGTACACAGTACACTGTCCGTGCGTCGCAATCCTGAATCCGCTGAAATGGCTGCACCTCTGGTTCTGGACGGAGACAGTCTTAAACTTGAGCTTGTTGCACTCAATGGGAAAGAACTCCCGGCAGACGATTATCAGGATACGGGTGATCGGCTGGTGATTGCAGAAGTGCCAGACCAGTTCGAATTAACGGTCGTGACATGGGTTGAACCCCAGAACAATACGCGCCTTGAAGGTTTGTATAAATCGTCCGGAATGTTCTGTACCCAGTGCGAAGCAGAAGGCTTCCGCTGCATTACCTATTTCCCGGACCGGCCTGATGTCATGGCCCGTTATCGCACCCGTATCGAAGCAGATAAGAGTAGTTGCCCGGTTCTGCTCTCCAATGGTAACGATGTAGAAAGGGGTGACCTTGAGAATGGCCGCCATTTCGTCACCTGGGAAGATCCGTTTCCCAAGCCCTCTTATCTCTTTGCCCTGGTGGCCGGTGACCTGGTTGAAAAACAGGATACCTTTACAACCTGTTCCGGCCGCGACATTGCCTTACGGATCTATGTAGAGCCCCGTAATGCTGCCAAGTGCGGGCATGCCATGGACTCTCTCAAGCGCTCTATGCGCTGGGATGAAGAAGTCTATGGTCGCGAATACGATCTCGATATCTTCATGATCGTTGCCGTGGATGACTTCAACATGGGGGCCATGGAAAACAAAGGCCTGAATATCTTCAACTCATCCTGTGTGCTGGCCAGCCAGGAAACGGCGACCGATCTTGCGTTTCAGCGCATTGAGGCAATTGTTGCTCATGAGTACTTCCATAACTGGTCTGGTAACCGGGTTACATGCCGCGACTGGTTCCAGCTGAGCCTGAAAGAAGGGTTCACCGTATTCCGGGATTCCACTTTCTCTGCAGACGTAGGCTCGCCAACGGTCAAGCGAATTGAAGATGTGACATTGTTGCGCACCGCTCAGTTTGCTGAAGATGCAGGTCCTATGGCCCACCCGGTGCGGCCGGCGTCTTATATGGAAATTTCCAACTTTTACACCCTGACTATCTACGAGAAGGGGGCTGAAGTTGTTCGCATGATCCACACCTTGCTCGGGCCGGATCTGTTCCGTAAGGGCAGCGACCTGTATTTCGAGCGCCATGATGGTCAGGCAGTCACTACTGATGATTTTGTGAAAGCGATGGAAGATGCGTCTGGCAGGGATCTTACACAGTTCCGCTTGTGGTATGAGCAGGCGGGCACACCAGTGCTGACAGTGTCGGACGATTATGATGCAGAGCGGGAAGTCTACCGTCTGACTATCCGGCAGTCGGTGCCGGATACACCAGGCCAGACCAACAAGAAGCCTCAGCATATCCCGTTTGCCCTGGGTCTTCTGGGCCCTGATGGGGAGGAGTTGCCTCTCAGTCCTGAAAACGCTGAAGGTGCTGCAAACTCGCCCACAGAGCGTGTTCTGGAGTTGACCGAGGCGAGTCATACCTTTGAGTTTTACGGGCTGGCGCAGAAGCCGGTGCCCTCGCTGCTGCGCGATTTCTCTGCGCCGGTGCGTGTGGTGTACCCCTGGAGCCGGGAACAGCTGGTATTCCTGATGAGCCATGATCCGGATGGTTTCAACCGCTGGGACGCAGGCCAGCGACTTGCGGTTGATGTTATCCAGTCGCTTGTTGGCTCACCCGGTACCTCTGAAATTGAACCGCGTCTGGTAGAAGCTTATCGCACCTTGCTTAATGACTCTGAGCTTGACCAGGCTCTGGTGGCGAAAATGCTGCAACTGCCTTCTGAAGCCTATTTGATTGAACTGGCTGACAGCCCGGATGTTGCGGCTATTCACAGTGCGCGGGAACTGGTTCTGAACCACCTTGCGGTCGAGCTGCGGGATGAGCTGATCACCTGCTATCACCGGAACACCAAGGTGGGTACTTATGAGGTTACGCCGGAATCCATTGCCCGTCGAAGCCTGAGAAACACTGCGTTGGCCTGGTTGCTGATGATTGGTGACGACACAGGTCGTGAGCTGGCGGTCCAGCAGCTTCGCGAAGCTGACAACATGACTGATCGTATGGGTGCACTTCGTGCTTTGGTCAACTCTGAATACGCGGATGAACGAAACAAGGCATTGGCCGGGTTCTATGAGCAGTTCCAGAGTGATCCCCAGGTTGTTGAGCAGTGGTTCTCGGTACAGTCGTCCAGCGATCGCGCCGGTCAGTTGCCACAGATTCACGCATTGCTGAATCATTCTGCCTTTGATTGGAAAAACCCCAACAAAGTCCGTTCTGTCATTGGTGTATTTGCAGGGCAGAATCTGGCGGCCTTCCACAATCCGGATGGTTCGGGCTATTCGTTTCTGGCCGACCAGGTGTGCAGGCTCGACGACAGCAACCCTCAGATAGCTGCACGCCTGGTGACGCCACTGACACGCTGGAAAAAATTTGCCCCTGCATACAGTTCTCTGATGCGCTCAGCTCTTGAACGAATCCGGGACAAGGCGGGACTCTCTGCAGACCTTTATGAGGTGGTGCATAAGAGCCTCGAAGCCTGAGGAATGGGAACGTAGCGGCTGCAATTGGAAGTACCGGTTGCAGCCGGATACAAAATCGCACTTTCGGTCGATAGACAACCTTGATGAATTCGCTAACCTGTCGGAAAGCCTGTCCTTTCTCCAGGTAATAATAAAAAGCCTTCTCAGAGGCCTTCAGTCGAATTCAGGGTTATATAATGATCAATAAAAAGAGTGTGATACTCGGTAGCTTACTCGCCCTCTCGATGGCATCCGCTTCTTCCTGGGCAGCAGTTTCTCCAGATGAAGCTTCACGTCTGGGCAAGGATCTCACACCGTTTGGTTCGATCAGGGCCGGAAACGACTCCGGAACCATTCCGGCCTGGACCGGCGGTCTCACCAAGCCTCCCGCGGGCTATCAGGGCTCAGGGCAGCATCATATAGATCCGTTTCCGAAGGATGAGGTGCTGTTTACAATCAATGCCTCCAATATGGATCTGTATGCCGAGCATCTCACCGATGGCGTTCGTGCCATGTTCGAGGCATATCCCACCAGTTTCCGTGTACCGGTATACCAGTCCCGCCGTACTCACGCGATACCCGAGTGGGTTGCGGAAAATACCCGGAAGAACGCGGTAAAGGCAGAAGTTGTGGGCAAGGGAGAAGGTCTGCAGGGTGCGTTTGGCGGCTACCCTTTCCCGATTCTTCACGGCAATCGTGAACAGAAAGCCTGGCAGGTGATCTGGAATCATCTCACGCGCTGGCGCGGAGTTTCGGCCACTCGTCGGTCAAGTGAAGTTGCTGTGCAGGTTAGTGGCGACTATTCGCTGGTGACTTCGCAGCAGGAAGCGTTTTTTAATTTCTATAATCCCGAGGGTAGTGAAAGTGAGCTGGATAACATCATTTTCTACTATCTTTCGTTTACCCAGTCTCCGCCTCGCCTTGCCGGTGGCGCTATTCTCGTCCATGAAACCCTGAACCAGATTATCAACCCGAGAAACGGTTGGGGCTATAACGCCGGACAGCGTCGCGTGCGGCGCGCTCCGAACCTGGGGTACGATTCGCCGATTGCAGCTGCAGAGAATCTCAGAACCGCAGACGATACAGACATATTTAACGGTGCTCTGGATAGATACAACTGGTCCTATGAAGGTTTGAAGGAAGTCTATATTCCTTACAATAACTACCGGATTGGTAAAAAAGGTCTCCCATATTCGGAAATACTCGGCACTTCTCATCTGAATCCTGATTACACCCGCTGGGAGCTTCAGCGCGTACATGTGGTTGAAGCCACGTTGAAAGAAGGTGCACGCCATATCTACCACAAGCGTCGCTTCTATGTGGATGCCGACAGCTGGAATACGGTTTTACTGGATCAGTATGACGGTCGTGGTGAGCTGTGGCGTGTGACTATGGGTATTGCGAAAAATTATTATGAACTTCCGGGTGTGTGGACGGTTCTGGACGTCTATCATGATTTACAGGCTCGTCGTTATCATGCACTCGGCCTGGATACGGAAGAACCCAATACCCGGGTCTTTACTGACGCGGTTCCGAATAAGCGCTATTTTTCTCCGGCGTCTTTGCGTCGCAGGAGTGTCCGCTAGGGCGGGCAGTCTTTCTGCGGTATCAGGCTGATGCCGGCATGTTTTTCGTTATTACCGGTCAGAGACATACAGTTAAAACAACATAATAGGCAATCTGAATGGCTAAAAGGTTGAGGTGCAAGACTCTGGGGGCAGCCTGCCTCGGGCTTTCCATGGTTTGGTCCGCGCCAGCGGCGTACGCGCTTGCAGATATTATCGAAACGCCTGCCCGGCAAACCGAACTGGCTCCGGCTAACCTCCTGAATGACGCTGTGCGTGCGGGTGACCGCGTTGTTGCTGTCGGAGAGAGAGGGCATATCATCTACTCGGACGACGACGGGCAAACCTGGGTACAGGGAAATGTCCCTGTTTCTGTAACCTTAACTGCGGTGGATTTCGGATCTGAGACCCATGGCTGGGCAGTAGGTCACAGTGGTGTAGTGCTGCATACCGAAGATGCAGGTGAGAACTGGAGCCTGCAGTTGACCGGCGTTGATGCTGCTGAGCTGGCCATCGCCAGTAAGGAAGACCAGGTCGCTGCGATGGAGGAGCGCATTGAAGAGGCTCCTGAATCGGAAAAAAGCGACCTGGAGTGGGCGCTGGATGATCTGTTTTTTACTCTGGAAAATATGCAGTCGGATTTGGATATTGGTCCTGTAAATCCGCTGCTTGGGGTTTGGTTTGAGGATGATCAGCACGGATTTGTGGTGGGTGCTTACGGCATGATCCTACGCACGGAAGATGGCGGAGAATCCTGGAGTGACTGGGCTCCGAAAATTGAAAATGCCCAGAACTTCCACCTTAACAGTATTGCCCGCATAGCGGGTGGCGGGCTTGTGATTGTTGGTGAAGCAGGGCAGATCCACGTATCTGTGGACGGCGGGGACACGTGGGAGCGGCAGGAAAGCCCCTATCCGGGCTCTCTTTTCGGCGTAATCGGAACGGGGAAGGTCAACGAGATCCTGGCGTTCGGTTTACGTGGGAATATGCTGTTCTCTCCTGATCTGGGAAAGAGTTGGCGTATGGTCCCGAATAGTGCCGGTGCAACACTGAATGATGGAGCCGTTGCTGATGACGGCCGCATAACCTTGGTGGGTAACGGCGGCACTGTGCTGATGAGCGGCAATGGCGCCGATTCATTTCGTGAGCATTTCCGTGAAGACCGGGCCGGAATTATGAGTGTTGTTCCGGTATCGGGGACTAACCTTCTTATCGTAGGTGAAAGCGGCGTAAAAATTACTGATGCCCGTGGAAAGAACCTTCAATAACGCCCTGATGTGGCAACAACTGAAAAAATAATAGAGGGGCTTTTGAATGTCCAACCCGAACCATGACAGGGGTGATCACTACCTGACAACGCCCAAGGCGGAGCCGTTTCTGGAGCGTCTGATTTTTAACAATCGGGTCGTTATCCTTATAGGCTTTCTTCTGCTTACGGCGTTTCTGGGCTACAACGCTGTAAAGATCCAGCCAGATGCCAGTTTCGAGCGAATGATCCCGCTCGATCATCCCTACGTCATCAATATGCTGGACCACCGGAACGATCTGGAGAACCTCGGTAACTTCGTGCGTATTGCCGTGGAAACCAAAACCGGTGACATTTTCTCCGCAGAGTATATGGAGACTCTGAAGCAGATCACCGATGAGGTTTTTTACCTTGATGGTGTGGATCGCTCCGGCCTGAAAACTCTCTGGACATCAAACGTTCGCTGGGTAGAAGTAACCGAGCAGGGATTTCAGGGTGGTACTGTTATTCCGGATAACTACGATGGTTCGCCCGCGAGTCTGGAACAGTTACGCCAGAATATTCTTCGTTCTAACGAAGTAGGGCGGCTGGTTTCTGATAACTTCAAGTCTACGATTGTGTACGCCCCTCTGTATGAAAAGAACCTGGAAACGGGCGAGCCGCTGGATTACGCAACCTTTTCCCGTCAGCTCGAAGAAAAAATACGGGATAAGTACAAAGAGCAGAATCCCGATATTGATATTCATATCGTGGGTTTTGCAAAAAAAGTCGGTGATCTGATTGAAGGTATCGGTTCCATTGCCTGGTTTGCGGGTATCACGATCCTTCTGACGACGTTGCTGCTCTTCTGGTATTCACGGAGCGTCACAGGCACGCTTGTGCCCGTATTTACGTCGATTGTTGCCGTATTCCTGCAACTGGGCGCACTGAGGCTTCTGGGCTACGGTCTGGATCCATACTCGGTACTGGTGCCGTTCCTTGTGTTTGCTATAGGTATCAGTCATGGCGTCCAGATTGTAAATGCCATGGCGGTGGAAGCCGCCAAGGGTTTTGATGCCGAAACATCTGCACGCCTCGCGTTTCGTGCGCTTTATATTCCCGGCATGCTGGCACTGATTTCCGATGCCTTTGGTTTCCTTACCCTGTTCTTCATCGAGATCGACGTTATCCGTGATCTGGCCATTGCGGCTGGTCTGGGTGTGGCATTCGTTATCATTACCAACCTGGTACTGCATGTTCTGATTATGTCCTACCTCGGGATTTCCAAAGGTGGTATCCGCCACGTACAGAATCACGGTGAAAAGCAGGATCGGAAATGGCGCCTCATGTCTTACTTCGCCCATCCCGGGATTGCACCGGTTTCATTGCTCATTGCGGTGATTGGCCTGGGCCTGGGCCTGTATTACAAGCAGGGGCTTAAGGTAGGAGACCTTGATCAGGGCGCTCCGGAGCTTCGCGCGGACTCGCGTTACAATCTGGATAACGCGTATATTATCGATAACTATTCCACGAGTGCGGATGTGCTGGTCGTGATGGTGGAGACACCGGAAGAGCAGTGTACCCAGTACAGTGTACTCAGGGCTATGGACTCGCTGCAGTGGGAGTTGCAGAACACTCCGGGCGTTCAGTCTTCTGCCTCGCTTGCAGACGTATCCAAAATTGTTACCAAGGCTCTGAACGAGGGTAGCTGGAAGTGGTACGAGATATCCCGCAACCAGACCATTATCAATGCGTCCATCCGTGAGGCACCATCCGGTCTTATCAACACCAACTGTAGTCTGACTCCGGTTCTGGTGTTCCTCGAAGATCACAAAGCAGAAACTCTTGAAACCGTGGTTGAGAGGGTTGAGGTATTCGCCAAAGCGAACAGCGATGAGAATCATACATTCCTGTTGGCGGCTGGTAATGCCGGCGTCGAAGCTGCGACCAATGAAGTTATTGCCAATGCCAAAGATATGATGCTCATCATGGTTTATGGTGTGGTGAGCTTGTTATGCTTCGCGACTTTCCGCTCCATCCGTGCGGTGCTGTGTATTGTGGTTCCCTTGGGGCTGACCTCGGTTCTCTGTGAAGCCATAATGGCGGTTTCGGGTATTGGTATCAAAGTTGCCACCTTGCCTGTTATCGCACTGGGTGTAGGTATTGGCGTGGACTACGGCATCTATATCTACAGCAAGCTGGAAAAATACCTTTTGGAAGGTAAACTTCTCCAGGATGCCTATTTCGAGACTCTGCGCTCAACGGGCAAGGCTGTTATGTTTACCGGTGTAACGCTTGGACTTGGTGTAGTGACCTGGATTTTCTCACCTATCAAGTTCCAGGCTGATATGGGCTTCCTGCTGTTCTTCATGTTCCTTTGGAATATGGTCGGGGCAATCTGGTTGCTGCCAGCGCTTGCGCGATTCCTGTTGCGGCCGGATCAAATGATCGCGAAAGCAAACGCTGCAAAATAGAAATGTTCAGCCAATGACAAAAGAGCCCGTGCGCGGGCTTTTTTGTTGCTGACTCAGTTGGTTAGCGAGCTAACCCATACTTTATTTATCGTGAAAAGTGGTCTATGTTCTGTGGTGAGTGTTTAGCTTGCCTGCGGGCTCAGATGGGCAGTTAATAACATCGAAAAAAAATAGGGAATATTCATATGACTCTGAAATTTAAAGCCTCTGCATTTGCAATTGCTGCGGCTGTTAGCCTGAGTGCAGCTTCTACAGTTGTTTCCGCTCAGGAACAACGTTTTGTGACCATCGGCACAGGTGGTGTAACCGGTGTTTACTATCCTGCCGGTGGCGCTATTTGCCGTCTGGTTAATATGGATCGCAAAGAGCACGGTATTCGGTGCTCTGTAGAGAGTACTGGTGGTTCTGTATACAACCTGAACGCCATTGCTCAGGGTGAGTTGGATCTGGCGGTGGCTCAGTCAGACTGGCAGTTCCATGCTTACAATGGCAGCAGTCAGTTCAAAGACGACGGCCCCAATAAAAAACTGCGTGCGGTTTTCTCCATGCACCCGGAGCCGTTCACCGTGATTGCCAGCAAAGGCTCTGGCATCAAAACCTTTGAAGATCTGGAAGGTAAGCGTGTTTCCGTTGGTAACCCGGGTTCCGGTCAGCGAGCTACTGCAGAAGTGCTGATGAATGAAATGGGCTGGACCATGGACAAGTTCTCTCTGGCAGCAGAGCTGAAAGCCGCGGAACAGTCTCAGGCGCTTTGTGATGGCAACATCGACGCGTTCTTCTACACCGTTGGCCACCCCTCCGGTGCTATTAAAGAGGCCACCACGTCTTGTGACAGTGTTGTCGTAAGTGTTGACAACGATGCTACCAAAACGCTGATCGACGAAAACCCGTACTACCGTAAAGCTATCATCCCGGGCGGTATGTACCGCGGAAGTGATAACGATGTTGCAACCTTTGGTGTCGCTGCGACCTTCGTATCGTCTACTGATGTGCCAGACGATGTTGTGTATCAGGTAGTTCGTGCGGTGTTTGAAAATTTTGACAGCTTCAAACGTCTGCACCCTGCCTTTGCAAACCTGAAAAAAGAAGAAATGGTATCGGATGCGCTGAGTGCGCCTCTGCACCCGGGCGCGGTCAAGTACTACAAAGAAGCCGGCCTGATCAAGTAAGTCTTACCCCCTGCCGCCGCGCACCGCTTGGGTGCCCGGCGGCCATTTCGTTTTATCGATTAATCTTCAACAGGATATTGCTATGACCGATAGCGAGCCGAAAGTCGGAGGTGCCATCGACAAACAGAATGTGGAAAAATTCCTTCAAACCGAAACCGGGGGAAGGGCGGCCACTGGGACCGCCGCCATTATTCTGTTCGCGGTGCCTTTGCTGTGGTCTCTTTTTCAGCTGTGGATAGCTTCACCACTGCCGTTTATTCTGGAAGTAGGGGTGTTCAACTCCACCGAAGCTCGTTCTATTCATTTGGCCTTTGCCTCGTTTCTTGCATTTGCCGCCTTTCCTATGTTCAAAGGCCGGCACACTGGCCACGTACCGTTTTACGACTGGATTCTTGCCCTGGGGGCAGCGTTCACTGCCTCTTATTTGTATGTCTTCTATGACCAGCTCGCTACCCGTCCGGGCGCACCTGAAACTCAGGACCTGGTTGTTGCTCTGACCGGTCTGGTGTTCCTGCTGGAGGCGACCCGCCGGGCACTGGGCCTGCCGTTGGCTGTGGTTGCTACAGTATTTATTATTTACGCTCTGGGCGGGCCGTTTATGCCCGATGTTATTGCCCATAAAGGCGCAAGCCTCAGTAAGCTGGCGTCGCATCAATGGTTAGGCACCGAAGGGGTCTTTGGTGTGGCACTGGGTGTGTCGACCAGTTTCGTGTTCCTGTTCGTGCTGTTTGGTGCTCTGCTGGAGCGCGCTGGTGCCGGAAACTACTTCATAAAAGTAGCTTATGCCATGCTTGGTCACATGCGCGGCGGCCCTGCCAAGGCAGCAGTGGTGGCCAGTGGGCTCAGCGGTATTATTTCCGGCTCCTCCATCGCCAACGTTGTGACGACGGGTACCTTCACCATCCCGCTTATGAAGAAAGTAGGTTTTCCGGCTACAAAAGCTGGAGCTGTGGAAGTGGCTGCGTCTACCAATGGTCAGCTGACTCCGCCGATTATGGGGGCTGCAGCGTTTCTGATGGTTGAGTATGTGGGGATCTCTTACCTTGAAGTGATCAAGCATGCCATTCTGCCGGCGATGATTTCCTACGTGGCGCTTATCTATATCGTGCACCTGGAAGCCTGTAAAATGAACATGAAAGGCGTGGAGCGGCTGGACAAGCCTACTCTGGCCCAGCGCATGCTTGTATGGGTTATGCTTTTGCTCGGCCTGAGCGCCCTCACTCTGGCGGTATATTACGGGGTAGGCTGGACGAAGGATGTGTTCGGAAGTGCTGCCATGTGGGTGCTTACGCCGCTGCTGGTGGCGATATACATCGCGCTTGTGGGCTATGGTTCGCGCTTCCCGGATCTGGAAGAGGATGATCCTGATTCTCTTATGGAGAAACTGCCTCCTGTCGGGGCAACGGTAAAAACCGGCCTGTACTTCCTGTTGCCAGTAGTTGTACTTGTGTGGTGCCTGACAGTAGAGCGCTTCTCGCCGCAGTTGTCGGCCTTTTGGGCAACAGTGTTTATGGTGTTTATCATCATTACCCAGCGGCCGCTGAAGGCGTTCTTTAAAAACAGCGGTCAGTATCTGGATGGTCTGAAGCAGGGCTGTGATGATCTGATGCACTCACTGGTTACGGGTGCACGCAACATGGTTGGCATAGGTGTGGCGACTGCTACCGCAGGCATTGTGGTGGGTACTGTGACCCTGACAGGTATTGGCCTTGTGATGACTCAGTTTGTTGAGTTTATCTCCGGTGGCAACCTTCTGCTAATGCTAGCGTTCACCGCTGTTATCAGTCTGATACTGGGTATGGGGCTGCCGACAACAGCCAACTACATCGTGGTGTCTACGCTGATGGCTCCGGTCATCGTGACTCTGGGGGCGGAAAACGGCTTGCTGGTGCCATTGATTGCTGTTCACCTCTTCGTATTTTACTTCGGCATACTGGCAGACGACACGCCGCCCGTGGGTCTTGCGGCTTATGCTGCGGCGGCCATTTCGGGTGCCGACCCGATACGAACGGGTATTCAGGGTTTCACCTACGACATACGAACGGCCATTTTGCCGTTCATGTTTATCTTCAATACTCAGCTGTTGCTGATCGGGCTGACTGGCTGGTTTGATCTGCTGGTCACGATTTTCGGCGCTGTGACTGCCATGCTGGTATTTTCTGCTGCTACTCAGGGTTTCTGGTTCACCAAAACCCGTTGGTGGGAAACCATTGGTTTGCTGCTGATAACATTTACTCTGTTCCGCCCCGGCTTCTGGTGGGATGAAATTTATCCACCTACAAATGGTCACCCTGGGGTGGAGTTGCTGCAGCACGTAGATGATGTACCCGCAGGGCAACCTATTGTCCTTCAGGCTTCCGGGATGTCATTGTCAGGTGACGATGTATCCAAGTACCTGCAGTTGGCACTGCCTGCCGGCGATACACCGGAGGAAAGGCTGGCTGCAGCGGGGCTGGAAGTGTCAGCGGCGGGAGATGTGATGAACGTCGATTTTGTCAACTTTGGCAGTGATGCGGAAAAAGCCGGGCTTAGCTTCGGATGGGTTATTGAAACCGTTCAGGTAGAAAACCCCCGTCCTCCAAAAGAATTGATGTTCATTCCGGCGCTGCTCTTGCTTGGAGTGCTGGCCTTTGCACAACTCCGGCGCAGGGCGGGTGAAGGTGAACGGCCGGCTTTCGTACCCTCGCGATAACCAAAAGAACGCGGCCTGAAAGCCCCTAAGCGAAACCCGGCATTAACCTGCCGGGTTTTTTTCTGTTAAACTCCGCCCCATTCTTTCCGGCTCTGCGGTTTGTATCGTGGAAGCCATTCACCCAAGTGGTCTTTGGTATAGATCACCGCTGAGCATCTATCTGGAGTCTTTTATGCCCGTCGTAACCCTGCCTGATGGCAGTCATCGTAGTTTTGCCCAGCCCGTCAGCGTTCACGAAGTAGCTGCTGACATCGGCGCTGGCCTCGCCAAGGCCGCTCTGGCCGGTAAAGTTGATGGCAGTCTTGTCGATACCAGCTATGTGATCGAGCATGACGTAGAGCTGGCTATTATTACCGAGCGCGACGCCGATGGCCTTGAGGTAATTCGCCACTCAACCGCTCACCTGTTGGCGATGGCAGTCAAAGAACTTTTCCCTGAGGCCCAGGTTACGATCGGCCCGGTGGTGGATGACGGTTTTTACTACGACTTCAAATATGATCGCCCCTTTACCAACGAAGATCTGGCGCGTATTGAAAAGCGTATGTCAGAGTTGGCCAAGCAGGACATTCCTGTAACTCGCTCTGTGCTGTCCCGGAGTGAGGCAGTTCAGTTGTTCACTGACATGGGCGAAGAATACAAGGTCCGTATTATTGAAGATATTCCTGGCGACGAAGATCTGTCGTTCTATCGTCAGGGTGATTTTGTTGACCTTTGCCGCGGCCCGCACGTGCCCAGCACCGGCAAAATGAAAGCTTTCAAGCTTACCAAGGTAGCTGGCGCATACTGGCGCGGGGATACCAGTAACGAGCAGTTACAGCGGGTGTATGGCACTGCCTGGGCGAATAAGAAAGATCTGAAAGCCTATCTGCACCGCATCGAAGAAGCAGAAAAGCGTGACCATCGCAAAGTCGGTAAAAAACTGGGTCTCTTTCATATGCAGGAAGAGGCACCTGGCATGGTGTTCTGGCATCCGGCAGGCTGGACTATATACCAGGAAATCGAACAGTACATGCGTCAAATCCTGCGCCGCCATGATTACCAGGAGATCAAGACGCCTCAGGTGGTGTCCCGCGTGCTATGGGAAAAGTCCGGTCATTGGGACAAGTTCAAAGAGGGGATGTTTACCACTGAGTCGGAAAAACACGACTATGCCATCAAGCCCATGAACTGCCCGTGCCACGTCCAGGTGTTCAATCAGGGTCTGAAAAGCTACAAGGATTTACCTTTGCGTCTGGCTGAGTTTGGTTCGTGCCACCGCAACGAAGCCTCCGGGGCATTGCACGGTCTGATGCGGGTGCGTGGTTTTACCCAGGATGATGCTCATATTTTCTGTGAAGAGGATGCTATTCAGGAGGAAGTGTCGAGGTTCATCGATCTACTCCATGAAGTGTACAAGGATTTTGGCTTTACCGAGATCCTGTACAAGCTCTCCACCCGCCCGGAACAGCGCGTGGGTTCCGATGAAGTCTGGGATAAATCTGAGGCTGCACTGGAAGAAGCATTGAACCGTGAAGGCGTTGACTGGGAGCTATTGCCGGGCGAAGGTGCTTTTTATGGCCCGAAAATCGAGTTTTCCCTCAAAGATTGTATCGGTCGGGTATGGCAGTGTGGCACTATTCAGGTAGATTTTTCCATGCCTGGACGCCTCGGTGCCCAATACGTTGCGGATAACTCCGAGCGCAAAACGCCGGTTATGTTACACCGTGCCGTACTTGGATCATTCGAACGTTTTATCGGTATCCTGATTGAGGAATATGAGGGGGCTTTCCCGACGTGGCTGGCTCCGACTCAGGTAGCGATTCTCAATATTACCGATAATCAGCGTGATTATTGTCAGAATCTGGAGAAAAAGTTCGATTCTTTGGGTTTTAGGGTTAATGCTGACTTGAGAAACGAGAAGATCGGCTTTAAAATCCGCGAGCATACTATTAACAAAGTTCCTTACCTTGTCGTTGTCGGCGATAAAGAAGTCGAGAACAACGTTGTTGCGGTGAGAACCCGCAAAGGCGAAGATTTGGGAACTCTATCGCTCGAAGCGTTTGAGCAGCTTCTGCAGGAAGATGTTGAGCGCAAGAGCAGAACCAAGACGGAGATTTGACTATTAAACAGCGAACGAATCGGGGTGGGCGTACGCCTAAGGCGCCTATCAATGAGAATATTGATGCAACTGAAGTCCGCCTGATAGATGCCGAAGGTAATCAGGTAGGTGTAGTTCCGATCGAAGACGCCCTCAAGATGGCAGAGGAGGCGACCCTGGATCTGGTACAGGTTACAGATTCCGATCCGATCGTCTGTAAAATAATGGACTATGGCAAAAAGGTCTTCGACGAGAAAAAAGCGAAGGCCGCTGCCAAGAAGAAGCAGAAACAGACGCAAGTCAAAGAGCTTAAGTTCCGACCAGGAACTGAAGAAGGGGATTATCAGGTAAAACTACGCAACCTGGTACGTTTCCTTGAAGGCGGGGACCGCGGCAAAATCACTATCCGCTTCCGTGGCCGTGAGATGGCACACCAGGAAATTGGTATGAAGCTCATGGAACGCATCGAAGCAGATATTGAGGCGCTGGCTCAGGTTGAAATGCGGCCGAAAATGGAAGGCCGTCAGATGACCATGATTGTGGCTCCCCGCAAAAAGAAGTGAGCCTGATTCAATGATGCATCCCCTGCTGAAAGCGGGGGATTTGTCGTTCAGGTTCATATTTATGTATTTAAAAAAACAGAATGCGGAGTTTTAAAAATGCCTAAGATGAAAACCAAAAGTGGAGCGGCCAAGCGGTTCAAAAAAACTGCTACCGGCTTCAAGCACAAGTCAGCCTTCACCAGTCACATCCTGACCAAGAAGACCCCCAAGCGTAAGCGTCAGCTGCGTGGTACTTCATTGGTTGCCAAATCTGATGTGGCTTCCGTAAAGCGTATGCTCGCGTAAATAGCGCAGACTACACTCACAACGGTTTCAAGGTAGAAGGATTATAGTATGGCTCGTGTTAAGCGTGGCGTGGTTGCACGTCGTCGTCACAAGAAGATTCTAAAGCAGGCCAAGGGTTACTACGGCGCTCGTAGCCGTGTATTCCGCGTTGCCAAGCAAGCGGTTATCAAAGCCGGTCAGTATGCATATCGCGACCGTCGTAACCGTAAGCGTGCATTCCGCGCACTGTGGATTGCTCGTATCAACGCTGGTGCCCGGGCTAACGGCCTGTCGTACAGCCGTTTGATCGCTGGCCTGAAAAAGGCAAACGTTGAAATCGATCGTAAGGTTCTGGCTGATCTGGCCATGAACGAACAGCAGGCGTTTGCCGCTGTGGTTGAGAAAGCAAAAGCATCTCTCTGATCGCTTAGCTCTTTCATCGATTACGAATCGAATCGGTGTCGCCGTTGATTTTCTGGCGTAACAGGCACCGTTTAATAGGGGAAGGGCACGCTCTTCCCCTATTTTTGTTTCAAGATTTCAAATTTTGAAATCCTCACTTCTGGTTTGGAGCAGGGTCAATGGAAAACCTGGAGCAACTGGTTCAGGATGGTTTGGATGCAGTTGAGAAAGCCGACAGCTTGCAAGCGCTTGATCAAATTCGCGTTGAATATCTTGGCAAGAAAGGCGTTATTACCCAGCAGGCGAAAACTCTGGGAAAACTCTCCGCAGAAGAGCGCCCCGCTGCCGGCCAGAAGATTAATGAAGCAAAAGGACAGGTTGAGCAGGCAATTAACGCCCGGCGCAGTGACCTTGAGCGGATTGCCATTGAGCAGAAACTTGCTGGTGAATCCATAGATGTGAGCTTGCCTGGTCGTGGTCAGGATCTTGGCGGGCTGCACCCGGTTACCCGAACACTTCAGCGTATTGAAGATTTCTTTTCCCGTGCCGGTTATACGGTCGAGCAGGGGCCGGAAATCGAAGATGATTACCATAATTTTGAAGCCCTCAATATTCCGGGCCACCATCCCGCCCGGGCAATGCACGATACCTTTTATTTTAATCCCGGTACCCTGCTGCGCACCCATACATCTCCGGTTCAGATCCGGACTATGGAAGCTGGTAAGCCTCCATTTCGTATGATCTGCCCGGGGCGTGTTTATCGATGTGATTCGGATGTGACCCATACCCCGATGTTTCATCAGGTTGAAGGGTTGCTGGTCGAAAAAAATGTCAGTTTTGCCGACCTGAAGAGTACGGTTGAAGAGTTCCTTCGGGTCTTTTTTGAACGTGATCTTCAGGTGCGCTTCCGCCCGTCTTACTTTCCGTTCACTGAGCCCTCCGCAGAGGTGGATATTGAGTGGGGCCGTGAAGCCGATGGAAGCATCAAGTGGCTGGAGATCATGGGTTGCGGCATGGTGCACCCGAAGGTGTTCGGTTACTGCGGTATTGATGCCGAAGAGTATCGTGGATTTGCATTCGGCATGGGTGTAGAGCGTTTGGCTATGCTTCGCTATGGCGTAAATGACTTGCGTATGTTCTTCGAGAACGATTTGCGCTTTTTACGCCAGTTCCGTTAAAGCGGAACCTTACGGCATCCAAATCAACAGTCGAAACCGAATCAGGATAAGGCAATAACCATGAAATTCAGTGAGCAGTGGCTGCGCGAGTGGGTTAACCCGGATATCAGTTCTCAGGAACTGATGGATCAGATTACGATGGCAGGTCTGGAAGTTGATGGCTTTGAGCCTGTAGCCGGCAAGTTTCAGGGAGTTGTGGTTGGCGAAGTTCAGTCTGTTGAGCCACACCCCAATGCCGACAAGCTGCGGGTATGTCAGGTAAATGACGGCAGCCAGACCGTTCAGGTAGTGTGTGGTGCACCCAATGTACGCCCAGGCCTGAAGGTGCCTTTTGCTGTACTGGGTGCAGTTTTGCCTGGTGACTTCAAAATCCGTAAAGCCAAACTCCGCGGTGAACCTTCTGAAGGTATGCTGTGTTCCGAGTCTGAGTTGGGGTTGTCTGAAAGCCACGCAGGCCTCATGGAATTGTCGTCTGATGCTCCGGTCGGTGCAGCGCTGAACGATTACCTTAAGCTGAATGACGTAGCTATTGATGTTGATCTGACCCCGAACCGCAGTGATTGTCTCTCGATTAAAGGTATTGCCCGCGAAGTTGGCGTACTGAACAGTCTGACTCCCCTGTTTCCAGAGATTGATCCGGTTGAAGCTGTGCATTCTGAGGTGCCGGATATTCGCATTGATGCACCCCAGGGGTGTCCGCGTTATCTGGGCCGCATCCTTCGCAATGTGAATTTGCAGGCTGAAACGCCCTTGTGGATGCGGGAAAAGCTTCGCCGTTCAGGTGTGCGTTCGATTGACGTTGCCGTTGATGTAACCAATTACGTGATGCTGGAGCAGGGGCAGCCCTTGCATGCGTTCGATCGCGATGAAATCAGCGGAGGCATTGTTGTGCGCATGGCGCATCCGGCGGAGAAACTGGTATTGCTGGATGGTCAGGAAGTTGAGTTAACGGAGCAGACGCTGGTCATTGCTGACCATGAGAAACCTGTTGCTATCGCCGGGATCATGGGTGGTGAGCACTCCGGTGTCAGCGCTAAAACCCGCGATCTGATACTTGAAGCTGCTTATTTTGATCCAATTACCCTCGCGGGCAAGGCTCGCCACTATGGCTTGCATACCGATGCCTCGCATCGCTTTGAGCGCGGTGTGGATTACGAGCTTGCACGTGACGCCATGGAGCGTGCAACCCGGTTGCTCATGGATATTGCAGGCGGCGAGCCTGGCGAGATTGTTGAGGTTGTCAGTACAGAGCACCTGCCTCAGGAGCGCGCCATTGATCTTCGTTCACAGCGCCTGGCGGACGTGCTGGGTCTTGATATAGACAGGACCAAGGTTGAGGAAATTCTGATCCGGTTAGGCCTGAGTGTTGGCAAACTGCTGAAGAACGGTTGGCGTATCAATGTGCCCAGCTTTCGTCCCGATATTTCAATTGAAGAAGACCTGATTGAAGAAGTTGGTCGCATATACGGCTACAACAACTTACCTGTAACCGAACCGACAGGCTCGCTCGGTCTGAGAACGAACGAGGAGGCGGTCCGTCCTGTATCGGCTATACGGGATTACTTTGTTTCCCATGGGTACCAGGAGGCGATCACTTACAGTTTTGTGGATCCGAAGGTACAGGCGCAGGTTGATCCCGAGCGTGAAGGAATAGCCCTGGCTAACCCCATTTCCTCCGACTTGTCGGTTATGCGGACAACTCTGTGGAGCGGCCTTCTGAAAACAGTCGCTTATAACCAGAATCGTCAGCAGCCGCGAATCCGCATGTTTGAGACGGGTCTGCGCTTTTTGCAGGATGGCCAGCGTATTGATCAGCAGCCTATGCTTGCAGGCGTAGTTGTTGGTTCCCAATATCCTGAAAACTGGGTAAACGGTCGCAGAACTGCAGACTTCTTTGATGTAAAAGGTGAGTTGGAGGGGTTGTTCAGCTTGCTGGGTATTGAAATCGGGTTTGTTGCTGGCCGGCATCCGGCTTTGCACCCGGGCCAGACGGCTGAGCTCCTGCGAGATGGCGAGCATGTTGGGTGGCTGGGTACATTGCACCCGCAAGTTCAGAAAAATCTTGAACTTAATGGCACGATTCTGATGTTTGAGCTATCCTTGAACTCAGTCATTACCGGATATGTGCCTAATTTCAAAGAAATTTCGAAATTCCCGGAAGTTCGTCGGGATTTGGCTATCATTATCGGTAGTAAGGTCTCGTTTGCCGATGTTGAGCGTATAGCCCGAAAACATGCTGGTGAGCGTCTGACAGCGTTGCGTGCGTTTGATGTATATGAAGGAGAGGGTCTGGGTGAAGGCAACCGAAGCCTGGCCTTGAGCCTGTTCTGGCAACATCCTGAGCGTACGTTGAATGAAGATGAAGTGCATTCGCTCTTCAATGGTGTCATCGACGCACTGAAGGAAGAGTTGGGGGCAACACTGAGGAGTTGAGAGATGGCGGCTTTGACGAAAGCGGAAATGGCGGAGCGCTTGTATGAGGAGTTGGGCCTGAACAAACGCGAAGCCAAGGAAATGGTGGAAGCTTTCTTCGATGAGATCAGAGGCGCGCTCAGCCACAATGAACAGGTAAAACTGTCGGGTTTCGGTAATTTCGACCTTCGTGATAAAAAACAGCGCCCAGGACGAAATCCGAAAACTGGTGAAGAGATTCCGATAAGCGCAAGACGTGTTGTTACGTTTCGCCCGGGTCAGAAACTGAAACAGAAAGTAGAAGCGTATGTTGGAACCGAGTCATAACAACGAACTCCCCGCGATTCCCGGGAAAAGATACTTCACAATTGGCGAAGTAGCTGATTTGTGCGCAGTGAAAGCTCACGTGCTGCGTTATTGGGAACAGGAGTTTCCGCAGTTATCTCCGGTTAAACGTCGGGGTAACCGGCGTTATTATCAGCGCGCTGACGTTATTACTATCCGTCAGATACGCAGCTTGTTGTACGAACAGGGTTATACCATTGGTGGTGCCAAGCAGAAGCTTAGTAGCCATGAGGTAAAAGACGACACAACCCAGTATAAACAGCTTATCCGGCAAATGATTTCCGAGCTGGAAGAGGTTCTGGACGTACTTAACGCACCAGTAAAGTAGGCTGCTCTTTTGAACGACAAAGCCGAAGTGATATCCGTCACTTCGGCTTTGTTGTACCTGTATTGGTCTATTTCTTTTTACAGGTTTTAATACCCAGCAGTGAATATGCAGGGCAGTTGCCCATCAGTGCTGTTGCCAGCGGCACAATACCGATCCAGCCCCAAGGTGTTTGTGGGCCGACAAATACCAATGCCAGAAGTACAATGCCAACGACGGCGCGAATAATCCGATCTGCTGAACCCATATTAACGCTCATGATCTGTTCTCCTGTGTTGATATGAGGCTATGGTTATTACTTTAGCGCCCGCCAGCGTCCAGTTCAGTGATAAAGTCACACTGGCACCCGTATTAAGAGCCCAGGAAGGATTCATGCTGCATCATAGTGTTCTTGAAACATTGCCCAGAGAGCTCCAGAAAGATGCTCTTGAAAGCATTCAGGTTATGCGATTCCCTCCGGGCAAGATTCTGTTCCGGGCGGGTGAGCATTGCCAGGGTCTGCCGTTGATGCTTAGTGGTGCCGTGAAGGTTCAGATGACAGGCGTCTCTGGCAACAGCATTGTGTTATACCGCATGGGCACTGATGACATTTGCACGCTCTCCATCGGTTGCCTGATGACTGGCTATGGGTATCGCGCAGAAGCAATTGTAGAGGAAGAATCTGAGGCGGCCATGGTTCCCCGGGGATTGTTTGACCGGCTAATGGATCAGTCTGCTGCGTTTCGCCTGGCTATTATGGAATCGTACGGGCGTCGGCTCGATGATCTCATGTTACTTGTGGAAGAGGTCGCGTTTCGCCGCATGGATGAGCGCCTTGATGAGTGGTTAAGCGCACGGTGTAGCCCCATCCATATAACTCATCAGGAGCTGGCTGTTGAGCTGGGAACTGCCAGAGAAGTTGTCAGCCGGTTGCTCAAAGAACTTGAGCGTAAGGGCAGGGTGCAGTTGTCACGTGGCAGAATTGATCTGATTGAGTAAACCCGGCGCCTCTCAGGTTAGCGTGGAGGCGCCAGGTCGGTTATTCAGGTGAGTATTACCAGTCAGTGACGGATTTAACTTCCAGGAACTCTTCCAGGCCCCAGACACCGCCCTCGCGGCTGCCATTACCGGACTGCTTCATGCCGCCGAATGGAAAGCCGGCCGATCCCGATTTGCCATTAATTTCCACCATGCCGGACCTGACCTGTCTGGCGACTCTACGGGCTTTATCCTTATCGGATGTCTGGATGTAGTTTGTAAGGCCGTAGAGCGTATCGTTAGCCAGCTCTATCGCTTCTTCTTCGGTTTCAAAAGGCGTTATAGCCAACACAGGGCCGAAGATCTCTTCGCTCCAGATGGTCATGCCCTGAGTGACATCCGCGAAAACCGTTGGCTTTACGAAATACCCTTTTTCAAGCCCCTCTGGACGCCCTTCGCCGCCGGCAACCAGTGTGGCGCCTTCCTCTATGCCCTTTTTGATCAGCGCTTGAACCTTTAGAAACTGCTGTTCGGAGACTACGGGGCCGATGTGCCGGCCTTCGTTGCCTGCAGGGCCTACGTCGGTTTTGCCGGCAATCATTGCCGCGGTTTCAACGGCCTGGCTGTATAAAGACTTTTCCACCAGCATTCGTGTAGGGGCGTTACAGGACTGGCCCGAGTTGGCAAAGCAGTGGCGTACACCACGGGTTACGGCTTTTTCATCAGCATCGGCGAAGATGATGTTTGCGCCTTTGCCGCCCAGCTCCAGACCGACCCGCTTAACGGTGTCTGCTGCTGCAATTGTAATTGCTTTGCCGGCACGGGTTGAGCCGGTAAAGCTGACCAGATCAATATCCGGATGGCTGGAGAGTTGCGAACCGACGCCTGCACCATCGCCGTTTACAAGGTTGAAAACGCCTTCCGGGAAACCGGCACTATCAATCATCTCCGCGAGAAGCATGGCCGACAGGGGGGAAATCTCGGATGGTTTGAGAACCACTGTGCAGCCAGCGGCCAGTGCCGGAGCCACCTTGAGCATCACCTGGTTCATAGGCCAGTTCCAGGGTGTAATCAGCGCACAGACACCGACCGCTTCATGCAGAATGATGTTGTCTGGTGCATGGTCGCCAAGGGGATGCTCAAAGTTAAAGGACTTCAGGGCACGTATAGTATTTTTCAGGTGTACGGCACCAGCGCCAACCTGTGCGCTTCTCGCGAGATCAATAGGTGCGCCCATTTCCTGGCTGATGGCCTGGGCCATTTCTTCTGATCGTGCCTTGTAAGTTTCGAACAGGCGCTCCAGCAGCTCAACACGCTGCTCTCTGGCAGACGCTGACCAGGCAGGGAAGGCTTTTTTTGCGGAATTGACAGCGTTGTCCGTATCAGCCTGTGAGCCCAGGGTGATTGTGGAAAACCCTTGCTCGTCAGAAGGGTTGATAACTTCCAGTTGTTGGGTGCTCTCGGGTGTAACCCACTGCCCGTTAATATAAAACTTGCTTGCGTCCATTATTGCTCAGCTCTTCGTTGGGAATTTGAATTATGGTAACAGATTCGCCAGAGCTGATTGTATTCAAGATGGGCAAAGTGTCCGGGCCTGACTGTGTGTTGCCTCTGCCCAGTTAACAGGTGATGGACGGGTATCTTCGCCGGTGAACAGATGCCCGACTTCTGGCACCGCATACCGCAGGTCGCCGCGAGTGGGGCGCTGTTGATTAAATTCTGCGTGGGTGATGCCCACTTCCCAGATATCGTCTGAGCTTTCGCTGTGCCAGCCTACCGGACTGAGTTCAATGCGCACCTCTGAGCCAATCAGGCTGACGGCCTCAATGCGCAGCGGCAGATTGGCGCGCGGGTCAGGGGATGTGGCCAGGCGGACTTCATGGGGGCGCAGATAAAGCTGTGCATCGCCTTGGTGCCTGATCCCCGGAAGGCTCACCCAGGCTTTGCCCTGGCTCAGGCGGCCATGCTCAACTGTACCGGACAGCGCATTTACCTGCCCGAGGAAGTCGAATACAAAGCGACTGTCAGGGCGGGCGTAGAGTTCGATAGGTTCATTCACCTGCTCTACATTACCCTGGCTCATAACCACTACCTGATCAGACAATTCCAAAGCTTCTTCCTGATCGTGGGTCACAAATATACTGGTGAAGTGGAACTCATCGTGCAGATTGCGCAGCCAGCGGCGGAGGTCTTTACGCACCTTGGCGTCCAGCGCGCCGAAAGGTTCGTCCAGCAGCAGAATTTTTGGTCGTGTTGCAATGGCGCGGGCAAGAGCAACGCGCTGCTTTTGGCCGCCGGACAGTTGCGCAGGATAACGCTGTGCCAGGTGCGGCAGTTGTATCATATCCAGCAGTTCACTGACGCGGGCCTGAATCTCCGCCTTGGGTGGGCGTTTGTTCCGTGGAAGCGAGTCCAGGCCAAACGCAATGTTTTGCGCTACTGTCATGTGGCGGAACAGGGCGTAGTGCTGGAAGACAAAACCTATGTTGCGATCACGCACGTGAAGGCCTGTTACGTCCTTGCCTGAGAAGCTGATACGCCCGCTATCGGAAGATTCCAGCCCGGCGATAATGCGCAACAGGGTGGTTTTTCCTGAACCGGAGGGTCCTAGCAAGGCGGTCAGCTTGCCTTCCGGGATGTCGAGAGAGACGTTGTTCAGCGCCTGATACTTACCAAAACGCTTGTTGATGCCATCAACTGTGATGCTCATTATATGGTCTCCTCTGATTGCTGGCGGTTCAGAACACGGGCCTGTCGCCATTCAACAAAGCCTTTGGCTGCGAGTGTAAATACAGCAATACATGCCAGTAGCGAAGCGCTGGCAAAGGCGCCAACAATATTGTAATCCTGATACAGCAGCTCAACGTGCAGGGGGAGTGTGTTGGTTTGCCCGCGGATATTGCCTGATACCACCGATACAGCGCCAAATTCACCCACGGCCCGGGCATTAGTGAGCACTACGCCGTATATCAGTGCCCATTTGATGTTGGGCAGGGTGATCGTACGGAAGATGCGCCAGCCTGAAGCGCCCAGCACCACGCCGGCTTCTTCTTCCTCGCTGCCCTGTTGCTGCATCAGCGGTATGAGTTCACGGGCTACAAACGGGCAGGTGACAAAAATCGTGACCATTACAATTCCGGGCCAGGAAAACATCAGCTGCACGTCGTAGTCAGCCAGCCAACTGCCAATCCAGCCATTGCGACCGTATAGCAACAGGTACAGCAGACCGGCAACAACCGGGGACACTGCAAACGGGATGTCGATCAGTGTTATCAGCAGTTTTCGGCCGGGGAAACGAAAACGTGTTACCAGCCAGGCCAGAGCAGTGCCAAATATCAGGTTGAGGGGAACCGTGAGCGCGGCTACAAACAGTGTCAGGCCGATGGCATGTAATGTGTACTGATCAAGAAGGTTGTCTGCCAAGGTGCTCCAGCCGGCTCCCAGGGCCTCAACAAAAATAACCAGCAAAGGCATTATCAGCAAACCAACAGTGACGGCCAGGGCAATGCCTGTCAGCAGCCATTTTATAACCGGACCATCGCCAACCCGGCGGTGCCTGGAGGAATGGGAGCTGTGCATTGAGTCAGCGTCCTTCTATGCGTTTGAGGTAGCGGGCCTGCCAAAGGGTAATGGCGAAAAGCATCACCAGCGACACCAGAAGAATTACCGAGGCAATAGCGCTGGCGGCTGCGTAGTCGTACTCCTGCAGGCGGACAAAAATCATCAGGCTGGTCACTTCGCTGACGTAAGGCATGTTGCCGGCAATAAAAATAACGGCACCGAACTCACCAAGGCTTCGGGTGAAAGAAAGCGCTACCCCGGTCATCAGTGCCGGCCATAAAGCCGGAAATATAACTTTGCGGAATACATAGCCATCACTGGCACCGAGGCTGACAGCCGCTTCTTCGTCTTCGGGGGCCAGCTCTTCCAGCACAGGCTGAACCGTGCGCACCACAAAGGGCAGGCTGGTAAATGCCATTGCTACCACTATTCCCACCGGGGTGAAGGCCACTTCAATCCCCAGCTTGCTCAGCCATTGTCCGTACCAGCCGTTGGCGGCAAACAGTGTAGCCAGGGTAATGCCTGCAACAGCGGTGGGAAGAGCAAATGGCAAATCCACTACTGCATCAATCAGGCGTTTACCGGGAAACTCATAACGCACCAGCACCCAGGCCAGCAGCAACCCGAAAGCACCGTTAAACACCGAGGCGGCCAGGGCTGACAGCGCCGTAACCTTATAGGAAGCGACTACCCGCGGATCGGTAATTACAAACCAGAACTCGTTAAAGCTCATGGCTGATACTTCAATCACCAATCCTGTGAGCGGTAACATCAGTATCAGGCTTATAAAAAGCAGCGAAATACCGAGGCTCAAGCCGAACCCCGGTAGTACCCGCTTGCTGCGGTTTCCGCTCCGTGGCCAGCGCTGCGGACTTACAGCACTGGCCTGGTCTGCCGTAGACACGGATTACTTCCGGCGTTGCAGTTGGTCGAGTTTTCCACCACTGGCAAAGTGCTCTTTTGTGGCGTTTTCCCAGCTACCGGCAATGGCATCGATGGGCAGCAGTTTTACGTCAGGAAAGCGGTCGGCGGTTTCCTGTTTTACTGTATCGTTGTGAACCCGGTAGTTGAATCCGGCCAGCAGGCGCTGGGCGTCTTCGCTGTACAGATGCTCAAGGTAGGCTTTTGCCAGGTCTTCAGTTTTGTTCTGCTTTACGTATTCATCAATCCAGGTGACCGGAAATTCAGCCAGAAAGCTTACTTTGGGCGTTACCACCTCATACTCGCCGTTGTCGTAACGGTCGGCCAGATTCAGCACTTCCGATTCAAAAGTCAGCAGCACATCACCGATTTCCCGCTCGATAAAAGTCGTGGTTGCACCGCGACCACCGCTGTCAAATACCTTTACATGGCCCAGAAAATCCCCCATGAAGTTGTCGATTTTCTGCTGGTCATCGCCAAAGCTGTCCTGGGCGTAGCCCAGCGCAGCCAGGTAGGTATAGCGGCCGTTTCCTGAGGTTTTCGGGTTAGGCATAACCAGAGCGACATCTTCTTTGATCAGATCGTCCCAGTTTTCAATATTTTTGGGGTTGCCCTTGCGGACCAGAAAAGCCATCGTGGAGTAGTAAGGTGAGCTGTTATTGGGCAGGCGTTCGGCCCAGTTTTCCGGGATCAGTCGCCCACGTGTGTGCAGAATGTCAATGTCGGTAACCTGATTAAAGGTAACCACATCGGCTTTCAACCCCTGGATTATGGCTTGGGCCTGCTTTGAGGAGCCTGCATGGGACTGGCTGATCTCAACAGTTTCTCCGGTTTTCTCTTCCCAGTATTTGTTGAACTGCACGTTGTAGGCTGCGAACAGTTCCCGGGCAATGTCATAGGACGTATTGAGCAGTTCGCGATCGGCCGATACCGCAGGTTGTGCGAAGAGTGACGCACTGAGCGCAAGACCGGTAACCAGGCCTTTGAATATACTTGGCATGACATTCCCCTGAAACAAATGATGTGTTGGAGAGGAATCTATCAAAGCCAGAATAAAACTGGAAAGAATATAAAATCATGTATTTCAGCCTTTATGGAATAAAGGTCGGTTAAGGAGAGTCCACGGGTTGAGTTGAGCGGGTGTCACACAGATTTTTAACCTGAAACCATCAGAAACAGCCAGTCAGGAGGTTTGCCATGCATGTGTTTATTGCAGGGTCCAACGGACAGATAGGGCAACATCTGTTGCGTGAAATGGCAGATAGCGATCACGAGGCCCGGGCTATGATCCGGCATCCGGATCAGGGGCCTGAATTGCAGCAACTGGGCGCCACCGAAACCGTGCTCGGTGATCTGGAAAAGGATTGCAGCGAAGCCATGAGAGGCTGTGATGCAGTCATTTTTGCCGCAGGCTCGGGGCCTCATACCGGGCCGGATAAAACCATAGATGTGGATCAGGATGGTGCCATCCGGCTCATTGATAGTGCCAGCGCCATGGGCATAAAGCGTTTTATCATCGTGAGCAGTATGGGTGCCGGAGAGCCGCAAAACGGGCCTGAAAAACTTCGCCATTATCTGCAGGCCAAGCACAACGCTGACGAGCATCTGATAAACAGTGGCCTGACTTACACTATTGTACGGCCTGGCCAGCTGACTAATGACGAGGGTACAGGCAAGGTTACAGTCAGTGCGAAGCATGAGAGCGTCGGGAGAATTTCACGGCAGGATGTTGCTCGCGTTCTGCTGGCAGTGCTGGATGAGAATACGGCCGCTAACCGGGTTTTTGACGTGGTGTCTGGTGATGTGCCCATAGCTGAGGCACTTGAAAAACTGTAACACCCGCTTGACCAGGAGGTTTACAAAAGCGTATGTCCGACAAAGAACTCCGTACCAGATCCGATAAAAAGTCGATCGACCAGTTCATTCAGCAGGTTCGTAAGCTGCCTCCGCAAGTTGGAGGGCAGGGCCGGCTGATTTTCGCACTGGATGCCACCGCCAGTCGCGGTGCTACCTGGGATGAGGCTTGTCACTTGCAGAGTGAGTTGTTCCTGGCGACCAAGGATTTGGGCGGTCTGGCCATTCAGCTTTGCTACTACCGCGGTTTCAGGGAATTCAAAGCCACGGGGTTTGTAAATGAGACCGGCCAGTTACTTAATCTGATGAATGGCGTTTCCTGCCTGGGCGGACATACCCAGATTGGCAGAGTGTTGGCGCATGCAAGGGAAGAAACCCGTGCAAAAGCCGTCAAGGCTCTTGTGTTTATCGGTGATTCCTGTGAAGAACCTGTGGATGAGCTTTGCCATATTGCCGGAGAGTTGGGCATGCTGCGAACCCCGGTATTTATGTTTCACGAGGGTGCTGATGCCCATGCCAGGGCAGTGTTTCAGCAGGTGAGTAAATTGTCAGGAGGCGCCTATGCGCCCTTTGACCGTAACAGCCCGCAAGTACTTAAGGATCTTATGGCCGCTGTTGCGGTCTATGCTTCGGGGGGAGTCAAGGCCTTGAAGGACTATTCCAGCAGCAGTTCCCCGGAGGTAGAGCGTTTGATTCGACAGATCAGATAGCACTTTTTCCAATCAACCGGTGGGCCAGCTGGCCCGGAGTATCCGAGTGCCACTTACGTTTCTGGTTATTGCAGTGACGGTTGTTGCGCTGGTCTGGCTACGTAATCAGCCGCCCAGCCAACGAAAATCCGCTATTCTGAAACTGGCGGTCATTGCCAGCCTTCTGATACTGGTTCTTCTGGCTGTTACCGGCCGCCTGAATATCCTGTTTGCCTTGCTGGTATTCCTGTTTCCCCTGCTACGCCGGTTCTTGCCATCTCTGCTGATGGGGCGGATGCCGGGCCTGGGAGGGAGTGGAGCGAAGGCCAGGCCGGGCAATCGATCCCATGTCTCCAGTGAAATCCTCAATATGACACTGGACCACGACTCCGGAAATATGAGCGGGGAAGTGTTGACAGGACCCATGGCCGGGCGGGCGCTGGCGGATCTTGGTGAAAGTGAATTTATAGAGCTGCTGAGATATTGCCGGGACCAGGATGAAGATTCTGCGCGGCTTCTGGAAACCTATCTGGACCGCCGTTTCGGTGACTCCTGGCGCGATGACGATCCGGCTGACGACGACAGCAAAAATGGAAGTGAGCGCGATAGTTCGGGCGGTAGCGGTGCTCTGACTGAGAGCGAAGCACTGGATATTCTGGGGCTGGAGGCTGGTGCGAGTCGGGATGAGATCATTCAGGCTCACCGCCGGGTGATGCAAAAAATACACCCGGACCGTGGAGGGAGTAATTATCTGGCCGCCCGAGTCAACGAGGCCAAAGAGCGACTGTTGAGCTAAGTGGCTTCAGAAACCGCTTCTACCCGCGCCAGAAATTCCGCTATATGCTCGAATGCTTCTTCTGCTTCCGGCAGTAGTGGCGTAAACAGATGCCATACATGAACCATGTCGGGCCAGGTTTCGATTTCTACCGGTGAGCCGGCGGCCTGTGCTTTTGCTGCATACCTTTGTGCGTTTTCCAGTAGCAGCTCTGATTCGCTGACGTGAATCAGTGTGGGTGGGAGGTTGTGGAGGTCTCCGCGCAGGGGAGAGGCTATCGGGCTTGTGGGCAGTACCCGAAAGCCCAACACTGTTCCCCACCACAATAGTGGCAGGGGAATTCGTGCCAGCTTCTCGACGGTTGGCCCCAGCATGGCATCGGTTTTCAGATTAGCTCGTTTGCCCAGCGAGGTGAGCATGAGTTCGGTAGAGGGTGACAGGGCAATAGCGGCATCCGGTGCTTGCAGCCCCTGGTCTCTTATCCAGGCAAGTAGCCCTAGTGTGTGACTGCCGCCTGCGGAGTCCCCGGCGACCACCAGAAAATCGGCCGCGGCCTTGCCGTCAGGGCCGTTCCCGAGTATCCAGAGGTACGCCTGCCGACAGTCGATAATACCGTCAAGATAGCGGTTTTCCGGCATCAGCCGGTAATCAAGGGCGAATACGCTGGCGTTGGCCAGCCTGGACAGTCGGTCGGTGATGGTGCGATGGCTTTTGGGACTGCCTGCGATCCAGGATCCGCCGTGAATGTACAGGATCCGGCGGTTGGGTTCTGATCCAGGTGCCATTACCCATTCCCCCTTTGGCGAGCCGTTTGCTGAGGGGCGGGTTTTCGAGATGAATTCCAGACCATCGCTCATGCTATCCATGTAGCTGCGAAGGGCTTTTATCCGCGCGCGACCGTGAAGGCCTTCAGCGACGGTATGCATACCCCCAACCTTTGCAAGCACTTGCTGGCGGGATGCGTTGTGCTGCTGGTGAGTGGTGTTTTCATTGTGGTCCCTGGCATCGTGCTTCCGGCGCAGAAAAAACACCACCACAGCCGCCAGCACGACCATCATCAGGCCAAACCACATCATTGCGAACCAGACGATTCCGAAAATCATGTGTAACCCCTAGCGTGGATTAATCATGGTTCACACGGAGGGCCGTGAGTACTGCTCACTGTAGCATGGCTTTGGGGTAATCGATGTGGATCAGCGGGCCTGGTCGGACTTCGTTGATGTACAGCCTTACTTGTTCATCGGTATTGCGATTGAACGGAGATATACGACAACTGTCGCAGAAAACGCAAGATTTTGAGGGAAGGACCTTACAACCCTATGAAAAACATGGAATAGTTACTGGTGAATGATTGGGGATAAGCGAACAGATATTTTGGGTGAAATCCGACAATTGACGCTTATTTCCAGCCAGACTATCTTTCAGGGTAGGTAGTTTTCTGATAACAAAGGAAAATTTGATGGGTGGCATGTGCAGCGTTGGGAAATATACGCGTTTGGATAGATGTCATTTGTCGTTGAATTAGCTGTTATGTTTTTCGGAGATCTGATGTTAGAACTTTTAATTCCCATACGGAAGACTCTAAATAAATCTGCTTTAATGGAGTTATCGAATTGGTTTTCTGAAATGCCAGATAATTCAGCTTGGTATGTCATTTCCGATTACTGTTTTGGAGATAAAACTAAACAAAATGATACTGTTTCTTTTACGATACTTCTTCATCACGATAAAATTGAAAACATAAAGGAATATATTAATCATTTTGCTCCAAAGGATATAAAGTCAACTAGAACAATTTCAGAAGAATTTCTTCAGTATATTAATTCTCCAGTAGCTTTTACGTTTACATTTGTAATTGACAGAAAATCAAATTTATTACGTGATTATGCATCTGACGAAAACATGTTGTCATTTCTAGCTCCATTTCGAGATGTTGTGAATAATATTGCTTCAAACTCGACTTTTGATGCCTATGTTGACGGCGTACTAAAACGTTCAAGCCTCTTTGAGGCTGATTTTAAAAAGAAAAACTTCAATTCGAAATTAGCTCGCCAGATTTACTTAGTCTCAGCGTTTGCTAGTTTAGTATTCGAGTGCTTAACCATAACCAAGAAACCCGAATACATTCAGTGGGTTTCAGATCGAGATGCGCTGGCAGAAAGGTATGATGGATTTATTTATGACTTGTCTTATTTTTTGTTTCTAACTGGGTATTCTGAATATATTCCATCGATTGAAGATTCACCAACGATACTTGATAAACCCAAATTTATCTTTCCTGAGCCTGAAAAATCAGGTAAGAACTTTTTCGATGAATTAATACGTATTCCAGATTATCTTGCAGGAACATTAGCCGATCTTGATATTACAGCTAATACCTTTAGTAAAGATAAATACAATACAATATTACTTGGTTCTATGGTTAATTCTAAGAACCATGTTGTACTAAATGTATCCGGTTCTGGCAATGACTTAACATGTAGACGTTTGGTGCACAAAACATAACAAGGCGCTGCTGTCGGACAATTTTTCCGCTGCGCTCCAAAATTGCCGCAGAGCAAGGCGTTGAGGCTGTAGAAAAACCCCGAAATCGCGCCTCGGTTTGATAGGATTGAGCAAACAGGCAAGGAGCTGTCAGATGTCCAAAGCCAAGCCCCGCTTCAGGCCCTATAACCACGATCAGGACACTATTCTCGTGGTGAATTATAAAGAGCAGCTCCAACCCGGCACCTTCGAACATGCCGTGCACTACCTGATTCAGCACAAGCTCGATCTGTCGGTTTTTTATCCCCGCTATTGCAACAAGGACACAGGCCGTCGGGCCTACGATCCGGCGATTCTGCTGCCCGTTATTCTGTTTGCCTATTCCCGCGGTATCACCTCCAGCCGGGAGATCCAGTGGTGCTGCGAGACCAGCGTTATTTTCAAAGCCCTGTCCTGCGACACGGCGCCCCATTTCACGACCTTGGCCAAGTTCGTCAGCAGCCATGCTGATGAGATTGAGGAACTGTTCGAACAGGTACTGCTGGTCTGTGACGAGCAGGGCTTGCTGGGCCACGAACTGTTTGCCATCGACGGTTGCAAGATGTCCTCCAATGCCGCCAAAGAATGGTCCGGCACCTTTAAAGAGTTGGAGGAGAAACGCCAGAAACTCAAACGACTCATCCGCCACCACCTGAAAGAACACCACGAACGGGATGAAGCGGAAACCGAAGCCGAACTGGACCGGGATATCCGCCGTGCGAAGACGGTTCTCTCTCTGGACGAGTCTTTGCAGAAAGTAGACCGCTTCCTAAAGACGAGCAGTCCAAGGATGGGCCAAGGGAAACGACGCAAGGAAGTGAAGAGCAACATCACCGATAACGAAAGCGGCAAGATGACCACCAGCAAAGGCACGATCCAGGGCTATAACGGCGTGGCCACGGTGGACAAGAAACACCAGATCATCATCGATGCTCAAGCCTTCGGCGAAGGCCAGGAACACCACACTCTGCAACCGGTTCTGGAAAGTGTCGAAGCCCGATTCAGGAAACTGGGCATCGCGGACAACATTTACCAGCAAGGCACTGTGGTAACCGCCGACACCGGCTTCGCCAACGAAGCCAATATGAAGTACCTGCATGAACGGAATATCAATGGCTACATTCCGGACAACCGGTTCCGCAGCCGGGATCCCAAGTTCGCGCATCAGAAAGACAAATACGGCAAACGTCACCAGAACCAGCCCGACACAGGCTGGAAAGACATCATTCCGGCCCGTGAATTCCAGTTCGATCCGGTCACGCTCACCTGTATCTGCCCGGCAGGGCAAGAGCTTCATTATGAGGCGACTCGCACGGATGAGAATGGTGTCTCCCGTGCCCACTTCAAAGGCCGCCTGCTGCAGTGTCGTTATTGCCCCAAAAAGCACCAGTGCATGCAAACCCCGGCGTCGGCTGACCACCGCAAAGGCAGTGGCAGGCAAGTGACGTTTGCATTAGAGCGCAATCGTGCGCCGAGCTACACCGACTGGATGAAGCATCGGGTGGATAGCCCTAAAGGTAAAGAGATTTACAGTCATCGCATGTCGGTGGTGGAACCCGTGTTCGGCAACATTGGCACCAACAAACGGCTGAACCGGTTCAGTCTCAGGGGTAAGAAGAAGGTGCAGGGCCAGTGGCAGTTGTACTGCTTGGTACACAATATTGAGAAGCTGGCTAATTATGGGCGGATGGCGGCATGACCGGGGGAGCAAGCCCTCCAGAAATACCCCTTAGGCACAAGGTTACGGGCGCCTGAACACTGAAATACCGGGATTGAGGGCTATAAAGGGCAATCAATCCGAAAACTGGAAGTTGCTGGACGAACTGACCGGCTAAAAAAAACGAGATCGCAGGCGGTGGAATACTCGCTCATTTTTGGGTTTTTCTACAGCCTCGTTAAATTGCCCTGTTCTCTTTGTCTTTCGAGATCAAAGAGTATCTCTCCGCAGAAGATCCCTAGTGAGACACCTTTCGGTGTGTAAGGTGTGTAAGAAATTGACTTTCGTGTGTTGCGTGTGTAGGCTAACTTTGTCATTTTGATTAAGGACCCGCTTATGGATAGTCGGAAACTTGTCAAGATGATCGAAGCAGATGGTTGGCAGCTCATTCGAACGAGGGGGAGCCATCAACAGTTCAAGCACCCAGAAAAGCTTGGACTGGTGACGATTCCCCATCCAAAGAAAGATCTTCCAACTGGCACTGTTAAGAGCATCTTGAAGCAAGCCGGGCTTTAAAGCCCGGCCGCTTTTCCGAGCCAATTGGGGGGTAAATCCAACAAAGGAGGAAGGCGCGAGGCGATTGAGATACGCGCAACTATAAAGTTCATCAACTAAGTTCGTTGAATTGACTGTTAAGTTAACCAAAGTAAATTGTCATTTAATAAATAGACCTTTAAATGAAATCTAAGTGGAAAGTGGAGGTGGTGATATGTTCTATCCCATCCTGATCCAACAAGAAGGGGACAGTGCCTACGGAGTGATTGTGCCGGATCTTCCCGGCTGTCACTCAGCAGGAGATACCTTTAATGAAGCAGTAGAAAATGCAGCAGAAGCGATTGATTTCCATATGGAGACTATGGCGGAAGAGGGAATAGAGATTCCGGCCGCCAGTGATCTAGGAGAGCTAACAGGTAATCCGAATTACGCCAACGGCGTTTGGGTAATGGTTCAAGTCGATGTGGTTCGTTATCTTGGTACAGCCCAACGAATCAATATCTCGCTGCCGAATCGCCTGATTACTCAGATCGACCGCTTCGTGGACACACATAAGGCCTACAAGGATCGATCGAAGTTTTTAGCAGATGCTGCAATGAAAATTTTGCATCACGTTTAATCTTCTATCGCCTTAGTAAATAAAAAGCCCTGCATTTTGTAGGGCTTTTTATTTTGAACTTGATATCCAATTTAACAAGGTGGTCAACGGGACGCCAACTACGCTGCGCTCCGTTGGCGCCCATTACCACTGGCGTTAGGTGAAAAATGAGCAAGCCTGATGAGAATATTGAAAGCATCGAACAAGCCGTAACTTTGCTTGAGGAAGACTTGAAGATAGAACCGGGATTTCTCATCAAGTTAAACGATGAGGATGACTGGTCATTCGTAATAAAAAGTCACGCATTTCTCGAGGCGGCGCTTTCTCATTTGATATCAGAAGCGCTGTCCGAAGCTGCACTTCATGATGTTTTCGCCAACATCGAGACTTCAAATAACAAGTCTGGAAAGCTAGCTTTCATAAAGGCGCTAGACTTGCTTGATGACGAGGCCCGGCGCTTTATCCGTGCTCTTTCCGAGCTTCGTAATAGTCTCGTGCATGACATTGGGCAGGTGGGATTTTCATTCGAGGACTACGTTGCCTCCTTGGAAAAACAGCAAAAAGCGAATTTTGTTAGGTCATTCGGCTATTTCGCAAACGGCGAAAACTTTGAACTTGGCGGCCAATCAGTGAGTACCAAGGAGTTTATGCTCAAGAGTCCAAAGCGGGGCACTTGGTTCAGCGTGATGGCGCTATGTTCAGTCATTTATTTGGCTAAGGGTAATGTAAAAGTACGTAAGATTTTGGCGTCTCTTCAAGTAGATATCGAGGCTGGCCCTAATCTGGACACCTAACAAATTGTTGTAGGTTGTTCCGGCCTGCGGCCTCCACCGGACGCCCCTGTCGGGGCGCCGCTAAACAAAAGCGTGTGTGCCGGGCATGGCACAGAACTAGGGAGGTGAAAGTCCTCCTGCTAGGTGTTCGCAGAGCCGAAGGCTAGGAGAAGGGCAAGGGCGTCATCGCGTGGTGGGGTCTGAAGGAGGCCCAATCCAAAGCGGCGGGGCGACGAACAGGAACCCGATACGAGGTGTGGTGCATCCGGGGCGAGCGAGCACGTGACCGTGAAGCCCTCCTTCTGCGACCGGGATGTGCTTTATAAATCGGGCGTTTACGCCGTGAAAGCTCTGAGCCTTACCCCGGGAGGTCTGCCATGTGTGGACGGACCCACTGAGAGACGAGTGATCGCCTCTGATCGCATGGCAGAAATCAGCCGAGGGCATAGTAGGTTCACCCGTGAACTGAAGGCCCGAACAGAGACAGGAGTCGAGAATCCGTGCAGGGTAATGGGATGGCATCCGCAAAGCAGCTTTCGCTGCCCCTGGAGAATCCAGGGGATGAACCTGTTTCCGGAAATCGGGAAAACTCGCACTCCGTTCAACCCTCACCGTGGATGGCGCGTGTATTGAGCAGGGACAACCTCAATCGCGCGCTGAAACAGGTTCGACGTAACAAAGGAGCGCCGGGCATCGACGGCATGACCCTGGATGAACTGCCAGATTATCTGCGCCAACACTGGCCAGAGATCCGGCAGCAGCTGCTCCAGCAGACCTACAGACCCAAACCGGTCCGTCGGGTCGCCATCCCCAAAGCCAACGGCGGTTCCCGCCCGCTGGGCATTCCTACGGTTCTGGATCGCTTTATTCAGCAGGCGATTGCCCAGGTGATCCAACAGGACTGGGAACCCCGCTTCCACCCGCACAGTTATGGCTTCCGTCCAGGACGCTCTGCGCATCAAGCAGTCCGACACGGACAGCATTGCACTCGGGAAGGCCGTAACTGGGTAGTGGATCTGGACTTGGAAGCCTTCTTCGATCGGGTAAATCATGATCGGCTGATGGCACGGCTGAAACGGCACACGCTGGACAAGCCGCTGCTCAGGCTGATCAACCGATACCTGAAAGCAGGCGTCCAGATCAACCATCACAAAGAGCCTACACCCGAAGGCGTGCCGCAAGGCGGCCCCTTGTCCCCGGTGTTGGCCAACGTGGTGCTGGATGAACTGGACTGAGAACTGGAGCGGCGCAACCTGCTCTTCGCCCGTTACGCGGACGACTGCCAGATCTACGTTGGCAGTCGCCGTGCAGGCGAGCGGGTAATGGTGAGTCTGACGCGCTTTATCGAGGACTCGCTGAAGCTCACAGTGAATACACGAAAGAGCGCGGTAGACCGGCCTTGGAAGCGCAGCTTCCTAGGCTTCACCCTCAGCCGGAAAGGGCAACGCTTGAAGGTGGCCAGCAAAGCCATCACGAAGCTGAAAACCCAGATCCGGATACTGAGCCGCCGAACACGGGGCCACTCACTGGCCCAGGTGATCGCAGATCTAAAAGAGACCCTGCTTGGTTGGAAAGCGTACTTCGACGCAGCCGAAGTGCTGAGCCCGCTGCGGGACCTGGACAAGTGGATAAGGCGGAGAATGAGAAGTTACGTGTGGAAGCAATGGGGCCGAAGAGGGTATCGTGAGCTGAGAAAGCGGGGTGTCCCGGTCAGATTGACCTGGAACACCGCGAAATCAGCTCACGGCCCGTGGCGGCTGAGTCATTCGCCAGCACTGCGGCACGCCTTACCGGCCCGGTTGTTCCAGAGCTATGGACTGCCGGAATTGGCAGTACGGTAAAGGGTTGAATCAAGTCACTGAATCGCCGTGGTACGTGATCCGTATGCCCGGTGATGTGGGAGGAGGGGCATCGTGAGGTGCCTCCCTATCCCGATTAGGCTCAAAACCAGCATCGAAAATCCGATGTACAAAAGGAGAAATGTTCATGGATGAAATCAATCTATTGGTGTTCATAGAAGTTTTGCCGGGTAAGCGTACCGAGCAGATTGAGGCCTATAAGGTGCTCAAACCTCTAGTCGAGGCAGAGCCTGGCTGCCTGCGGTACGAGTTGCTTGCTGACTCCAATGACGAGAATAGGTTTGTTCTTGTCGAAAAATGGGCCTCGCAAGAGGCTCTTGATGCTCACGATAATACTGCACATATGGTGGCTGCGGATGCCCACAGTCCAACATTCCGTGCAGGGCCTGCAAGGGTTCAGAAAGCCAGTGCCGTACTCTAAAAGCATAACAAATCAATTAAGTACGTTCCGGCCTGCGGCCTCCACCGGACGGCTCTGTCGGGCCGCCGCTTATTTTCGGCGTTATGAAGAAGATCCCACAAGGGGCATACTCCAGAAGGAGATGTCTTCTGTACCTGGCATAAGCCGCAGTGCAGGCAACGTATAGGGAAGTAATGTGCCAAGACGATTAACTCAAACTAAGCCGAACACGCACCAAGCCCTTAAAAACTCTTCGTACGAGAGCATGGTTGTAAGCTGGTTGATGCAAGATGGCTGGCAGGTGTTTTTGCCAGTGCTCGACCATGGTCATCAGACGGATATTCTCATCTCAGACGGACCCAATTATTTCAGAGTCCAGGTCAAAACAGTTGGCGCCACCGGTAATGACCACGTGGTCCACAATCAGTGGAAAGACAGTAATATCGATTGCGTAGTCTATTTTGCTAGAAATTCTAACTGGGGAGTAGTTGCCCCAGCATTTGAAGAGGACAGTCGTCCGATTACCCACGACTCGCACGTGAGGTTCAATCAGGGCAAAAAGGAGTTCCTGACGGCGTTTCATAAATTGGAGGTCTAGACCTTCATGACAAGGTGATCAACGGGGCGCCAACTACGCTGCGCTCTGTTGGCGCCCATTACCATCGGCGTTTGGCAAGAAACACAAATCAATCAAGGAGGATGAAAGATGAGTCAGTGCTATACATCTGGCGATTTTCAAAAATACTTTAACGAAAATATGAAGGATTTGGGGCTGCCCGTTCCTTCTACGTTATTCGATACTTATCAAACTGCAGTTGCGACGGCATCCACACTTGTAGGAACTCTGGCGACCTTAGGAAAGGGGGCCACCATGGGAGAAGTGATCGGTGCCACAGTGGGCTTAGAAAAACTGGCGGTTGCCGCTTCCATAGGCGCTGCCGCTTATACGGGAGCTGTCATTGGCAGTATTGCGGTTGCAAGTGGTCGCTCTTTGGGATGTGGTTCTCGAATATCGGACCTTTTTGTATTTGCCGAGCAGAACAATCTCCAATTTAAAGGGCTGGCTGCGTTTTATACACGTAACCCCCAAGTCTTGGATAAAGGCAGCAGTTTTCGAAGCAGCTTCGGTATTCGCGCTAAAAATTCACCTTCAGTTTTCGAGTACGCGTGATGTTAAAGAACATAGTGTTTCTACTAGCCTGTGTGGCACTCACGGCATTGGCTTGGGGAGTTTTCCAAGTATTTGGCCAATATACTTTCCTGATAATGCTGGTCATCACCATAGCTGCCTTGTTAGCCAAGGTTGGCAAACCCAAGTTTGGTGGAAGGGAGTAGCCTAACCAGTAGCGCAAGCGGGCCGGTTTTTCGGCGCGGTAACGCCTCCAAACCGGCCGCTTCGCATGGTGTTATGCCTTTCTTCCAATCAATCCCTTAGGTAGTCACGCTTTACGTTATTATCGCGCTGCGTTATTATTTGACCATGATCATATCGTTCAAGTGTAAGGATACCGAGAAGCTGGCAACTGGTCGCCGCATCAGGCGTTTTGTCAATTATGAGCGTGTTGCCTTGAGGAAAATTCGGCAACTCCAGGCTGCGAGCCAGTTGGATGATTTGAAAGTACCGCCCGGAAATATGTTGGAGCCATTGCATGGTGACCGCCAAGGTCAGCACAGCATTCGAATCAACAAACAGTTCCGGGTTTGCTTCCGCTGGACCAAGGCCGGCGCGGAAGAGGTCGAAATTGTTGATTACCATTAGGAGGTAATTCATGCGCAACATTGATCCCGTAACGCCAGGCGAGTTACTGAAAGAAGAATTTCTTGAGCCGATGGGCATTTCTCAATATCGCCTTGCTAAAGAAATTGGCGTGCCTGCCCAGAGAATAGGCCAGATTATCGCGGGTAAGCGTTCGATAACTGCAGACACAGACCTGCGACTGTGTCGCTTCTTTGGTTTGTCCAATGGGTATTGGCTGCGGGCTCAGGCAGCCTACGACACAGAGATTGCGGAAGAGGCTCTTGAGAGCCAATTGAAGAATATTCGTCCGTGGAACTCTGTGCCGGGAATTGGCCATAGGCCATAACCAACGGCTGCACGGCGACCGATTTTCCGCCGCTTCGCGGCTCCAAACCGGCGCGTGAGCCGAGCGTTATGAGCCATGAGGGTTTCAGATAGATATGGAAAAATGGCTTAAGGAAATGGAAGCCTCGCTGAAAGAGGCTGTCGAGGCTGCAAGGGTTGGAGAAATCCCGCCTGAAAATCTCTATATGATTGCTCCGCTGATCTATTCCAAACGCAACCATATGAACAATGATGCGCTCCTCCAGCAAATGGTGGATGGGAATGAGGAGCAGGTGCAGAGGGACTGGGCATGCGATGAAAGGTCAAAGGATCAGTATAGATTCCATTATGTTGCCTCATACCTCTCATGCTATGTGGTTGCTGGGAAAATAGAAGAGATCAAATACGACGAACTCATGGAATACGTGACCAGCAAACTGGACCTGTTCACTGATGATTACGGTCTTGAGTAAAGCTCATAACCAGTCATTCAAGTTCGTTCGGGTTCTACCCCGTTACTGCGGACATTCCTAAAAAGAGGCGCAATGTGCCAAAGGGGTGTTCATGTCCAGACGCAGAAAATATAGCTCAGAGTTCAAACGCGAAGCCATTGCTTTGACTCGCCAACCCGGTGTGAGCTATCGACAGGTAGCCTTGGAGATAGGCATCATTCCCAATCTGTTGTCGCAGTCAGTTCCCGATACGTCTTATGTGCCGATGCCTGAAGGTGTCGGCCACCAGGTATCCGAAACCATCTGGAGCGGAACTTCTCCGCTCTGGAGCCGGACACCAAATGGGTGACGGATATCACGGAGATATCCACGCAGGAAGGCGAGGGATTCTTCGGAATGCTCAAGCGGGAGCGAATTTACCTCCGGCGCTACCGCACTCAGAACGACGCGCGAGCTGATGTATCCGACTACATTGAGCGGTTCCATAATTCCAGGATGCGACGTAGAGTTGCTGCTCGGGATATGAAGCTGTCCACCATTTTAAAACCGTCCGTGGAAATGGGGTAGAGCCCCCGTGAATTAAATGGGTACCTGCTTTAATACGCTTTAACCTGTCCCTTCTGCTTTAACGATTCATCTTAATCTTAATAGAACTTCAAAAAGCGCGTCGCAATATCGGGTGATTACAAAAGGTATTGAGTTTTTATTGAGTTAGTTTTGAGTTGCCCAAAAACAAAAAAGCCAGATCACTCGTAAGTGTCTGGCTTAATTGCTTAAATTGGTCGGGACGGAAGGATTTGAACCTTCGACCCCTTGCACCCCATGCAAGTGCGCTACCAAGCTGCGCTACGCCCCGTTTTGCTAATTGCTGCCTTCTCAAAGCCGGGCTTTGATGGCATGTGCCAATGAGACTTAAAAGAGGAATCTCAGTGGCTTAGCGGGAGCGAAGTCTACACTAGCCCGAATCAAAAATAAACAGGCTTTTGGAGGTTCGCTCCCGAATTTTTAGCGAAGCTTGGTTTCTCTGAGCTGCTGAACGAACTCGGGAGGATCAAAGCTGTCTGGTTGCGAATCCGCCCAGTACTTATCGAAGACTGCCAGGCCGGTTTTTCCTTCAAGCAGTGCACCGGGAGCCAGGAAGGGGAAAAGGTCCATATACGAATGTACCTCTGTTTTTGATACCCGGCGTACGATGTGCTCCGGCCCCAGTTCGCCCGGGTGGCACAGGCCGGAAGCTTCCAGCATATGTTGCAGGGCATCCAGGGTGTTTTTGTGGAAGTTGTAAACCCTCTGGCTTTTGTCTTCCACATCCAGCTTGTTGCTTCTTCTCGGGTCCTGAGTGGCGACGCCGCTGGGGCAGAGGCCAGTATGGCAGTTAAGTGCCTGGATGCAGCCCAGAGAGAACATGTAGCCACGGGCCGCATTGCACCAGTCGGCCCCCAGAGCCAGCGTACGGGCTATATTAAAGGCAGATGTGATTTTACCGGCGGCACCAATGGAGATGTCTTCCCTGAGATTGGTGCCTACCAGAGTATTGTGTACAAGGAGTAGTGCTTCCGTCATCGGAGTGCCAATACGATTGATGAATTCCAGTGGCGCTGCCCCGGTGCCACCTTCGCCGCCATCTACAACGATAAAGTCGGGTTTGCTGCCGGTTTTCAGTATTGCTTTAACAATGGCAAACCACTCCCAGGGGTGGCCAATAGCAAGTTTGAATCCGACGGGTTTACCTCCTGATAATTCGCGGAGCTGGTCCAGAAATTCAAGCATTTCAACGGGCGTTGAAAAAGCAGAGTGCTGTGCTGGAGAAATACAGTCTTCGCCGATGGATACGCCTCGGGCTTCCGCAATTTCCGGTGTTACTTTTGCTCCGGGAAGAATGCCCCCGTGGCCGGGTTTTGCGCCTTGAGATAGTTTGACCTCTATCATTTTTACCTGGTCGAGTGTGGCATTCTTTGCAAACTGCTCGGGGCTGAATGATCCGTCTTTGTTTCTGCAGCCAAAGTAGCCGGAGCCGATCTCCCATACCAGATCGCCACCCGGTTCCTTGTGGTAGCGGGAGATAGAACCTTCACCGGTATCGTGATAAAAGCCTCCCATTTTAGCGCCGGTATTCAGGCTCAGAATGGCGTTTGCAGAAAGAGAGCCAAAGCTCATGGCTGAGATGTTGAACACACTTGCACTGTAGGGCTTGGCACAGCGTGAACCAATCTCTACGCGAAAGTTGCTGTCAGCGATGGTGCACGGTTTGAGGGAGTGGTTTATCCACTCGAATCCTTCTTCGTACATGCCCAGTTGTGAGCCGAAAGGGCGCTTGTCCAGTACGTTCTTGGCGCGCTGGTAAATGATGGTTCGCTGTTCTCTGGAGAAAGGCCGCTCTTCCGTATCAGACTGAATGAAATACTGCCGGATTTCCGGCCCTACGGATTCGAACAGGTAGCGGAAGTGCACCATGATTGGGTAGTTTCTGCTGACTGTGTGCTTCTTCTGGAGCACATCGTAGGTGCCTAGAATCGTCAGGGCGCCGAATATGCACGGAAAAAAGTACCCCTCCTCGAAACCCAGGCTTAGAACCAGTGAAACAAGAAAGCCTGCAATGCTGATGACGTAGGCTGAGTAACGCATTGGGAAAGAGGTTGTTTTCTGCATGAATATCTCGTTTGGCTCCTTGGACGTTGTTGGTATGGTCAGTTATGACGGCTTTGATGTTTTGAGCTCAAAGTATTATTATGACGCGCTTGTAACGTTTGAATCCAGGTGTATGAACGGTATTCGTTACTAAATTCTGAATCAGGAGGCGCCAAACGTGGGCGACGTAGTAAAAGACGAATATCAAACGGATTACGTAGCCGGCCAGGATAATATCAATCCATTCGGGCTGGATCTGCATGCTCCGGTATTTCCGATCACCGCGATACTGGTGGTCGTTTTTGTTATAGGCACACTGATGTTCCCTGAGGCCGCGAAGGCTTTGCTGGATGGCGCCAAGCTGGACATTATTGCAACCTTTGACTGGTTTTTCCTGTTAAGTGCCAATATTTTTGTGATTGTTTGCCTGGCTTTGATTGTGATGCCGGTGGGTAAGATTCGCCTGGGTGGAATGGATGCCAAACCTGAGTTCTCCACTATGTCCTGGTTTGCCATGCTTTTTGCGGCCGGCATGGGTATCGGCCTTATGTTCTGGGCAGTTGCAGAACCTGTGGCCTATTATACCGGCTGGTACGGGACGCCTTTTAATGTAGCTGCGAATACGCCCGAAGCCCGTGATCTTGCTATGGGTGCCACCATGTATCACTGGGGGCTTCACCCATGGGCGGTGTACTCAATCGTAGCACTTTCATTGGCGTTCTTTTCTTTCAACAAGGGTATGCCGCTGACCATTCGTTCAGCCTTCTTCCCGCTGCTGAAGGACAAAGTCTGGGGCTGGCCTGGCCACATTATTGATATTCTCGCCGTTGTAGCCACGATTTTTGGCCTGGCGACTTCTCTTGGATTTGGTGCGCAGCAGGCTGCGTCTGGTTTTGACTACCTGTTTGATACTGGTTCCGGAATCAACGTGCAGATGGCAATTATCGTTGGTGTTACGGCCGTTGCACTTATGTCTGTACTCCGGGGTCTTGATGGCGGGGTTAAAATACTCAGCAATATCAATATGTCTCTGGCCGCTATTTTGCTGTTTTTCATAATATTTGCCGGCCCGACCATGAGTATTCTGGAAACCTTGTGGGTGACGACTTCCAGTTATGTCACCAACATTGTGTCTTTCAGCAACCCGTTTGGCCGTGAAGATGAAGCCTGGATGCGTGGCTGGACTGTGTTCTACTGGGCCTGGTGGATTTCCTGGTCGCCGTTCGTAGGTATGTTTATCGCACGGGTTTCCAAGGGCCGGACTGTTCGCGAGTTTGTAACTGCGGTACTGATTATTCCGACGCTCATTACTTCTGTATGGATGAGTTCGTTCGGTGGTGCTGCGCTTGAACAGATTGATCAGGGCATTGGTGCCCTTGCTGAAGATGGCATTACTGAGGTTTCTCTGGCCACGTTCCAGATGTTTGCAAACCTGCCATTTACCGGCATCCTCTCGTTTATAGGCATTATACTGGTGCTTGTGTTCTTTATAACGTCTTCCGATTCCGGCTCACTGGTTATAGATAGCATAACCGCTGGTGGTAAAACCGATGCTCCTACAACACAGCGTGTGTTCTGGGTAGTAATGGAAGGCGCTATTGCTGCGGCATTGATCTTTGGCGGCGGCGCGGATGCGCTGGGTGCCATTCAGGCCACGGCAGTCAGTGCGGGTCTGCCCTTTACGGTGATTCTGCTGGTTATGACCTGGGGCTTGCTGAAAGGCTTGACCCATGAGCGCAAGTTGCTGATCGCCAGAGGTGAGATGTAGTTGTTGCGGAAATAACCAGGCATAAAAAAACCGGAGCTTTGGCTCCGGTTTTTTTATGCCTGTCATTATGACCAGGAAAATCTCAGGCAGAATCGTGTATTTTCAGCTCAAAGTCTGGCGAAGGTTTCCATCGCGTAGTTTGCCCGTTCTCTGGGAGTAAAGTGAGGGCGCTTAAGGCTTTCAACAGCGCGCAATCTCGGTAACAGGCCGCGGCCATTCGCCATCTGGATGGCCAGGCCGGGCCGGGCGTTAAGCTCAAGCAGCAGAGGGCCTTCGTTGGCATCGACTACAAGGTCAACGCCCATATAGCCCAAACCGGTGGCCTCGTAGCAACGAGAGGCCATTTCCAGCATCTCTTCCCAGTCATTGATGTCTATGTTTTCAAGTGCCAGTCCGGTGTCCGGATGAAGCGTAATAGGGCGGTTGAACTGCACTGCATTCAGGCTTTTGCCAGAGCCTATATCCAGCCCTACACCCACTGCACCCTGATGCAGGTTAGCTTTGCCATCAGATGCCGTGGTAGCTAACCGCAGCATTGCCATTACCGGGTAGCCCTGGAATACGACAATGCGTATGTCTGGTACACCCTGGTGAGAGTATCTGGCTAGTGAAGGGGCCGACTCTACGAGGTTTTCTACTATGGCAACGTCTGGTGTGCCCGCCAGGGAATAGAGGCCTGCCAGAATATTGGTAAGGTGCCGCTCCAGCACAGGAGCACCTACTCGCGCACCGGATGCCTTTACAAAGAAATCTTCATCCCGGCCGGTGATTACAGTAATGCCTTTGCCGCCAGAGCCCTTCGCGGGCTTAATGGCAAAGCCTGCAAGCCCTTCGGCCATTTCCCTGAAATGGGAAATCTCATGTTGGTGTTTTACAACCTGCAGGAGCTTTGGTGTTTTCACACCATACTCGGCAACAACCAGCTTTGTTTTAAGTTTGTTGTCTACCAGTGGATAGGATGAGCGCTCGTTGTAACGCGCAATATAGTTCACGTTGCGCTGGTTCATGTTCAGCATGCCCAGCCTTTTCAGTGTGCGCGGCGAGATCCAGTCCATATCAGTCGTAGGCCTTCATCGGCGTGAAGCGTTTTAGCTCGGTGAGTTTGTAGCCGGTGTATTGTCCCATCAGAAGAATCAGTCCCAGAATTGCAAAATGCAGCTCGGGGAAGTTGAACGTAAGATGGCCTGCCAGGGGGGCGCTCATCAGTAAATAGGCGCAGATTGCCACAAACAGACTGCCTGAGCCCTGAACCAGAACCTCCTGGCCACCTTCTTCTTCCCAGAGTATGGACATACGCTCAATGGTCCAGGCAATGATGACCATGGGGAAAAAGGTTACGGTCATACCTGTATTGAAGCCCATCTGATAACCGAAGACGCTCAGGCCTGCGGTAATAAAAATGACGAGAATGATCAGTGCCGATATCCGGGAGACCAGCAGAAGGTTCAGGCTGGAAAGGTATCCTCGCATCGCCAGCCCGATAGAAACGACTGAAAGAAAGGCGATAAGACCCGGTACGAGCGTGGTCTGTACGAAAGCGACGGCAATCAGCACTGGCATGAAGGTGCCCGAAGTGCGGATACCGATCACGATCCGCATGAATGCAACCACCAGAGCCCCGAGTGGCAGCAGCAGAAGCATGCGGAACATGCTCTGTTCTTCAATAGGGAGTTCATAGAAGCTCAGAAAACCCAGGCCCTTGCCATCAGATTGCATAGCCGCAAGCTGAAGGGCTGGCACGGTTTGCCGAAGCATGGAGAAGCTGATCTCGGAGTTACCACCTCCGACAACGTCCAGCAGTGATTCGGAACCTTGCCTCCACAGCAGAATGTCTTCCGGAACGCCTTGAGCCGCAGTTTTTGGGTTCAGCGTGAGCCAGCGTTCACCATTGTATATCTGCAGAAACGGTATCAGTTGCTGTCGCCGGCGGGCATCCTCAAGCTTCAGACCATCCGCGGTTCTGGCAGGGATGCCGGAGTGGTTGAGCATGTTAACCAGCAGTGGAAGATAATTCTCTTCAGAGACCAGCAGAGTCGTATTCTGAACTCGGGTGTCTGGTTGCATCAGGCGAATCAGTTCCCGTGTCATGCTCTCAGGTGTGCTTGAGCGCGCCTCAGCCTGAGATAAAATTTCGCGAACAGCTGTTGCCTGGGGTTCTTCCCAGAATAGCTTTTGGGTTTTTGGCTGCTGGGATGGTTGTGTCGGTTGAGCTCCCGGATCGGGTATGAATTGCGCTTTAAAGTATAGGGTTTGCGGGCCCGAAACTTCACGTTTAGTCCATTCGGCACGCCGGCTGCCGGACTTATCTATGATTGAGAAACCATAGCCCGGTGAGGCTGCCTGTTCAGTGAGGATGCGGAACCCGGGCGGCTGTTCCGGAATGTTCAGGCTTGCTACGACGGGATCGTCAGCTCCGTCAAAATCAACTCGTGCCTCTATCATCCATACCGGGCGCTGTTCTCCTGTAAGCCAGGGGATGCCCAGTTCTATGTGTCGCCATACAGCGAGTGAAATGCCAGCGGAAATCAACAGCAAAACGGCGATATAAAACGGCAAACGGGAGGGGCTACTCACTATTTTTCCCCATTGTTATTGTCGGTAAGGATAGATTCAGGTAGCTCGGTAGCATATTCCTTGCCAACATCAATCAGCATGACATCCCGGAGTACGTTGCGACCAATGAGAGCCTGGTAGGTAAGATTGCTCCGGTCTGCAAGCGTAAATTCCGCGACCTGCTGATGGTCTCCAATGGTGAATTGAAGTTCCACTACCACGCGTCGCTCAGCTTCGTCAGCGCTGGCCTGAATCACCTTGACCCGGCGGGAGATTTCCTTTTCAAGGGTGACCAGGTCCTCTGTGCCCGGTACGGGTACATCAAAGCGTACCCAGTTTCCGCCGTCCCGCTCAAAGCGGGTAATGTTGCGGGCATCAAGAGAGGACGTTTCCGCACCACTATCAATCCGGGCCTTGTAAATCAGTCCGGGACCGGCGAGATAAAAGTTTTCAACCTCGCCGACAATCACTTTTCCTTTAAGGCGGTCGGCCCGGCCGTTTGAATGGTCAGAAGCAGGGCAGGCTTTCTGGGCGGGCACGGGCGGGCAGGAAGGCTTTGCAACCTGAGTTGCAATGGCGTCCAGCACCTTTTGGGTCGCGGCTTCGTTATTTTCCAGAACCTTCTGGTGTCGAACCGTTGCGTTTTTTTCCATGGTAACCAGCGTTGCACGCTGGCTCTGAACCGAGGCGTTCAGGTCGCTGAGGTCAGATTTAGGAACCATAAAGTATCTGTCTGCTGAACACCCCGTCAGCAGAACAGTGCCTGCCAGAATGAAAACGGAGAACGTTGGCAGACCAGCTCGCAATCGTTTAGAACACATGAAAAACCCCTGAGCCGGTTACCGGCCACACTCGGGAAATACAGAGCATGACGGTTTGAAAGTGTATTGCGGAGAATATCCGGAGCCAAAGTATACAACAGTCGACCTGTGCATATGCTTTACAGTTGGTTAAGGGGATAGAACGTGATTTGTCCCCCGGCACCCTGTCAGAGCGCATATGGTCTTGCGTTCGCCCAAAAGCGGTTAAGAAAACGTAATGCCGACTATCGCGGATGACGACGAACCTTGTAATGGATATTACGTTGCGCGTCCATAGGCGGATTGAACCGCATTACAAAATTGCCAAACAGTCGTGATTCAGACGGTGAGATAGTGCTCTGGCGCCAAGCATGCCGGAGAAAAGGCAGCGAGGTTCCGATAGAATGCAATATGCGTGTAAGCTCACGTTAATCCGGATAAATACGAAAATTCATAGGAGTCTTTCTCTGTGCCTGAGGCCGTCAGCGAATTTATAGTATCCCAGCCGGGGTTGATGGCGGTATTTGTGACTCTGCTGTTTTTCATCGCAATTATTTTTGTCGTGTTTCTGGTGAAAGCCAGGGCTGAAAGCCGGGCTGCTGGCCTGCACGCTGATCTGGCTGTTTGCAGCCGTCAGATCGAAGAACTTACGAAAGAGCGTGAAAGCCAGCGGCTGGAGATTGATGAGCTTTCTACGGAGCTGACTGAAGCCCGGGCAGTGTTGAGAGAGCAGCAGGTTATGCTGAAAGAAGAGCGGCGCTTTGCTTCTGAGAAACTTACGCTGCTGGAGCGCAACCGGGATGCTCTGAAGCAGGAGTTTGAGAATCTTGCCAATCGGATTTTTGAGCAAAAGAGTGAACACTTTACCCAGCAGACTCGTACCAGTCTCGATGCCTTGCTCAACCCCTTTCGGGATCAGTTGCAGGATTTCCGCAAAAGGGTAGACGACGTATACACCTCGGAAACCAGGGACAGGCAGGCTCTTCGCAGCGAGATAAAATCACTTCAGGATCTTAACCGGCAGATTACTGAAGAGGCAGCTAACCTGACCCGGGCTCTGAAAGGCGATAAAAAAATTCAGGGTAACTGGGGCGAACTGATCCTTGAACGGGTTCTGGAAAAATCCGGGCTGCGGAAGGGTATCGAGTATGAAACCCAGGGCAGCTACCGGGACGCTGAAAAACAGTTATTGAGGCCGGATGTGGTTGTTCATCTTCCTGACAATCGAAATCTGGTGATCGACTCCAAAGTATCCTTGCTGGATTATCAGAAATGGGTGGTTGAAGAAGATGACGAAGCCCGTGAGAATGCGCTGAAAAAGCATGTTGAAGCGGTTCGAAATCATATCCGTACACTCAGTGAGAAAGACTACAGCCAGCTTGATGGTCTGCACTCGCCCGACTTTGTCTTTCTGTTTATGCCAATAGAGCCGGCATTCGTGGCGGCTTTTCAGCAGGACGAGAACCTCTTCGCAGAAGCCTTTGAGCGAAAGATTATTGTAGTAACACCAACCACATTGCTGGCGACCCTGCGGACGATTGAAAATATCTGGAGGTATGAACGCCAGAGCCAGAACGCGCGTTTGATAGCCGAGCGCGCCGGCGCAGTTTATGACAAACTCAGAGTGTTTGTAGAAGCCATGGAACGCCTTGGCGGACAACTCCATACTGCACAGGTGACGTACGACTCAGCCATGAGTACGTTGACCAGAGGGCGGGGTAATCTGATTTCACAGGCCAATCGGTTTGTGGAGCTTGGCGTGAGGGTAAAAAAGGAGCTGCCGAAAGCCATTATGGATCAGGCAGAGGTGGATGCGGAAGAACAGGCAACTGGTGAAGATAACCAGCAGGAGTAAGTACCATGGCAGTAGCGTTTGGGTATAGCCGTTTACCGGCCTTGAGGATAAAAGGCCGGCAGTTGGCCAGAGTAGTGGTAGTTGCTTCGGCTTTGCTGGCAGGGCAGGCTGCCGCGCTGGCACCGGAGCATGAAGCTCGCAGGCTGATGCTCGCGATCGAGGAGTCGGTAGCTGCCGAAAACTGGGGCGAGGCCAGTGAATACCTTAACCGTCTGCAGCTTCTGGATGCGGAAAAACCAGACGACTACAATTATTACCGTGGCAGGGTGATGTTGCAGTCTTCTCATCTCAATGAAGCCCAGGCTGCGCTTGAAGCCTATGTGACCAAGGCGGGAACTGAAGGCAGTCATTACCAGAGTGCTCTGAAACTTATCACAGGAATTGAGCGCGAAAGGAAAGAAAAAGCTTTGGTGACGCAGGTTGGCAATGACACCAAAATCGCTGTGATTGAGCCAGCAAGTGATCAGCGAACAGCATCTCTGCGCAAGCTGTATCTTGCAGACTCAGACAATGAAGCGCTTGTACTGCATCTCAACAGTTTATTGGGCGTTGCCGGGTGGCGGCAGGATCAGGCTGTGGTGCGCCTGGACCGGCCAGCAGATGTGGAGTATCGTCTGAGCAGCGGTGATAACGTTATCTCCATTCAGGAAATCCGCCGTGGAAGTCCGGGCAGTGTTACGCGAAAAACCCTGCAGATTCCGGTTTTTGGTGTAAATCCTCAAGTTGAGTGGGGATGTGAGCCGGCGGTGGCGACTTGCTGGATATACGACCCAAGAGACGGCTCCCGCCTGATCCAGCTTTCGCTAAACCGAAGCCAGGTGGAGGAGATAGCCCAGACTCTGGGTAAACTTATCCGCAACCTGCAGGCCCCCTCAGACTCCTAGCGGTTGATCTCCAGGTTACCCCGTTCGCCTTCACGGTAGGCACCCGGGGTAACCCCTGTCCACTTCTTGAAAGCCCGGTGAAAGGTCGAAGGTTCTGTGAACCCGACTTTTTCTGCGATGTCGTTAATAGAGAGTTCCTGTCGGCTCAGGTAGTAAATCGCCATATCCCTGCGCAGCAAATCCTTGATTTCCTGGAACGACGTGTTTTCCTGTTTGAGTCGCCTGCGCAGTGTCTGCGGGCTGGTGTGCAGTTCCGTCGCAATCCATTCAAAGTCAGGCAGCGGTTTTGAAAAATCCCGCCCCATGAGACCCCGGATCCGCCCGGTAAAGGTATTGCTCTCGTCCGGACGGGACAGGAGATCTGCTGGCGATGTTTTCAGAAACTGAAGCATTTCCGGCTTGTCCCGAATAACCGGAGCCGACAGAAAGCGTTTGTCGAAGGTAAGAGCTGTGCCGCCGGACTCGAATTCCAGTGGGCAATGGAAAATGTGGCGATACTCGTCGCCGTGGGCTGGCCGGGGGTAGTCGAACTCCGCTTTTTCAAGCTCCACTGGCTGGCCGATGAGCCAACAGCCAAGCCGGTGCCAGATCACCAGAATGCTTTCCCGCAGAAAGTAGTGTGGGTCGTGGATGTTGCCTTCAATCTGAGTAACCAGCCGCGCCTTATGGTCATCAACTTCCAGTCTCATGGCAGCTACAGGATCAAACAGGCGGGAAAACCGGTATGCGCGCCGATACACTGCTTCTAGCGTAGGGCAGTCAATGACCAACGCACACATGGTTGCAAATGTGCCCGCCCGGGCGCGCCGTGGCCCCATGCCCAGAAATTCATCATCCATGCGGCTCCAGGCGATCTGCAATAAAGAGCTGAACTGGTCGCTGTTAACCCTTGCCATCTCGATGCGCAGAAGATCGGGGGATATACCCGCTTCACGGAGCATTTCACCCGTGTCAAACCCCAGATGCTCTGCGCCAGCAAGGGCTGCATGCACAAAGTGCCGTGAAACTGTCAGATCAGACATCTAACTCGCCATTTCATAAAAACGAGCCCTATCATAAAACCCCCAAGCCACAATGCAACCGACGGCACTGGAAGAATCGGCTAATTGTAATGGCGTAACAGGCAGTTGGCGTCAATCGCAAAACCGTGCAGCATGGAGATCTGTGCAAAGACAATCAGAACAACACATTATAAAAAGGAGAACACTATGGCGGGTCCTTTAACCTCGATGAAAGTTCTGGACTTCAGCACGCTGTTGCCCGGGCCATACGCCACCATGTTATTGGCCGACATGGGCGCAGAGGTATTGAGAATTGAGGCGCCGGACCGGGTAGACCTTGTTCGGGTAATGCCACCTTATGATGGGGGAGTGAGTACAGCTCATGGGTTTCTCAACCGGGGCAAGCAATCTCTTGCGCTCAACCTGAAAAATGAAAGTAGCAGGGAAAAGGTTCTGGAGCTGGTCAGGGATTACGACATTGTGATCGAGCAGTTTCGCCCCGGGGTGATGGATCGCCTTGGTATTGGTTATGAAACCCTGAAAGCAATTAATCCAAAGCTTATCTATTGCGCCATTACAGGTTACGGCCAGACCGGTCCATACAAAGACCGGGCCGGGCATGATATCAACTATCTCTCCGTTGCTGGTGTTGGCAGCCACTGCGGCCGGGTGCAAAGCGGTCCGCCACCTATGGGTATCCAGATTGCCGACGTAGCGGGTGGGTCCCACCATGCCGTGATGGGGATACTTGCTGCTGTTATCCATCGGCAGCAAACCGGGGAAGGTCAGTTTGTTGATATCAGCATGACCGACGCTGCGTTCGCACTTAACGGTATGGCCGGCGCTGCCTGCCTTGCTGGTGGTCAGGAACAGAAGCCGGAAACCAGCCTGCTGAATGGTGGGTCGTTCTATGATTATTATCAGACCCGGGATAGCCGCTGGTTGTCTGTAGGAAGTCTGGAGCCTCAGTTCTCTGCAAGGTTGTGCGACATCCTCGGGTTGGCCGATATGAAAAGTCTGGTGCTCAGCCAGAAGCCGGAACATCAGAAAGCATTCAAGGCCGCGCTCAGTGAAAAGATACAGCAGAAAACACTGGAACAGTGGAAGGCTGTCTTTGCGGATGCAGATGCTTGTGTGGAGCCGGTTCTGACTATCGATGAAGCAGCGGAACACCCACAGTTGAAAGCGCGGGATATGGTAATAGGAGTCGATCGGGGTGATGGCACACTGCAGAGACAGATAGGGTTTCCGATCAAATTCGAGAAAACACCAGCTGCAACGACAAGGATTGGGCAGCCGCTGGACGGAAAGTAGCTATAAAGTATGATTTTCGCGAAATAATCTGAATATGAATTCAGTTTTCGTGACCTTCTGCTAGCTTTAATAGTGTCGCCGATGACGGCGAATCCTGTAGTCAATAATTATAAGGGTAACACTATGAAAAGCTGGAATAACCGGGCAGCGCGAACAGTGCGCGGCGCAGCGCTCGTGCTATTGGGCAGTACTGTGCTTACAGGCTGCTTTGATGGCAGTAGCTCCTCATCAGGGGCGTCTCAACCTGAGCTTGATGCCAACCTGTTTCCTGCGAATGGCAAGCTGGAAGCAACCATCAGGAGAACCGAAGGAGGAGTACCTCATATCAAAGCCGATAACCTGAAATCGGCGGCATTCGGACACGGCTATGCGCAAGCGCAGGATAACGTTTGTCTTTTGGCTGAAGCAATTGTCAAGGCGCGGAGCGAGCGTGCCAGGTACTTTGGGCCGGGGCCTGGCGACATTAACGTCATCAACGATTTCAGCTTTAAGGCTCAGAAAATATTGAGCGGGGCTGAAACCGAGTTTCCTGCGTTGAGTGATGAATCCAGAGCGCTTATCGAGGGGTTTTCGGCTGGGTACAACAAGTATGTGTCGGAGACGGATCCCGCAGATCTGCCGGCTGAGTGCAGAAATCAGCCCTGGGTTAAAGAGATATCGCCAGTTGACCTTTTAGCTCACTATCGGATCGTTGGTCAGTACGCCAGCGGCGCACTATTCGCCACAGGGGCGCTGTTCGTGGCGGTGCCTCCGGGAGAGGAAGCTAATCCTGTGCCGGTGATTGGAGCTACTGACGACGAGCCGGATGCTTTTGTCAGGCAGATTGCTCTCAATGCACGAGCTAATGCCGGCGAGATTGAAGACTTTCAGGATACGGGGCTGGCCAGTAATGCCTGGGGTGTTGGGCGCGATATGACAGAAAACGGCAAGGGCGCGCTGCTGGCAAATCCTCACTTCCCATATACCGGGCATCGCAGGCTGTATCAGGTTCAGATGACGGTGCCTGGATACCTTAATGCCATGGGAGCAGGTCTTCTTGGAACTGCGGTTCCTCTGATAAATTTCAATGAGAATCTTGGCTGGTCCCACACGGTTACAACGAGTCGTCGGTTCACTCTTTATGAGTTGACCCTCAAGGAGGGGGACGATCTTGTTTACATTAAAGATGGAAAGGAAAAGCCAATTACATCGGAAACCTTCCAGATTGAGGTATTTGATGGCTCACCAACCCCGGTAGTCCTGGAGAAGACATTTTACTATTCCGAGTATGGTCCGATGGTTTCTGCCAGCGCCCTGACCAACGGTGGCTTGCCGGCATGGGGCAACGAGGGCAAGGCTTACACCTATCGTGATGCCAATGCCAGTACTATGAAGCTCATGGATACCTGGCTGCAAATGAGCCGGGCGTCTACGCTTTCGGAATTTCAGGATGTTTTCAGGAACTGTGGGTCTACTCTCTGGACCAACTCGACCTATGCTGACGATCAGGGTAATGCTTTCTATATCGACAGCAGTTCTGTTCCGAACCTTTCCGATGCGACGCTTGCAGTCGTTCAGTTCAAACGTCAGGCCAGCCCGGCCTACAATCAGCTTTTTGAAGCCGGTTTGACGTTGCTGGATGGCGATACTTCACGGGATGACTGGGTAGAGGGTGAGTGTGCTGGCCTGGTTCCATACGAAGATAAGCCGAAGCTGTTGAGATCGGATTGGGTTCAGAACTCCAACGACAGTTACTGGTCCACCAATCCGGATCAATTTCTGACAGGGTATTCTCCGATGTTCGGGCCTGAGGAGTCGCCGTTGGGGCCTCGCACCCGGCTCGGTATCTCCATGCTGAAAAATCCAATGTCACCGGGCACGGTTTCACCTACAGCTCCACTTCCTGCCGGACAGGATGGAAAGTTCGGAGCCCTGGACCTCATCAATGTTATCTATAATAACCGCGCCTGGTACGCCGACCAGTTCCTGCCGGAGCTTCGGGACAGATGTGCTGCGATAGGATCCGCGCCCGTCAATCTGCCGGAAGGTGGATCGCGGACGGTAGATCAGGCTTGTAATGTTCTGCAATCCTGGGATGGCCTGTACAACGTGGATAGTGTGGGCGCTCATGTTTATCGGGTCTTCATCGCAAACTACAGACAGAGCTTTGGCTCGGATTTGACGGTCGCTTTTGATCCTGAAGACCCTGTAGGAACACCATCGACCCCTTCAGCTGCGAATGCTGGAACCGCCAATGACGTTATGCTTCAGGCGCTTGCAGTTGGGCTGAACGCACTTGATCAGGTCAACATTGCCTATGACGTACCCCTCGGAACGGTCCAGTATTATCAGCCCTCTGGTGGTGCGCTGCCGGGATTGGCGGGAGGAAGTCTGAGTGGTGGAATGCCAACGGACCTTGGTGCTTCCTTTCCCTGGCACGGTGGCGATGGATCCGTTGATGGTGCATTTAATGCTATAGGTGTGGTGTCCGATTCGTTTTTTGAGGATACGCGCTTCCCTCGCGTTGCTCCCGGCACTATTGACGGCACAGCAGGGTTGTCTGCGACCAGTGGCGAAGGCTGGCGAATGGCTCGCGGTACCAGTTGGCACTTTGGTCTGGAGTTTACCGATAATGGCCCGGAGGCCTATGGCCTGGTAAGTTACTCCCAATCAACCGATTTTGAGTCGGCATTCTTCAATGACCAGAGCTTGAGATACTCGGAGAAGAACTTCCGGCCCTTTATCTTCAGGGAAGGAGATATTGACGCAAATCTCCTTCCTCAGGGGGAAGTGACTATTTCGAACTGATTCGTGCAAATAAAAAAGGGACGGCATTTGCCGTCCCTTTTTCGTTCTGCTGGTTGCTTAGTCTTGTTGTACGACTTCAGTGATATCCGGATCAGAGCCCGCGACATTGGGAACAACTACTGTGCCTTTTGTCGAGATAACACTGGCAGTTTCAGACACCATTTCTGTAAAGACCCGCACGTCCAGAGGCCCGCCTTGAGGTAGGACCGGTGTGCTGTGGGTTCCGCCAAGATAGCGGGTGATTGTTGCATTACTCACTGGTACAGGAACGCCGTCGCCCGTTACTGCGGTCGCATTCAGCACCCTGGCGAAAGCCTCAGTGCCAGAAAGGTAGGCTTCGAATGCCTCACCAAGTGGGTTGGCCAGCGGATCATTTGGTATTACCAGATCACCATTTACCTGCGACAACACGACTTTGGATGCAGACAGATCATCAGCAAAATTGATCGGGTCTACAGAGTCCAGAGCGGCCTGGAAGACATTGAAGAATGTTTCCAGATTCGCATCGCCTTGCTCTAACCCGGCAGCAGCTTGCAGTCCGCCCAGAATAGATGGAGCAAACGCTGGTGAGTTCTCCAGCATGCGAACAATGCCTGCGCCCGGAGTCAGCAATTGCGCGGCAACGATATCGTCCTCAGATTCAGAAGAGCTGTTTGCGACGGCAACGAAGGGCGCTCCGACAATGGTGCCAAGTGAGTGACCAGTGAAGTAAACCTGAGTTGGATCAAGGTCAGGGCCAGCGGTGCCATCGAAGTCCAGGGACCCGAGAGATTCGCGCAGGTTCAGCAGATCGAGAACTCCCTGACGGATCTTGTCACGGGAGTTGGTGAAGTTGGTCAGGTTGATGAACAGGCTACCGGAATCACCAGTGGTGGCCGTCATGGGTACCGGTTGATTTGCTGCTCCGGCTGTGAAATTAAAGTGACGCTCATTTCCGGTTTGCGCAAGACCCGGAACGGTGGAGCCAGCATTGGCTACAGCATTCTCAAGCCCGATTGCTCCGGCAAGAGATGGTTTTGCAGTTGGCGCAAGAGCATCCAGCGCACCACTCAGAACCGTATTGATAGCATTTTGGATCTGCGCCGGGTCTGTAGGGTCTGAAATGCCAAGGTTTGGTGCGCCACCGGGGTTTGCGGCGTCCAGTGCTGTCTGGATCTGGAGTAATGCTCCTACCTTGAAGGAGCCATTAATTACGGCTTCACGAGTAGCTGCATCGTTGGTTTGGCCAGCAGCTTCCAGGAGCGTGCCTGCCAGAGCTTCCTGGTCGGTTTGTGAGAAAGGCGCTACACCATGCAGTGGCAGGTCAATTGCAACGACAGCAACGTTGGAATTTTTTGCCAGAGCGCTGCCGAAGGTCAGGGCTGCACTGCGGTCGGTTGTGATGCCGTGTTGGTAAATGACGGTTTCAAGAGGTGTCGAGCCATCATAGCTTGCCGGGTACAGAATAATGATCGGTACAGTCTGAGCGCTGTTGGTTGCTTTAGGGAAGGGGAAGCGATAGTTAACAACGTCGCTGACCGAGGCGTCTGACTGAGCCAGCTGAACACCAAGCTGGTCTCCAATATTTGACGCTGCAACCAGATCTGCGGTGAAGTCACTGGAATTGATTACAGCACCTTCGGCTTCAGTCTGGCCTGTAGGAACACCCAGGTAATAGGGCAGATCAATTGTGCCCTGCACGATATTCACATCGCCAAAATCAACAAACTGACTCGTGATTGCCGATACCAGGGTGACGTCCTGAGGGGCACCAAAAGAAGCGCTGGAACTGCGGTCGTCGGGGTTCGGTAACAGAGAGCCCAGCCCTGCATTGAGAGCATTTGCAATGGCATCCGGATTTGCGCCGGCTTCTGCTGCGCCTGCTGCTGCAGCCAGTGCCGGGAATGCTGTTTCACCACCTGCGAGGGCAGCTTTTACACCCGCTACCCGGGCGGCACCGGCAACAGTATCCCGGAAGTAACTGGTCGGGTCGGCAATGTACTTCAGCACTTCCTCGTCATTTGAGGTGGTAAAGCTGTATGACAGTGCAATATCGTCAACAGTCAGCGGCGTTGGACGCGTTGTATTGTTTACTCCGAAATAGCTGCCTGCGACGTTTTCCCAGAAGCTATTGATAATTGTGCGGACAGCAGCCAGTGAAGCGGTGCCCAGCGGCTGGGTTTCATCGGTCAGGTTGCTATAGGTCGGTGAGGCGATAATCGGGTCGCCATTAATATCCTTTACTTCCTTGGTTACGACAACCAGATAACGCTTCTTGGGATCAAGAGGAACCGTGGGGTGAATCCGGATTGCCGAAGTACCATCCAGTTCTACAACTTCATGTGTGTAGGTCGGGTTCTGTGCCAGGCCTGCCAGGTAAGCGCCAGCTTCAGGCTGGTTCCGGCCGTCAAGATCCTGGGGCAGAGCCCCTGCCGCAACCTGTGCTGTTATTGCCAGCGGGATTGTCGGTGGTTCACCCATGCCAAGACCCTGGACCGGATCGCCACTGGCGTATTCCAGTTCAATCAGGAACACGTTCTGGTTCGGGTTGGGGGCCGGTACCGGGCCGGATTCTGTTGTCATGATGATGAATGGACGGGAATCCACAGAATCGGGATCAATCTGTCCGTTCAGGCGTACAACGGCCGGAGCAACTGTCGATGCACCGCTGAGCCTGTTGAGCGCGCTGGTTACTGGAGGTGAGGTGTCTGCAACGCTGAAGGATCCATCAGCCTCAATGATGGCTGTAGTCGGATCATCAGACTTGAATATCAGGTCGTTGGGAAGAGGTAGTTCACTGGTAACCGGATTAAAAACGGGCCAGGTTTTCCCGTCAATATCGGGGTTACTGATTGGATAATCCGGATTAGCATTCGCCCCCTCGTCACCGCCACTGAGGCAGCCTGTTAGCCCAAGGGAAGACGCCACGGCAAGACTTATTAGAGTTTTCTTGAACATGGGTGGAACCTTTTCCTGTTGTTGTATCGTTATGTTCGGCAACTAACGGGGCCGGTCTGATCCGGTAAGCCCGATGTCAGAGGCCTGTTCTGCATAAACGGTTGTCTGAAATTATAGTCAGCGCTTCAAGCCAATTTCCGTATCTGTGACTATAGCGTCACTATAGCCAGTGTTGATCAGCCAAAAGTGTGATTCTTGCTATTTGAATCCTCCTTGCACAGCTCATACAAAAGGGAGCTTTGCCTGCATGAAAAATAGTTGGCTGGTGTTTGTTTGTCGAGCTGTGGGTGGTGATATGTTGCTGTTTTTACAATTTGTATCAATCGCCCGCCAGAACGGGCGTGCAGGCGGGCGACTGAGTTATTTGAAATCTGAAAAATCCGGTTTGCGCTTTTGCATGAAGGCGCTGAAAGCTTCGGCTGCTTCCGGTGATTTCAGGCGTTCCGCAAACAGCTCGCCTTCGGCCAGCATCGTTGCGGTAAGCTGTTCGTGAACGGGGTGGCTCAGAAGTTTTTTGGTCGCCCGGATGGCCGCTGGCGGCTGACCTGCGAGTTTCTGGCAGGCATCAAGCGCGGCTGCTTCAGTGTCTGAGGGATCGCATACGCGGTTAATCAGCCCCAGGCGATAGGCGTCGTCTGCACTGAATGCCCCGCCCAGCATCAGGAGTTCTGCTGCACGCACCCGGCCAATCCATGAAGGAAGCAGCAGGCTGGAGCCACCCTCGGGACACAGGCCCAGGCTGGCAAATGGCATCTGGAAGCGGGCATTGCTGCCAGCGAAAACCATGTCGCAGTGCAGAAGCATAGTGGTGCCAATGCCGACCGCTGGCCCGTTTACCGCTACGACCACCGGCTTTTGTGTGTTTGCCAGAAGAAAGAGAAAGCGCCCCACGGGTGTTTCTGCAAAGGTGCCTTTCAGGCCGCTGGCAAAATCACCCAGATCGTTGCCTGCGGTAAAACAGTCTTCACTGCCGCAAAACAGAACGCAACGAATGCCGGTATCTTCACTGGCTTGTTCAATTGCATCTCCCAGCGCGGTGTACATCGCGTGGGTGAGGGCGTTTTTGCGCTCAGGCCGGTTGATGCGAACGGTCAGAACCTGATTGCTGATTTCGGTAAGAACAAGGTCGGTCACGGTTTCTCCTGAAGCACTTTACTGATGTTGTTTTATTCTTTAGTTAGGATGATACCTTTTTCTCGGAGTTTGTTAAGAAAAGCTTCTCCTTCTGTCTACCCCTCGCTCTTTCGATTTTCTGGTAAACTGTGCCACCTGTTTTTTGACGATACGATCATAACTAGACCAACCTGATGAGGCGCCTATGACCACCGTAATTCGCCAGGATGACCTGATTGAAAGTGTAGCCGACGCGCTGCAGTTCATTTCTTACTATCATCCCAAAGATTTTATCCAGGCTGTTCACGAGGCCTACCAGAAGGAAGAATCGCAGGCGGCCAAGGATGCCATGGCGCAGATTCTGATTAACTCGCGCATGTGTGCCCAGGGCCACCGGCCGCTTTGCCAGGATACGGGTATTGTTACCGTATTCGTAAATGTCGGCATGAACGTTCAGTGGGATTGTGATATGCCGCTGGACGACGTAATCAATGAAGGTGTGCGTCGCGCATACACTAATCCGGACAACGTGCTACGCGCGTCGATTCTGGCTGACCCGGACGGCAAGCGCCAGAACACCGGAGACAACACGCCGGCGATCATTCATTACAAGATCGTGCCGGGTGACACAGTTGAAGTACATGTGGCGGCAAAAGGTGGCGGCTCTGAAGCCAAATCCAAATTTGCCATGCTGAATCCGTCTGACTCTGTTGTGGACTGGGTTCTGAAAATGGTTCCACAGATGGGTGCTGGCTGGTGCCCGCCCGGTATGCTGGGTATTGGCATCGGCGGGACTGCCGAGAAAGCCATGGAGATGGCGAAGGAATCTCTGCTGGATCCGATTGATATCCACGATCTGCAGGCCCGTGGCGCATCTAATCGGGCCGAGGAGTTGCGCCTTGAACTTTTTGACAAGGTCAATGATCTTGGTATTGGCGCTCAGGGCCTGGGTGGCCTGACAACTGTTCTGGATGTGAAAGTAAAGGATTACCCTACTCACGCTGCGAACAAGCCGGTTGCGATTATTCCCAACTGTGCCGCTACCCGCCATGCGCACTTTACGCTGGACGGCACTGGCCCGTCTCTTCAAACGCCGCCGAGCCTGGAAGACTGGCCGGAAATCACCTGGGAAGTGGGTGAGGGTGTGCGTCGTGTAAATCTGGATACGGTTACGCCGGAAGACGTGAAGGACTGGCAGCCAGGTGAGACGGTTCTGCTGTCCGGAAAGATGCTGACCGGTCGCGATGCCGCGCACAAGAAAATGGTTGATATGATCAATAACGGCGAAGAGCTTCCGGTGGATCTCAAAGGCCGCTTCATTTACTACGTTGGCCCGGTTGATCCGGTCCGTGAAGAAGTCGTTGGCCCTGCCGGCCCCACTACGGCAACGCGTATGGACAAATTCACCCATACCATGCTGGAAAAAACCGGCCTCACCGGAATGATCGGTAAGGCGGAGCGTGGTCAGATTGCAATCGACGCTATCAAAGAGTTTGGAGCGGTTTATCTGATGGCTGTAGGAGGCTCTGCTTATCTGGTATCCAAAGCTATCAAACATGCGGAGGTGGTTGCATTCCCGGAACTGGGAATGGAAGCCATTTACGAGTTTGACGTGGAAGATATGCCGGTGACCGTGGCGGTGGACTCCAAAGGCACGTCAGTTCACCAAACAGGTCCGGTGGAGTGGCAGGAGAAGATTATCGCTGCGAAGGCGGTTTGAGCTGTTGATTTTTTGGATACCGCGGAGAATAGGATGCAACGCTTATTCTCCGCGGTATCTATGTAAAGAATAGCGGGAGGGCGCTACGTTGCGCTGCCCTGTCTGAAAGCGAGCTTGGTAGTGCCGGTGAAGGCCGCAGCATTTACCATAAAGGCCAGCACAATCTCGCCTGATGATAGCGAATCGAAGGAATAGGTCCAAAACGGCGACAAGCCCGCAAGCAGCATTAAGAATAGTACCCCTGCAATGCCGCATAAGATCGAAAAGTACAACACTAGCCAAGTATTTCCGGCCAGAGACCAACCTCTCCAATGGCAGAGCAGCAAAGCAGTAATTATCGCAGCCCCCAGGTTGCCAGCCAGATTTCGCTCAAAACCCAGCCATAGATTTACGGCTAGACCTGCGGCAGACAGGCCTAGCGCACAAATGAGACACACTAAAGAACTAATCAGAATGCTCTTATACGTCATACTTCGACCATCCGAAAATAATATTCGACTTGTCTGGAGTGAAGCATACGATATCAGTTGATCAGGGAATTCCGGTTTGCCGGAATCGCTTTGTGTCGGCTTTGTAGCTCTGCACTCGCGCTCTCGCCTTGCTGATAAGAAGCCTCACCAACACCTACCAAGATAACGGATACTGCAAAACCGACAATGCCTCCGGTAGACGCGCCATGCTTGATAATACTCCACGTTGCCGCACCAACACCGTAGGCCCCTGGGTTGGCCCCGACAACGCTGGACAACCTCCCAAACTTTCTATGAGCCTCAACGATTTCTTCAAGTTCTCTGTTGGTGAGCGACCACTTTTCCCATCTTGCCTGTACGAGTATATTCGCTATTTTACCTTCCATCTGACCACAGAAAGCTCGGTGACTGGTGCTAAAGCTATGCACCATTTCCATGACTTCTCTGCGACGGCTTCCGTCTAGATGCCGATACAGTATAATGCCAGCTAATGACGCCACAACGCGGTTATAGTCGGTATCTCTAGGGATAAGAGCCTTCGATATACCTATTATGTTCGCAAGCTTAAAAGCTGCTTCGCTCATACGCTCTGGCGTTTCGTAAGGGATCATTTCGATAAAATTAGTCATTGTACTCACTTCCTTGTTGGCTATTTTCCTAAAGTGAAGCCACATTGCTTCACCATTCTATTTAAACCCAATCTGACTTCGCCCTCATCCAAAATGCCGTTAGGCATTGACGTTAGCCCAGGTAAAAACTGAACACTCTGCAACCAACCTTCAATAGGTCTAACCCAATACCCATGTACTTGTCGGGCGCTGCCAAATTGAACCTTCAGTAACCCGGTCGAGCCTCCCGGGTCACTCAAAGCCTTTTGACTGAGTTCGCTTATTTCATATGGTAGCCCGCTATAAAAATAGGGAATATATCCATTTGAACTCACCGGAAACCCATCGAGTGTTGCCGGGCTTACATCTTTCCTTCCTTCCTTCTGCAGTCTGACTATCCACACTAAGTAAGATTCGCCAGACTGGTAGCCAAAACTGACCCCCTCAAACTCAGAAGTGAAGCTGTCATCGATAAAAAAAGCTGACGAATCTATTGGGATTCCCGCCAGTGTGCAGTTCAAACGTCCAGACGGGCTTGTATATGTCGTTTCTGATAGAGAACCCTCGAGTTGGGGGCGAGCCAGAGTTTTACCCCCTAAAAGAGTAAGCGACAGAAAGACAAAAATGAGACTAGAGAGCTGGGAGGGGAATATGCACAAAATGGATCCTTCCATCGTATAGCTTTCATCCATGTGGTGGACGAACAATATCTTGACCCTCCATCTATTTCAACCTCAGTTTCATTAATCGGTTTGAGGTATCTGCTATCAGTCTATGTTGCCGCTGTATTCGCAGATCACTCAAAAACGCCAAAACCCAAATTGCAAGAGCCGGGGAAGCGTTCGTGCTAGAGCTAATGTTGGAGCTTTGGCTTCAGAGCCTTAACTTGAACAGCTAATGTTTAAATGCTTGCCCCAATCTGGCGGCAGCTTTGCGTATTTTTCAAAGTCTGGTTGCTCGTCATACGGCCGCTCCAGAACTTTAATCAGCTCCTTCATGGGTTCGAAATCGCCATTCTGTGCTTCCAGAATTACTTTTTGTGCCAGATAGTTCCGCAGGATGTATTTTGGATTAACCTGTCGCATCCCGTACTCACGCTCATCGTGGGCGCGGGTTTCTTTTTCCAGTCGCTCCTCATAGCGTGTGAGCCACTCATCAGCAATTTCACGGTTCACAAACAGATCCCGCACGGGCGCATGGCCCTGGGCGTACAGGTTCGACAGCGCCCGGAAAAAAGCGGTGTAGTCGGTATGTTGTTCGTTGAGCATGCTGAAGGTGTCCATAATCAGGCCCAGATCGCCTTCGTCTTCCTGCGCCAGGCCCAGTTTGTCCCGCATGTTCTGTAAAAAACGCTCGTTGTAGGCGGATTCGTAGCGCTGCAGACTGTTGCGAATGGTGTTTTCATCCATCACCGGCAGCAGAGCATTGGCAAGATACTGGCAGTTTGCAAAGCCCACCTGAGGCTGGCGGTTATAGGCGTACCGCCCTCCCTGGTCAGTGTGATTGCAGATGTACCCGGCATCAAAGTCGTCCAGAAATGCGAAAGGCCCGTAGTCGAAGGTATCCCCGACGATGGACATGTTGTCGCTGTTCATAACGCCATGGCAGAATCCTACCGCCTGCCAGTCGGCAATAAGCCGGGCAGTGCGCTCCACCACTTCTTCAAACCACCGGGCGTAACGTTCTTCCTCTGCAAGCTTGATCAGATGAGGAAAGTGGAGCGCGATAACATGCTCCAATAGAGTTTTGACCGCTTCCGGGCCTTCATGGTGTGCTGCAAATTCAAAGTGGCCAAAGCGGATATGGCTCTGAGCGACGCGCACCAGAGCCGCTGCGGTTTCAATGGATTCCCTGCGTACCGGGTCCCGGGCACTGACCATAAACAGGGCCCGGGTGGTTGGAATGCCCAGACCGTTCATGGCCTCGCTGCAGAGATACTCCCGAATAGTTGAGCGCAGAACCGCCCGGCCATCCCCGAAGCGGGAGTAGGGTGTCATGCCTGCACCTTTCAGGTGCCAGTCCCAGCGGCGGCCATCGGGGCCGACGGTTTCCCACAAAAGAAGCCCCCGGCCATCACCCAGCTCCGGGTTGTACATTCCGAACTGGTGGCCAGTGTATTTCATGGCAACCGGGTCCATGCCTTCAAGTAGCTCGGTACCCCCGCCAATTCCGGCCCAGTCGGCTTCATTGCTGACATGGAAACCCATTTTTTCAGCCAGTTCGTGGTTAAAACAGGCTATTTTGGCACCTTTGAGCGGAGTGGGTTTTACACGAGTGTAGAAACTGTCCGGGAGTTCCAGGTAGCGATGCTCTATGCGAAAACCCTTGTTGCTCATATGCACCTATACTCCAGTGTGGTACGAATTCTGCTGAATACTTGATTAACCGATTCATCAATGACGGGAACTTTAACGTGTCTGACCGTGAGCTTAAACCAACTATCGATGCCCTGATCGAGCGAGAAGGGCTTCCTCACAACTACGCTGCTACCGTAGAACAGACTATCCTGCCCCTTATAGAACATATTGTTTCTTTGAGGAAGGTGAAAGGCAGAACCGTTGTTGTGGGCGTTCATGGCGCTCAGGGTACCGGTAAATCAACCCTGGCGCTGTTCCTTACGAAGCTGTTGTGCGATCACTGGCACTGCCAGACCGCGAGTTTTTCGCTGGATGATATCTACCTTACCAGAGCTGAGAGACAGGTGCTCGCTGAGAAAATACACCCGTTGTTTAAGACCCGCGGCGTGCCAGGAACCCACGATGTAGAGCTTGGGGAACGCATAATTGATCAACTCCGTCACGCAGGACCTGGGGATCAGACCCCTATCCCTGCGTTCGACAAGTCTCATGATGACCGCGTGCCTGAGAGCGAATGGCCGGTTTTTGAAGGACCCGCAGAGGTTATTCTTATTGAAGGCTGGTGTCTTGGTGCTTTGCCTGAAGACGATAGCGCTCTTGCCGCCCCGCTCAACACGCTGGAGGCGGAGGAAGATCCATCAGGCACCTGGCGAAGTTATGTAAACCAATGCCTCAGGAGCACATATCAGAATTTTTTCGGGGGACTGGACAGCCTTATCATGCTCGAGGCGCCGTCGATGTCGCGGGTTCTGGAATGGCGTACGCTGCAGGAGCACAAGCTGGCGGAAAAAACGGATGACGCACCAAATGAGTGCCATCCGGACCCGGCTGCACGGAATCTGCGCATTATGAGTGATCAGGAGGTCATCCGTTTCGTCATGCATTACGAGCGGGTTACCCGGTCCTGTCTTAAGGACCTCCCGGGCCGGGCGGATGCACTGATTCGGGTCTCGGCAGACCACTCTCTTGGCCGTCCCTGCTTCCGTACAAGAACATAAAGGAATCTTCCATGGCCAGAACGCGGCTGCTCATATTTTCTGATCTGGATGGAACCCTGCTTAACCATGAAAACTATGGTTGGCAGCAGGCGGTACCGGCATTGAAGCGGGTTGCGGAGGCCGGTATCCCTCTGATCCTTAACACCAGCAAAACTGCCGCGGAAGTCCGGATATTACGCCAGCAGCTGGGAAATACGGATCCTTTTATAGTAGAGAACAGTGCGGCTGTGGTTATTCCGGTAGGTACTTTCGGAAATGAGAGTGAGCTGATTGTACATTTTGGGGCATCCCGGGCTGAAGTTCTCGGGGTACTGGCAGCGCAGAGAGCGAATGGTGCCCGTTTTAGGGGCTTTTCGGATATGTCTGATGAGGAACTGGCGGAATTCTCCGGGCTGGATACTGCCTCGGCCGCACGGGCCCGGCAACGACTGGGAACCGAGCCGCTTTTGTGGGAGGGAACCGACGATGAGCGTCTGCGTTTTGAGGCCGCACTGAGTGCTGACAACCTGCGACTTGTGAAAGGCGGTCGGTTCTATCACGCCATGGGTATTTTTGATAAGGCCGATGGGGCCCGCTTTTTGCAGAACAAATATCGGGAGCGATATCAGGAGCTCTATGGTGACGAGCGGGTGACGGCTATTGCCCTGGGAGACAGCCCCAATGATCAGCAAATGCTGGAGGAGGCAGATATCCCCGTTGTTATTCGTGGAGTTAACAGCAGTGAGGTGCAGTTACCCTCAGAGAAGCACGCTATGCGCTCTCTCAAACCTGGCCCGGAAGGCTGGAATGAGTGTGTACTCAATCTCCTGTTTGAGTATGGGTATTAGTACAACAAAGGAGAATCGCCATGGGCGACTTTTACCAGAATGGCATTGTTACCACACTGCATAATCTTGTTCGCCGGCCTGTAGAGGATCTGGAGGCCGAGTTGATGACCTTTCGCAAGTCCCGGCCGATGTCTCTCGTGTTGCCGTCGTTGTATTCCGAACTGGAAGGGCCTGCGTTAAAGAATATCGTGCATGAACTCACGAAAGTGCCTTATCTGGACGAAATCATTATCGGTCTGGACCGGGCCAGTGAAGAGCAGTACCGCCATGCGCTGGAATATTTCTCTGAACTTCCCCAGAACTTCAAAGTTCTCTGGAACGATGGGCCGCGCCTCAGAGCCATTGATCAGAAACTTCAAGAGCAGAACCTGGCGCCTACGGAAATGGGTAAGGGGCGCAACGTATGGTACTGCTTCGGCTATGTATTGGCCTCTGGAGTAAGCGAATCGGTTGCTCTGCACGATTGTGACATCCTCACCTATTCACGAGACCTGGTGGCCCGCCTGATTTATCCGGTGGCCAACCCGGGTTTCAACTATATGTTCTGCAAGGGTTACTACGCCCGGGTGGCAGACGGGAAGATGAACGGGCGTGTCAGTCGCCTTCTGGTGACCCCTCTGATTCGCGCTCTGAAAAAGGTATGTGGCCCGAGCGATTTTCTGGATTACCTGGACAGTTACCGCTATCCCCTGGCTGGAGAGTTTTCTTTTCGCACGGATGTGATTAATGATCTTCGCATTCCCAGTGACTGGGGGCTGGAAATTGGCGTGCTCTCGGAAATGAAACGGAACTATGCCACCAACAGGCTATGCCAGGTGGACATTGCTGATGTATATGATCACAAACATCAGGAGCTCTCACAGGAGGATGCCAATCAGGGACTGTCCAAGATGAGTGTGGATATTTCCAAGGCGCTGTTCAGGAAACTGGCCACGAACGGTGAGATATTCTCTAGCGAGAAATTCCGGACCATCAAGGCTACCTATTTCCGTATTGCTCTGGATTTTGTGGAGACCTACCAGAATGATGCCATCATCAATGGCCTTGGGTTTGATCGCCATAAGGAAGAAAAGGCTGTTGAGCTGTTTGCCCAGAATGTGATGAGCGCGGGCGCACATTTCCTTGAGAACCCGATGGATACGCCCTTCATTCCAAGCTGGAACCGGGTAACCAGTGCGATTCCGGATATCAAGGAGCAATTGCTGGAGGCTGTGGATCTGGACAATAAGGAATTCCGGCCATGAGCCAGGTTCTGAGGGCTAAACTGGTCAGTATGCTTGAAACTGTCTATCCGGCGCTGGATTGTCACTTCCTTGCCGGGCAGCTTCTGACAACCATGGGGCTGCAGGCGGATCAGCCCCCGCCGCCGGCACATCAGAACCACTGGTCTGAGTCCGACATCGTGCTGATCACCTATGCGGATACGGTTCAGCAAGCGGGTGAGAAGCCGTTGGCAACACTGCACCAGTTTCTGAATCATTGTCTTTCCGAGAGTATTTCTGCTGTCCATATACTGCCTTTCTTTCCTTACAGTTCCGATGACGGCTTCTCGGTGATGGACTATCTTGCGGTTAATGAGTCTCACGGAAACTGGGACGATGTCGAAGCCATCGCACGGGACTTCAAACTTATGGCTGATCTGGTGATCAACCATATGTCAGCGCGCAGCCGCTGGTTTGAGAATTTCAAAAAACGGATTGATCCCGGCAAGGACTACTTCTTTGAGGGAAATCCCAGGGACGACTTGAGCGCGGTAGTCAGGCCGCGCACGTCACCATTGCTTACACCTGTCCAGACGGACGATGGCGAGCGCTATGTATGGTGTACCTTCAGCGAAGACCAGGTTGACCTTAACTTTGCCAACCCTCAGGTGTTGATCGAGTTCGCTGCCATTGTCCGTTATTACCTCGAACGAGGCGTTGTTATCTTCCGGCTCGACGCCGTAGCGTTCCTGTGGAAAGAGCCCGGGACCCCGAGTATCCACCTGCAACAGACCCATGAACTGATCAAAGTCCTGCGCCTGCTGATAGAGCACCACAGCCCGGATGCTGTCATCATTACCGAAACCAATGTGCCTAACCGCGAGAATCTCACGTATTTCGGCAACGCTAACGAAGCTCACGTAATCTACAACTTCTCTCTGCCGCCTCTTCTGATCAATACGCTGGTTACGGGTGACTGCAGGCATCTGAAAACCTGGCTCATGAGCATGCCGCCGGCACAGATGGGAACCACCTATCTGAACTTTATAGCGTCCCACGATGGGGTTGGTATGCGGCCCACAGATGGGCTTTTGTCTGAAGAGGAAAAGCAGCGACTGGTCAACACCATGGAGTCGTTCGGCGGTAAAGTGTCCTTCAGGCGTACATCAGATGGCCGGGACCAAGCCTATGAGATAAATATCGCTCTTTATGATGCCCTGAAGGGCACAGCCGGAAACGGAGCGGATCATTGGCAGTTGCAGCGGTTTATCTGTGCGCACACAGTAATGCTTGCGCTGGAAGGCATACCCGCTTTTTACATACACAGTCTGCTGGCGACGGAGAACGATGTTGAGCGAGTGGAACATACTGGCCGCCTGCGCTCTATCAATCGGAGCCAGTGGCAACTTGCGGATCTGGAAGATGAGCTTAAAAACCCGTTGAGCCATCACAGCAAAGCCTACCAGGAATTGAAGCGCCTGATTACGATTCGCCGCAGACAGCCAGCTTTTCATCCCAATGCGACCCAGTTCACCTTGCATCTGGGGCTAAAGCTGTTCGGCTTCTGGCGCCAGAGTATGCGCCGGGACCAGTCCATTTTCTGTATTCATAACATAAGTGACGAGGTACAGCAGGTGGCATTGAGTGACATCAACCTGATAGGTACGGATCACTGGCTTGATCTTATCGCCGGTACAACTATCGACGACCTTTCCGGCTCTATCACCCTGAAGCCTTATCAGAGTGTCTGGCTGTCCAATCGGGAGTAGGGCAGAATGCCCCTATGTCCAAAACGTCCACTCTCCGAAAACCCAGAATTCTCCTGCTTTCTGCCTATGATGCGGGCAGCCATCGCCGCTGGAGAGAACAACTGGTGCATAGCCAGCCGGAGTTTGAGTGGCAGGTGCTGTTTCTTTCGCCCAGGTTCTTCCGCTGGCGGATCCGGGGTAACGCGCTTACCTGGCTGAACGAGCCCCTGCTGAAAGAGAGCTGGGATCTGCTGCTCGTGACGTCGATGGTAGATCTGGCGTCAATCCGGGGCTTTCATCCGAATCTGGCCCATACGCCAGCGCTTCTCTATATGCATGAAAACCAGTTTGCCTATCCGGCATCCGATGACCAGCACAGCAGCATCGACCCTCAAATGGTGAACCTTTACAGCGCTGTCGCTGCCGAAGCGGTTCTGTTCAACAGCGACTGGAACCGGCGGAGTTTTCTTGAAGGTATTGAGAAACTCTTCCGACGATTGCCCGATGGTATTCCTGAGGGAACGCTCGAACGAATTGCTGAGAAATCCAGGGTTTTGCCGGTCCCCATAGATGACGATGTATTCCGCCACACCTCGGAACGCCGGGGCTCCGGTGAACTAGAGCGTTTATGGGGTGGCAGCCCTGACGCCAGGCCCTGCTTGTCGCCGATAAGAATTGTCTGGGCCGCGCGTTGGGAATATGACAAGGGCCCCGACCGGCTGCTTGCGATTTTGCAGGAACTGGATCGCAGGGCGGTGAACTTTCAGGTGTGCATCCTTGGTGAGAGTTTCCGGAAAGTACCGGAAGCCCTGATGCTTGTTCAGCAGCAATTTTCCCACCGGCTTGTTCAGTTTGGGTACGCCTCAAGTCGCACAGAGTATTACCAATGGTTAAAAAGTGCAGATGTGGTTCTCTCAACGGCGCTGCACGAGTTTCAGGGGCTGGCTGTGCTTGAGGCGGTGGCGGCTGGTTGTGTGCCTGTTGTGCCAAAGCGTGAAGCCTACCCGGAATTGTTTGCTCCGGAATATGTGTATCCGGATTGTGGCGAGGATATCCAGGCTGAGGCTGCGCACGCAGCGACGCTGATTGAACACCAGGCTGGCAAAAGCCAGGGGGGCCAGTTGACCGTGCCAGACGTACGGAGCTTCAGTTGTGATGCATTAAAGTCGGGTTATGAAAACATCCTCATTACAACCATTCAGTCACATGGGTTATCCTGACCGCATATTCCTGACCGGACACTGATTTTTTGGCCGGGCACCCGTAAGTACCGAGATTTAATACATGATGAAAGCAATCAAGATAACCGGTGCTTCCCTTTCATGGGAAGACTGTGCGGGCTTTGATGAACTGCCGGCAGACCACGTAGAAATCGACGTTGTCTGGACAGCTGTAAACCGTGCCGATCTGTCACAGCGGGCCGGGGTTTATCCTCCGCCCCCTGGCGCTTCTGATATTTTGGGGCTGGAAGTCAGCGGTCGTATAGCGGCGGTTGGTAGCGCAGTGACAGGCCTGGCGCGAGGCGACGAAGTGTGTGCCCTGCTTACCGGCGGTGGCTATGCTACCAAGGTTGTTGTTCCCGCGGTTCAGGTGCTGCCGGTCCCCAAGGGATTCTCGTTGAAAAAAGCTGCTGCTATACCTGAGGTATTTGCGACTGCCTGGTTAAATCTTTATCAGGAAGCCGATCTCAAACCTGGCGAGAGGGTGTTGTTGCACGCTGCCGCCAGTGGATTGGGCACCGCTGTTATACAGATTGCCACGGCATTTGGTAACCCGGTATTCGCGACTGCCGGTGATGCAGAAAAGCTGGAAGTCTGCCGGAAACTGGGCGCAACAGGCACGTGGAACCGGAAAGACGGCTCTTTTGTGGACGCGGTGAAGAACTGGGGCTGTGTGGATATGGTGCTGGACCCGGTTGGCGGCAGCTACATCAAGGAAGATCAGAAAGTTCTGAATGCCGATGGCAGAATTATTCTGATAGGCCTGATGGGGGGACGATCTGCGGAAGTTGATCTGGGTCTTATGTTGATGAAACGCCACAGGCTGATTGGTTCTACATTGCGATCCCGCTCAGTGGAAGACAAAGGACGTGTCATGCAGGCGTTGCACCGGAATGTCTGGCCATTGCTGGTGGCGGGCCAGATTGAGCCCCTGATCGACAGCGCCTGGTCCATTGATGAGGTTGAGGAAGCCATGGCGCATGTGGCGGCCAACAGGAATACCGGGAAGGTTCTTCTCAGGATTGCTGAGTAACCCTTAACCTTCCCGGCAAAGAACAGCCACTGCTTTAATCGGTGATATGCACCAGTTGCTTGCCGAAGTTCCTGCCCTTCAACATACCTTTGAAGGCCTCGACTGCATTTTCGAGGCCTTCAGCAACCGTTTCGCGGTATTTGAGCTGGCCTGAGGCAATGCGGCTCGTAAGAATATCGGTAATCTCCTGGTGTTTATCCTGCCACTCGGTGACCAGGAAAAAGCGATGCTCCGGAACCGGATCGAGGCGCTTGAGAATGTCGAATGGAGTCTCTACTTTGTCTGTGCTTTTTGCATTGTAAGCTGAGACATAACCGCAAATGGGTACGCGGGCTCCGGGGTTAAGCAATGGCGCTACGGCCCGGGTGACGTCGCCTCCTACGTTCTCATAATAGATGTCGATGCCGTCGGGGCAGGCGGCTTCAAGATCGGCATTCAGGTTCCCCGCCTTGTAATCCACACAGGCATCAAAACCCAGTTCATTTACCACATAGCTGCACTTTTCCGGACCACCGGCAATACCAACTACCCGACAACCGTCTGTTTTCGCGGTCTGGCCAACTACTGTCCCTACTGGGCCGGATGCTGCTGAAACGACCACGGTTTCGCCTGCTTTAGGCTTGCCCACATAGGTCAGGCCACAGTATCCGGTTCGGCCTGGCATGCCTGCAACACCAAGGTAAGCCTGTAGCGGAACGCCGTCTTTCTGATGGATTTTGTAAACCATAGGTGCATCGGCCGGGAAGGTGACGTATTCCTGCCAGCCTGAATAACAGGTGACCAGATCACCAACTTTCAGCTTGTCTGACCGGGATTCTACAATTCGCGCAACGCTTTCGCCGGTAATGGGCTCATTAATGGCGATAGGGTCCATATAACCTTTGGCATCATTCATACGCGGGCGCATGTAGGGGTCCAGAGACAGCCATAGTATCTGTGCAACGACCTCGCCCTCTCCGGGTTCGCGCACCGGGCGCTCTTCCATAACCAGATCGCCTTCCTGGATTTCCCCGTTGGGGCGTTGCTTCAGGACGATGGCGCGATTTCGATAGTTGCTCATGATGTTCCTCCCTGTCTGCCGTGAGGTAATTCGGAGCAGTGTTGCTCCTTGGGTTGCGTAACGAAACCAGATTAGCGTGAAGCAGATTGGTGTTGTGGTCAACCTCTCAAGCTTTTTACTTGCTCCTCCATAACTTCAGCATTCGCCTTCTCTGCCGAAACTGGCTTGCCAGCCACCAATTCAATCCGCGACCAGAACCGCTTTGGAAGGTGGCTTAGTGCCGGCCCACCACAATGGCTGAAAAAGCTGCCCCAAAGACCTCGGAGTGCCAGTGGCACAACGGGTACAGGCCTGCGCTTCAGGATGATTTCAACGCCTTTTTTGAAGGGCCCCACTTCGCCGTCACAGGTGAGCCGGCCTTCCGGGAAAATACATACCACGTTGCCTGCGTCCAGTTCTTCATCGATGCGTTCGAAGGCGTTATCGTAGATCTCCGGCACTTTATTTCTTGGACCGATCGGAATGGTCTTTGCGAGTTTGAACAGGGCACCAAGAACGGGCATTTTGAAGATCTGGTAGTCCATCACGAAACGGATGGGACGGCGTACAGCACCGGCGATAACCAGTGCATCCATGTAGGTTACGTGGTTACAAACCAGCAGAACCGGACCTTCTTCCGGAATCCTGTGAAGGCCTTCATGACGAACCCTGTAGATAGTGTGTGACAGCACCCAGACAATAAACCGTAAGGCGAATTCCGGCACTTGTTGGTAAACAAAGCCTGCCACGACCAGGTTCATGATGGACAGCACCAGAAAGAATTCGGGAATACTGATGTTGATCACGCCCAGCATCAAGATCCCCATGCCGGCACTGACCACCATGAACAGGGCGTTGAATACGTTTAGCGCTGCGATTACGCGGGCACGCCGGGGTTCCGGGGTTTCCCGTTGCACAAATGCATAAAGCGGTACGATAAAAAGGCCGCCAAAAAAGCCGATACCCAGCAGATCAATTGCCACCTGCCGGTGCTGGCTGTCAGTGATGATCATCCACCAGTCGGTTGGCACCGGGTTGGCGGGCATATTGAAGTATAAGTCCAGCCCGAACAGGCTGATGCCGAGAGAACCAATGGGTACGATACCCAGTTCGATCCGGTGCCCGGACAGCCGTTCACAGGCCACTGAGCCCAGTGCGATTCCTATGGTGAATACGGCTAGCAGCAGGGTGACAACGGTTTCGTCTCCCATCAGGTCCGTTTGGGCGAAGCTGGGGAATTGGGTGAGGTAGGCGGCACCCAGAAACCAGAACCAGGAAATGGCGATGATGCACAGCAGTACCGAGTAGTTTTCAGCTGCCATCCGCATCAGGTTCCAGGTTTCTTTCAGCGGCCGGAAGCCAATGGTCATTTGTGGGTTTGTAGCGCCAGTTACGGGAACCTGTCGTGCGGCCAGATAGCCAATAGCGGCGATAGCTACTACGCCGACCGCAGCCAGCTTTTCAGGCTGCTCACTGCCCATTAACAGGCCGGCGGCCAGTGTACCCACCAGAATTGCAACGAAGGTGCCCATTTCCACCAGAGCATTGCCACCCACCAGTTCATCATTCGTGAGCACCTGGGGCAGAAGGGCGTATTTGACCGGCCCAAAGAAGGTGGACTGCACGCCCATGAGGAATAACAGCAGCAGCAAGGCCCCGTACCACTCGTGCCAGAGGCCAATGGCGGCCAGCACCATGATGGCGATTTCTGCCAGTTTTACCCAGCGGATAACCCGGGATTTTTCATACTTGTCAGCCAGTTGGCCTGCAATTCCTGAGAACAGAAAAAACGGCAGAATGAACAGGAAAGCTGCAATGTTCACGGCCACATCAATCGGCAGGCCCATTAATCCACCTGCGGTATAGGTAATTAACAGCAGCAGGATATTGCGGAACAGATTGTCGTTGAAAGCACCGGAAAATTGCGTCAAAAAAAATGGCAGGAAGCGGCGCTTTGCAAGCAGACGAAACTGACCGTGATCATCCATGAGATCTATCCTTTATCCATTGTTTGGGTGCACTCACTTGGCCGTTCTATTACTGCGCTGATTTGCCACCGCAGTGAAAACTATCGAATCCGCAAGATGATAACAACCTTTTTGCGGGAGCAAGGGCTTAAGGATGAGCACAAGGCAGTGCCTGAAGGAAATTATTCAGGCATATGAGGTTCTGTTACTGAAGGTCAATATCGCGGCTGTGAGATTCCGGGCCAGGCTTCAGGTACAACAAACAGACGGTCTGTCTCGGCCCAGCTACCCGTCTGATGGTCTTCCTGCATGATTGCGAACAGTTGCGGAACTGATTTGCTCTCTACACGCGTCAGCGCTTCCAGCACATGTTCTTTATCAGGCTGTACGCTCTGACACCAGTTGCCAATCCAGTGTGGTTTGTTGAGTACAACCCAGTGTGATGTGTTCAGTTTTCTTGCGTCGTGGGCGTACATCCAGCGGCCGCGCAGGTGGTTTTCCGGAACATAGTCCGGGGTTTCAACCTGCTGATCATCAGGATAGAAAAGATATCCCGGCATGAAAACCCGCGGTGTCAGCGGGCCGGTGATATCAAATTCAGAGAGTAATGCCAGGGTTTCCGGGAGTTGTGTGCGGCGGCTTTGCTGTTCCAGCAGACTGGTTGTTTTCCTGTCCAGCCGGTCACGGGCATTGGGGCCATACCAGAGTGTTGAGCCATTTTGCCCGGAAACGCCCAGATAGAATTTGATAGCAATCTCGTGGTGTTCAATGCAATCATTTTTCTTGTTGAGCACCACAAAATCCAGTTCGCCAATGGTGCGTCCGTTTGACTGGATCTGCTGGTTTTTCAGCAGAATGGGCCAGCCCAGCAGGTCTTCGAGTAATACCTGATACAGTCGCTCGAAATAGAAGCCCAGCCTGCGTTGTGGTGGTTCGCCAAGCAGTGGTGGTGCAGTTTCTGTGTCCTTGTCCCAGGCGGCAAGGGTGTCGGGATAGTCTGGCGGCAGATACTGTGCAGGTTCAAATGTGATTGGTGAATGCATCAGTTGCGGAGCCTGACACAACCATGCAAGGTGGCGTATTGCAGGTGTCTGGTAGGAATTGATCAGCTGTGAGTTGAGGTTTACAGTCATTTTTCCAGAATACCGTAAACTGCAAGGTAATAAAGATGAGTGTGTGCATATGGAGCGTGAGCTTGCCTGAAATGATTCGTTAGACGATGTAATCGTAGATAACAGGAGAGTGTATGCAATACCTACATACGATGATCCGTGTAAGCAACCTTGAGCAAACCCTGAATTTTTTCTGCGATCTGCTGGGTATGGTCGAAATCGATCGTAAAAGTAACGAGAAGGGTCGTTTTACACTTGTATTCCTTGCCGCAAGCGGAGATGAGTCCAGGGCTCGTGAAGACAAGGCCCCTATGCTGGAGTTGACCTGTAACTGGGATCCGGAAGAATACTCCGGAGGTCGTAACTTTGGCCATCTGGCTTATAGAGTGGATGATATCTATGTACTTTGTGAGAAGTTGCAGGCAAATGGTGTAACCATCAACCGCCCGCCCCGGGATGGTTACATGGCGTTTGTCCGGTCGCCTGATGGCATATCGATCGAGTTGCTGCAAAAAGGCGAAGCGCTCGCACCCAAAGAACCCTGGGTTAGTATGGAAAATACGGGTATCTGGTAAACTGGGCCGGTCAGCCCGTGATAAATGAAGCTGCATGAAAACACTCATGAAATCACAGAAGGCTTTTGAGCAAAAATTGTTGGTATAACTTCTACTGCATCAGGATGGTGCGATAAAACAGGGAGATGTTTCATGGAAGACTGGCAAGGATGCCTTACCCCTCAATGTCAGGCTGCGCTGCTGAATGCCCGCGATAATGTTGATCGCCGTGGCGGCAAGGTTATTACGGTTGAAGACTTCTTGCTTGCACTGCTGGACTCCAGCCCCTCTGCAAGCAGCTTCCTGCGCGGCTCCGGTGTGGACATGGATGAGTTGATACGAACCATCCAGTGTGAACAGCCGATAGTGACAGAGGTGGGGGGTGAAGGTTTGCTTTCCTCTCAGTTGATTTATTGGCTGGCAACTGCGCGGGAAGCCTTTGGTACTGCTGTCTGGCTGGACTGGCCTCAGCTTCTGGAGGTGCTTGCGCGGAATGCGGAACGTTTACAGGGAAAAGCCTATGTCGCAGTTCTGGAGCTTGTTCTTCGCTGGCCGTCACCGGGTGACCTGTTTAATCCCGGTGAGAGCCCGCAGCCGCCCGGCATAGAAGAGCATGAATCTGCGCCGATTGTAATTACCGACCCTGAGTGGATTGAACTGGCCGAAGATGTTGCCATTACACTCGCTGCGGTTCCTGGTGCTTTGGTCTGGATTCGGGGAGCGCGCGGGGGAGGGAAGTCCTCATGGCTGAGTTCCCTGCTGGATTCACTTACGCAACCCTATGTCGAGATGGATCTGCGTCGCGAAGTTGAGCTGATGGCTAGTGATCTCGCCGTGATCCCGGCAGCTACCATTAAGCCCTGGCCTGTCCTTGTTCTTGATAATGTGACGCCTGCGGATCTTCTGATGTTTTTAGATCAGCCATCTGGTCTTGTGTCTGAGCTGGTTCTGCGCTGGGAAGGCCCTGTAGTGCTTCTGGGGCCAGATTCGTCAGGCAGTGACGGCGCCTGCAATACACTGGAACAGCGCCTGGGCCGGGAGCTGGCAGTGTTCGATATGTGTCCTTCCAGTACTATGCAGCGCAAGGCAATTCTGGTCGCTCACCAGGCGGCTATTGAGCGGCGATGGAACATTCAGCTACCTGAATCCGCTATTCAGTTTGCAGCTTCGCGGCGGAGCCGTTGTGTGAGCTCGCCAGGGGGAATGCTGCAGTGGGTAGAGCGCGCAGCGGCAAGGCTTGATCTCTTCGCCCGGCGCGGGCCTGTCAGCTCGATGGCGCTCTCCGGGCAGGAGGATACTCTCAGGCGTCAAAGCCTGGTTGCCATTGCACGGCAAGAGCCGTTGAACCAGATTGAGCAGTCACTGGAAGAAGTCAGTTTGTTGCGAGCGGCTGCGGAAGTTGCGTGGCACGAGCGCAAATCTGCCGGAGCGTTGCGCAGGCTTTCGGAGGAAGACTTGCGTCAGGAACTGGAACGCTGGGTTGCAGCGCGGCGCGGGCCGGTTCACTATGTGCTCCATTGTGACCATCAGCATGGAGAATCTGCGAGTGCAGGATCTGGAAATCTACATCCGTGACCTGGAAGGCGGAGTGGTTAGTCGTTGGCTGGGAAACCATATTTCGCAGCTGGCACTGGATGACAGTGATGTTTCATCCATCATCAAAGGCTCAGCCTGTTTTGGTGAAGACCGCCTGAAAATAACACTGTATCCGCAAGCTTTTGGTAAGCGGTATACGTCACTGCTTATTGAGGGTAATCGGTTACCCTGGAACAGTGATCTGGAATGCGCACGGAGTGCATGGCGTGCATTGGATACAGAAGTCCGCTGCAGCTCTGGAGAGTGGAAAGAGGATGAGCTGCCAGAAGATGAAAGGTGGTGGCGGCTGGATGACCGGGGTGAACAACTGGTGGTCTGGAACTGAACAGGCAGAAACAAAAAAAGGCAGCCCGTATGAATAGGGCTGCCTTTTTTACATCAACTGACGTTTCATTCGCTCAGAATGGAAACGTTGTCTGCCTGCAGGCCTTTGTCCGCATCAACTACGCTGAAACGAACCAGTTGGCCCTGGCGTAGTACCCTGCGACCACTGCCGCGAATAGCACGGAAGTGGACAAAGACTTCGTCTCCGCTTTCACGAACGATAAAGCCAAAACCTTTTTTAACGTTAAACCACTTCACAGTGCCTTCTTCGTCGCCTTCAGGGCTGTTGTCATCGTAGTCTCCATCATCATCGGCGTAGCTCTGGTCGGAATTCTGATTCCTCGGCGCCGAATTTCCGTGCTGAGACGTGCTGCGGACAGGTTGCTGTCTGGCTGAAACTGCAGCGGCCAGAAAACCCGCAATACCGAAAACAATAAAGGTGATGATGTAAGCGGCAATGCCACGGGTGCTGCCCAGGGCCTCTACAAACTCGCCAACGGCAATCAGGCGAAGAGGTTCAGGGGTAAATGAGAGCAGCAGGGCAAGTACCAACGGTGCTGGAATAGCGATCAGGAGAGCAACAAGGATCGCTTTGGCTGGATTACGCATTGACTAAGAATTCTCCATTTTTACTAACTCTGACGATAAAAAACCGGATATCGGGTAAAATCGCTTATCCGGCCAGTGAATGCCGCCTGATTTCCGGTAAAACGGAAGTTCGGGCGGGTAAAAGCGGCATGATAACAGATTATTCCGACTGCTGACCAAGTCGTCATGCCGAACCTGGCCTTAAGAGTGCTTTTGATTACATTCCTCACCCATCCACTTGAACGATTCATGCGAAGGAGTTTCGGTACCCGATGAGCGATAAGGATCTGCAAGCCAGACTGGATGAGCTTGAAACCCGGCTTGCCTTTCAGGACGACGTTATCAACACCCTGAGCGAACAGTTAGCGAAACAGGAGATGGATATCCGTGAGCTCTGGAACGCCAAGCGGCTATTGCACAACCAACTGAAGGATGTTTCATCGTCCAACATAAAGCGGGAAGAAGAGGAAGCTCCTCCGCCCCACTATTGATGCCGCGAATAAAAATGCCGGAGCATCTGCTCCGGCATTCCAGGTACAACTGTCAGCTTGTCAGGCAGCCGTTCAGGCCAGCAGTTCTACAAGTATCTGCTCGTAGATCAGGGACAGGGTATCCAGATCATCAGCCTTCACGCACTCATCTATCTTGTGAATGGTGGCATTGATCGGGCCAAGTTCTACGACCTGAGCCCCTGTAGGTGCAATGAAGCGACCATCAGACGTGCCTCCTGAGGTGGACAGTTCCGTTTCCCGCCCTGTCACATTACGGATAGCATTCTGGCTGGCAGCGACTAAAGCACCCTTGTCGGTAAGGAACGGGCGGCCGCTGAGATGCCACTGCAGGTCATATTTGAGATTGTGCCGGTCAAGGATGGCCACAACCCTCTCTTCAAGGCTTTCCGCCGTATTTTCAGTGCAGTAACGAAAGTTGAAATGCACCAGACATTCTCCGGGAATGATATTGCTACCCGTGCCGGCTTCCACTTTCGTGATCTGAAATGTTGTAGGTGGAAAATAGTCGTTGCCGTTGTCCCAGAACTCGTTGGCCAGGGTGTGCAGAGCCGGTGCAACACTATGAACCGCATTTTCCGCAAGGTGAGGGTAGGCTACGTGGCCCTGAGTCCCTTTCACCGTCAGATAACCATGCAATGAGCCGCGGCGGCCATTTTTGATGACATCTCCGACTTCCCGGGTGCTGGAGGGTTCGCCTATCAGGCACCAGTCCATTTTCTCCGACCGGTCTTCCAGGGCTTCAATCACCTTAACGGTACCGTTGTGGGCCGGGCCTTCTTCATCGCTTGTAATCAGCAGGGCAATAGAGCCATGGTGATCCGGGTGAGCGCTTACAAAACGCTCACACGCAGTGATGAATGCCGCAAGGCTGCCCTTCATATCGGCGGCGCCACGACCGTACAGGTAGCCGTCCGTGATGACAGGGTCAAACGGAGGGTGTGCCCAGTTTTTTTCAGGCCCTGTGGGGACAACATCAGTGTGACCTGCAAAAGCCAGCACGGGTCCCTCTGAACCTTTGCGGGCCCAGAGGTTATCTGTGTCGCCAAAACGCATGTGCTCGCCAATAAAACCCAGAGGAGCCAGGCGGGACATCATCAATTCCTGACAACCGGCGTCGTCAGGTGTTACTGACGGCCGGCTGATCAGGTCGATGGCCAGTTCGAGTGTTTTAGAATCAGTTGTTTGCATGCAGCTCTTCGTTCAGCTCAATGGCAGATTGGTTGGTTTTACATTCAACTGCACCAGTCTGGCTGTTGCGGCGGAATAGCAGGTCGGGCTTGTTGGCCAGATCCCGGGCTTTGATCACTTCGACCAGTTGGTTGCTGTCATCCAGCAAAGCCACTTTTGTACCGGAAGTAACATAGAGGCCAGCCTCAACCTTGCAGCGGTCACCCAGGGGAATGCCAACGCCGGCATTGGCGCCGATCAGGCAGTTTTCACCAACAGAAATAACCATGTTGCCGCCACCGGACAGGGTGCCCATGGTGGAACAGCCGCCACCAAGGTCGGATCCTTTGCCGACTATAACGCCAGCGGAAATACGGCCTTCAATCATGCTGGTACCTTCAGTACCGGCGTTGAAGTTAATGAAGCCTTCGTGCATTACCGTTGTGCCTTCACCCACATAGGCGCCGAGGCGCACGCGAGCCGTGTCTGCAATACGGACGCCTTTGGGCACCACGTAATCTGTCATCTGCGGGAATTTGTCTACAGATTTGACTTCCAGTGTGCGCCCTTCCAGGCGCGCTTTCAGCTGGCGTTCAGGTAGTTCATTCAGGTCAACTGCGCCCTCGTTGGTCCAGGCCAGGTTTGGCAACAGGCCGAAGATGCCGTCAAGTTTGACGCCATGAGGTCTGGCCAGGCGGTGGGAGATCAGGTGCAGTTTGAGGTAGACCTCCGGAGTGCTGGAGGCGGCGTCGTCTGTTTCAAGAACGGTCACGACAACCGGGCGCTTGCTGCTGGCTGCTTTTTCCGCGAGAGATGCCTGGCCAGTTGCGCCAGTCTGACGCAACGCATTGGCAAACTGAGTCAGTTGCTCTGCGGTTACCTGAATAGCGTGATTGCCGCCTTTGTAGTCTAGGGCAGTCTCTACCACGTCGATCAGCTCTCTTTCGGGTTTCATGATCGGCTGCTGGTAAAAAACCTCTAGCCACTCGCCCTGATTGTTTTGGGTGCCGATACCGATACCGAATGCAAAGCTCATATACGGGTTGCTCCTGTTTAGTTAATCAGTGTTGCCCAGTCGTTGGCGTTAAAGCCGACATAAACAGACCCTTCATGCTCGACCACGGGCCGTTTAATGATGGAGGTGTTTTCAAGCATGATGTCATGGGCAGATTGGGCGCTAATGGTATCACGAACCTCTTCGCTGAGTTTGCGCCATGTCGTGCCGCGGCGGTTCAGCAAAATTTCCCATCCCACGGCTTCTTCCCATTGGATCAGGCGGGCTTCGTCCAGCCCCTCTTTTTTAAAGTCGTGGAACTCATAGGCGATGTTTTGCTCATCAAGCCATTTACGGGCCTTTTTGACGGTATCGCAATTCCGGATGCCATAGAGCTTCATAAATCAGTTTGCCTTTACAAATTCAACTATGCGTTTTGCAGCTTCAACGCATTCTTCCAGCGGTGCAACCAGTGCCATGCGTACCCGGTTTTCCCCGGGATTGTGGCCATCGACAGTTCGGGACAGATAGCGGCCTGGCAACACATGTACGTTTTGCTGTGCCGACAGTTCCCGCGCAAATGTCTCATCATCCATCGGAGTGGCCGGCCAGAGGTAGAAGCCTGCATCAGGAAAGTCCACATCCATGACTTCCCGGAGAATGGGTACCACGGCTTCAAACTTGGCACGGTAAGCAGTCCGGTTTTCGCGGACATGGGCTTCGTCCTGCCAGGCTGCGATGCTTGCCAGCTGGTTGTGAACGGGCATGGCGCAACCATGATACGTGCGGTAGCTCAGGTAGCCTTTCAGTATAGCTGCATCGCCTGCGACAAAGCCTGATCTCAGGCCCGGCAGGTTACTGCGTTTTGACAGGCTGTGAAAAACGACACAACGTGCGAAGTCGTGTCGGCCTATGGCTGCACAGGTTTGCAACAGACCCTCGGGAGGATTGTTTTCATCTGGGTAGAGTTCGGAATAACACTCATCTGAGGCAACAATAAAGTCATGCCTGTCTGCCAGTTCAATGACCTTTGTCAGAACTTCCCGGGGCATGACGGCACCGCTGGGGTTCCCGGGTGAGCACAGGAAGAGTACCTGGCAGTCCTGCCATACGGATTCTGGCACTGCGTCAAAATCCGGAATAAAGCCATTTGAGGCATCGCAGGGCAGGTAGACTGGAGTAGCGCCTGCGAGAAGCGCTGCACCTTCATAAACCTGATAAAAGGGGTTCGGGCTTACAACCGTCGCCTGCTTGTTTGCATCAACCACTGCCTGTACCAGCGAAAATATTGCTTCGCGGGTGCCGTTCACCGGAACGATGTTGTGTTCCGGGCTCAGGGCCCCGGGCTGCAGCCGGAACCGACGTGTAGCCCACTCACCAATTGTCTCCCTGAGTTCTTCCATTCCTTTGGTTGTAGGATAGTTGGCGAGTCTGTCGAGGTTATCGGCAATCACCTGTTTCACGAACTCAGGAGAGGGGTGCTTGGGTTCGCCAATCCCCAGGGAAATTGGACGCAGATTGTCTGGCACAGATATGCCGGCCTTGAGTTTTGCCAGCTTTTCAAAAGGGTAGGGGTGAAGCTTGTCCAGATTCGGATTCATTGGGTGTCGTCCAGCATTTTGCATAGGTCCTGCTGCAGGGCGCTGCACACGGAAGGATCGCTGATAGGCCTGCCGTGTTCGTCGGTAACAAAAAATACGTCTTCGACCCGTTCGCCCAGTGTCGCAATTTTTGCATTGCTCAGGCGTATACGATGATCCAGAAGAACCTGCCCAACCCTTGCCAGAAGGCCGGGGCGATCAGGTGTGACCACTTCGATTACCGTGCGCTCGTTGATGGTGTCGTTGGAAAAAACCACTTCGGTCGGGAACGCGAAGTGTCTTAGCTGCCGAGGTGTACGTCGGTGAATAATGTCCGGGTAGTCTTCCGGATCATCGAGTTCCTCAATCAAGCGCTCGCGAACTCGCTCCTTGCGGGCCGGATCTACCCCCAGTGGCTGGCCTTTTTCGTCCAGTACCACATAAGAGCTGATTGTGTAGGGGCCATCGTTTGAACTGATGCGGGCGTCAACAATGTTCAGGTTGAGTTGTTCCAGAACTGCTGTTGTTGCGGCAAAAAGAGTTGCCCGGTCGTTCATGTAGATAATGATCTGTGAAAAGCCTTCAGATGGCCCTCCGAGAGTGTCCCGGATAAGAACCAGTGGCCCGGGGGTGTTTCCATGATTGATGATGGCTGCGGTTTGCCAGGCTATATCAACAGTGGAATCCTGAAGAAAATAATCTTCATCAACCGTGTCCCAGATGGCATCAATCTGTTTGTCGGTAATGCTTTGGGCATGGAGGATTTCGCGGGCCTCAGACTGTGTTGCCCGAACCCATGCCTGCCGGTCAACAGGGATCTCTGCTCCGCGACGCAGGGCACGCTTTGCTTCCAGGTACAGCTGGCGCAACAGAGATGCCCGCCAGGTATTCCAGAGTTTGGGGTTGGTGGCGCTGATATCACACACAGTGAGGATGTACAGGTAATCCAGGTGCGCCTGACTGGGAAGCGCCCGGGCAAACGACTGGATAATATCCGGGTCGGAAATGTCTTTGCGTTGGGCTGTCATGGACATTAGCAGATGATTTTCCACCAGCCAGGATGCCAGTTGGGTATCACGCTCACTAAGGTGGTGACGTTTGCAGAAGGATGCTGCGTCTTCCGCACCAAGCTCTGAATGGTCTCCCCCCCGGCCTTTGGCAACGTCGTGATACAAGCCGGCAATATAAAGAATTTCCCGCTTTGGAAGCCCGTGAATCAGCCGCGCTGCCAATGGGTAGTTCTCGCGCGCGTCCGGGCGGTTCAGGCGAACCATGTTTCGGACGACCCGCATGGTATGAGCGTCAACGGTATAGATGTGGAATAGGTCGTGCTGCATCTGGCCGATAATCTGGCCGAACTCTGGCAGATAGCGGCCCAGCACGTTGTATTTTTTCATGGCGGAGAGTGTTTCATCCAGCGCATGGGGTGTCCGAAGCAGTTCCATGAACAGGGACGTTACTGCCAGATCGGAGCGGAAGGCATCATCAATCAGGTGTCTGTGTGCCCGCAAGGACCGGATGGTCGTGGCCCTGATGCCTTTGATTTCCGGGTGCTGGGCCATCAGCACAAAGATTTCCATGATTGCATAGGGGGAGTAAGCAAATACCTGGTTGTTTACTGCCTCTATATAGCTGTTACGAATCTGGAAGCGTTTGTTGATGGGTTGAATATTATCTTCGGTACCGGTGCCGAGTATTGCTTCATCGTAAAACTGAAGAATGACGTCGGTGAGCTCTGCCAGCGCCAGCACGGTCCGATAATAGGACTGCATCATCAGTTCGACATCCAGCCGCTTGCCTTCATCTTTGTATCCCAGCATCTGCGCCAGGGCACGCTGATGGTCGAACAGCAGCCGGTTCTCGTTGCGGTCTGCAATCAGCTGAAGCCCGTAGCGCAATCGCCACAGGAGGGTTTCACCCTGCACCAGTACCTGATGCTCCTCGTCAGTGAGAATGCTGAAGTGGGTCAGATCGGCAATGCTCTGCAGGCCAAAGTGTCGTTTGGTAATCCAGCCAATGGTTTGTATATCCCGCAGAGCACCGGGTGAGCTTTTTACGTTAGGCTCAAGATTGTACTCTGTATCGCTGTATTTTTTATGACGCTGGAACTGCTCTTCGCGCTTGGCAATAAAGTAGTCGCGGTCAGTAATGATGTTGTCGGAGTAGGCTTGTTCGCTGAGTTCTTCGCGCAGTTCATCCGGGCCGGCAATTGTGCGGGTTTCAAGAAGGTTGGTCAGGGTGGTTATATCATCCCGTGCAGCATCTTTACTTTCTTCAATGCTGCGTACGCTGTGGCCGATATCGAGCTTCAGATCCCACAGCAGGGTGATGAAGGCGCCAACATCTTCTTCCCAGCCGGGTTCAATGCCATTCCGGGTCAGAATCAGCAGGTCGATATCCGAATGTGGGTGGAGTTCACCACGACCGTACCCCCCAACAGCGATCAGCGCTATATCGGGTGAGCTGGAGAAAGGGTAGCGGTTCCAGATCAGCTTCAGTACCGTGTCGACGGTATCGGCTCTGGAGTGAACCAGAGCCCTTACGTCGGCGCCCTGCCGGAAGGCTTCTGCATCTGCATCATAGCGTTCTTTCAGAAGCTCCCGGGCCACCATGACAGGGGAAGTGTCGTTGCTGATTCTGGCCTCCAGCTCCTGACGGTCCACTTAGAAGGATTCCTCCGATCGTCTGGTCAACACTTCGTGGCCATCGGCGGTCACAAGGATGGTGTGCTCCCACTGGGCGGAAAGCTTGTGATCTTTGGTGACCACGGTCCACTGGTCCGGTAGTAACTTGGTGTGGTATTTGCCTTGGTTGATCATTGGCTCGATGGTGAAGATCATGCCTTCTTTAAGCTCCAGCCCGGTTCCAGGCTTGCCGTAGTGCATGACCTGAGGCTCCTCATGGAATACCTTGCCGATGCCGTGGCCGCAATAATCCCTGACAACGGAATAGTGGTGCTTTTCAGCGTGTTGCTGGATTACATGGCCGATATCGCCCAGGCGCGCGCCGGGCTTTACCAGTTCAATACCTTTATACATGCATTCCTGAGTGATCCGGATCAGGCGCTCTGTCCCCGGCTTGGGCTTGCCTACAATCCACATTTTGCTGGTGTCACCGTGGTACTCATTCTTTATAACGGTCACATCGATATTCACGATGTCCCCGTCTTTCAGAATTTTCTTCTCTGAAGGTATTCCATGGCAAATCACGTGGTTGACAGAAATGCACACGGATTTCGGAAAGCCTTTGTAGTTCAGAGGGGCCGGGATCGCATCACGCTCGTTAACGATGTAGTTATGGCAGATCTGGTTTAGTTCTTCGGTTGAGACGCCGGGCTTGACATGCTCACCGATCATTTCTAGAACGTCAGCCGCCAGGCGACCGGCTACGCGCATCTTTTCAATTTCTTCCGGAGTCTTGATCGATACTTGCATTAGGCTTCCCGTTGATTTGTGTCAGACAAGCATTTTAAGGGCCCTGCGGCCAGTGCACAAGGAATGCGGTGCGCAAAATTAATGGCATGGGGGCCATATTTTGTGATATAAACGCGCCCGCTGGAAACGATTCCGGCAAATTCGCACACGTGTCAGCACGTTGTCCCAGGGTGCCTGCTCCTGTTCTATAGTCACAGGGAGCCTGGTTGGGGCAATCGGACGCGTGGAGGACTAACCCGAAGCTAAACTAAGGTTATTATCATGGCTCAGGTAAATATGCGTGACCTGCTCAAAGCAGGTGCTCACTTCGGTCACCAGACTCGTTACTGGAACCCGAAAATGTCGAAGTTCATCTTCGGCGCCCGTAACAAGATTCACATCATCAACCTTGAACAGACTGTTCCTGCCATGAATGAAGCACTCGACTTCGTTCAGAAACTGACAGAGAGCAAGAACAAGATCCTGTTTGTTGGCACCAAGCGCGCCGCAGCCAAGGTCATCAAGGAAGAAGCAGAGCGTTCTGGCCAGCCTTTCGTTAATCACCGCTGGCTCGGTGGCATGCTGACCAACTACAAAACTATCCGTCAGTCCATTCGTCGTTACCGTGAGCTGGAAGCCCAGAGCAAAGACGGTACTTTCGACAAGCTGACCAAGAAAGAAGCTCTTGAGCGTACCCGTGAAATGGATAAGCTTGAGCGTTCCATTGGCGGTATCAAGGATATGGGCGGTTTGCCTGACGCGTTGTTTGTTATCGACGTTGATCACGAGCGCATCGCTATTAAAGAAGCGAACAAGCTCGGCATCCCTGTTATCGGCGTAGTCGATACCAACAGTAACCCGGACGGCGTAGATTTTGTAATTCCGGGCAACGATGATGCTATCCGTGCGATCCAGATTTATGTAAAAGCTGTAGCTGATACTTGCCTTGAATCTGCACAGGCTGGTGGCGCAGGCGCTGACGAATTCGTAGAAGTCAGTGAAGAAGCTGCAGGAACTGCTCCAGCTGCTGAGTAATGCATCGCGTAGTGTTTGAGAAATAAGGAGTGCCCGGGAGAGTTCCCGGGTACGCCTCCCACCGAATTTGAAAAAGTTAAGAGGACTGAACATGGCTGCAATTACCGCTGCAATGGTCAAAGAACTGCGTGAGCGCACCGGCCTTGGCATGATGGAATGCAAAAAAGCGCTGGTTGAATCTGAAGGCAGTGTAGATGCTGCAATTGAAGAACTGCGTAAGTCTTCTGGTCTGAAAGCCGCCAAAAAAGCTGGCCGTACGGCCGCTGAAGGTGTGTCACTGGTCAAGATTTCTGATGACAACACTGCAGCTTACATTGTTGAAGTAAACTCCGAGACAGACTTTGTTGCCCGTGATGACAACTTCATCAATTTTGCCAACGACGTTCTGAATGTTGCCTTCGAAAAAGGCGAGACTGACGTTGCCAAGCTGATGGAAGGCGATCTGGAAGCCAAGCGTGAAGCGCTGGTTCAGAAGATCGGCGAGAACATCACTGTACGTCGTATCGTTGAAATCAAAGGCCCGGTTGTTGGTGGCTATGTTCACAGCACCAATAAAATCGCCGCAGTTGTTGCTCTGACTGCAGGCGATTCTGAGCTGGCACGCGATATTGCTATGCACGCCGCAGCAGTTAATCCGCGTGTTGCACGGCCGGAAGATATGCCTGCTGACGAACTCGAAAAAGAGAAGGAAGTCATCAAGGCTCAGCCCGATATGGCAGGCAAGCCCGCCGAGATCGTCGAGAAGATGATGGGTGGCCGTATCAAGAAGTTCCTGAAGGAACACAGCCTTGTTGAACAGCCTTTCGTCAAAAACCCGGATCAGACTGTAGGTGAACTGATCAAGTCTGCTGGCGGCGAGCTGGTTGGCTTTATTCGCCTGGAAGTGGGTGACGGTATTGAAAGAGAAGAAGTAGACTTTGCTGCTGAGGTTGCTGCTGCAGCCGGTACAGGCAAAGCCTGATTTTTCTGGGTGCTGTAACGATCAGTTGCAGCACCACTTGAGTCTGCCACGTTAGTTGGATTTTTCCGGCTCTCGTGGCGGGCTTGTATCTGAGATCCCCCTTTTTAAAGGGGGATGTCAGATACAAGCCTGCAGAGTGATCGCAGTCAACAGACGCAAAGGGGAATCAGTATGCCGACGCCACCGAAAAGCCAGCCAAGATACAATCGTGTTCTACTCAAGCTAAGCGGCGAAGCCCTGATGGGTGAGCATGATTTCGGTATTGACCCCAAAGTTCTTGATCGCATGGCACTTGAAATTGGTGCACTGATAGGCATCGGTGTTCAGGTTGGCCTGGTTATTGGTGGAGGCAATCTGTTCCGGGGCGCCTCACTCAGTGCTGCCGGTATGGATCGGGTCACCGGTGATCACATGGGTATGCTGGCAACCGTGATGAACGGTCTGGCCATGCGCGATGCTCTGGAACGCTCGAATATCCGCACCCGCGTTATGTCCGCTATCCCCATGAGCGGGATTGTCGAGCATTATGATCGTCGCCGTGCAGTCCGCGATCTCAAAGACGGTGACGTGGTTATATTTTGTGCGGGAACCGGCAACCCCTTCTTCACAACCGATTCCGCAGCCTGCTTGCGTGGTATCGAGATTGAAGCAGATGCCGTATTGAAAGCAACCAAGGTGGACGGTGTTTACTCTGCAGATCCATACCTTGACCCGACAGCAGAAAAGTACGACAAACTGACCTATGATCAGGTTCTGGATAAAAAGCTGGGCGTGATGGATCTGACAGCCATATGCCTGGCGCGGGACCACGGGATGCCATTGCGTGTTTTTGATATGAGCCGCGCGGGTGCGCTGACGCGCATCGTGACCGGTGAGAAAGAAGGTACACTGATCGAATAATGGGCCTCACAAAGCCCTGATGAACGAATTGAGGATGATTACGTGATTAACGATATAAAAGCTGAAGCCGAAGCGAAGATGAAAAAGAGCCTTGAAGCTCTGCACTCGGCGTTCAACAAGATCCGTACTGGCCGTGCCCACCCGTCTATTCTGGACGGTGTTATGGTTAACTACTACGGTGAAGAAACGCCACTGAAACAGGTCGCCAGCATTAACGTGGAAGATAATCGTACGTTAGCAGTGTCGCCCTGGGAGAAGAACCTGGTGCCGGTTATTGAAAAGGCCATCATGACGGCTGATCTGGGCCTTAATCCGGCAACCAGCGGTGATCTGATCCGTATTCCTATGCCTATGCTGACGGAAGAGACCCGTAAGCTCATGGTCAAGCAGTCGAAAGCGGATGCAGAGAACGGTCGCGTCTCTATTCGCAATGCCCGCCGTGATGCAAATGGCATGATGAAGGATCTGCTGAAGGAAAAAGAAATCAGCGAAGACGACGAGCGCCGGGCTGAAGAAGAAATCCAGAAGCTGACAGATCGCTATATCGCCGAAGTTGAGAAGATGCTCAAAGCTAAAGAAGAGGATCTGATGGCGGTCTGATCGCCTTGGCTCACTTTCAAGCGAAACTTGCGGCTGGCAGGAGTTTTCTGCAGGCCGTACAGGGGATTTCATGACGGAAACAGTATCCGCAGAGATTCCGGTGTCGGCTGATAGCCGGCCCCGGCATGTGGCCATTATCATGGACGGTAATAACCGGTGGGCTAAAGCGCGCCGGCTGAAAGGAGTGGCAGGGCATAAGGCTGGGGTGGATGCGGTAAAGTCTGTTGTTGAAACCTGTGCCCGCGAAGGGGTGGAGGTGCTCACGCTGTTCGCTTTTTCAAGCGAAAACTGGCGCCGACCCAAGGATGAAGTTTCGGCTTTGATGAAGCTGTTTGTTTTTGCTCTGGAGCGGGAAGTCAAAAAGCTGCACCGTAATGAAATACGGCTGCGCATTATCGGTGACCGCTCTGCGTTTACTCCGACGCTGCAAGAGCTTATGGCGAATGCCGAGCAGCTCACCAGAAACAACACCAGGATGACGCTCGTCATTGCCGCAAACTACGGTGGCCATTGGGATATTGTCCAGGCTACCAGGCAGGTTGCTGAAAAGGTAAAGCAGGGGTTGCTTCAGCCATCTGATATTACCGACGATCTCATTCAGCAGCACCTGAGCATTGGGGATCTCCCCTTGCCAGATCTCATGATTCGTACGGCAGGCGAGCAACGGATAAGCAATTTCATGCTTTGGCATCTGGCTTATACAGAGCTGTATTTTTCGCCTGTATTCTGGCCGGATTTCAAACAAGATGAAATGCATAAAGCGTTGCAGTCCTATGCCGGACGCCAGCGCCGTTTTGGCCAGACGGATGATCAGATTACGGCCACGTCGTAACTACAATAACGAACCAAAGCGACCTCTATTTTGCTAAAAACCCGAATCATCACCGCACTTATCCTCGCTCCTATAGCTATTGGTGGCATCTTTTTCCTGCCACCCCAGGGGTTTGCGCTTTTTACAGCTGCGATTATCACGCTGGGTGCCTGGGAATGGGCCAATATGTCCGGGCTTGAGAAGCAGCCGGCAAGAATTGGATACGCTGCAGTAATCGCTGTCATTCTGTACGGTCTGGCCAATGTACCTGCCTCTGCAGTGCTCTGGTTTGCTCTTCTTTGGTGGGGTGTCTGCTTTTTGCTGGTTCGTAGTTATCCTGCAGGTTCTGAGCGTTGGGGCAGTGTGCCTGCAAGGGCGCTTATGGGCGCGCTGGTTCTCGTGCCGGCATGGATTGGTTTGAAGCATCTCCGTGAGGGCAGTTTTCAGTTTGGCGATACGGATAACAATCTTCTGGTTATTCTGTACGTGTTCTGTGCTGTCTGGGTTGCGGATATTGGGGCCTATTTTGCTGGCAGGGCCTTTGGCAAAGCCAAGCTTGCACCCAGGGTCAGCCCTGGTAAGTCCTGGGCTGGTGTCTGGGGTGGTCTGGTGGCAGTTGGTGTGTTTGCTTTGATTGTCAGCAATCTTGCTTCAGCGAGCATTACTGAAACCTTGATGCTGGTTGCCGCAAGCCTGGTGACCGGAATGGTTTCGGTGCTTGGTGATCTGCTCGAAAGCATGCTCAAACGCTTCAGGGGTATCAAGGACAGCAGCCGGCTGCTGCCAGGGCACGGCGGGATTATGGACCGCATTGACAGCCTTACCGCTGCAATTCCGGTGTTTGCACTTATTATCACCCAACTTGGTTGGTTGACAACGGTTGGGTACTTTTGAGTATGGCCGCTCGCTCTATTACGTTACTTGGTGCCACGGGGTCCGTCGGTTTATCTACTCTGGATGTTATTCGTCGCCATCCCGGTCGATTTTCTGTGTATGCGTTGACGGCCGCAACCCGGGCTGAAGAGCTTGCTGCGCTTTGCCGTGAGTTTCGCCCGAAAGTTGCTGTAATGGCGGATGAGCTGGCGGCCCGGAAACTGGCTGAACTGCTTTCTGACCTTCCGGATATTTCGGTTTTAAGCGGAGAGCCCGGGTTGTGTGAGGTAGCTGCGGCTCCGGAAGCATGTACCATTCTCGCGGCTATAGTGGGGGCGGCAGGGTTGGCGCCTACCCTTTCTGCCGTGCATGCAGGAAAGCGTGTACTGCTCGCAAACAAAGAAGCGCTGGTTATGTCCGGCAAGCTTTTCATGGATGCTGTATCTGCTTCCGGTGCTGAATTACTGCCGATAGACTCCGAGCACAATGCAATCTTCCAGTGTTTGCCTGCAGATAAAGTCCGCGACCCCGATGGGGCCGGAGTTACCCGGATTCTGCTGACCGCTTCCGGTGGGCCTTTCAGGGAGCACAGTGCAGAATCCCTGTGTTCGGTTACTCCGGCTGAGGCCTGTGCTCATCCGAACTGGTCCATGGGGCAGAAGATCTCTGTTGATTCAGCAACCCTGATGAACAAGGGGCTTGAGCTGATTGAAGCCTGCTGGTTATTTAACATTACGCCAGAGCGGGTTGAGGTTCACGTACATCCGGAAAGTATTATTCACTCCATGGTAGAGTATGCGGACGGTTCTGTACTGGCTCAGCTGGGCAGCCCGGATATGCGTACGCCGATTGCCAATGGGCTGGCATGGCCGGAACGAATCGATGCCGGAGTTGCGCCTTTGGACCTGTTCTCCATAGGGCGGTTTCGTTTTGAACGGCCAGACCTGTTACGCTTTCCCTGTCTGCGGCTGGCAGCTGAGGCCTTTGAAACAGGCGGAACAGCACCTGCGGTACTGAACGCAGCCAACGAGATTGCGGTAGCCGAGTTCCTTAAAGGAAATCTGGCTTTTACCGATATTCCGGTTGTTATAGAGAAAACTCTTGCGGCAACGCCCGTGGTTCCTGCAGACAGCTTTGATATTATCTTCGCGAAAAACTCCGAAGCCCGGCAGCGGGCGCGGGAACAGATTGCCTTGTTAACTGTCTGATTTAAGACAAAGGTCTCCGCCAGGCTGGCGCTAATACCAGGAAAGCTATGCAGATTATTCAAACCATCCTTGCTCTCGTGCTTACTCTGGGCATACTCGTAACCCTGCATGAGTATGGCCATTTCTGGGTGGCGCGTCGGTGTGGTGTCAAAGTGCTTCGTTTTTCCGTGGGTTTTGGGAAACCACTGTTTTCGTGGTATGACCGCCATGGTACCGAGTTTGCCATAGCTGCAATCCCTCTGGGTGGTTATGTCAAAATGCTCGACGAGCGTGAAGGACCTGTTCCTGATGAGCTCAAAAGCCAGGCTTTTACCTCCAAGCCCCCTTCTCAACGGATTGCGATCGCAGCGGCTGGTCCGGTTGCTAATTTCATTTTTGCTATTTTTGCCTACTGGCTTCTGAGTGTTGTGGGTGTAACCCACGTTGCACCGATCGTCGGCGAAGTCGCCAGTAAAAGCGTTGCTATGCAGGTTGGCTTGCAGCCGGGGATGGAAATTAATGCCGTTGACGGGCACAGGGTGAACTCCTGGCGCGACGTAAACATGCGTATTCTTGAGCGAGCGGGTGAGCAGGGCCTGATAACCCTGAACGTATCTGATGGGGAAGCACAGGGGACCCTGAGCGGCGAGCTCGGGGGCTGGAATCTGAGTGATGAAACCCCTGATCCGCTTGGGGAGTTCGGTATTACGCCATGGCGACCGGATGTACCTGCAGTACTTGGCCAGATTTCAGAGGGGGGGCGAGCCCAGGCCGCAGGGCTGCAGGCAGGTGATCGCATTCTGGCCGTCAATGACCAGTCTGTTAGTAACTGGTTTGAGCTGGTGGACTTTATTCGTAATGCACCTGAACAGACGCTGTATCTTGACGTTGAGCGTGCAGGCTCCGGGCAAACTATAAAGGTTACTCCGGCCGCGAAAACACAGGATAATGGCGAGGTGATCGGGTTTGTTGGTGCGGGTGTTGAAGCGGTAACCTGGCCAGATGACGTTCTGCGGGAAGTCCGCTATGGCCCTCTGGAAGCCATTCCCATGGCACTTGATGAAACCTGGGCGGATACTCGCCTTACCCTTGTTGCCATCAAAAAAATGCTTACAGGGCTGCTGTCTCCCAGTAATCTTAGTGGTCCGATTACGATTGCCCTTGTGGCTGAGGCCAGTGTCAGCTCCGGGTTTGAAGATTTTGTGCGTTTTCTGGCTTACCTCAGTGTGAGTCTGGGTATTCTGAACCTGTTGCCGGTGCCGGTTCTGGATGGCGGTCATATTGTGTATTACACGATTGAGGCGATCCGCAAAAAACCGGTTTCGGACGCTGTCCAGGCGCTAGGGTTACGAATTGGTATGGCAATGATTCTCACATTAATGGTGTTTGCTCTTTACAACGACCTGATGCGGTTGTGAGAATTGCGAGCTCCTTACGCGCATTAACCAGGCGAAATAATTGAATGAGACGCTCTCTTCTAGGTTTAGCCGTTGGCCTTGCAGTTGCCGCAACCGGCATGAAGCCAGCATTTGCAGATGAATTTACGGTTGCAGATATTGAGGTGGAAGGCTTGCAGCGTGTTTCTGCGGGCACGGTGTTTTCCGCATTGCCTGTCAATATCGGCGAGCAGATGGATGAAGCCGAGCTGGCGGATACCATCAAATCTCTCTTCCGGACCGGATTGTTCACAGATATAGAAGCCAGTCGCGATGGAGGTATTCTTATCCTCACCGTGCGTGAGCGCCCTTCGATCACTTCGATCGAAATTGAAGGCAACAAGAATATCGAAACTGACATGCTCATGGGTGCGCTTGCGGGTGCCGGTCTTCAGGAAGGCCAGGTATTTCGGCGAGCTACGCTTGAGCGGCTTGAGCTTGAAATTCTTCGCTCCTACATAGGCCAGGGACGTTACAACGCGCGCGTTAAAGCTACCGCTGAAGTGCTGCCGCGCAACAGGGTTGCCATTCGCCTGGATATTAACGAAGGTACGGTTGCCGCAATCCGGCACATCAATCTGGTGGGTAACAGTGAGTTCAGCGACGAGCAATTGCGTGATCTTTTCGAGCTGCAAACCAGCAGCTGGTGGAACTCCCTTACTAACTCGGACAAATATGCGCGGGAACGCCTGAGTGGTGATCTTGAAACGCTGCGCTCATTCTATCTCGACCGTGGTTATCTGGACTTTAACGTAGAGTCCAGCCAGGTATCCATTTCACCGGACAAGCGGCAGGTCTTCATTGCGATAGCACTGAATGAAGGGCCGCAGTATACGATCTCCGAGATCCGGCTTCGCGGCGACCTCATTATTGATGAAGCAGAGTTGCGGGATCTGATTCCTGTGGGTGAGGGGGATGTGTTCTCCCGTGCCCGCATGACGGCAATTTCGGAAACACTGGCGTTCCGGTTAGGTAAAGAAGGTTACGCTTTCGCTAACGTGAATGCTGTGCCTGAGCCAGCTGAAGATAACACTGCGTCCGTTACCTTTTATGTTGAGCCCGGTAAACGCGCCTATGTCCGCAGGATTAATTTCGACGGTAACGTGTCCACCCGCGATGACGTTCTGCGCCAGGAAATGACCCAGATGGAGGGTGGTATTGCGTCCTCGGACCGTATCGAGTTTTCCAAAACCCGTCTGGAGCGGTTAGGCTTTTTCCAGACCGTCAATGTGGATACCGTCCCGGTTCCGGGCTCCGACGATCTGGTTGACGTTAATTACTCGGTAGAAGAGCAGCCAACAGGCAGTCTTTCAGCTTCTGTGGGCTTCTCTCAGGATTCCGGTGTAATTCTTGGCGCCAACGTTTCTGAAAACAACTTCTTCGGGACTGGCAAGCGCGTATCCTTCGGTGTGAACACCTCCGATTCGGTCAAGAGCGCAAACATCTCATATTCGGATCCTTACTACACCGTAGATGGTGTCAGTCGCGGGTTCAGCGTTTTTGCCCGCGAAACCGACTACGAAGAAGAAGATATTACCTCTTACCTTCTGGATGAATACGGCGGGCGTCTTACGTTCGGCTACCCGACAGACAACATTACGCGACTGAACTTCGGGGTTGGGTACACCTTATCCAAGGTCAAAGGCGGCATATATACTTCTGAGGAAGTCACCGACTTTATAGCTGAGGAAGGTGACTCTTTTAATAACTACTTCCTGTTTGGCAGCTGGAGTCGCAGCACTCTCAACAGGGGCGTGTTGCCAACGAAAGGGTACAGTCACTCGTTATCGCTGGATGTCGCTGTTCCGGGTAGTGATCTAACCTTCTACAAGGTCAGTCACAAAACCGATTTCTACTTCCCGGTCACCAATGACGACCGTTGGGTGTTCCGGGCAAGAACAGACATTGGTTACGGCGATGGTTATGGCGACCGTTCGCTCATGCCATTCTATGAGCATTTCTATGCCGGTGGTTATGGTTCCGTGCGCGGTTATCAGGCCAATTCGCTGGGCCTGAGTGCCACGAATGCAGCCACTGATACTTCAGACCCGGATCCTTTCGGTGGTAATCTCCTGACGGAAGGTTCTCTGGAGCTGATTTTCCCGACTCCGTTTGCCGGTGATACCCGGTCTATGCGTACAGCGTTCTTTGTGGATGCTGGCCAGGTTTTTGATACGGACCGGGGTTTCGATCCTGAATTCGGGGAAGTGCGTTTTTCAGCTGGTATCGGGTTCCAGTGGATTACCGCAGTAGGCCCTCTGGCATTTAGTCTCGCCAAGCCGTTGAATGAGAAGTCTGGCGACGATACTCAGATATTCCAGTTTTCCCTTGGCCAGACATTCTGAATCAGAAGTATTTGACACAATAACGAGTGCAACTCAGGAGACCCATTATGTTCAGAACGGTATTGATGTTTGTTGCAGCGATGGTGCTGGCATTACCTGCTATGGCGGAAAACCGGATTGGTGTTGTCGATCTGCGCCAGGCTTTGTTTTCGTCTAACGATGCCAAGGCATTCAGCGAAACCATGCAGAAAGACTTCGCCGCGGATGAAGCGAAAATCCGTGAAGCTCAGACGGCCGCCCGTAAACTTCAGGAACGTCTGGAAAAAGACGGCGCCATGATGAACGAGAGCGAGCGCAACAAGCTTACCGGCGAATTCCGGGCTCAGGTCAACGAGTTCAATGCGCTCAAGCAACGTCTGGACACTACCGTTAATCAGCGCAAACAGGCATTTTTGGAAGAAGCCCGGCCAGAAGTGGACGCAGCGGTGAAAGAACTTCTTGAAGAAAATGACCTTGACCTGATTTTGCCAAGCGAAGCTGTTGTATATGTAAAGCCAGAGATGAATCTGACTTCACAGCTTCTGGATAAGCTGAACCGTTAATCCTTGCCGCAGAGCCTCCGGGCCTACGGGTGTGTTTTGGAGCGAGTGATGACAGAAAAGTCTTACCGGCTTGGGGAGATTGCACAAGCGCTGGGGGCCGAGCTTCGCGGAGATCCTGAAGTCCGGGTTTCTGGCCTTGCAACTCTCCAGGCCGCGGGCCCGGATCAGCTTAGTTTTCTTGCAAATCCCTCTTATGCAAAGTATTTGACTGATACCCGTGCGGCGGCGGTTATTCTGTCTCCCGCTGCGGCGGGAGATGGTCCTGCCAATGTCCTGTTACTTGATAATCCATATCTGGGATACGCTCGCCTCAGCCACTGGTTTGATCCGGCGCCAGTCGCGCCGCCCGGAATTCATCCTGCGGCCGTGGTTGATGCCAGCGCAACAATAGCAGCCAGTGCCAGCATTGGCCCCAATGCCGTTATCGAAGCGGATGTTGTTGTTGCAGAGCAGGTTGTAATCGGAGCCGGTAGTGTAATCGGAGCCCGGAGCAGCATTGGCTCAGGTTCCATAATCCGCCCGAGAGTGACCCTGGCCCATGATGTAGTCATAGGACAGCGCTGCCATATCCTCAGCGGAGCCGTGATTGGCTCTGACGGGTTTGGTTTTGCAAATGAAAAGGGCCAATGGCACAGAATTGCCCAGCTCGGTCGCGTTATTCTCGGCGATGATGTTGAGGTGGGAGCGAATACAACGATTGACCGTGGGGCACTGGATGACACGGTGATCGGTAACGGGGTAAAACTCGATAACCTTATACAGATCGCTCACAATGTCCGCATTGGAGATCATAGTGCGATGGCCGCTATGGTCGGTATTGCGGGCAGTACAAAGATTGGCAGCCACTGTGTATTTGGCGGAGCCTCTGGAGTAGCTGGACATCTGGAAATTGCTGATCAGGTGCATCTGACCGGTATGACCCTGGTAACCGGGGACATTCGGCAGCCAGGCGTCTACTCTTCAGGTACCAGCGCAGATACGAACAAGCAATGGCGCAAGAATGCCGTACGTTTCCGTCAGTTGGATACCCTGGCACGTCGCGTTAAAGAGCTTGAAAAGAAATCAAAGGGCTGAGGCCGATCAACATGATGTACATCGATGAAATATTGGAATATCTGCCACATCGCTACCCGTTTTTGCTGGTAGACCGGGTTACCGAGGTAGAAAAGTCCAAATCGATTAAAGGCTACAAGAATATCTCTTTCAATGAGCCGTTCTTCACTGGCCACTTTCCGGAAAACCCGATCATGCCCGGTGTGCTGATTATTGAAGCCATGGCACAGCTTTCTGGCATTCTTGGATTTGTGACAGTCGGGCGGAAGCCCTCGGACGGAGTGGTCCAGTATCTGGCAGGGTCGAGCAAGGCGAGGTTTAAGCGCCCGGTTATACCTGGGGACCGTCTGTGTATGGAGTCGGAGTTGATCTCTGGCAAACGTGGTGTTTATAAATTTGATTGTCGCGCACTGGTCGATGGTGAGGTCGTATGCGTGGCAGAGATATTGACCGCTGAGAGAGAAGTTTAATGGCAGCAAATGACTGGTCGGGTGTTCATCCTCAGGCAATTGTAGACCCGTCAGCCAAACTTGGGGAAAACGTAACGGTTGGCCCGTGGAGTTATATTGGCCCGGACGTTGAGGTTGGCGAAGGTACAGAAATCCTTTCCCACGTTGTTGTGAAGGGACCTACAGTAATTGGCCGTAATAATCGGATTTTCCAGTTTTCTAGCGTTGGTGAAGAGTGCCAGGATAAAAAGTATGCCGGAGAGCCAACCACGTTGGTTATCGGTGATAACAATGTTATCCGGGAGAATTGCACCATTCACCGGGGCACAGTGCAGGACAAGGGTGAAACCCGCATTGGCAGCAATAATCTGCTAATGGCTTATGTGCATGTGGCTCACGATTGCAATATAGGTGACAACACTATACTTGCAAACTGCGCAACCCTGGCCGGGCACGTGACAGTGGGCGACTACGCCATTCTGGGCGGTGGCACCATGGTTCATCAGTTCTGTCATATAGGGCCTCACAGCATGGCTGCCGGGGGCAGTATTGTGCTCAAGGATATTCCTGCATATGTGATGGCTGCCGGCCAGTCGGCGGAACCGCACGGAATGAACGTGGAAGGTCTGAAGCGACGTGGTTTTGACAAGGAAGTGCTGATGACTCTGCGGCGTGCTTACAAGGTTATCTACCGCCAGGGTCTGACCACAGAACAGGCTGTTGAAAGGCTGGAAGAGGCCTATGCCGATACGCCGGAAGTCATCGTACTGATTGACTCCCTGCGCGGAGCTCATCGCGGAATTATCCGCTGAGCAGGCAGGAGCCCCGGCCAATGGATCACTCCCTTGCTGCTGTTGTCAGCGACCGCAAAGTAACCTTCGGAATAATTGCGGGTGAGGCATCGGGAGATATCCTTGGTGCCGGCCTGATTCGCTCGCTCCGCCACCGCTACCCCAACGCCCGGTTTGTTGGTATCGGTGGTGATGAAATGATTGCCGAAGGTTTCCACTCTCTGGTCCCTATGGAACGATTGTCCGTTATGGGGCTGGTAGAGGTGCTTGGCCGTATTCGTGAGATTTTCCGGATCAGGTCCCGGTTGCTGAGCTACTTTTTTACCACACCACCGGATGTGGTTATCGGTATTGATGCTCCCGATTTCACCCTTGCTATAGAACGGCGATGCCGTGAGGCGGGCATTCCCTCTGTTCACTATGTGAGCCCTTCAGTCTGGGCCTGGCGCCAGAAGCGGATCTTCAAGATTGCGAAATCAGTGGACCTCATGCTTACCCTGTTGCCTTTTGAAGCAAGGTTTTATGAGGAGCACCAGGTGCCCGTAGCCTTTGTAGGGCACCCACTTGCCGATCGAATCCCTGTTATCCCCGAGACAGGCAAAGCCCGCCAGGAACTGGGGCTTGATGAGAATGTACCTTTGCTTGCCTTGTTACCTGGTAGCAGGGCAGGAGAGGTTGAGCGTCTTGGCACCTTGTTTCTGGAAGCTGCTCGCTGGATACAGTCCAGGCGCCCCGATGTGCAGTTGGTTATTCCCTGTGTGAATCGTGAACGGGAACAACAGGTTCGGGACCTTATTGAAGCGCTTGCAGTGAAATTGCAGGTTACTATCGTGAGGGGGCGCTCCCGTGAGGTTATGGCCGCCTCAGACGTTGTATTGCTGGCTTCCGGAACAGCCACCCTTGAAGCGATGCTGCTGAAGAAGCCCATGGTAGTGGGTTATCGGTTAAGCAACCTTAGCTATGCATTGGTTTCTCGCCTCGTGAAAGTGCCATACGTCTCATTACCAAACCTGTTAGCAAGGCAGCCTCTGGTTCCCGAGCTATTGCAGGACGATGCTACACCAGAGTCTCTTGGGGCTGCTGTGCTGGAGCGAATGGAAAACCAGCAGGAACGTGACCGGCTGGTGGAGGCATTTTCGGAACTTCACTACACCTTGAAGCAGGATGCCGACGAAAAAGCGGCTCAGGCAATCTCATCGCTTCTTGAAAAGAGAACCCATTGAATGGCCCGTGCACCAGCATTGCCACCTTTTGAGTGTGCGTATCAGGGGCGGCTTCTGGCCGGCGTGGATGAAGTAGGGCGTGGGCCGCTCATCGGCGCAGTTGTGACTGCCGCCGTGATTCTGGATCCTGACAGGCCTATTGCCGGGTTAGCGGATTCAAAAAAGCTTACAGAGAAAAAACGCAATGCTCTCTACGACCAGATTATCGAACACGCAACCGCGTGGTCTTTGGGGCGTTGTGAAGCTCATGAAATTGACAAGGTAAACATCTACCAAGCCACAATGATCGCCATGGAACGCGCCGTTTCGGGGTTAGGTGTGGCACCCGAATACGTGCTGGTAGACGGAAACAAATGCCCGAAGTGGCACTGGCCCTCCGAACCGGTGGTAAAAGGTGATAGCCGGGTAGAGGCCATTAGTGCGGCCTCGATACTTGCCAAAGTAACGCGGGATCGTGAGATGGAGGCGATGGAGTTGGAATATCCGGGTTATGGCCTGGCTAAACACAAGGGCTATCCCACCCCCGTACATCTGGAAGCATTGTTCCGCCTGGGCGCGACTCAGGAACACAGGAAATCCTTCCGACCGGTACAAGAGGCAATAGAGCAGGTGGGTTTTTTCAAAGCCCAGGGCCCATTGATGGAAGAGCCTCTGCACTACGCAACTGATCTGTTTGAAAACAGCGGTTGACAAAGTCTGCGCCAGTCCTTAATATACGCGCACGTTGATCGGGGTGACCCGGCAACAACAAGTTTGATGCGGGGTGGAGCAGTCTGGTAGCTCGTCGGGCTCATAACCCGAAGGTCGTAGGTTCGAATCCTGCCCCCGCTACCATATAAGAGAAAGGCAAATCAGTATTTTACTGGTTTGCCTTTTTTGCTTTCCCGGCCTGTAAATTCCTCTGTATCTGGCCTTGATCTGCCCCCTCCCGTTCTTACAAGCCGTCTATATTCGCCATCGTTTAAGAAACACCGCAATCTCGCGTTGGCTCATGCCCGTGGAAATCGTGATATTGAATGCTGGCGAGCGCTTCCCCACCCTCCAGGAGCCGTAGCATGATCCGCTCTAATTGCGTGGTGAAAAGCGGAGATATACGACAATTGTCGCAAAACGTCATGGTTTTGAGAGTGTGCTGCTTACAACCTTATGAAAAATATGGAATAGTTACTGGTGAGCGATTGGGAATAAGCGAACAGATATTTTGGGTGAAATCCGACAATTGACGCATATTTCCAGCCAGACTATCTTTCAGGGTAGGTAGTTTTCTGATAACAAAGAAAAATTTGGTGGGTGGCATGTGCAACGCTGGGAAATAGACGCGTTTGGATAGATGTCATTTGTCGTTGAATTAGCTGTTATGTTTTCTAAGTGAGAGATATGCATCCACATTTACAAGTGAAATCTACAAGCAGTGATGCATTTCTTGAAAGCATTATCAGCGCAATTGAAAGTGTGGGCTGCAACGAGTATTTTTCAAATCACATTGGCCAAAGTCAATCTGATCAAAAAGCTATTGTTGCAAGGTTCCAGAGCGCCATATGTAGTGTTTTAGAGTCTAATATTTCATCGGTCAAATGGGAGCTGGAATACTCTCCCAGTAAGTCAAACAGAGACTCCATTGATATATTCGGAAGCAACGAGTCCACAGTTGTAGCTATTGAACTCGATAAACATCGAGCCGATCAGGTGGCAAAGAAATTTGTCTCTCGTGTGGCAATTCTTCCTGAAACTAAAGTTTACTTTATATCTTTGTGTTACCCAGGAACGGCTAATATGAGCAAGCTGGAGACAATAAAGTATTTTGGTTATTGCGCAAATTTGGCCAAACGAATGAATAATGTATATGCAGGCTTTACCGTTGAACCAAAAACATAACAAGGCAATGAAAAAACGCCCACGAAAAGCCGTGGGCTGGACTCGCTACGCTCACCTTTTATTGCGGCGTTATGAGTAAAAGCGAACTCTATGTCTAAGCTACAAGTTATTTCAATTTCCGTCTTATGCTTCGCAGGGTTCGCTTCGGTTCTCTCGCTGATTTTCTATTTTGGTGATTGGCCCCGACTGATTGCCGTAGTTGTAGTCGGCATATTTCTGGGATTGTTAGCTGCACCTTCAATTGAGCCAAAGGCATTCAAGCATGCTTGGGCCTATGAGCTTTTGTCAGGGGCAATGTCAGGAGCCTTAATCGGGCTGATTTTTATGGGCAGCGCCGAGGCCCTTTTAGTGGGCGCGTTGGTCGGCGGTGTGCTTGGCTATATGGCTCCTTATTGGATCAAGCATGCGCCAATTCCGTAAAACTCATAACAAGTGCAGGCACGGCGACGCCCACTACATTGCGCCTTTGGCTTCATTCCGTGGGCGCGCATGCTGCAAGCGTTAACTGCTCAAGGAGTGGGCATGAATTTTGGTATTTTAGTGTTTCATGGCGTGGAAGAGCTCGATTTCGTTGGGCCGTGGGAGATTCTCAAAATTTGGTCCAAAATTGCTGACGTCCCTGAAAATTGCTTCATCGTTGGTGAGTCACAAACTGCTATTAACTGCGCTCGTGGTTTGTCTATTAACCCCGAGATTTCTTTCGAAGACTGCCCGAAGCTTGACTACCTGTTAGTTCCGGGAGGCCAAGGAACAAGGAAGGAGGTTCAAAATCGGGTTCTATTGGAGTTTGTCGAGAGTCAGGCACGAAACTGTCAGGCCGTACTTTCCGTATGCACCGGCGCCTTTATTCTTCACGCTGCCGGGTTATTGGCGAATAGAAAGGCAACAACGCATTGGGCCTCGCTTGGTCGTTTAAGGGCTTTAGGCAATGTGGAAGTGATGGAAAAACGCTTTGTCAGGGACGGCAATATATGGACGTCTGCGGGCGTATCGGCGGGAATTGACCTTATGCTTGCTTTTATAGCGAGTATCGCTGGAGACGAAGTAGCGGGACAGGTGCAATTCAACTCTGAGTATTATCCCGCCTCAACTAATTATGGTGGGTTCGAGCTGCATCCGGACGCACCGGCGTACCTAAAACGCAGTTAACCAGTAGGTGAAGCCGATCGGTACTACGCTGCGCTTCGTCCCGGCGGCTTACCACGGCGTTAATGGTACAAGGATGTTCCTATGGATGTAGTTCTGCCAGCGGTCGCTGTCAGTATTGGCTTCGTGGCAGCGGTGTGGGTTCCGGTGGGATGGGCATACCTATTCGCCAAGGTAAAAGGCGTGGCTAAGCCCGGTTGGTTCGCGTTTTCGAGCGGCTGTCTCGGTTACGGGTTCCATATTCTTGTTGGGGCGATCGTTGCGATCCCGATGGAGGTTTTTCTTGCGAAAGTCGCACCCTCGCACTGTCTTTACAGTCAGTATGGGCAGCTTTGCTCGGTTTATGACTTTCTTGACCAGTGGGGAGTTGCGTTTGGGCTGATAGTATTATTCATCGTGTCAGTCCTCTCCCCCTTCGTTGTCAACAAGTATGTATGGTCTCGAGTCGGTGACCATTAACCAGGCAAGTCAGCGGACGCATGCTGCGCCGCTGCTTTTCGCGTTTAGGTTTCTCAACCGGATGTTTACGGTGAAAGGATGAAAAGGTGAGTTTAGATAAAGACTTCCGGGTCTCGATATATAAAAATGAAGCGCTTCTTTGTACATATGAACTGCATACCGAGTTCGAAGATGATGAGTATGTAGATGTCTCTTCACGTCACACTTCTGGTGAGCCATTCGATGATCCGCTTGAGGATGAAGCGATTGATCTGATTCTAGAATCAGGTCTAGATTCTGGGGTGGGAATAGTCCAGGGCTTCAAAATCGAATGGGTCCTGCTAAACATGGTATTCGACGATTGAAACCTAACCAGTCACGGAAGGCGGACGCGTGAGGCGCGCCGCTTCGTTCAGCATTAAATTTAAGGGAGCTTATGCAAGACACTGGATCGGGATTCGTCAGCACGCTGGAGTCGCTTGCCCAATCTTTCGTAGTTGCTTCGGTGCTTTGGATGATGTTTCTGGTTGTGGCCTGGCCCTTTGTTACAGTATCGAGACTGGTTTTTTACATCGGTTCCTTCGGATCTGTTAAGCCGACTTATCGACAGGCCCTAGAGCATCAGGGAATCGTTGGTTTGGCTTTTCTGATTTTTGTGCCGCTTCTTTTCTATGTGCACATCGTTCATGGGGCTCGGCTCTATGGCAATCAGTCAGGCTGAATTTAACAAGGCCAGGCACGGCGACGCCTACTACATTGCGGCTTCGCCTCCATTTCGTAGTCGCGCATGCTGGCGGCGTTAGCTGTCATTCCCATATCAAAGAGTAGAGTTTTATGCAAAATAAATTTATACCAAAGCAATTTATAGTCGTCACACTCATTACCAGTATTTGGATACACATAGGTGAAGTGTTAAGAGCACTTTTCGTTGCATTCCCAAGAATGGAAGCTTTCTTTGATGGGCGTGTGATCTTAAATGGACTTGATAAATTCGATATAGGAATAGCCTTAGTTTGGGGTGGTTGGGATACTCTCCTAACTGCTATTTTAGTGTTTACTTTTTGGCTATGTGCTCAAGTATTTGGGAATAATTTAAAATCAATTGTAATTTCAGGTACAACAACGAGTTTCGCAACGATAGGTATTTTCTGGATAGCTACAGTTAATAGCGGGTTAGGCGATTGGTCTACAGCTTTTATTGTGTTCCCTCTAGCATGGACTGAGATGGTTATTGGGTCATTCATCGCATCAAAACTATATTCCCGTAATAGCTAGACAGCTAACAAGTGTGTCAAATCGACGCATTTACGCTGCGCTTCAATGCGCAATTTACACAGGCGTTAGACTGAAAGGATTACTTGGGGAATGTCGGATCCTATGTTCAGTAAGCTGGAAACAGACGATAGTTGTTGCTTCTTATGTGGAGCCAAGTCGGAGGCGATTACAGCAGAACATGTGTTCCCCAAGTGGTTGCAGACAAAGTTTGATCTCTGGAATAAAAAACTAGATTTACTCAATGGAACAGCGTTCCCATACAAAAGTCTCAAAATTCCATGTTGCTCTTCATGCAACAACAACGAATTAGCGCAGCTCGAAAGCCGAGTAGCATCAGCTATTACGTCAGGATATGAAGCGTGTTGCCGTCTAGAGAAGCATCAGTGGTATCTATGGGTAGGCAAACTCTTTTACGGAATTCTACGAAAGGAAATTCAGCTAAAGCGAGATCGAACCAAGACCTTCTCTGAACCTATCGTCCCTCCAAAAGCTTTAGATTTTTTTTCAAATCTTCATTTGTTTCTACAAGGGATACTAGGAAATCATGAGTTTGTAGATCGGCCCCCGTATTCTGTCTTAGTTTGCAATCTTCACAACTTGGGGCCAGGTCGGGATTTCGATTTTCGCGATAACTTTCACAACATGACAGTAGCTATTCGTATGGGTAGCGTTGGGGTGATAGTGGCCTTAGAAGATGGTGGCGTGAATAAGGACAGCTTTGGACGCTACGTGACCAAGGTGTGCGGACGAAAATTGCATCCGATTCAATTCGACGAACTGTACGCGAAGGTAACTTATCAGGCCTACCTCATTGATACACCGATAAAATACATCAGTTCAAAAAATGATCCCGACGTTTCGAAGGTATTAACTGAGGTTTTCGGAGGACTTTACATTCGCGACTGGTCTCAAAAAGATTTTTCTGAGCTTCTCAAAGTCCATGTTGGAATTTGGTTGCCAGAAGGCGGAGAGAACACCACGTGGTTTGCAGAGCCAAATTTGGTGCCGACATGGATGATTGATCATAATGGGGAGTTATTGCTCAAGCCTTTAGAAGCCTGGGAGCTTAGAGGCTAGTATAGAGTCTAACCAATGCATCAACGGGACCGGTTTGTTCCGCTGGTGCTCCACAAACCGGCCCGTTATGCCAGCGTTAAAAGTTTAGATGAGCGATACAGCAGATAGAGTTTTCAGCCTCTGGGCGAGAGGTTTATACCCATTTTCCGCAATTGGTGCGGTTGCGATTTTTTCCTACGCTGCCACTAGAAACGATTTGGTCGCAAGGGTCGTAGACATACTAGTTCTCGGGTGGATTTTTTATTTTGGTGTGGGCATTTACCTTTTTTTGCCCATGTTCATCTGGACTAGTACGAGGGATTGGCTTCGCCTTACCCTGTACTTTATCTTTACGGTTCCCGTCGGAATGTTGGTCTACTTGCGGTTGTGCTGATCTAGAATTTTTAACAATCTGTTGTAGTTCGTTCCGGGCCTCCGGCCCTACACCGGACGCCCACTTCGCTGCGCTACATGTGCGCCGCTAAACGTTAGCTACATGGACTCCCCCTGCGGTCAAGCAACGCCATTTGAATTCGAAGCGGTTTGAGACTGCAGCTCTACATTCGGCCTCTTTGTGGGCATTGCTGCCCGGGCCAGGATGATGATGCGTGTGAGTGATGACCTCATTCGTTAGTCGGCTTGTATCAGCCACAAAGCTTATCAGGTTCAATCACTCTCGGTCTGACCGTTCCGTCATCGCTTGCCGTTGCAAGACTCGGCTGGCAGGCGTGTTCTGCCTGTCGTTGGTGCTCGGTTATCAGCCCTCTACAGGCTGTGTTTTAAATTCAGTCTGGTTCATCAGTAGCGCCCATATAATTCGCGCATTCTTGGCCGCTAATGCGACAGCGGCTCGTTTGTATCCGCGACGTTCCACCAGATTTCTGGCCCAGCCACTGAGCCGATCGTTTTTATCGGCAAGTTTTGCGATCACCGCTCGAGTGCCATGGATGAGCAGTGTTCTCAGGTATTTGTCCCCGCGCTTGGTAATCCTGCCCAATCGGGGTTTGCCTCCGGTCGAGTATTGTCTGGGTACCAGCCCCAGCCAGGCGGCGAAGTGTCGTCCGCTTTTGAACTGTCTGGGATCGGGCGCACTGGCCAATATCGCAGTGGCGGTTTGTGGCCCGATACCTGGAATGGCCATCAACCGTTTGGCCTGTTCGTCGCGCCGGGCCATCGCTTCGATTTCCCGGTCGTAAGCCAGAATATCTTCGTCGAGCTGGAGAATGCGCTGGTTGATGTTGTTGAGTAGACGCCGTGCCAGCATGGGCAAGCCATTTTCGGCATCCTCCAGGATTTCTGGAATCCGATGTCGAGCGTGATAGCGCCCTTGAGGGATGATCAGTCCGAACTCAGCCAGCAGCCCACGAATCTGGTTGATCTGGGCTGTGCGTTCTTTGATCAGCCCACGGCGAATGCGGTGTAGGCAAAGTACCGCTTGTTGATCCTCGGTTTTGATCGGGACGAAACGCATATTGGGTCGACCGACAGCTTCGCAGATGGCCTCGGCATCGTTGTCGTCGTTTTTACTGCTCTTGCGGTAGGGCGCTACGAATCGGGGTGCGATGATCCGGGCATCGTGGCCAAGCCTGGTTAACTCACGAGCCCAGTAGTGGGCACCCGAGCAGGCTTCCATGCCGATCAGGCACGGCGGCAGTTGTGCGAAGAACGCCAGCAGTTTAGGGCGATTAAGCCGTTTGCGAACCACGACCTTGCCGTATGGATTGGTGCCATGAATACTGAACACAGTTTTCGCCAAATCGATGCCAATAGTTGTAATATTCATGAGGACTCCCCCTCTTCTGATTGAAGTTTGACTACACCTTCAATGTGGCACATAGATGCCGTGGGAGCAGGGGGAGTCCATATCATTCGTTATATTTGGAGAGAAATTGAGAGTAAGTCTTAAAATCGCAGCATTGGTCTTTTTCGCTGTGTTGGCCCCCGTTACTCTCTGGAACGCTGGTCACCTCTATCTGACTCAATCATGTGACCCAAAATTTGGGTGTATCGGTGTTTTTCAGCTTTTGATTTTCGTTGCCAGTCTTTGTGCTGGAATCTCTGCTCTCTCGGTTTTTGTTGCGCACTATATTTTCGTAGTCCGCCGCGGAGGCGACACCACCAGCCGAGAAATCGCTTTGACTTTGCTATGCTTTACTGGCGTGAGCATCGTAAGCGGAAGCGCTATTGGTCTTGCGGAGGCTTTGGGGGTTGCGGCGTTGGCTTCGCTTTGGGCGCTTGTGTCGTTTCTCATTGGTATAGCAATTTTCAAATTCGGTAGAAAAATATAACCAGTGCATTAAATTCGTTCCGGCCCGATGGGCCTCCACCGGACGCCCTAGTCGGGCGCCGTTTATGCAAGCGTTATGCGCAAAAGAGGACAGCGCATGGAATATAAGAAAGGCGATAGAGTCAAGCACCCAAGCAAAGAAGACTGGGGGCTTGGTGAAGTTCTCGAAAATAGTAACGGAGCCACAGTCCGTGTGTTCTTTGTTGGTGCCGGAGAAAAGACATTATCTCTACAATACGTTCAGCCAATCAAAGTAGAAGGTAACGAGGCAAATAACGCTGTCCTTGATAATCTCAAAATCAGCAAATCCTCAAGCGGCATCAAATATCAAAGCCTCCCTCAATCCATACAGTTTTTCTTAGAGGAATTTCCAGAAGGCTTTTACGGCGAAAAATTCAAGGAGCATGAAAGGGATTACAAAGAAAAAGCCCATGCCTTAGCCCGTGATCTTTTAGGAAAAGAGGCTTTTTTCGGGCTATTGGAATCAGAAGATTACTCTGAAATAGTGAAACGTGCATTAAAGGTTGCCAATGCAACGAATCTAATATTCCCCAATGAAAAAATGTCATTAAAGGATGGGCTGCAAGCTTCTGAGGCTCAGAAGAAATTCAGTAAATCTTTATATTCGCTGCTCTATGGTGAGGAAGAATTAGAGAAACGGTTTGCTGATTTTGCCAAGGTTCTCGAATATATTGATGCCGCCAAATGGACAACTGCATCTTATTTCTTGTTCATAATTCACCCTGACAAGTATATGTTTGTAAAACCAACTATTACTCAATATTCGTCAGAGTTGTGTGGTTACGAGGTAAATTACAAGCCGCAGTTGAATTGGCTCACTTACAAGTCGGTTCTTGGCTTTTCAGAATATATCAGGTCTGAAATATCGGAGTTGAAACCAAGAGACATGATTGATGTTCAATCTTTCATGTGGTGCATTGCACCCGGAACGTATGGTGGCGTATAACAAGGCCATAAACTCGGACCTGGACTTCCCCCAGTTTAGTGGACACGCATCGATAACTCCGCAGGAGGAGATAACCGATGCCGAAGATGATCACGGGGAAGAAAACCCAGCAGTACAGCACTGAGTTCAAAGTCAAAGCGGTGGAGTGGAGTCACCAGGCCCACCGCAGCGTCAAAAGCGTTGCCGAAGCGCTAGGTATTCACCCCTTCATGCTGTCACGCTGGCGCAAGGAATATCGTGAAGGAAAGTTCGTCATGAAACGGGTCAAGAAAGCACCAGCAGACGCCAAGAAGAAAATACAGGAGCAGGATGAGGTTGCCCGCCTGAAACGCCGCGTATCGGAGCTTCAGGAGGAAAATGACATCCTAAAAAAGTTTCAACGTTTTCAGGCCGAGGAACGACGGAAGCGTTCCGGTTCGTCTGGAAACACCGACGGGAATACAGCATAAAAGCGCTGTGTCGTCACCTGAACATCTCTCGGTCTGGCTACTATGCCTGGGTAAACCGCAAACCCGGTCAGAGGGCTGCGGAGAATGCGGAGCTGTTACTAAAGATCCGTCGCATCTACGACAGTAACAAAGGTCGCTACGGCAGCCCCAGGGTCTATCAGGCACTGCATCGGGAAGGCGAACAGGTTGGTGAGAATCGTGTGGCGCNCCTGATGCAGGAATGGGGTATGAAAGCGCGTGTGATGCGAGTGTATCGTCGAATGGCTAAACGCCGTGAAGAACTCAAAGCCCTCCCTAATCATCGTTTGAGCGTTGAAAAGCCCGTTGCGGTGAATCAGCAATGGAGCAGCGACGTCACCTACATCAAGCTTGGCAGAAAGCACGTGTTCCTGGCTGTCGTTCTGGATCTGTTCTCGCGCCGGATCGTGAGCTGGCGCTTGGATGAAANTTTGAATGCGGCACTTGCCAAAGGCGCGCTGCGGGAAGCATTTGCAGTGAGGCAACCGGGAGCCGGATTGCTGTTCCACACGGATCGAGGCACGGAATACCGAGCTCATAAAACTCAGCTATTTCTGAACCAGAACCGCGTGCGCCATAGCATGAACCGGCCGGGTCAGTGTACGGATAACGCNGAGGTGGAATCCTTCTTCAAAACCCTCAAGGGAGAATTGCTGCATGCGACGAGTTTTGTGACGATGCGGCAGTTACGGAAACATATAAAAGACTATATTGATGGCTTTTATAACAGCCTACGGCTGCACAGTAGCCTTGGTTACCGGACTCCGATAGAGTTCGAGGGAATTAACTGATGGGGCGTGTCCATTTTATTGGGGGAAGTCCACCGTTTTGCGCTGGCGCTCCAAACGGCGGCTTATTCAAAGCGTTAGAACGCACAAAAGGAATTGAGAGTGATCGAGATACTTCTATATGCCGGTCTAGGCATATTCATTATCGGTGGAATTGGCTTGCTGATCGCGGCTTTTAGAACCCACATACTCTGGGGGCTTGGCGTTTTATTACTTGCGCCAGTTGGCATAATTTATTTGATCCTTCACTGGCATGATGCGAAAGGCCCATTCAAGCTACAGGTCTTCGGCTTGCTGATAATTGTGGGCTTTGCCTACGTGAATGGCGGAATAACACTGCCCTCATCGGTAAAATCAACCTTGGCCGGCATAGATAATTCCACACCGATGATTTCGTGGGGAGACTCATCCAATATACAGAATCAACGATTCACGTGTGATGGCAGGCAACACTGCAGCCAAATGCGTTCAAGAGCTGAAGCCGAGTTCTTCAACAAAAGCTGCCCCAACACAAAAATGGATGGCGATCGTGACGGCGTACCTTGTGAGAACGATTCAAGATTTTAGGTTTTGCGGAGTACGTTCTAACAAGTCAATTAAGTTCGTTCCGGCCTTTGGCCTCCACCGGACGGCCCTGTCGGGCCGCCGCTTATTTCAGCTACATGGACTCCCCCTGCGGTCAAGCAACGCCATTTGATTTCGAATCGGTTTGAGACTGCAGCTCTACATTCGGCCTCTGTGTGGGCGCTTTTGCCCGGGCCAGGATGATGATGCGTGTGAGTGATGACCTTATTCGTTAGCCGGCTTTTGCTAGCCGCAAAGCTTAACAGGTTCAATCACCCTCGGTCTGACCGTTCCGTCATCGCATGCCGTTGCAAGACTCGGTTGGCAGGCGTGCTCTGCCTGTCGTCGTTGCTCGGTTATCAGCCCTCCACAGGCTGCGTTTTAAACTCTGTCTGATTCATGAGCAGTGCCCATATAATCCGGGCATTCTTCGCTGCCAACGCGACGGCTGCCCGCTTGTACCCACGTCGCTCTACCAACTCTTTGGCCCAACTGCTTAGCCGGTCATTCTTATCGGATAATTTCGCTATGACTGCNCGGGTGCCATGAATTAACAGCGTTCGAAGATATTTGTCTCCGCGCTTGGTGATTCTGCCCAATCGGGGTTTGCCACCCGTCGAATATTGCCGGGGCACCAGACCCAGCCAGGCGGCAAAATGTCGTCCGCTTTTGAATTGTCTGGGATCAGGAGCGCTGGCGAGAATGGCTGTCGCGGTTTGTGGTCCAATGCCAGGGATAGCCATCAGGCGCTTGGCTTGCTCATCACGCCGGGCCATGGCTTCGATTTCCCTGTCATAAGCCAGGATCTCTTCATCAAGTTGTAGGATGCGCNGGTTGATGTTGTTGAGTAATCGCCTTGCCAGCATGGGTAAGCCGTTTTCGGCATCCTCCAGGATTTCTGGAATCCGGTGTCGAGCGTGATAGCGCCCTTGAGGGATGATCAGCCCGAACTCAGCCAGCAGTCCACGAATCTGGTTGATCTGGGCCGTGCGTTCTTTGATCAGCCCACGACGAATGCGGTGTAGGCAAAGTACCGCTTGTTGATCCTCGGTCTTGATCGCTACGAAACGCATATTGGGTCGACCGACAGCTTCGCAGATGGCCTCGGCATCGTTGTCGTCGTTCTTGCTGCTCTTGCGATAGGGGGCAACAAAGCGGGGGGCAATGATCCGGGCATCGTGGCCGAGCCTGGTCATCTCCCGTGCCCAGTAGTGGGCACCAGAACAGGCTTCCATACCGATCAGGCACGGTGGCAGCTGTGCAAAGAACGCCAGCAGTTTAGGGCGATTAAGCCGTTTGCGAACCACGACCTTGCCGTATTGATTGGTGCCATGAATACTGAACACAGTTTTCGCCAGATCGATGCCAATAGTTGTAACATTCATGAGGACTCCCCCTCTTCTGATTGAAGTCTGACTACACCTTCAATGTGGCACATGATTGATGCCATGGGAGCAGGGGGAGTCCATATCATTCGTTAAGTGTTAGGTGAAAGATGAGTAAGCCACCAAAAGAAATAGACGGAGTCAAAGTTTTGGAGTGGGCATGGTCAGGTGATAAGCCTTTTGGTGTACTCCGCTATGAATCCGGCGAAGTTGCCTCAGAAATATTTGGTTTGGCGATATGTAAGCACGATGATTCGGATATCGTGTACCGCTTTAGCTGTGACGCAAGCTGGGAGACTGAACAAGATTCAGACTATTCGTCAGTTGCAGAGGCAAAAGAAAACCTACCTGAACAATATCAAAAGATTAAGGCATACTGGCAGAAATATGGGTAAGCATTTAACAAACAAAGGCAGCATCGCCCTGCGGGCTGGACGGCTTCGCCGCCGCTGCTTTGGGCGTTATAGACAAGGAATGTTCTTAGATCATGGCAAGGAATCGTGGCCAAGGTGGGCCGATTGAAACAAGGTTGATCAGCCTTTTTGCATCACTGTTTTTCTCTATCCCAACAGCGGCATTCGTTTGGCTCTGGGTCAATTTAGAGTTGGCCGTCTATTGGGATGGCTTTCTCAGTAGCCGCTACCTTGTCAGCTGTATCATCATATTTGCTGTCTTGGCATTGCTGCTCCCGAAGCTTTTTCCGTCTATTCTCGCGGGTGTCTGGCGTGCTATAGGCAAGGTTTGGAGTTGGTGGTAGTCCTATGTATAACCAGTCGTTTAAGTTTGCTACCGGCCTGGCGGCCGTCCGCCGGACGCCTACTACGCTGCGCTCCGCAGGCGCCGCTTAACATTCAGCGTTATCACACAAGGAGGTGAATAAATGAAGCAAACAGGTAGTTGTCTCTGCGGGGGTATTCAGTACGAAATCAATGGTCCTCTGACGGATGTTCTGAACTGTCACTGTTCAATGTGCCGGAAGCTTCATGCCTCGGCGTTCAGAACGCGGGCTAAGGTGCGGTCCTCGGATTGGAACACCGTCAAAGGTGAGGAGTTACTGAAGTTCTACGAATCCTCCCCGGGTGAGCACAAAGGCTTTTGCTCAAACTGCGGCTCTAGCCTCTACACTAAATTCGATGCAGCCCCCGAGGTCTATGGTTTCCCACTTGGAACACTTGATACCGACCCGGGAGTTAAAGCGGAGCGCCACGTGTACGTTGGCAGTAAGGCGCCCTGGTTCAATATCACGGACGATCTGCCTCAGAATGCGGAATACGACTGAGTCAGTGATAACAAGTGCAGGCACGGCGACGTCCACTACATTGCGCCTTCGGCTCCATTGCGTGGGCGCGCATGCTGCAAGCGTTAAGAGGCAACATGTTCTGGAAGCGGAGAGGATCATTCAGGCTCATTCCTGTGCTCCCCAAAAACTATCGCAGTATTTGCTTGTACGCGATAAAGGTCGCGTCTGAGCCAAGCGTGGTAATGGATAATGGTGTGGTTGCCGACTTCTCCGAGCGGGGTAGGCTTACCCAAAAGGGCATTCGCAACTGTACCAATCTAGAAGTTCGGGATGGGGATGTTGGAATCCTAGGCTTCCATGATCACCCTGATGAAATGTGGATCAATGAAAACTACCAAGACTTCGCCACCTACTGCGAACACCAAGGTTGGCTACAAATCCAGGGGCCGGCCTCTTAACAATCGGCTGTTGTCGGACGCTCCTACGCTGGCGCTCCGGTGCGCCGCAAAGCCAAGGCGTTATGTTTCTATCAAGAAGGAATCCATGCATTGATCCAATTATTCTTTACTTTCTCTTTACTTTCTCTTTACCTAAGTTTGCATTTATCTGGTGTAAAATACTTTCAATGTTTGAACAAAAGCAACAAACGAATTTAAATCAATAAATTTAATCAAGGGTAAGTAAAATGAAAAACGTAAAATTAACTTTAGTAACAGCTCTTTCGGTTTTGGCTTTAACTTTTGCAGGCGTGGTATCAGCGGATAACAACGGCGGATCTAATAACCATAAACAACAAAATGAAGTTACTTATACAAAGAAGGTAAATAAAAACGTTAGCAAGAATAATGCGAAGACAGTAGTCGTTACTAAGAACGTTAAGAGTACTAACAAGAAAGTTGTTGTTAAAAGTATCCCAGCCAAGAAGGTTGTCGTTACAAAGATAGTGGTAAAACAGCCTGCTAAGACTAAACAACAATTTTATACTGTTCGTTCTGGTGATAATTTGTCACTTATTTCTGCAAGAACTGGAGTTAGTGTGAAGACGCTTGCAAAATTGAATCAGATTAAGCATATAAACAACATACGTATTGGACAGATATTGAGAATTCTATAATTTTAACTCAGAATTTATTTATAGATTTTTAAAAGACACCCCACCTTTTGGGGGTGTTTTGTATTCGCTAGATAGGTTGGTCTAACGATAAGTAGCCCAACTTTTTCATATCTAAAACAATCTATTGGGCTTCGTGCCTCAGCTCAACCTACAGAATTTTTGATGAAAAACCGCCCGGCCGAACGAAGTGAGACAACGAAGGAGCAATGCGACGCCGACTCGAAGGGTGAGTTTGAAAAACTCATAAAAAGTAGGGGGGTGTCATTTATGATCAGTATCTTTGGTCCTGAGTATGCTCATGGTGCTTTTGTAGCAAGATTACACTTCCAAGACAGAGGTAAAATTAATGTAATTATCAACGCTCAGTCAGAGTTCGAGGACTTCGGTATAAAAAGTGTTTCTAGTTAAGCCCAGTTATATTTTATTACTGAAACAGCTCTACTAGATAATTTTATAACTGAGTTAAAATAATTAAACAATGGCGATAGAACCATGGCATCTCTGAAATGTGCCTAACAAGTTGCTTCATCGGAAAAACTACTCGCTCACGCTCGCATTTTTCCGCTGAGCAAGGCGTTAAATGTACAAAAGGAGATCCCCTATGGGGCTGAAGGGAAGCTGTTTGTGTGGCGAGATAAGTTACGAAATCGACCCTTTAGATATGCCGATTGTGCATTGTCATTGTCAGACTTGTCGTAAAGCCCATGCGGCCCCATTTGCCTCCACGGCTGGAGTAAAGCGCGAGAACTTCCGCTGGCTCAGCGGCATAAATTCTATTTCTACGTTCGAATCATCTCCTGGAAAATTGCGCCATTTTTGCAAACGCTGTGGTTCTCATTTGGTCGCCGAGAGGCCTGCACAGCCACACGTAATTGTTCGGGTCGCCACTCTGGACGATGATCCCGGGTTGAAGCCAGAGGCCCATATCTGGGTGTCGCACGATGTGCCATGGCTTGAGTACGATAGGGTGTGTAAGCATAGCGAATGGCGCGACGACATTTAACAAATCAATCAAGTCCATTTCCGGCCTGGCGGCCGTCCACCGGACGCCCTAGCCGGGCGCCGCTTAATATTGGCGTCATGTGCGCTTGAACTATAGCCAACATAGGGAAACTTGATGACTCATTATTTTGGTTCTTGTCTGTGTGGCAATGCAAAATTTGAAGTGCAAGGAAATTTCGATGGCTTTTACCTGTGTCATTGTAAGTATTGTCAAAGGGATACCGGGTCTGCTCATGCGGCCAACTTATTTTCGAAGTCAGCTAAGTTGACTTGGTTGGCGGGTTCCGATTCTGTGACTACCTTCACGCTTGCAGGTACTCGCCACAAAAAAAGTTTTTGTAAGGTTTGCGGTTCAGCATTGCCAAGCACTCATGACACAGGTCTTCTAGTTATTCCCGCTGGGTGTTTGGATACGGAAGTATCAATCTCGCCAACAGCTCACATCTTTACATCTAGCAAAGCTGTTTGGGACGAGGGGTTAGGGGACTTGCCAGAATTCGAGGGGCTGCCAGAGTGAGCAGTTATCACATAACAAACCGTGGCAGTTAGCGCCTATCGGCGCCGGACTCGCTACGCTCGCCGCTGCAAAGCCAAGCGTTATGCTACTGACCCCGAGAATTCTCTTGTGCCAGCACTAAAACTGCAGGGTAGATGGGCATAGAGTATGCGCATATTATTGGTGTGTGATTTCTTATGAGGACTGAGCCATGCACGCCGCTGAAACCACCAAATTCATACGAAAGCCAACAAACCTATCGCTGGACAGCGCCCTTCTCAAAGAGGCTAAGGTTTTGGGAATTAATGTATCGCGGTCGGCAGAAGCTGGGATCGCCGAAGCCGTGAAACTTTATAAGCAAGAGAGTTGGCAGAAAGATAATGCCAATGCCCTCGTAAGCTCGAACGCATATGTTGAGGCTAATGGTTTGCCTCTCGCAAAGCATCGTCAGTTCTGATGGCTCGTTTTGATGTCTTCGAAAATAAGGGCGGAACTGGTTTTCTATTGGACGTTCAATCAGACCTTCTCAGTGGCGTGCCACAGTTGCCTAACCATTAAACTCGTTCCGGCCTGATGGGCCCCCACCGGGAGGCTTTTTCTTCGCTTCGTTGCGTAAAAGTCGCCGTTTATGCAGGCGTATGATCCTGAGTTATCGAAACTGGAGTAATGATGAATTTAGATGAGTTGATCCTGCGGGAAGCAAGGGGTGACGACTACCGTTCTCTTGTTACACTGGAACAGAAAGTGGTTGACGCAGAGCGACCTTATAACACGTCGCTTAAAAAGAAAGACGCCTATTACTATGACATCGAAAAGCTGATTTCAGATCGTGATAGTAGGTTGGTTGTTGGAGAAGTTTCTGGCGACATTGTCGCTACAGGGTACGTTCAAATACGCCACTCAAAGCCCGCCCTGGACCACGATAATCATGGATATTTGGGCTTCATGTATGTGGCAGAGGAGTACAGAGGGCTCGGGCTAAACAGGGTTATCTTGCAAGATTTGGTCAACTGGGGCCAGCAACGAGGAGTGACGGACTTCTATCTTGATGTGTACGCGGAGAATAATTCTGCGGTTCGAGCTTACGAGAAGTTTGGCTTTCGAGGCTCTCTGTTGGAAATGAAGTTGAATCTTGGGAGTTGATTCAAAGCATAGCCCGCGCAGGTATGGCGACGCCCACTGCATTGTGCCTTCGGCTCCATTCCATGGGCGCGTATGATGCAAGCGTTAAATGCCAGGAGGAACTCATGTCAGGAATCGCTAAAACTCCGACCCCGCCATATTACGCGGTGATTTTTAGTTCTGTTCGTACGGATAGTGACCATGGTTACGGTGCTATGGCTGACAGAATGGTAGAACTGGCAGCCCGGCAGGATGGATTTCTTGGTATCGAGTCAGCCCGCGAGGATGTTGGTATCACCGTTTCGTACTGGGCCAGCGAGGAAGCTATCAGGAACTGGAAGAAAAATGCTGAACACCTTGAAGCCCAGCGTCTGGGCCATAAAACCTGGTATTCGGAATTCAAGGTCCGGGTTGCTAAGGTAGAGCGGGCTTATGGTATTTAACCAGCAAAAAATATCCGGCCCCGGTCTGGTGGTCGTCCACCGGGTCTCCCTGCCGGGCTGTCGAGTAGTTCAGCGTTATGTGGCAAGTAAATGGAAGCCTTTTAACAGTGTGTTTTTTATGGGGCTGTAGGATTTGGAGCGCACGGAACGTACTGAAACAGGCAGGAAAAATCTGGCAGGTAGCCTTTGGATGGTTGCTTCTATGGGGGCATTCGCCGTTGAGGACGCCTTTATTAAAGTGGCAACCAGGACGCTTCCGATAGGGGAGGTGCTTATCCTTTTCGGTCTGGGTGGCATGTTGATTTATATTGGTATGCTTTACTTTAATCGTGAGCCTCTTTTTATTCCGGATGTTTTATCTCGCCCTATGCTGATACGGGTGGGCTTCGAGATAACAGGACGTCTTTTTTACGTACTTGCCATTGCTTTGATCCCACTGTCTGCGGCAACGGTAATCTTGCAGGCAACACCTCTCGTTGTGGTTGCTGGTGCCGCTCTGGTGTTTGGCGAAAAAGTGGGCTGGCATAGATGGGCAGCCATTATTCTGGGGCTCCTGGGTGTGATCGTTATAGTCCAGCCAGGCACGGACGGCTTCTCCGAATTGTCTCTGTTAGCGATAATCGGGATGATCGGTTTTGCTGGTCGTGATCTCGCAAGCAGGGCAGCCCCAGCGACCATTGGAACATCGCTTCTTGGCCTATACGGGTTCTTGTCGGTGGTCGTGTCGGGGGTGCTTTACTCCATCTGGGCAGATACCCCATTGGTTATTCCTGAGAGCGAAGCATCTCTGGCAGTAATGGGCAGTATCATGGTGGGGGTAATAGGTTATTCTTGTTTGATGAAGGCCATGAAAACAGGGGAAGTTTCCGCTGTTACACCCTTTCGCTACACCCGGCTTCTGTTTGGTATAGCCTTGGGATTTTTATTTTTTGATGAAGTGCTGACGCCTGGGATTCTGTTCGGGTCGATATTGGTTGTCATGTCTGGACTTTTCATTATGTGGCTGGGAAAACGCCGGGAAATGCACGAGATACCTGTACTGCCATAAGAGTTCAATTATGAATGTGGATAAAGCAAAAAAGCGTATATCAAAACAAGTTAAAAAGGGCTTCTCTGGTTATCCAGAGATAGCATTAGAGTACTTTGGAAAAACACCGGAATGTGCAACTGAAGTGGTTGTTTCATTTACCCTGGAAGAAGGTGCGGAACCACAAGAGCAGAGATTTAAAAGCGAATCTGATATCCGGGAAGATGAGGCTGTCCAGTCGGCGTTAGTTAAAATTATTGAACGTGCTAATGCGTCTACAGTCACTGAAATTGATGGTGTTTCGGCAATCAAATGAAGACCTTAATCTCTTCAGGTGTCCGGGAAGATGTTCGGGTTGCCGGTGGATGATGTGACGCTACCTGCTGATGCGGGGAGTTATAAGGCAATGAATAAAAAGGAGTTCCAGTGGTAACCTGTTATCTGAAATACATTATAGATCCCTACAAAGTTCCGGAGTTTGAACGCTATTCCAAAATGTGGATACCTCTGGTCCGGAAATTTGGAGGTCAGCATCATGGATATTTCCTGCCGTCCGAGGGCGCTAACAATGTCGCGCTTGCGTTGTTTACTTTCGAGTCGTTGGCAGCCTACGAACAATATCGTGAGGCCTCACTTAAAGATTCGGAGTGTCAGGCTGCGTTCAGATACGCCGAGGACACTCGCTGTGTACTGAGCTGTGAGCGCAGTTTTATGAGGCCGGTTTTTGAGTGAGCTTGTAACCAGTCATTCTTCCAGGACATCAGTAAAAAGCTGCAAGGCAAAACCGCTTTTCCGGGCGCCAGAACGTAACGTTCCTGGCTTCCTCCGCTGGCATTCCGAAGTTGGTCGCCGTTTTCATTTTAGTGATCCAACTGGCAATGAGTATGCCGTCTGGTCAGAGTCAGGCGCGTAGCAGGAGTGGCAGTTTGAGGTATTTTACAGCAGCGACTCAATAAATCGTTTGTCCTTGTAAACTCTCTGCTAGAACTCGTCTGCCCGAACCGGACACCATACGTTATCAGGCAAGCTTTCGTCAGGCTCGTACAGACCTATTTCCACTGCCCTGATCTTCATCATCTCATCCCGATCAACGTACTCAAGAGCCGCGCTGATAAGTTCTCCATCCACTGACACACCATTAACAACCAAGCAGGTCCTGTCATCGACGAGGCCCTGATGGGTTTTCGAAACGGCATCAAACCAGAACGGTGGAGCAAGAAACTCCACATGCTGATCCAGGTCACCGGAGAGTTCAGAGTGAATTTGCTCCACCAACTCCTGTGATAGGTAGCGCTCATAGGTTGCAAACGTAGGTGTCTCTGATAGATCGGTCACCATGTGCTGATAGGTGTCGAGCATATCTTTTGTTTGTGAGTGAGGTGCTGACTGCAAAGCGGCACACCCGACCAATAGCAATAGGGGCGTCGCCAGAGCTGTCTTTCGGTATACCTCCAAATTCATTGCAAAGCCCTCTCGAGTTGCCGGTCTACGCTAGTTGTTCTGCCTTTCAGCGCTCGTGCAGCACGGCAGAGCCAGCCAGAGCACGACAGGATCAATTCCTCCACATCAATGGTTCCCCGGACAGATAAAGCCAATGCCCCGGCAAACATAAAGCGGGCGGTATAATTCAGCTCTCCTTCACTATTCACATTCATCGAAATGCCAACTCGGCGAACCTGAATACCTAGCTCTTTCACCGCATGTGTACCCCTCTGTCAGCCTGGTTGTCTGAGTACCCGCTTTAGTGCCGACTGGCTTGCCGGGCAGCCTGAATAATATTCTCACCAATCAAATCTTCGTAGCTGGCCCACAAGGGTTGCATGGCGGTCTGCCAGGTGGCCAGCTCGGAGGCTGAGGGTTTGAATACGGAGATGCTTTTCATGCTGGTCAGTTCAATTTTGTCGTTGGCGCTTTTAGCCTTGGCCACAGCGTTGCCGTATTTCAGCGCCATCTCCAGAGCGTAGCGGAACATGTCGCGGTCTTCTTCGTTCAATTCCTTCCAGAAATCCGAATTTGTGATCAGCATGTAATCCAGTACGCCGTGGTTGGATATCATCATATAGGGCTGGTGTTCGTAGAAGGCTTTGGAATAAATGTTGGACCAGGTGTTTTCCTGCCCCTGAATGCGTTGTTCGGCGAGCGCGCTATAAACCTCGGAAAATGCCATGGGTACCGCTTCTGCATTGAGCAGCTCGAACTGTTTGATCAGTACATCCGAGTTCATGGTGCGAAAACGCAGACCAGCCAGGTCGCCTGGCTGGGTGAACGGGCGATCGGCGGTCAATTGCTTGAGGCCGTTGTGCAGATAACCAAGCCCCAGGATGCCCTGGCTGTCCATGCTGGTCAGCAGGCTCTGGCCGGTGGGGCTCTTCTGGAAGCGGTTCACGGCTTCAATGTCCCGAAACAAAAAGGGCAGATCGAAGACTTTAAGTTTCTGGGTATAGGCTTCAAATTTGGACAGTGACGGTGCTGCAAAATGAATGCGGCCTTCAGCGATGGCAGAGACGGCTTCGTCGTCATCCATCAGATCGGAGTTGGGGTATATGACTATCTCGAACCGGTCGCCCATCTTGCTCTCGATCATCGATTTGAACATCTCCGCCATCTTACCTTTGGGCGTATTGGGTGAGACAACGTGGGAGAACACCAGTGGCTGTGGTTCGGCCCACAAAAACATGGGTAGTAAGAGAGTAATGAGTCCCAGCAGAGTGGGGCGGATAAGGCGGTTCATCATGCGACTCCTGTTCGCTAATTGCTGTCAGCTGCTAACCCCCCATTTTTTGCAGGGTTCAAAAGTAGACTTCAGGCCATCATGGCCAGTTTCTGTTAAAGAATAATTTCTATGAGCCCCATTTGGGGCCGTTCGTGATTGTGATGACAAAGCCCCCGAGTTGCATGATTCCAGGCTTCCCCGGTGCTCTCGAATAGATACTATATCAGCCAACCATATCGAAAGGATTGGTTTTAGCGCTTTATAACAGGGGGCTGTTGCGGCCATGGAACCTGCAATTGGTAGGGTGGTGCACGTTATATGGGGTACGGTATTTAAATTATCCATTAACAAGGTTGCTCCAAAAAAATAGCAATCCGCACTGGTACGCTTAAAAATCCGATATCCGGTTCTCCTTGAAGAGAATGTTTCGATCAACTTCCCGGATGTCGGTTTTGCCGCAAAATGCCATAGACAGGTCCAGTTCGTTGTAGATGATATCCAGAGCCCTTGCGACACCCTGTTCGCCTTGTGCGCCCAGCCCATAAAGCATGGCCCGGCCAATAAAGGTGCCTTTGGCACCCAGTGCGGTTGCCTTGAGAACATCCTGACCGGAGCGGATACCGCCGTCCAGGTGAACTTCCACCTGTCTGCCAACCGCATCGACAATAGCGGGTAATGCGGTGATGGAGGACGGTGCGCCGTCCAGTTGTCGGCCTCCATGGTTGGAAACAACGATTGCATCGGCACCGGCTTCAACTGCGCGCCGGGCATCTTCGGGGTCGAGAATACCCTTGACGATCAGCTTGCCGCCCCAGCGTTTTTTGATCCATTCCACATCCTGCCAGGACAGGGTGGGATCAAACTGCTCTTTGGTCCAGTCTACCAGTGAGGAGATACTGTCGACGCCTTTGGCGTGACCGAGGATATTACCAAACTGACGATTTTTTGTGCCCAGCATGCCAATACACCAGCGCAATTTGGTGGCGATGTTCAGGATGTTGCCCAGTGTGGGTTTTGGTGGCACGGAGAGCCCGTTCCTGATGTCTTTGTGCCGTTGCCCGAACACCTGTAGATCCATGGTTACCATCAGCGCAGAGCAGTGGGCACGGCGGGCGCGCTCAATCAGGTCGGCGGTAAAGCTGCGATCCCGGGTGACGTACACCTGAAACCAGAAGGGGTGTAATCCCGTTGCTGCAGAGACTGCTTCGATAGAGCAGATGCTCATGGTCGAGAGGGTGAAGGGGATGCCGAAGGTCTTTGCTGCCCGTGCAGCCAGCATTTCGCCATCGGCATGCTGCATTCCGGTCAGGCCGGTTGGTGCAATGGCAACGGGCATGGCTACCGGTTGGCCAAGCATAGTGGTTTCGGTCGTGCGCCGGGTGATGTCGCAAGCCACGCGTTGCCTAAACCTGATGTGTTGAAAATCCGTCTCGTTGGCACGGTAAGTGGATTCGGTCCAGGAACCACCATCGACATAGTCATAGAACATGCGTGGCACGCGCTTTTTCGCCAGCACTCGCAGGTCTTCAATACAGGTGATCTCAGCCATAAATTGGCGCTACCTTTTGAAGCGTGGATAAAAACAAGCCGCCAGATCATGCGGATAAAGCGGCTTGTGTTTGACGGGCTGGTGCTATCACCTTTATTGGGATATCAAGGCTTCTCGTAATTCATGTAACCGTTTTGAATGACGATATGGTCGGCGATGTATTTTGCGTCATGCCAGACTCCGTAAATAAATGAGGAGGCGCGGTTGACGAGGTTCGGCAGGCCGAGGAAGTAGATACCACTTTCTGCGCTGATGCCACGTTTGTGAAATGGCTGCCCGTTGTTATCGAACGCGTTCACCTGCAGCCAACTGTAATCAAACTCGAAGCCTGTAGCCCAAAGAACGGTCGTGATGCCGGCTTCTTCTACGTTAAGGCTAAGAACAGGCTGCTTGAGGCAGTCCGGATCTGGCAGCAGTTCCCAGGCTTCAGGTTCTGGCGGGAAGGACAGCCCGTTCTGTTCGATGTAGGCATCGGCCTCACGCAGAACATCAAAATAGGCCTCGTCACCTTCGGCGATATTCTTTGTCAGGCCATCCCGGAATTCCAGCACGCCCTCGTTCCAGGACTTGGTAATTCCCACCAGGTTGACGCCCATTTGAGCCAGTCGGCGGAAGTCCACGGTGCGGCCACCTTCGTAGCCGCTGACTGCAAATGCCACATGCTGTTTTTTCGGTGTGATCTTGACTTCATCCCATAGTCCAAGGGCTCCGAGCCACCAGACATAGTCTCGGCCACGGTAAGAGCGGGGCGGCCGGTAGTGCTCGCCGATAGAGAGGTAGACTTTCTTGCCGGACTGCCGCAACTCTTCAGCGATCTGAGTGCCGGAGGCACCTGCTCCCACAACCAGCACGGCACCTTCGGGCAGTTGCCCCGGGTTTTTGTAGCTGGAGGAATGCAGCTGATGGATGCCGCTGCTCTCGGGAATGATATTCGGGTATCTGGGGCGCTGGAACGGGCCAGTGGCGGCCACCACATTGTCGGCTTCGAAAACGCCCTCTGAGGTGGTTACGGTGAAGCCGGGGCGACCCTCGTTGTGCACAACCTTTGTGACATTTACGCCGGTGCGAATAGGAGCGTTCAGCATTCTCGCGTAGTCTTCAAAGTAATCCGCCACTCGCTCTTTCGGTGGAAATGCCTCCGGATCCACTCCTTCAAATTTCAGACCGGGAAAGCGGTCATGCCAGGCGGGACCATTAGCTACCAGTGAATCCCAACGCTCTGAGCGCCAGCGTTCCGCGATCCGGCTGCGCTCAAGTACCACGTGGGGCACGTCCATCTGGGACAGGTGTTCGCTCATGGCAATTCCCGCTTGTCCTGCACCGATCACTAAGGTGTTAATTTTTTCCACTGACATGTGAATATCCTAAAGGTGGTTGCTCCTGACTATTTGGCCGATGTGTTCTGTATCGCCAGCCGTTCGGAAAGGCCGGTCACTCAGAATACATCTCGCATCGACAGGTAAAGTCTGAGCAAAGCCGCCGCTGTTGAACATCATGCAATTCGAAGCCAGAGCTTAGGAAAAAACAAACCGTGATTTTCCGGTTTCTGTGGCAGTTCGAAAGGTCGACAGCCTTAAAGGCGCCGTTCATTTTGTCCGTTCAGCGGAGGGTGAATATTTGATTGGGACAGATCAGGCACGCAGCAGTTTGGTCAGGCGTGCCAGCATCGCGTCACAGGCTTCAAGTTGTTCTATGGTGATGAATTCGTCTGGCTTATGCCCTTGATCCATACTGCCCGGGCCGCAGATTACCGTGGGGATGCCGATCGCATCATAGAGTCCACCCTCGGTACCGAAGGCAACGGTGGAGAACTCCCCGGATTCACAGATTTCGGCAACCAGGCTGGCTGCATCGCTTTCAGCACTGGTGACCAGTCCTGGATAGGATGACAGCTCCGAAAACTGAATATCGGTGCTGGCATCCACTGCATGCATTTTCGGCAACACCTGTTCAAGGGCGTATTGCTCCAGCTTTTGCGCAACCTCTTTGGGGTTTTGCGCAGGAAGAGCGCGTATCTCGAAGTCGAAACGACAATTGTCGGGGACGATGTTCAGTGCTTTGCCGCCGCTGATGACTCCGGTCTGCACTGTAGTGAATGGCGGATCAAAGCGGGAATCGCACAGCTCCGGATTGCGAAGTTCAGTGCCAATGCGTTTTAGCTCGCCGATGAGGTCGGCAGCATTCTCGATAGCATTGACGCCTTCGGGTGCGTAGGCCGAGTGGCAGGCCGCACCATGGACGTCACAACGCATTGCCAGCTTGCCCTTGTGGCCGAGTACCGGTTTCAGTTCGGTGGGTTCGCCGATGATGCACAGTTTCGGTCGATTGGTGCGCTGCTCCAGTGTCTCCAGCAAACTGCGGACCCCCAGACATCCCACCTCTTCGTCGTAGGATAGAGCGATGTGTACGGGCACCTTGAGCGGACCGTCATCAAGCATCCCGGGGACGGCGGCGAGCACGCATGCAATATAGCTTTTCATGTCGGCTGTGCCACGGCCGTAAAGCCTGCCTTCATGTTCGCTGAGTCTGAAGGGTTCGAAAGACCAGTTCTGCCCATCTGCCGGTACCACATCGGTGTGACCAGACAGTACGATTCCCGGTCGGTCGTCCGGCCCCAGCGTCGCAAACAGGTTTGCCTTGCTACGTTCCTCGTTGAAGATCAGTTCGCAGGACACTCCGAGTTGATCAAGGTAGTCCTGAACGAACCCGATCAGTTTCAGATTGGACTCGCGGCTGGTGGTATCGAATGCGATAAGCTTCGACAAAATATCTTTGCTGTTCATTTATACCGCTCCTGGAACACCGTAACCGGGGGCCTCGGTAGGATCCAGGGCACGAGTGATATAGTCTTGCATCTGCGGTTTGTAGTCGTCCCAGAGCTGGGACAGTGCACCAATGGGGTTTTCATCTGCCCAATCCACACGCAGATTGACCACCGGCCATTCGACCTCATCTACGATCATCATCGCGGCGGAGTGCACGGGGCCAGCTTCGCCCCCGGCTGAAGCCGCTGCCTGCATGGCCGCGATCAGCCGGTCTCCCAGATCGCCCTCGCTGTTTTCAAAGGTTTCTACCAGCGTGCTGATGACGTTTTCGTTCGCCAGTATGTTGCCGGCACCAACGCATTGTGTTCCTTCAACGGCGGCGTGGCATCCCAGTGTTTCGCTGCCACTGAAGTGAGCGGTATTGCCGTGATGGTCAAGTACCGTTACCTGCCGGTAAGCGCTGTAAGCATCGCAGGAAATAGCCTTGCTCAGGGCCTGTTCGGGGGACAGACCCTGTTTCAGTAGTTGGAGCACGTCCGTACCCAGCGACGGCAGGGTGATGTTCTGTGTGGAAACGGCGCCGACACCGCTGCTGAGCCAGGGGCATCGAGCACCCACGGCAATGCTGGATGAGCTGATAGCAATACCGAGTTGTCCTGTCTTTGCGCATCGCCCGACGATTGAGAAAGTCATATCTGTCTATCCTTTTCTATTCCGTTTGAGCGCCACTGGTATGGCTATGGCGCCGGGGGGATCAAAACAATTGACCGAAGTGCAGCTGCTCCTCTGCCTCAGCGTGATGCCTCCACATTCAGCACCCGTCCCAGGCCTAAAAAGCGATTGGCCAGGATCAGCAGAGTGGCAGTGACTGCAATGTAGATAACTGAAATCGCGGCCAGGGTCGGGTCGGCAAATTCGCGCACGTAGTTGTACATGGCTACCGGCAGGGTCTGTGTTGCCTGTGTAGTCACGAACATCGACGCGGTGAATTCGTTGAATGACAGGATTGCAGCAAAGAGCCAGCCACCGAAGAGTCCGGGAATCATCAGTGGTATGGTCACCGTCCACACCACTCGCAACGGTGATGCGCCCAGGCTGGCTGCGGCATGCTCAAGGCGCAGCTCCAGATTGTGTAGCGACACAAACAGGCTGCGCAATACAAACGGCAGTACCAGCACGATATGACAGAAGATCACTAGTGGGTATCCGCGCCCCAGGTCGAGCTGAGCGACCAGCATCAGTAGTCCCAGACCAATAGTGAAATGAGGTATGAACAGCGGTGACAGCAGTACTGCTTCGAGCATGCGCTTGCAGCGGAATTCATAGCGGGTAATGGCAATGGCCAGGGTGGTGCCTATCACCACAGCAAGAGTCGATGCCCAGGCGGTGACGATCAGTCCCGCGTAAAACCCCTGTTTGAAGTCGTTGTAACTCACTGCCCGCTCGAACCAGCGCAGAGACCAGCCCTTGGGCGGGAAGAAGAGTACGGATGTGCTGCTGAACGAGGAGAGTGTTACGACCACCGTTGGAAGTAACACGAACGCCAGAATCAGTACCACGAGCAGGCGGCCAGAAATTCCCAGCCATTTTTCGTATTGTGATCCGGTCATATCAGTGGGCTCCTACACGTTGCAGTGAGTGGGTCATCCATTTGAATGTGGCCAGCAGCAGAACGGTTAGTATCAGGCCGACGATGCTCAGTGCAGCGGCAAACGGGAAGTTCAGAGATGAAAAGCCGAGCTGATACACCAGTGTGGCAACGGTGCTGACTTTGCCGCCACCGATCAGTTGTGGTGTGGCAAAGGCGCTGAAGGTCCAGGCGAAGGCAGTGGTAAGGCTGGCGACAATGCCGGGAAGTGACAGCGGCAGGGTGATGGTCAGAAAGGCGCGAACGGGGCCGGCGCCCAGGCTGGTGGCAGCCCGCCGGTAGGCCGGATCTATGTGGGAAAGTCCGGTCGCCAGCATCAGCACCATTATGGGCATGGTGACGTGAACCAGAGCCAATACTACGCCGGTCTGGGTGAACATCAGTTGTAGAGGCTTTTCGATCAGGCCAATGGCAAGCAGGGCGCTATTGATGAATCCGCTGTTGCCCAGCACGATAATCCAGGAGTAGGTGCGTACCACCTCACCGAGGAACAGCGGGGTGATGGCGATGATCAGGATGGTGGATTTCATCCAGCCGGAGCGTGTTCGTACCAGGGCATAGGCCAGTGGGTAACTGAGCAGAAGCCCGAAAAATGCCGTTTTGATACTGAGCCAGGCCGTAGTAACAAAAGCGTTGATATAGATGCTTTTGTACAGGTCCTGAAAGTTGTCGAGGGTATAGCCGCCAACGTCCAGTGAACCGGGAATATGTGCGCGTATGCTGTACTGAAGTACGGTCAGCATCGCGACCATCAGGCCGAGTGCTGTCAGAACCGAAGGTAGCACGAACCAGGGGACAAAAGCGGGTCTTTGAGTCATGGGGCTTCCGTAAGAACAAAGGCCATCAGGTATGGCTGCTGAAATATGGGGTTACTGTGGAAAGGGCGCGAGGCCAGGCCCCGCGCCGAATCCGGCGCTCAGTGCGCCATAATGTTTTCTGAGAACCACTTGCGCCATTCGGCGGTCTTTTCAGCCCGCAGCCTGGCGTCGGTGTCCAGAGTGGCTCCCCACTGATCTGCGGTGGTCAGCATGCCCGGTAGCTTGGCGATCTCGGGATCCACTTTTGCATTGTCAACAACCGGACTGCCGCGGTTGATTCTGGCGATGTTGGCCTGAACTTCCGGGGACAGCGCGATATTCATGAACTGGTACGCGAGGTCGGCCTGTTCTGTGCCCTTGTTGATACCCATGGCATCGACACCAAGTACCGCGCCTTCCTTGGGTATTGCCAGCTTGATGTCCACACCTTCGTCCATCATGTGGTAGGCGTTCATCGACAGCAGCAGCTGTACAGAAGTTTCGCCGGTGGCGATCAGTTGCTGGCTGTTGGCATCATTGGTGTAGAAAGCTTTTATATTGGGAACCAGTGCTTTGAGCTTGTCCTGCCCCTGTTCCCAATGCTCGGCATCTGTACCTGACAGCTTGGCGGATACGGCAATGATGTGGCTTGGATCCCAGTCCGGGAAGGCGATCATACCTTCCAGTTCCGGGCTCCACAGGTCGTTCCAGCTGTCGAAGGTGATGCCTTCAGGCACCATGTCCGGGCGGTAGCCGATGGTATAGACATAACCCCAGACGCCGATATGGCTCGGGCTGAGTCTGGCCTGGTCCACCAGGTGACTGGCGTTGGGGATCCTGCTCATGTCCAGTTTTTCAAACAGGCCATCATTGGTGTATAGCCAGCCCACATGTGAGGTGGTGAATGTGACATCGCTCTCGGCGGTGCCTGCCAGTTTGGCCTTGTTCAGCCGGTCGATAGTGCCACCTGTGACATATTCGACCTCAACACCGGTCTGCTTTGTGAACTCCTGACCAATGGCTTTATCGATCAGATCCTTGAAGCTTCCTCCCCATGTGCTGACGATGAGCTTGTCGGCTGCATTGGCGTTTGTTGCTATCAGGCTGGCGCTCAACAGGGACAGTGCAATGGTTTTACGTAGCATGTTGTTACTCCTAATGGGTGGTACAACGTTTAGCGTTATAGGTCTGCTGCAAAGAGAAGATTGTCTGACTGTGCAGTTCCTGCTCTCTACTGATGTTCATCGCCCTGCTATGGGGCATGGATCAATGTGTCTTGATGCGGATCAATAATGTAATGACGGGGGCGGTGGGTAAAACAGCCTTTGCCGTTCTTCTGCGTCGGAATTCCTGACGCAGCCATTTGCTGCTGTTTGGCGGGGTTTCTGTTAATCCTTATAGGCAGTGAGCAGGTGCTGGCCAGAGGGCATGATCGATGGCGTGATCCTTGCTTTGGACTTTTGAAAATATATGCCAGCGTGTATGTATTGCATCGCTTTTTTATGGAGTTCCGTTATGCTCAGTCGAATAACTCAGAGGCAGCTCGAATACTTTGTCGCCTCAGGTGAAGCGGGAAGTATTCAGGGTGCGTCGGAACGTATCCATGTTTCCTCACCGTCGATCTCGGCGGCCATCACTCATATCGAATCAGAACTGGGAGTGCAGTTGTTTGTCCGTCACCATGCTCAAGGCATTTCACTGACGTTGATCGGCCGGGAGATCGTGAAAGAAGCCAAGACAATTCTGGATCAGATGACTAATCTCTATACCATTGCGTCGGAATCGCTGAACACGGTGCGTGGTCCGTTGCGAGTGGGCTGCATGTCATCACTGGCACCAATGCTGACGCCGGAGCTGGTATTCGGTTTTGGACGTGCGTTCCCCGGTGTTCGCATCAGCCAGGCTGAAGGTGATCACGAGGAGCTGTTGTCCAGACTGCGCAATGCCGAGGTGGATATCGTCCTGACCTATGACCTTGCCTCCAGTGATGATATTGAGTTTCATCCTCTGGCCCGGTTACCGCCGTATGTGATGGTCGGAGAACATCATCCGCTGGCAAATCTGTCGGCGGTGACAATGAACGATCTTGAGACACATCCGATGGTGTTGCTGGATATTCCCTGCAGCCGTGACTATTTCCTCAGTCTGTTCCGCCAGGCTGGGGTGACGCCGAATATCGTCATGAGGTCGAGTAACCTGGAGGTGATACGGGCGATGGTAGCCAACGGCGTGGGCTACAGCATTGCGAATGTTCGTCCCAAGGCTAACCTGTCTCAGGATGGCAAGCGGCTGATCCGCGTGCGCCTGGCCGGTGATCATCAGTCGTTGCGATTGGGCTATGTGACGTTGAAGAATGTTCAGTTGTCACGGGTGGTGAGCACCTTCGCTGAGCGCTGCCGCATGTTTGTTTCCGAGCAGTACATTCCGGGAATGGCCGCGCCCAGTTTCTTTGATCCTCATACGGTTCGATCGCTGAAGGGCGTGGCCTGATTCGTTTAATAACCGCGGGCTGGATCGACCTGGTGCAACACGGGTTCACCGCGATCCAGCCGCTGAATATTGTCAGCGATCTGTTGTGCAGCTGACGCAGGAATGGCGACTGATGCGAGGTGCGGCGTGATAAGCACATTCTCCATGGCCCAGAGCGGATCTTCCGGTGGTAGCGGCTCGCGGTCGAACACGTCCAGAGTGGCTTCACCGATCTGACCGCTGGCGAGTGCCGAGGTCAGTGCCTGCTGATCGACCAGTGCGCCGCGGGCGACGTTAATAAAGCTGCAACCCCGGGGCAGGTGCGCCAGCCTGTCTGCATTCAGCAGACCTCTGGTCTGTGCCGTTAGCGGTAACATCACCACCAGAATGTCGCTGCTGGCGAGAAATTCGTTCAGGCTCTCCATTCCATATACGCAGGTGACATTCTCCAGTTGTCTGGGTGAACGTGACCACCCGCGTACATCAAACCCCTGGCGAGACAGCTCTTTGGCCGCAAAGGTACCCAGCTCGCCAAGCCCTAGTATGCCAACACGCACACTTTCCGGCAGGCGCGGGTGCAGGTAGTGCCAGCGGCGTTCGCGCTGGGCGCGCTCGAAGGCAGGTATGTCGCGTGCATGGCGCAGCACGGCAAACAGCACATAGCTGGCCATCATTCGGCTCATATCGGGGTCGGATATGCGCGTGATAGGTACTGCCGGCAGGTCGTCGCGGTTGACCAGCGAGTCAACACCGGCGCCGAGGTTAACCAGCAGTTTCAGATTCGGGTACTGCACAAAGAAGCCCTGAGGCGGCTTCCACGCCAATACATAATGCACGCTGTCGGGATCTTCTACCTCCTCCGGGAGGCAGATACGCAGCTCCGGCAACCGCGGTGCCAGCAGGGCTTTCCAGTCATCGAAACTATCGACCTGGCTATAGAATACCAGCGTCGGGATCATGATGAAGCCTCATCCAGCAGCTCGGCTACGGCGCTCAGAGCCATGCGGTAACCTTGTGCTCCGAGACCGGCGATCACGCCGGTGGCCGCTTTGGATATATAGGAGTGGTGGCGGAAGCTCTCGCGTTTCCAGATATTGCTCATGTGGGTCTCGATAATGGGGCCCTCAAATGCAAGCAGGGCATCCAGTATGGGAACCGAGCTGTAAGTCAGACCGGCCGCATTTATGATGATGGCATCTGCCGACTGGCGTGCCTCCTGAATCCAGTCCACCAGCACGCCCTCGTGATTGCTCTGGCGAAACTTCAGCTCCAGGCCAAGATTCTCAGCATGGTGCAGGCATCCGGTTTCGATGCTGGCAAAGCTTTCGCTGCCATAGGTGCCGTTCTTGTCCAGGCCATAAAGGTTGGCATTGGGGCCATTGAGAAAGAATACGGTAGGGCTCATTGTGCCTCCATCAATCAGGTAAATGGACGGGTTTCGAGCATGGCAGGGTGCTCATCAAATTCCGCAAACCATTCAGCGGCTTGCGGATAGAGGGCGCGCCAGTCCATCCCGGGAAAGCGGAAGTCCAGATAGCCCAAAGCGCAGCCGAGTGTGATCAGTCCGAGATCATCGGGTGTACGGCTTAGTTGCGGCGCCTGGATGTTGATCTCGGCCAGCGCAGCATCGATCCTGGACAGCTGAGCCTGGCGCCATACCTCCCACTGTTTTTCCTCCGGGCGCAGGGTCAGCTCATAGCGTGCCAGAAGCGCCGCATCCAGAAGGCCATCGCCCAGCGCCTGCCGGGTGAGACAACTCCAGCGTGCACTCCCATCGGCCGGTATCAGTGTGTGGCCACTCTGGGCATCGAGATATTCACATATCACGCGGCTGTCGTAGAGCAGGGTGCCATCATCCGTGCACATGGCTGGGACCTTGGCGAGCGGATTGAACCGGGCGATACGGTCATCACGTTTGACCGGGTTTGCCGCAGATTCGAGTTTTTCGATCTGAACGGTAAGTCCCAGGCAATGGGCGGCGGCCATCACCTTGCGAACATAGGGAGAGGTTGATGCGTAATATAATTGAAACATGAAAGCTCCATGACGGGCCGTCTGTGGGGATGAGCTAGTGAGGCGACATCGTCAGCAGCACTTTGCCGATATTGGCGTTATCTTCGAGTATCCTGTGGGCCTCTACGACCTGATTCAGTGGCAGTTGAACATGGATCAGCGGGCGTACCTTGCCCGATGCGAGCCAGGGCAGAATATGCTCGCGAATGGCGGTGGCCAGCCGGGCTTTTTCCTGATCGCTTTTTGGGCGCAAGGTTGAGGATGTGAGCGTCAGCCCCTTCTGCATCACCTGAAGCAGATCCACCTCGACATTGGCGCCCAGCAGAAATGACAGGCTGACATGGCGACCGCCTGGAGCCATTGAGGCGAGGTTGCGGGCTACGTAGCTGCCGCCGACGTTATCCAGCACAACATCGACGCCGCGGCCTTCGGTACATTCAGCTACCACTGCGACAAAGTCTTCCTGATAGCGGTCGACCGTTCGCCAGACGCCCAGCTCTTTAAGCGCGGCGATCTTCTGATCACCTCCTGCGCTGGCAATCACCCTGGCTCCGGCGGCGTGCGCACACTGAATTGCGAAGCTGCCAACGCCGCTCGCGGCGCCGTGGATCAGCAGCGTATCGCCGGCTTTCAGGCGGCCAAGCTCAAACAGGTTGTGCCAGACAGTGAAGGCGGCTTCCGGTACGCCAGCTGCGACCTCCAGTGGCAGGTTTTCCGGTACTGGCAGGCAGTGCGCAGCCTTGGCTGTGCAAAAGCCGGCGTAGCCGCCACCGCTGAGAAGTGCCATTACAGCATCGCCCGGCGCGAAATCAGTGACATCCGCACCGACTGCGGCAACGATACCTGCTGCTTCCAGGCCCAGAATATCAGTGGCACCGGGAGGCGGTGGCATACCTGCGCGTTGCATCAGATCCGGGCGGTTGATACCGGCACCGGCGACCTGGATCAGCACCTCATCAGCCAGCGGTTGTGGCAGAGGGCGTTTAACTGAATGCAGAACCTCTGGCCCGCCGGGCTCGCGGGCAACGACGGCATCCATGGTTTCGGGGCGTTGGATCATGGCTGGTAAGGCTCCGTTTCAGGTTTGGTCGGCGGCGGTGAAGGCGCAGACGCCTTCGTCATCAAAAGTTAACCCGGCGACAGCGCCGACCGGCCAGCGGCTTAGGGCGTTAAGACCGGACTGGCGTACAAACAGGCGGGCGTCTCCCAACGCGGGAACATGCAGATGGATATCCACATGGTCACCCTGGAAAGCATGGGTCACTACCGTTGCGCTCAAGAGAGAGAGAGGGCCGAGGTTATCAAGCTGGATGTTTTCCGGACGCACATGGATGTCGAGGCGGTCACCTACCTTGGCCTGTACCCGTTCCTTGGGAAGACGAAGGGAGTTGCCGCTGATTTCCAGAGTGGCCTGATCGTCATGGCTCAAGTAACGCCCGGGCAGAATATTGACGTCGCCAACGAAGCTTGCCACGAACGGGTCCTCAGGACGACGATAGATGGTATCGGGGTCGCCGATCTGGCGAATATGCCCGGCAGACATGACCACAACCCGATCGCTCATGCTCAGGGCTTCGCTTTGGTCGTGGGTTACGAATACGGTGGTTACGCCGAGCTTTCTCTGTATCTCCTTCAACTCGATCTGCATCGATAGCCGCAGATTCTTGTCCAGAGCGGAGAAGGGCTCATCCAGCAGCAGTACCTTGGGCCGGATAACCAGCGCACGGGCCAGAGCGACGCGTTGCTGCTGACCGCCGGACAGCTCACTGGGCTTGCGCTCGCCGTAGCCTTCAAGTTTGACCAGTGCCAGTGCTTCGGCGGTTCGCTGACTGATCTCCGCCTTGGGCATGCCACGCATGCGCAACCCATACCCCACGTTTTTGGTGACGCTCATGTGTGGGAACAGCGCATAATTCTGAAACACTATGCCGATCTCACGCTGATAGGGCGGTGTATCGGTGACCAGCTGGTTGTCGATGAAAATTTCGCCGGTATCAGCTTCAGCAAAGCCTGCAATCAGGTTGAGCAGAGTGGTTTTTCCGCATCCGGACGGACCCAGCAGCGTGATGAATTCACCCTCCTGAATTTTCAGAGATACTTTTTGCAGTGCAATGGAATCGCCAAAACGTTTCAGCACGCCGTCCAGCCGGACGGCAATATTGGGGCGTGGTTCGGACAGTAGCGTATCAGCAGTCGCGAAGTCGTGTGCCTGTGCAATGGCCATGGTAGCTCCGGTATTGTTAAACGGTGGATTCGTCATCAGGGATTACTGCGATTACGTCGATTTCCATCAACCATTGAGGCTGGCCCAGAGCTGATACCACGAGCCCTGTCGAGATCGGGAACACGCCCTTGAGCCATTTGCCGACCTCTTTATAAACGGGTTCGCGAAAGCGGGCATCGGTGAGATAGGTGGTCGTCTTGACGATATGGGAGAGGTCGGAGCCGGCCTCTTCCAGCAATTGCTTGAGGTTTTTCATTGCTTGTTCGGCCTGCGCCCGCGGGTCGCCGAGGCCGACCAGATTGCCCTCAAAATCGGTACCGACCTGGCCACGGACATAAACGGTATTGCCGGCACGCACAGCCTGGCAGAGATCATTGTCCAGAGACTGGTTTGGGTAGGTGTCTTTGGTGTTGAACATACGGATACGTGTATGAGTGGGCATAGTCTCGTAACTCATTGGGAATAGATAGTTGCGGATCAGCTTCACATCGTCGCGGCAGTTAAGAAACCAGTCTTTGGATGGGGTAGTGATTAGGAAAAAACGAAGCGTAAGGAAATGACTGGTTTAAGGGGATAACTCTATGACCTGCAATTCGCGGAGTAACAATACGAAGGCTGTCGCCGCAAATGTGGTGAGCGAAGAGCGTGCTGTGACACCTTGGTGATTTCCGCGGTTTGCTTCGTTACTGCGGACTCTTGTGAAAACAGGTTCCATAATCCCGGAATGCGACGTAGAGTCGCTGGTCTGTAGCAATAGCTATCCGTTGTTTTATAACTGTTTGTGGGGCGGGGTAGAACCCAATGTCTGTTTGCGTTTTTCTGGTACGTGCTTCTTTGCAGGCGTTGTTGCTGGCTGCTTTTCTCTCTGGTAGCGCCCTGGCGGATACCTTCAATATTTCCTGGGATAATGACCTGATCCTGGGGTTGGATCAGGGCTACACCAATGGCGTACGCTTGTCCTATTTAACGTCACCGTCCAGCGATGATGAGTCTGGCTCGGCCAGGATTTCACGTGCGGTGGGTGAGTGGTTTGAGGCATTTCCGGGGGTTAGTCCGAAAAGTCAGGATCAGGCCGTAGCCTTCAGTCTTCGACAGCTCATGGTTACCCCCGCTGATATTTCTCGTGAGGAGCCGCTCCTGAATGATCTTCCCTATGCTGGTTATCTGGCCCTGAGCAGTGCTGTCTGGAGTTGGGATGAAGAAACAATTACGGGTTATGGCATTCATATTGGTGTGGTCGGCCCGGAAAGCGGGGCTGGTGCCTCGCAAAAATGGGTCCACAAGCTTACCGGCAGCGAAAAGCCCAGGGGTTGGGATAAGCAGCTGGGTACGGACGTTGTTGGCGGTGTGCAAGCCACCCATGCCCGAAAACTATGGCGAAGTGGCAGCAAGGGTGAGCTGGAGCACGAACTGGCATGGGTTGGTTCCGCAACGGCTTCCAGCTTTCTGACCAGCGCAAGCGTGGGTGGGGTATGGCGAATGGGTAAATATCTGCCAGTGAACTTTGTACCCGACTACGCGGGAACCTCCAGCACGGTTGGGTTACCGTCAGCATTAAGTGATGCAGGGGAGGGTTGGTCTGTGTTCATTGGCATGGGCCTGGAATATGTTCCCTATTCCTATCTGAAAGACAACGCAGGCCCCTATCAGTTTAAAGAGAGTCTGTTGCTGGGCCAGGCAGGTATCGGCGCTACCTGGCAATGGCAGAATTTCCAGACCGGCCTGGTCATCCGCGCTACCTCTGGTGAAGAGCAATCCAACAAAGACAGTTTCAGCTTCGGCACTCTGTCTCTGACCTGGACATACTGAGTCCTTTCTGGCTCTTCGCTGCCCGTCTTTATATCTCGCACTTAAACCCTGATTCGTGTTGGGGCTGCCTGCACCATCGTGGGGTAGGGTGTGCATTTTTGCACTAAAATGAGACAGTAGGCGGGGACTTCAGAGTTTCTTATGGGTGCGTTTGTGCAAAATGCACATGTTCAGCATGGATTCGGCTAAACCCTGAAGGCTTCTGTGAGGGTATGGCACGAAGGTTGCGAGTTCTCCTTGTGTCTACACCAAACGGAGAAATCACGATGACATCCCGAACAACCCCCCAGGAGCAGGACTACCCTCTGAGTCCGGTTCCCATGGACCAGCGCAAAAGCCTCTGGTCCATGGGTTTTGTTTTACTTGGTTTCACTTTCTTTACGGCGACTATGTGGGCTGGCGGTTCCGTAGGTGTGGCCTTCGATTTTTCCACAATGCTGCTCGTTCTGGGCGCAGGTAACCTGCTGCTGGGAATCTACGCCGCCGTACTTGGTTATATTGCAGCGAAAACCGGTCTGAATACCGCCCTGATGAGCCGTTTCACCTTCGGGGAAATTGGTAGCAAGCTCTCGGATATTATTCTGGGCTTTACACAAATTGGCTGGTACGCGTGGGGCACAGCTACCATGGCTATTCTGCTGGTTAAACTGACTGGTCTGCCTGAAAGCTGGACCACGCCTTTGATGGTGTTATTCGGGTTCGGCTTCTGTATTACGGCTTTCATAGGCTACCGCGGTCTGGAGCTGCTCTCACGGTTTGCGGTGCCTGCGATGATCATCCTGGTTGCAGTGAGCATGACCATTGCAACGTCCGATGCCGGTGGTCTCTCCGGCCTGCTTGCGATTACGCCTTCAGAGGATATGACGGTGGCTGCGGCCATTACTCTGGTGTTTGGTACCTTCGTTAGTGGCGGAACCCAGGCTACTAACTGGACGCGTTTCGCCCGCAGTGGAAAGACCGCTGTAATTGCTACGTTGCTGGCATTTTTCCTCGGTAACGGATTGATGACCTTGATTGGTGCTTTTGGTGCGCTTGTTTATCAGCAAGCCGATATCGTCGATATCATGGTGGCCCAGGGGCTGGCAACACTCGGTATTCTGATGCTGTTTCTCAATCTCTGGACGACGCAGGATAATACGGTTTACAACTTCGCTGTTGCCGGCTGCAACATGCTCCGTACCCGCCGGCGAAAACTGGTAACAGTAGGCGGCGCGGCTATTGGTACTACTCTGGCTGTACTGGGGATGTACGAATGGCTGATTCCGTTCCTGGTTCTCCTGGGCACATTTATTCCACCTATCGGTGGTGTGATCATGGCCAGTTATTTTATTGGCTACAAACGGCAATACCCGGACCTGGCGCAGACAAAACTGCCTGCATTCAACGTGCCTGGGCTGGCGGCTTATGCCATTGGGTCTGCTGCAGCTTACACCTCACCCTGGATTGCACCCATTATCGGGGTTGTGGTGGCCGGCGGCAGTTTCGGGCTGGTTCTGTTGATCAGTGATGGGGTTCGTGAACGGAGAGCTCAGGTAATGGGGGCTGTCTGAATGGTGTTGCGTTGCCGGGATATACCGGAACTCGCTGGCCTTGAATCTATCACGCTTCGGGGCGGGCACTGTGGCGGAGACAATGAAGTGCGCTGGCCTTACCTCGCGGAAAACCGGTCGTTTCGGCCGTGGGTTAAGGGTGGGGAGCTGGTCTTCGTAACCGGTATTGGCCGGCAGCGCAATCCTGAGAACCTGGCCGAGTGTCTGTACGAGGGCAAGGAGTGCGGCATTTCGGGTCTTGTGGTGCTCACCGGTGATGCATACATCGGCCAGTTACCCAGGGTGCTGAATCAGTTAGCGGATGAACTCGCCCTGCCGCTGTTTGAGCAGCCTTACTCCCTTCCGATGGTCGAGGTTACCGAGATCATCAGCCGGGCGGTTGTCACGTCGGAACGGGTGGGCAGCAGAGCCCGGGCGGACTCATTGGCGGAATCTCTGGTGAGTCTGGCAGGGTCTCGCGAGGTTGAAGCAATGATTCAGCGATGCCTGCCCGGGGTGGGCAACCTGCTTGCTGAGTCATCCGATATTCTGGGTGCCTGGCTCACTCACCGCGGCAATCAGTGTGCAATGGCTGAAGCACTGGGATGTCATCGTAATACTGTCCGGAACCGGATGCACCGACTGGCCGGAGAAGTGTCCGGGGATAAGGGTACAGCCAAAAATTTCAAAGACTTGCTACTGGCTCACCTGCTGACGCAGTAATCCGGGCTGACAGAAATTCATGAGGAGATGTAATGAATCATTCATTGAATACTATTATCAATGCCCGGCTTCAGGGTCGCGAAGGGTTATACCGGATTTCCATTGCCAACGGCCGGTTTTCCGATATTTCGGCTCAGACTGGATTTGATGAGGCACGTGAGAGTGATCTCGATGCGGCTGGCAATCTCGTGGCCCCGCCTTTTGTAGAGCCACATATCCATCTGGACGCTGCGATGACTGCAGGGGAGCCCCGGTGGAACAAGAGTGGGACTCTGTTCGAAGGGATTGAGTGCTGGGCTGAGCGCAAGGCTATGCTGACCCGCGAAGATGTTATTGAGCGGGCCGAGCGAACCCTTAAACTCTTTGCCGGTCAGGGCATTCAGTATGTCCGTACTCATGTGGATGTAACAGACCCCCAGTTGACTGCGCTACAGGCCATGCTGGAAGTGCGGGAGCGTGTTGCCAGCACAATAGATCTTCAGATTGTTGCTTTTCCACAGGAAGGTATCTGGTCGTTCAGGAACGGCAAAGAACTGATGGAAGAGTCCGTGCGAATGGGCGCGGATGTGGTTGGCGGTATTCCTCACTTCGAGTTTACCCGGGACTACGGCGTGGAATCAGTGCGCTGGCTGATGGAGCTGGCCCATAAGAATGACCGGCTTGTTGATGTTCATTGTGATGAAATTGACGACCCGGAATCCCGCTTTCTGGAGGTTCTGGCGGCCGAGGCATTGCGGCTGGATTATGGTTCCCGGGTTACCGCAAGCCATACCTGTGCCATGGGTTCATACAATGATGCCTATTGCAGCCGACTTTTCCGGTTGCTCAAGAAATCAGGCCTGCGTTTCCTGTCCATGCCGACCGAAAGTCTGCATTTGCAGGGGCGGTTTGACGGATACCCGAAGCGTCGCGGCCTGACCCGGGTTCCAGAATTGCTGGATGCGGGGCTGAAAGTGGCATTCGGGCAGGACTCCATTCGTGATCCCTGGTATCCCCTGGGCAACGGCAATATGCTGCGGACCCTGGATGTAGGGCTGCATGGCTGCCATATGCTGGGTATGAGCTGGATTGAACGTTCACTGGAACTGGTCACCGACAATGGTGCCGCGGCAATGGACCTCAGGGAGTACGGTATTGCAGAAGGCATGCCGGCCCGTTGTATGGTACTGCAGGGGCAGAACCCCTATGAAGTATTGCTGGGTCAGCAACCGGTTCTCGCATCGGTTCGTGATGGCCGGGTACTTATCAGCAGGCAGGGCTGAGAGCCCCGGGGAGTAATGAATCAGGCGTCTGAGCTGAGACCATCTCAGACGCCTGTGTTCAGGTTCCTGACCAACCCGCAAGAATCGGAACATACACTACCAGCAGCAACACGCCGATCAGTCCCAGCAAGTAGGGAATGATTGCCCGGGTAATGCGCTCCAGAGGCAGTTCCGTGACAGACGAGGCCACATAAAGATTGATTGCCACCGGAGGAGTGATCATGCCTATTGCCAGACCAACCACGATGACCAGGCCGAAATGAATCGGATCAATCCCCAGCTGTAATACCAGTGGGAGTAAGACCGGCGTAAGAATGATCAGGGCGCTGGCCGTTTCGATGAATACACCCGTCAGCAGAATTATTCCTACGATCAGCAGCATGATTACATAAGGGTTGGTGGAGACAGACAGCACCGCTTGAGCAATGGCGCCGGGCACCTGCCAGCTGGATAGAGTCCAGCTCAGTACTGCAGAAGTAGCTATCACCAGCATGATCACCGAGGTGGTAATCGCTGAGCGAAGCAGAATGCGGTACACGTCGGGCAGCTTGAGATCACGATAGATGAAGAGTGAAACCAGCAGGGCGTAATTGACCGCAACCACAGCTGCCTCACTGGGCGTGAAGATGCCCGAGAAAATTCCCCCCAGAATAATGACCGGAGTCATCAACCCCCAACTGGCACTTTTCAGGGTGCGCCAGATGGTAGTTATGGAAAGCGGTGTGCCTTTCGGGTACTTGCGCTTGTAGGCCTGGGTAATAGCAATAGCCATCAACCCTAGCCCCATGGCGAGTCCTGGCAGAAATCCGTTCAAGAACAGCTCTGATACAGACTGCTGGGCGATCACCGCGTAGATAATCATGGGTACGGAAGGAGGGATGACTACCCCGATGGTGCCGCTTGCGGCAATCAGGCTGGCGGCAGAAGCCGGGTCGTAGCCCTTTTTACGCAGTTCCGGCACCAGACTTGACCCCACCGCTGCCGTAGTCGCAGCCCCGGAACCTGAAATCGCTGCAAAGAACATCCCGGCCATCACTGATACGACCGACAAGCCACCGCGCAGAAAGCCAAACAGAGAGTCGGCAAAGTTGACCAGCCTCTCGCTCACCTTGCCTTGTGCCATCAGGTCGCCGGCGAGAATAAACATGGGGATGGCCACCAGGGCAAATGAGTTGATGCCCTGGAACATTTGCTGGGTGACTACCATTAAAGGCACCCCGGCCTGACTCAGGGCAACCATGGTACTGGCGCCTATTGCCAGTGCAATGGGCACGCCCAGGAGCATGAGTAAGAAAAACAGACCGAACAGTAGTGCCGTCATAGCGCCGGCTTCTCCGGGTCTTTGTCGCCCAACACCAGTGATACCAAATCAACCAGGGCATACCAGCCCATCACGGCTGCACTGAGTGGAATGACTGCGTAAACGTAGGTCATGGAGATCTGCAAAGAGGCAGATTTCTGAAAGCTCTGGACTTGCATATAGCGATATCCGATCACCACCAGTGCCACCATAAACGCGATTACCGAGAGGATGGCGATAATGTGAGTGGCTTGGCGCAGACGCCCGGGCAGGGCATCAACGGCAAACGTCACTGCGATATGTCTGCCACGCTGAAAAGCCAGAGTGGCAGCCAGGAAAGTGATCCATATCAGCAAAAAGCGGGCGACCTCTTCGGTCCAACCCACCGCGCTGAACAGCACTCGGGAGACAACCTGCAGGGTAATTACCCCGATCAGTGCCACCATACCTGCAAAGACCACGGGCTGGATGACTGCATCCAGTCCGTGCTCAATTTGCTTCAGCGGCTTTAACAGCGGGTGAGTTGTGGCAGACACTTACTTGAGCGCCTCCTGAATGCGTGGCAGGTAATCACCGAACTGTTCGCCATACTTTTCATATATGGGCGCCACAGCGGACTGGAATGCCGCGATATCAGGAGTGTCATTGATCGTCATGCCAGCTTTGCGCAGATCCGCCAGTTGTCCGGATTCCATATCGGCGTTTACTTTGCGTTCATGCTCTGCGGCCTCCTGGGCTGCATCGGCCAGTACGTCCTGAGCCGCTTCCGGCAGTTTGCTCCACGCAGGCATACCCATAACAAAGATTGCAGGGGCATAGGTGTGCCGCGAAAGGGTCATGTAATTCTGAGTTTCGTTCAGTTTGAACGAGTGGATTACGTTGACCGGGTTTTCCTGGCCATCAATGGTGCCTTGCTGCATGGCGGTCAAAGCTTCTGTCCAGGCCATGGGGATGGCATTGGCGCCCAGTTCCCTGAACGTATCCACATACACCGGGTTTTCCATTACACGAATGCGCAGACCGTCCAGATCTTCAGGTGAGTTAACTTCACGCTCGCTGTTGGTCAGGTTACGAAAGCCGCGCTCGGCATAGGCCAGACCTTTCAGGTTAACCTCTGAGAGTTTGTCGAGCAGTTCCTGGCCGATGGGGCCGTCGAGCACACCGTATGCGGCTTCTGGTGAAGGAAACAAAAATGGCAGTTCAAAAACAGCCATCTCACCAACAAAGTTCGCTACAGGTCCGTTGGTGATGACACCCATATCAACAGTGCCGATCTGCATGCCTTCCAGCAGGGTGCGTTCGTCACCCAGAGAAGCGTTAGGATACAGCTCAATGCTCACCGCTCCTTCTGTACGCTCTGCCACCAGTTCCTGAAACTTGACGGCTGCGATATGAAAACCATCCTGCTCGTTGACCACGTGCGCCAGACGCAGGGTAACGGGGTCCATATCAGTAAAGTCGGAGGCAAAAGCTGTACTGGCGAGCGCCAGGGAAATGCTGAGTGTCAGCGTGTTCAGAGCGATTTTTTTCATTGTAATTTTCCTTGAGGGATAAGGCAGTAGCGCGAACGGAAGAATGCACCATGGGAGCGAGACAGGTCAATTGGTTGCGCCTGAATTTTGGCATTTGTTTAAGTCAGGTGGGCATTACAGGCCGTCGGCTTTGTCCGTGAACTATTCACTGTATACTGCTGGTTTCAAGAACGACCTGCCGTTACGGGGAAATCAGTTTGTCTGGCGAGACTGTAAGCTACGGATTGGAAAGCATCGTCCTGCACCACTCCTTCAAGCAAGTGAAGGGACGAACCATCAAAATTGACTGCCGCGAACGAACGCACCTTGGTGGTGTGAACGGGGCCGGTAAAACGTCTGTGCTGGCTCTTGTTCCGGCCTTCTTTGGTGAAGAGCCGGAACGGATAGTCACTAAAGCGTCGGGTAAGCTGTCCTTTCTGGACTACTATCTGCCCACATTTCAAAGCCTCATTATTTTCGAGTACCGGCGACATACAGGGCTTTATTGCGCGGTGATGTATCGTCATGCTCAGGGTAAGCCCTGTTATCGCTTTGTGGCCGGATCTGCCGAAGAGACCTTCTTTGCAACAGAGATCAAAGAGCTGCTTCAGGGTGGGGCCAGTGCAGACGATGTATTTGCCGCTCTGCGCCAGAGAGGCACAGCCGTCTCGAAGATGATCGATACCATTACCAATTACCGTGCAATCATTCAGCGCAATCAAAAGCTGCTCAAGCGTTTACCAGCGGACGCCAGATCCCTTCGTGCACTGGCTGCAGAGTTCGGCCTGGGTGACAGCGATACCCAGATGACCAACATTGAACGGCTCACTCATGTGGTGCTGAACAAGCACCGGCTTCTGAGCAGCTTCAAGACCATGATCTGCGAGACGCAATTCGAGAATATCCACCAGCATGCAAGACCCCGGGCTATTGACCGTAAAGATCTGATCGCCGATATACGGAGTCTTTCTGACTTTGCGGGTGAGGAAGAAAAAATCCGCACCTGCCTGAGAAAAGACGCAGAGCGCCGGGCGATACTTGAACAAGCCGACAGAACCGTCGCTAACTTGTTCGTGACAGTTGAGGAAGCCCGGGAAAAAGTGAGTGAGTTGGGTCAACAAAAGGAGCGGCTTGAAACAGAGAGAACCGATCGACGGTCGGAGTTTGAAGAGACGGATCGTCAGCTTGCTCGCCAGATCACCGATCACAATGCCGATTTTGAGTCCCTGGATGGGCAGGTCGCCGCCCTGCACAGGCAGAACGAAAAGTATGAGACGGAGGGGCTGCCCGATCTGGCCCAGCGTTTTGACAACCTGGCAGACTACCGTCAGCGGCTGGCGACGGCACAGGCTGATTATGACCATCTCACCGGTAAGGCTTCCGCCATTGAGGGCGAGTTTGATCTTGAGAAGCAACGTATCCAGCATGAGCACGAGAAACAGCAGGCTCAGCGCCAGCAGCGCCTGAGGGAAGCTAAAGACGCACTTACCTCTGTGAAGCACGCTTATGAACTGAAGCTGAACTCGATCAAAGCAGACAAAGTGACGGCGGTATCCGAATACAAGGATACCCGCTCGCTCGAACGGTCGGAACTTACCAGCGAACAGGCCCGTTTATCAGCGCTCAGGGAAAATCCCGGGCAGACCGAGGCCGAGCAGCAGGAAATCGCTTCCGCAGAGCAGGCTTCTGAGGAAGCTTCTGAACAGGTCGCTCAGGCCCACGAAAATCGTCTGGAAGCAGGGCGTAAGCGGGATCAGGCGGATCGCGACTGGAAAGCGGCTCAGGAGCAGGTTCAGCTTATGGATGTGAACGTCCAGGAGCTGGAAGACAGATTTAATGAGCTGCAAAAACAGATCGCCCCTGAGAATGGGACCTGGTTGTCGCAGCTACGTAGCCAGGACCCGGAATGGGGTAACCGTCTGGCCAAGGTGGTTAATCCGTCCTTGTTGCACAGAAAGGATCTGGCACCAACCCGTGATCCGGATGCTGGTGAAACAGCGGTGATGGGGTGGCAGCTCGCGCTGGATGCTTTACCGGTTCCGGATTTTGCCGCTTCCGAGGAGGCTCTGCAGGAGCGCAGCCGAAGCATCGATGCCGAGCGGCAGGAGGCGATTAAACTGCGGGCAGAAACTGAACGCGATGCCCAGCGCCGGCATGCTGCCTATAAAGAACGTGCTGAAGCTGCCGACCGGCTGGAAACAGAGTTTTCGCTGGTCGAACGCACCCGCAATAACGCCCAGAACAAGCTTGCCAATGTACGTCTGCGAGTCAAGGAAGCGCAGGCTGCCCGCGTCGCAACAATCAGCATGGACCTCGAGGCGGTTCAACGTAAGCTGAAGGCCTTCGATGAGCAGACCGGAGAAGGTATCCGGGACGTTGAATCCGGCTTTCAGCAGCAGATGCTGGATGTGCGAGGCCATTGGGCGGAGCAGGAGGCGGAGCTTCAGTCCAGTATCGACCAGTTATCTGAACTGATTGCCTCGGCGGAGTCTGAATATAAAGCCCGCCTCAGCAAAAAGCGCGAGATATACGATCAGCGCCTGTCAGAAGAGGGCATTGATCCGAAGGTGGTTCAGGAAGCGAGAGACGCGTTAGGCACACTTAAAGGGACGGTTGAAAAAATCGTTGCGTCTGAGGATCTCGTGCGTGGATACCGGAAGTGGCGCGAACAGGAATGGAGCAAGGTTGAGGCGCTTACGGAGCAGGCCAGCCACGCCAGTGCAAAGCGCGAGGCTTTGGTTCGTGAACGGAATGAAGCCGAGCGAACCTGGAAGGAACAGGATAGCAAGCTGAAGGTATCAATTGCCGGGCACCAGAGCGCTGTCAAAATGCTTCAGGATCATATGGACGCCGCCGAAGGTGTGCTCAGACACTTCCCCGGTGAAACCCTCGCTGAAGGCTTTCCGGGCAACATTGCTGATCTCACTCAGGAGCTTCAGGGCGCTTACCAAAAACTGGAGCAGTTGCGTAAAGAGGTAGTTGGCACCTTTGATCAGGCCACATCCATACTGAACCGGTATGACAACACCCAGATCCAGCAGGCCTGGCAGAAGCTGTCTGCCTACCGGCGCAGTCAGATGACCGGCGAGGTTCTGGATCACGAAGAAAGCTTCAAACTGGCCCGGGTTCCGGATCTGCGTGAACTGCTGGATACCGACATACCTCAGCTACGTGATGCACTGATTGATCAGTTTGTTTCCGAGGCAGGCAGTCTGGTGAAGTATTTTGACAGTCTGGAAGTAATGGCCCGTGAGGTGAAAGCGGTTTCGGGCTTGCTGAAACGCAAAATCAATACAGATCAGCAGATCGAGAGCCTGAGTGATATTCGGGTGGTGTTGGAGCCTCGTGTCTATGAAGACGAAACCTGGCAGCCTTTGAAGGAGTTTGTGGAACAGTGGCAAACATGGATTCAGATGAATCGTCGTTCACTGCCGGGCGATGCGATTCTGAGGCGTTTTAAACTGGTTACAGACACCCTGAGTGACGCCAAAGTGAAAGAAAGTGTCGAGTCGATGATCGACATGCGTCTGGAAATGAAAGAAAACGATCGGCAGGTGGTAATCCGTACGGATGCTGACTTCCTGTCTGCCAGCTCAACTGGCCTGACGTATCTGGCGATCATGACCGTGTTCATGGGGCTGACACGCTACCTGTGTCCGGATCTGAATACCCGTATTACCTGGCCCATTGATGAACTGGCAACACTCAGCCCGAACAACATTTCTCATCTGGCCGATATGCTGGAAGCGAACAACCTGACCATGATTTCTGCATGTCCGAAGCTGGACAGGAGTCTGCGCAAATTCTTCGAAAACAAGATTTCGCTGAAACAGGGCCGGATTCATAGCTACGAAACCTCAGCGAATCAGGGGAGGCACGCCGGGATCTTCGCCAGTGTGAGCCATGGCAGTCAGCCTTCCCTTGCAATAGCAGAAGCAGAAGAGGTGCCAGACCATGAGTAGTCCGTTATTCGAACGCACTGTGACAGCCCTGCTTCAGGAGCGGGTGATCTGCGAAGTCAGTGACGATGAGCTATACAACTATCTGCTTTTGCCGGGCAACCAGGATGCGGTGAACCGCTTTTTGAGCCAGGTCAACCGAACGCTTCGTCAGACCAGCGCCCGTGATGCGTTTGTGTGTGCGTATCTGGATACCTCAGATGCAGAAACCAGAGAGGCGATCCGTCATCAGTTCCGGGATGTTGCCAATAATCTTGAGGCCTTCGTGCAGTTCCTGCGGCTTGTGATGATGCTGGGAGCAAATGATCGCCCGGTATTGCCCGGCGACAAGCTGTCTGAAGGCGCCATACTGGAGCGCATTGCAGCAGCTCCGGCACTGGAATCAAAGCTGAGGTCGCTGGCAGAGAAAAAGGTGTTTCACACCAAACGCGCAGATTCAGCCGGCCAGATTCGCGCGGTACTCTCCAGCCTGGAGAAAATGGGGTACCTGAAACCCGTGGGCACCACAGGCAGCCTGTTCCGGGCCACTGGCAGATGGAGCTGGCTATATGATGCCATGACATTCATTCAGGCCCATGAAGGCATCCAGTCGTCTGAAGATGCGGATTCCGAGCAGATGAGGCTTCACTGATGGCTCGCGCTCAAGACGCTCACAGCACCCTCCGCGCCCTGGCAAAGTATGGCGAGGCGATTCTGGAGGCGCACCTGCGTAACGGAAACCGTATCCCGGATTCTGATGACAATCTTGGCCTGATTGAAACCCTGGAACATCATCGGCTGGTGTGGCGCATAGGTGAATCTGAAGATCTTCAGCTGAAAAAAGTTCTGGTGCAGTTTCTCGATCACATAACGGAATCGGAAAGGCGTCGCTACGCCAGTGCCCAGGTGCACATTCTGTGGCAGCAACTGAGTGAGTTGTTCCAGGAATACAAAGAGGCCAAGAAGCGGTCCGCCCTGAGTGACATTGACCGGCTTGAAGGCGAAATCAAAGAGTGCCTGGCGGATGTGATCGAAGATATCCGCAACGCAACCGAGGCTTTTGCCACCTATATCAACACAGGTTTTGCCTACATTACGGATTTGCAGCTGCGTATCCGCGAAAACGAACGGGTTATTGCGCGGGCTGGTCGCCTGATTACTCTGTTCGAAAGTTTCCGTATTCGGGAGCTGGCGGAGCAGGCTGGTTCGGATGCTTTTCTGAAGCGGCTCTTGTTACGTCATCTGCCGGCCACTCTGGAGTCTTCCCAGAAAAACCTTTCCTACGCACTTAACCAGCTGCGCAAGATGCTGGTACGCATGCGTGAAGACCAGCGGCTGAGCCGGATGGTCGGTGCCTTCGAAGCACACTTCATTAATAACCGCGGGTTTGAGCCGTCTATTGACCACCTGGATTTGCGACAGGTCCCGGAATCTCTCAACACAGTAGCGCCTTTCCAGATACGTGGCTTCGGGGACATATACGATTCTGCTGATGATCTTGAGCTGATAGAGATAGCGGCCAAAGCCCGGACGGTTCCTGCTGACATTGAGGATAGACCCATACCGGATGGCGTAGACACCGTCAGTTTTGACGTGGCAGGTGAAACCGAAACAGAAGAAGACGACCCGGTAGAAGAGGCTATTGAAGAATTAATTCAGCTGGTTGTAGACGGAACTCTTGGCGATCGGGCTATCCTGGCTTCCGAGGCGCTAGCCGGTACAGGGCTGAAGATCGACAAAGCCGACTGGCTGCAAGCTATTGTGTCCGAGATTGAATCTCTGCCTGATGGCGATCAGAGGCATATTGAAGTGATTTACCACCAGACCCCGCACTGGATTTACCCGGACAACGTAATGATTTCTGACCTGACCCTGAAGCACAATCATGCCGGCTGAAATCGCTGCCATAGAACGCTTGCTAAAGGCGGGAAAATCGAAGGTTCAGCGTAATAAGCTTTGGGAACAGATCTGCGCCGAAAACGGGGTAGGGCAGGTCATTGGCAGAGATATTCATTTTTCGCCCGATGACAAGCAACGCCTGCGGGACTATATCCGGGCAGAGCATGGTGTGGATCCGCAATATGACTCCCGCGCCGGGGGCCGAATGGTTATGGCCCGCCAGAACGCCAGTGAAAAGCTCAGCAGGGATTCCGTCTTTGGTCACTTGCTCGTAATGGCAACAGCAGGCACCACGAAGCTGAGAGTGAACGGCGCAGATGTGAGAACGCCCCACGGTAGTGTGCTCAGCGTGCTACCGGAATACCTGGATACCGGCCACCTGAGGTCCGGGAAGCTGGTGATTGTTGAAAATGGCGGCTTAATGCCCTTTTGGGCGGATCTCAGGCTGCCGGATTCCTGGAAAAACTCAGTGATTCTGTATCGTGGCCACCGGGAAAATGCCCGTGCCGTGCTGGAAATTGCCAGCGACCAGCCCGCTGATAAACTGGCCTGGTTCTTTGACTTTGACCCGGCGGGGCAGGCCTTTGCGCTTGGTCAAGGCCGAGGGAGTACTTTGGTGCCTCAGAATTGGCGTGAGTTTGGCGGGCATACACCGTTTAACCAACCAAAGACTCATCGCAACCAGGTTTCGGCCCTGAAACGATTTAAAGCCCGGGTCAACGGTGAGCTTCTTGCGATTGCTGAGCACATGGCAAGCGAAGAACTGGCATTGATGCAAGAGCACATGGTCCTGCGGCATGTGCAATTGGAGGCTATAGCCATTGATGGTAGAGCAATGGCTATAGCGCCGGACTAGCTTCTTGCTTAGAAACTACCTTCAAGCCTTGCTACAAGGCCTTTGCCGGGCGACAGGATTTCACCTTCAGTAAGGTGTTCCCTGTATCGCTTATCCAGCAGGTTGTTTCCTTCCAGGGTAACTTTCAGATTGCTCAGATCGCCCGCTGAGCCGAAGTCCCATCCCAGGATATATCAATGGTTGCATAGCCCGGCGGGCTGACCGGACAAAGGCAAATTGTGCCCTATTGACGATTTTTAACTGGAGTGATGTCGGACTTCACATCAATAATCCTCCCCGGTATGTACCATTCAATAAATTCAGCGATGTTTTAGTAAACAAAATACTATGAAGTGCATCATTAATATGTCGAAGACATGGGCGGCCACGTTTTTTCTTGGGGCTGTGCTTGCGGGGTGTGGAGGTGGTTCCGGCGGGAGTGCCAGCCTGGGGCAGGAGAATTCTGCAGTTCTGAGCTGGAGTGCACCTGAGCTCCGTGTAAACGGTGAGGGTATCAAAATGGCTGAACTGGACAGGTATATTATCCGTTATGGTCAGGATGTCGATAAGCTGGACCATGAGGTTGTTATTCCTGATGCTCAGGAGAAGGCCAACATGACGCACAGGGTGACCGGGCTGGGTGCCGGAGTCTGGTATTTTACGATCCTTGTTCAGGATAACAATGGCTTGTTGAGCCCCCCCTCTGAAGTTGTGGACAAGGAAATCGAGTCCTGAGAGAAGCCCCGGCGGCCTGCCCGGAAAGATCAGGTCCGGTTACGACATCGGGTCTGCGATCGGCAGCTTTAGTGTAAAAGACGAGCCTTCTCCCGGGGCGGAAACTACATAAATCTCACCCCGGTGCTTTTCGATTACCGTTTTCACGAACGACAACCCCAGCCCTGTACCGTGAATACCTGCCAGCTCACTGCTTTTTTGGCGGCGGTAACGGTCGAAAAGGTAGGGCAGTTCCTCCGGCGCTATGCCAAGACCCTCGTCTGCAATCGTAAGGCACGCCTGATGTCCGGCAGGAAAGACCTGAAGGCTCACTGCTGAGCCTCTTGGGCTGTACTGTACGGCGTTGGTGAGCAGGTTTATAACTGCACGTTCAAGCAATTCTGCATTACCTCTAAGCCACAGATCTTCTGTACCTTGCAACTGCAATGAGATGTGCTTTTCGAGAGCCTGTTCGCTCACGCTGTCACGGGCATTTTCAACAATGGCCAGAAATTCGCACTCATAAAAACGGGTTTCCGTCAGTTGCTCGGCGCGTGCCAACTGAACAAACTCTTCAGCCAGGTGGTAGCTTCGCCTTGCCAGTCGCCCCAGTTGTTCCAGTTGGCTTTGATCGATATGGGAAGGGTCACGTTTCAGTTGTTCTATCAGTGCCAGTTGCGACACCAATGGCGAGCGGACATCGTGGGAAATAAAGTCGATAGCCTCCCGGTGTTGGCGTTGCTGTTTCCGAAGTTCAGAAATATCTGAAATGTTGGCAATAATTCCGTATTCAATGCTGTCCGGAAGGGCAAAAGGTGCGAAGTGAATGAGAAAGTCTTTGTCCCGGATGTTCAGGTCTACCGTCCGGCTTTGCAACAACGTGAGTGTTTCAGAAACAGTTTCATGCCAGGGCGGGGTTTCTCGTGGATCATGACCTTCCAGAAGTCGTGTCAGGGGAAGCCCCTCCAGACTGGGCATAGGTTCTCCGAACCATTTTTCAATATGACCGTTGGCAAACCGGATGATGCCCAGTTCATCGGTAACGATGATGCCATCAGGCATGCGCTCAAAACTCCGGCGGATAAACTCCTGCATATGATTCAGGCGTTCAGTGGCTACTTTTACGCGTTCAATGCGTGCTGAAATATTTTCGCTGGGTCTGAGTAATTGCTCTGTGGGGGCGAAGCTTGCGAGTTTCAGTCGTCGCAGATAGCGATGTGTGGCTTCTCTGCTCAGATCATTGGGTAATGTAAGGCCGAGCGTGTAGCAGGCATTGCCGCGGTTCAGGTGAATCCAGCTCCGGTTTCCCTCATTACGCCAGAGTCCGGGCACAAGATTATCCGGAACATCAGCGGGTTCAAGGTTGTGGGCGGCGAGGGTACTGTCGTTCTCCATCAATAACCAACCCTCTGGTTGAAGCAGAGACTGGAACTGTTCGAGAAGCTGTGTCAGCGGGCGCTTTGACAGCTTTGGCAAAGTTACTCGAGGGCTGCGGGCCAGTTCATCCAGTTGCCGGTTGAGAAACTGATTGGTCATAGCCAGGCGCAGGCCACTGGCGATGGGGAATGCGAACAGGGGAATGATCAGTGCATGGGCAACCGGCAGCCAGATATGGAATGTCGTTAGCATGGATATGCACAGGCCAGTCAGAGCGGCGCAGGCTGCAAGGCAGGCGAATAGAGTGCGGGTTGGACGCAACCAGGGCAAGAGCATGGCCAGGGTTACCAGTGCAATGATAGCCAGAGCTATTCCAGCCCATTCAGAGGCAGGGGTGATGAGTATGCCTTGCTGGTTTGCTGAAAATACATTGGCGTGGAATTCCACACCAGACATTGGCCTGCTGAAACCTGAGAAAGGTGTTGGCAGAATGTCTCCCAGCCCGGCTGCCGTGGCGCCGACAAAAACGGTTTTGCCCCCAAATACCTCTGAAACCGGAGGAGCGTTGAGCACATCGCTATAGGAATAGGTCGGCAGTGTGCCGGCTCCTCCTGCGAGTGGAACGATCCGATAGTCTTCGCGCACGTTTACAAAGGGTGGCAGACCTTGGGAATCAGGTTGTCTGGAGCTTACACCTGAGGCCGTGAGCCCCAGAGCTGGCCAAAGCTGGCGTGTCATTCCGTTGAAAAGATAGAGGCCTCTTGCGATCCCATCGTGATCGAGTTCGACGTGAGCATGGCCGAGTCCTGAAGCGGCAGTTATAAGGTCGCCGGCAGGAAACTGTTCACTGAGAAGTAGGTGCGAGTTTGGTGGCGATATATGTACAGGCAGAATAACCTTGCCATGTTCCTGCATGGCGCGCTTGAGCTCAGTATCGTCCGGGGACGGTTCCGAGAAAAGTATGTCGAATACAATGGTATCGGCACCGGCCTGGTGTAGTTTGCGGATAAGGGCTGCGTGGGTTTCTCGTGGCCATGGCCAGCGACCGTGTCGAGCCAGGCTGAGATCGTCAATGGCAACGATTACTACGTCAGGGGATACGTCGGTTGGGCTGGCTAGCATCGCAGAGTCGAGAAGCCAGTAGTCAACACGTTGCGGCAGAGCTGTCATTTCTGCTAACAGGAATATTAACAGGAGTGCCAGGCCGAGTGTCCATGGTGTCGTTCTAATAGGCAGCCAATCCCGGGTCATGAGTCCTGCTGTAGGTGTTGATCGTTCAAGAGATTATTCCAGGTACAATTCCCTCCCTGGCCCCCAGCGGCTTTGCAAAGGGCCGTCCGAAAGAGCTTTCAGGCGCACAAAATACCGCCTTCCGGGAATAAGACGCAAGGCCGCTGTAGTATCTGGCAAGGTTGCTTCCTTGATAATGTTGTTGAATCCGGGCTCTTCTGCCAGCTGCATCCGGTAACTCGAGGCTGTATCAACTTTTTGCCAGAATACGCGAACCTGGCTGTCGATGTAATTGATACTGATGATGCGCACCGGTGGGAGCGTTCCGTTTACGATCAGTTTGCGAGGCTGACTGGCCGCTACTGAATTCCCGCCGGCTTCTGTAACCACGCGCCAGTAATACTGGCCAGGGCTCAGAGGGCGGGAAGGCAAAGCTGTTGTCTCCGGAGCCCATTCGCTGGTTGCTATAAGGTTTCCAAAGGTCTCATCTTCGGCAATCTCTACCCGGGCGACTTCGTTTTCACCGTTGAGCGTCCAGCGGAATTCGGGCATGTCATCGTTCACGCTGCCCCCATTTTCCGGTGTCAGCAAGCTGGCTGTGCGGGCCTGTAGATTCACTTCTACCGGAAGTATGCCGGGCATTCCCGCCATACCGTTCTGGTCCAGGGCTGCCAGGAGAATCTTGTACGCGCCGTTATCCAGGCGATTGATAGCAAAGCTGTTGCCGCTTATTTTTCGGCTTTCCACCCAGAGTCCGCTATCTGTTTCAAAGATATCCAGGCGATAGTTGGTTGCCGGGCTTTTTTGCCAGGTCATTTCCGCAGGTAGTTGGGTGAGCACAGGCTTGAGTGGGTTAATTACCGGTGCCGCTGGCATCTTGCGTATGCTCAGTTTGCTACGGCCGTTACTGGTAACCGTTGCACTATAGCCTGCAGGAATTCGCTGGTTCTGGTTTGGTGCTCCGAAATCGACCACACCTTCTGTTACCTGCAAACTGGTGCCTTGCGGGCCAGTTTGTAGTGAAAAAGCAGTGCCGCGAACGGCGGCAATGGCAGAGGGAGTCTCAATTTCAAAGCGGGCGCCGCCTTCAATAACCGGCTTGACGCGGGTGTGGACTTCTCCCCGGTTCAGCCTGAGCCGGGTGTCGACCATGCCGGATTTGCCATACTGAGTCAGGCGATTGAATCTCAGCCGGGAATCCGGGGAGAGGCGGACTTCCGAGCCGTCAGCCAGGGTTATGGTTGCGGCTCCTGTGCCGGAATGCACTTCATCCCCAACCCGTATCAGCGTGTCTTTCGTCAGGCTTTTTTTGCGCCCGTCAACACCTGATATCAGCTGAACGCTGCCGGAGACTGAGGTGGCGCGTGCGGGCTCGGGTTGTCTCTTCAGCCAGGACAGAGGGATGCGAATGCGATCTCCTTCTCCAAGCGTGGCGGGATTCTGGATTGTGTTGTATTGAAGCAGGCGGCCGGAACTATAGCTTTTGGCCAAAAGATCCTTAGCCACCTCTGCAAAGCTCTCGCCGGGCTTCAAAGTGTAAGTCCACTCGGGGATGGCGTCGCTGGCAGAATTTGCCACGGTGGTCGCCGAGCCTCGGGTAATAGACAGTTCCGCCCACACAGGCATGCCCAGCATCAGAAGAGCCAGCAACAGACATGCTTTGGTGACGGGCGAGATTCGATATTCAGTCATTCTGTACTTGTACTTCCTGGTTTGCTTCCTGGGTTCCTGTCATATCTTCATTTACGACTTCGGTTTTCATGGCTTCTAGGCGGTAGCCGCGCTGGTAGATTGTCTTGATGCGGAAACCGTTTTCCGGATTCAGGCCCAACCGGCGCCGCAGGCGGCTCATGTGCGTGTCTACAGTTCGGGTGTTGATATCCCGCGCCAGCCCCCACACCCGTTCCAGAAGCACTTCCCGGGTGAGCAGCCGGCACTGGTTCTGAAACAGAAACAGCGTCAGGTCGAAGTCTTTGTCGGTTAACGTAAGCGCTTCACCATGGAGGTTGATGGTTCGTTGCTGCGTATTGACCTCGAAGGGCCCGTATTTAAGGATTTCTTTTTCATTGTTCGGGTTGGCACGACGTGCCAGAGCGTTAATGCGCGCCACCAGTTCTGCAGCTCGGGCAGGTTTTGCGAGGAAGTCGTCCGCACCAGCGTCAAGAGCTTCAACAATGTCGGATTCGCTGTCGCGCTGGGTCAGAAACAGTACAGGGATCGGCCAGTTGATCTGGGCCCTGATGCTTTTTAAAACGTCGATGCCAGTCATGTCTGGAATCTGCCAGTCGAGAATCATCAGGTCATAGCTTCGGTGCAGTGCTGCGCTGAGAAAGCCCTGGCCGGTTGGGAAGCTGTCGCAGTGATGGCCGCGCTCAGACAAAATGGACTGGATGTGCTGCGCCTGTTCCTGTTGATCTTCAAGCAGAGCAATGCGCATTGCGCCTCTCCTGGAGTAAATGATGTCACGTTGCGATGCTGTTTCGCGGATGGCGATACAGTAGTCCTGCTATATCAGTCAATTGTCACAAAATGCTGAACGGCATTCCGTTTCGTTATGTAGACTTGCGTAAACGGGTTGCAGGTTTCCCGTCGTCGTCATCCAGTGTTTGTCGGCAGGCAGGGAAATTACTGCAGCCCCAGAACCAGCCTTTTTTACCTTTTCGCCTTACCAGAGGTGAGAAGCAGTGAGGGCAGGGAATGGGTTTCTGGTTGGTACCATCTTCCGGAACCGCATCCTCAACGGGGCGTGTACCGCGGCAATCGGGGTATCGTGTGCAGGCAAAAAAACGGCCAAATTTCCCGTCTCTTTCCGTCATAGGCGCACGGCATTTGGGGCAGTTTGGAGCTTTGGTCTGTGGCCCGGTATCAGGCGCACCGGTTGCAGGGCCAATGAATCCGCGGATTTCCGACTTCAGCTTTTCCAGAAATTCACGGGGGTCGTCTTCGCCTCTGCGGATCCCTTCCAGGGTTGCTTCCCAGACTGCAGTTCTGTCTGGCTTGCTGACGGATTCCGGTAGTGCACTGATCAGTGCCTTGCCTTTGTCCGTGGCCCGGATGTGCCGGCTGTCCCTGTACAGGTAGTCCCGTTTGAACAGGGTGTCGATGATGTTTGCACGGGTAGCCTCTGTTCCAAGGCCGTCGGTGTCCCGCAGGGTTTTTCGCAACTCGGAGTCGGTTACAAATCGAGCTATGTTGGTCATCGCCGATAGCAATGTAGCATCGGTGAAGTACTGGGGAGGTTTGGTTTTGCGCTCACTCACGGAGCTGTCTTCGCAGAATACCGGTTCGCCCTTATCCAGGCGGGGTAAAGGAGATTTTTCTGCTTCCTGCTTCTTGTCCCTGAGCTTCAGTTCCAGTGCTTTCCAGCCAGGTTTCAGTACAGCCGTTTCTGTAGCGCGGAACCGGTGTTCTGCTACCCGCACGGTAATCCGGCCTTCACGATGTATGGCGTCAGCCGAAAACTGCATCAGGTAATAGCGGCTGATAAGGCCGTAGATTTTTTGTTCAGCGTCGCTGAGTTTGCCGTTGGGCGCTGTCCGGCTGGTCGGAATAATAGCGTGGTGGGCGTCGACCTTTTTGTCGTTCCAGGCGGCAGTCCGGCGGTTGAAATCAGCTTTATTGCAAGCCTCGTCAAGGTCTGGTGCGACCCGGCCTATGGCGCCTGTTACTTGCTCCCGCTGAGCATAGTGCCCTTCAGGCAGATACCGGCAGTCGGAGCGAGGGTAGGTTATGAGCTGATGGCGCTCGTAGAGATTCTGAGCAGTGTCCAGTACGTCTTTAGCCCCCATGCGGAACAGACGGCCTGCTTCTATCTGCAGCGCAGACAATGAAAATGGCAAGGGGGGTGCTTCGGGTCGGTCGCGAAACCGGGACTCAACAACGGAACCAGGCCGGCTGTTTACTGCAGCTGCAATGTGTTCGGCTGTAGCTCTGTCCAGAAGACGGTTTTCTTCGTCCAGATGGTCCTGAAACTGGTCATCGGGAAGCCAGCGCGCCGTGAAGGCTTGCTGGTCAGATTCTTCTTCCTGTGCTTTGAAGCGCGCTTCCAGGCGGAAGTAGGGCATGGGCTCAAAGTTTTCGATGGTATTGTCCCGCTCTACCACCAGCCCAAGTACCGGTGTTTGAACGCGCCCGACGGAATAGACCCCTTTTTGCCCCTGTTGCTGGTAGTTAAGTGTATAAAAACGGGTGAGGTTGATGCCATAGAGCCAGTCTGCTCTCTGTCGGGCGAGCGCCGAGTGGGAGAGCCTGCGGAACTCCAGGTTGTCTCTGGGATGCTGAATGGCTTTGGCAACGGCCGCCGGGGTCAGGTCGTTAATGAGTATCCGCTTTACCGGCGCGCTGGTTCCAAAGTAGCGAATTACTTCATCAACCAGTAGCTGACCTTCTCTGTCCGGATCGCCAGCGTGGACGATGGTAGTGGCCTGTCGGATCAGGGATTCAAGTGCTTTAAGCTGCTGACGTACGCTGTCTTTGGGGGTTACCTGCCACTTGTCGGGGAACATGGGAAGGTCATGCTGACGCCAGGCCTTCCAGGCCGGGTTGTAGCTGGCCGGCTCTGCCGGTTCCAGAAGGTGGCCAATGCACCAGCTTACCGTAGCCGATTCATTTCCCTGGCCGCAGCGGATCCAGCCCTGGCCTTTCTGATAGGGGCCAGGGAGGGCGGCGGCAATTGCTCTGCCGAGGCTTGGTTTTTCGGCGATATACAGGAGCATGGCTTGGGTCTGATTTTATCCGGGTTGAGGTCGCAGGGGAATGTGGCGGTTTGGTGGTTGGGTGTCAAGGTTCGGAGGGTGTCTCTTCTGTAGTAAACTGTTGGTATAGGTGGCTGTGGGGTATCGCCGTCAAATTCCGAGCGAATGTTGAGAGTTTAACTGTTATGAAAATCCAGAACACAATTGAAGCCAAGCTGAAAGAAGCGTTTGATGTGAGCATTCTTCAGGTGGAAAATGAAAGCCATAAGCATAGTGTGCCGCCAGACTCTGAGACGCATTTCAAGGTGACTCTGGTGTCACCGGCATTTGTCGGGCAAATGAAGGTTAAGCGGCATCAGGCTATTTATAAAGTGCTTTCGGAAGAGTTGGAGATGGCGGGTGGCGTGCATGCGCTGGCGTTGCATCTATACTCTCCGGAGGAGTGGGAGGCTTCCGGGCAGGTTGCGCCTGCATCACCGAATTGTCTCGGTGGCTCAAAGGCGGATTCGCAGGCAGCGGCTTCAGGCGCCCAAAATCAGAATGGAGTGCGTTCATGAGCCAGTTTTTTCAGATTCATCCAGAAAACCCGCAGAAGCGGTTGGTCAAACAGGCGGTAGAAATTCTTCGCAGTGGTGGCGTTATTGTCTATCCCACAGACTCGGGCTATGCCCTTGGTTGTCATTTGGGTGAAAAGCCCGCTGCTGACAAGATCAAGCGGATTCGCAAGCTCGATGACAAGCATAACTTTACGCTGGTGTGCCGGGATCTTTCGGATATCGGAGTCTATGCAAAAGTAGATAACACCCAGTATCGCTTACTTAAAACATTCACGCCGGGGCCCTACACGTTCATTCTGGATGCAACGAGTGAAGTGCCTCGCAGGCTGCTGCACCCCAAGCGGCGGACAATTGGCGTGAGAGTGCCCGATAACGCCATCGTTCAGGCGCTTCTGGGTGAGTTGGGTGAGCCGATTATGAGCAGCACGCTGATATTGCCTGGCGAGTCCGAACCAATGACTGATCCCTACGATATCCGGGATACACTGGAGCATGAGCTGGACCTGATTATTGACGGTGGTTTTTGCGGAATGGAGCCGACTACAGTGGTTAACTTCACCGGTGACGCCCCCACGGTTACCCGGGTTGGCAAGGGTGATCCAGCACCTTTTGAGAGTTGATACTCAGGCCCGGGTGTTCAGGTTGAAGGCGTAGGCACCTTGATTTTCTGCAATTTCAACCTGATTCGTCGGAGCTGAACGCCGGAGGGTGTCATAACGGTGCACCAGGTCCTGCAAGCCGTTGAACTGCTGGTCTTCACTGATTATTGTGTCCAGCAGTGAATTGTTCACGCCATAGGCCTGGTTAAGCTTCATGGCATTATCCATGAAGTGCAGAGTCGGTTCATTTACGCTCAACCGGCTGAAAGCATCTGTAAAGTTCTTGTTGACGTTCAGATCGTTCTCTATACGGGTGCGGGTTCCCTCTGGAACTTTTCCGTCCACCACAATCTTGCCGCTATCATTTTTATTGACGCTGACTACAGTGGTCGGGCTCAGATTGTATTCGGCAAGTTTATGCCGCAGGGTCTCTTTTAAAAAGGCAAGATCCTGCCCCACGGTTTGCTTGTAATCTGCCAGCGGTAACTTCTGAGATTTCAGCTTTCCCATATCACTCAGGGAATCGCCCGAAGGCGTGAAGCGGTCGCCGCCGGGGCTGGCAGGCTGCACTGTCTCTGAGCTGGCAGCCCTTTTGGTCTGTTGCCCCTCTGTCTCCGCTGCTGACCGGTTTTCCAGTGTTTGCTGAAAACGAGTGCTTGCCTGAATCAGGGAAGTCAGCAGTGACATGATGTTTTCCTCCATGGCCCACAACTGGCGCGCCAAAAAAATGCTTGATTACACATCAGGTAGCACATTCCGCGCCACTTGGCAGAAACGCTCCATTCTGACCTGCGTCAGTAAAAAATTGACGCAAATCTATAAAGTTAATCGCCGTTATGCCGTCAATAACAAATAGAACCTCTGAGGAACCCCGGCTTGTTATGAAAAATCAATACTCGATCCGTTTTCTGTTACTCGCTGCTTTGGCAGCCGGGTTTTCGCTCATTCTTGTATTTACAGTGTTATACAGCGCGAACGCCCAGCGTGATCACATGGAAGAGTTCAGTCACAAGTATGTGGATGGTCTGGCAAAGTCTTATTTTGATGGCCTGAATACCATGATGGTGACCGGCACGATCAGCAACCGGGACGTGCTTCGTGACAAGGTAATGGCCCCGGAGGATGTGCTGGATGTAAGAGTTGTGCGCAGTGATCAGCTGAATCGGATGTTTGGCAAGGGTACTCAGGCCGAACAGGTGCGTGATTCTGCGGACGAAAAGGCCCTGGCGGGGGAGCGGATTGAACAATATTCAAACAATGGTGATGGCCGCGTTTATACGCTGATTGAACCTGTCATTGCCCGCGAAAATTATCAGGGTGTGAATTGTCTGGGCTGTCATCAGGCGCAGGACGGCGATGTTCTGGGGGCAATACGAGTGGACTATTCACTGGCGGAGAGTGATGACAGCCTGCGCCAGCAACTGCTGGCGAGTGGTGGCATTCAGGTTATTACTTTTATTGTGGTGTTTTTCCTGACCGCACTGGCCTTGAATCGGCTGGTTTTCTCCAGATTACGACGGCTGCAGGCCAGTATGGATAAGATTTCGGGAAACTCCGACCTGACGCTTGAGCTGGACGTGACACGCAATGATGAAATCGGTTCTGTGTCTCTGGCGTTCAATCGCATGATGGCGAAAATCCGGGAGAGTATGCATACAGTTATGGATAACGCTGCACAGGTGGAGCAGGCCGCTCGCCGTATTGCAGCAAAAGCGGACACCACCGGCCATGAAGTGATGGCACAGAAGGACAATACCGATCAGGTGGCCAGTGCAACCACGGAAATGGCGGCCTCTGCCGTTCAGGTGCGTGGCAATGCCAATCACACATCTCGCAAATCAGAAGAAACAGCGGAGTCTGCCAGCAGCGGTGAGCGCCTTGCGAGAGCTGCAGTGGAGGGTATTGAAGCGCTAAATACCGAAGTGCAGGGCGGTGCCAGGCGAATCGCTGACCTGAACGAGCGCACTGGCCGGATGGCGGGCATGCTGGAAGAAATTTCCAATATTGCCGATCAGACGAATCTGCTGGCGCTGAATGCGGCCATCGAAGCAGCCAGAGCAGGGGAGCAGGGTCGCGGTTTCTCAGTGGTTGCAGATGAAGTTCGTGCTCTGGCAGCCCGCACTCAGGTTTCCACAGAAGAAATCCGGGAAACGATTAACGGGCTTAAAAGCGAAGTGGTTGATTGCGTAGCTACCATGCGCGACGCTTCGGATATGGCTGGCCATCAGGTAGAAGCTATCCTGAAAGTAGAGTCCGAGTTGCAGACCATTGCCTCGGCTGTTCGTGAGATTACGTCTCTGAACCAGGAGATGGAAAGCGCAGCGAACGAACAAAGTGATGTGTCAGAAGCCATTAATCAGAACGTGATTGAAATCAGTCGCTCCGCAGAGCAGACGTCAGCTGATGCTCAGGAAACGGCGGATATTGCAGGTGAACTGCTCAAGATGGCGGAAGCGCTCAGAGAAACCATAGAGCAGTTCCGTCTGAACAAGTAAGGGACATGGCGGGGCGGCCTTTGCAGGCCGGCCCTCGCAATCGTTACCCGGCGATCAGCCCTGTCGGGTAACATCAATAATCCTGAGATGAATATTATTGCGGCCACGGATTGGCCACTCAATGGAATCACCCACCGAAAGCCCGAGCAGGGCGGAACCTGCCGGTGCAAGGATAGAGATTTTACCTTCTCCGCTGCCCACTTCATGGGGGTACACCAGGGTCAGCTCCTGTTCCTGGCCACTATCCTCATTTTTAAAGCGAACACGTGAGTTCATGGTTACTACGTGTTCAGGCATTTCCGCGAGCGGCACAAGTGTGGCCCGGCTCAGTTCATCATCCAGACCGTCAGCAACGTCCGAGTCACCCTGTTTCTCGATCAGGGTTGTTAAGCGGTTAAAATCTTCTTCAGCAACCAGTATTGGCGGCATGTCAGCCATAGTAATCTCCCGGAAATATGTTTGTAATATGAAATATCAGGATTCAAACGCCGAATCCGGCGTTCTAGAAGCGGATTCAGCGAGAAAAGAGAAAGGCAGACAACACACCAGCAGTGTCTGCCTGTTTGCGGACACTGAAACGGTGGAAAGGAATGGTCTCTGAGAAAAGCGTTCTCACAGGCTCACCTGATGCGTTGATTCTGATAATTAAAAGGAAGTGCAGCACTTCGGCCACTTTCGTCAATCTATAAGCTTTTGCCGGGTTCCACAAGTGGGTGGGGACAAAACCCGGTAAATAAAACGTGCAGGGGAAAAGTCGCATTTGGCTCCTTCCCCTGAGCAAGACTTAGTCTTGCGTAAAGCTGTCTCAAAAGCGTCTCAGAACCCGCCTGCCCAGCCGCATGTGAATTGCGAGCCATCGGTTGGGGCAGGGCGCTAACTGCTTCTGCCCCAAGCAATCACTAATCGGGAAAGTCCAGCTCAAAGTCCTCCGGACATTTTGCTTCATCAGGAAACTCGTCCTCATTCCCCCAATACTGGTAGTGAATCTCCGATGCTTTCAGCCGATCGTCTTCGATTACATACCTTACTGAAACCGTACCCGGGGTTTTATCGTACGCGATCCCATTGACTGACAGGCAGTAGCCATCTTCGTTGGGCGTTTGGTAGTGGGCGTGGGTGGTTGATAACCATGCAGGGTAAGCTGCATAGTTTTTCAGTTCCTCTAGCTCGTCACCATCGGCATTGTCGAAATATTCAATCCAGTTGCTGGCAAGGTGTCGGCTAAGGTCCGTTGTCTGGAGATTGCTTTCGAGCTCTTTCTTAAATGCCTGATAAGCCTGCCAGGCATTGGCCGGAAGTTCCCTCTCAGACGTGGTCGAGCAGCCGGAAAGTATGAGAGTGGTCAGCACCAGGAAGCTGGTAATCTTTTTTGTCTGCATGCTCAGTTCCCCAATGCTTCCTGTAATTGGCGATCCACTTGGGCAGGTCGTCCTTGTAGAGCTCTGGCAGCTCTGCATAGAAAACCGGAGCAGGTCGTGATGAGTTTTTCTACATCAATACTCCCACTAGCGGAAATGGAGGCGACTCCAACTCGAATTCTTGCATTGAATCGAAGGTCTCCAGCGTCATTAACTGACATCATCGCGCGGAAAACACCGGCATTGACGCCGATTTCCTGAAGGGTTTCGCGTGCTACGAAGGATACTCGACCAGCATTTCCACTCAATGCGGCTTGTCCGTTTTAATCAACGGTTAGGGTTAAGGGGCCGACTTCTCGTACAAGCGCTGTGGTGATGCCTTTATTCTTGCTATATGCCACTTCCAATAAACGGGCTACGGTAATTCGCACCTCGGCGGCAATCGGGGTTTGAGTACTCATTCGAAATTCCTTTTTCGCTTAAGCTGAATTGGGTTGCAGATTTTGCAAAAACAAGGAGGGGAGGCTGACGTGGAGCAGCTAATGAAAGCGCGGCAAAGCTTCTGGCGATTCCGGCATCCGTTCCCTCGATGCGCTGTGAAGCGTAATCCATATTTGAAACAAAGATCAAGGAATCCCGTCCATTCCCGACCAACCCACATCAACTTCACACCGTAATTACAAAGACTTGAAACGAATGCCTCTTTAGAGCAACTGGCGTTTTCTGTAGTCCCGTTAAGATTGATGGGGCAGGCCCCATGCCTGCCAGGCAGCGCGCTCTCCAAGTACTTTGAGCCGGGAGTTGCGACGACATGCCATTGATGGCTAACATCTATGATGCCGAGGCTGCAGCCCTCTCATCATGTTCAGCGCGTCTTGTTTGCCGGGCCAAGCCCAAGCTGGCCGAATTTACCCTGTTGGGGCCGTTGGTAGGTGTTGTCGGTTGGTTTCTCGGCTTGTATTGGCTGCTATGGATAGGTGTCGTTCTTGCCACCATAAATTTATCCCTGAATCTTGCTTCGGGCGCTATGAAGCTACCGGTTTTACCGGGCGTGTTCATGTTTGTTGCCGCTGAATTGCTTAATCCTTGGTATCTGGGGGTTGGCGTTGGCTTGCTCATCTGGAAAGCTCTGGAAGGTGCTGCTGAGTTGTTCCGGCCAAGATCCGTGGGGGAATGATGAGGGATCGCATAACCCGTTGTTTTGGATTGTTGTGGTCTTCTTCCAATTTAGTGGACCCGCATTGGGTACTCCGAAGGAGGAACTCGTGAAAAAGATTGTTTTTACCCTGCTCATATTAATTGGTACGTTTCCAGCTCTGGCCGCTGACGACGAACAAGCTCAATCCGCATACTCCTGGCTTGAGTTGATTGATACCGGCAAATACGAAGAAAGCTGGAATCTGACCGGTTCATTTTTTAAGGGGAAACTGTCTCGCGATCAATGGTTACATGCATTAACTGAGGCCCGTAAGCCATTGGGGGATTTGCGATCCAGAGAGGTGAGTTCCGTTACTGAAACAGGTTCGTTACCTGGCGTGCAGGATGGCGAATATGTGGTTTTTATCTTTACTTCCTCATTTGAAGGTCAGGATTCGGCCACCGAGACACTGACGTTGACTAAAGAAAATGGCGAATGGCGGCCAGTTGGTTACTTCATCCGGTAGGGCATGGCCTTCGAGTTTAGGAATGGAATCCACAGCATCCGGATGAATTTTTTCGGAATGTATGTCTGGAGCCTTGTGGTATCAGTTCCCGCTATCGTGCGATCTGTCTGGGCATTTCACCTCCTACGGGTCCTACACCATATTGGTAAACAATCGAAAATATGGCGATAGCAGAGTCCGATCACCAGCCAAAGAGAGTTTCCTGCGGGATATTGCCAGACTGAGGGGTGGAGACAACGACTTCGTGGTGGCTGCCAGCTTGGATATTGGCGCACTCAGAGCGTTCCAAAGTCGAGCAAAACGCTGGCCTGATGAAGGTGACAGATTTAAACCCGTACCCGAGGGATATAGAATATTGGGCGACAGGAGAAAGCTGCCACCCTGGTAACTGGGGGCTTACCTTGAAGCGTTTTCCAGGGAGCTAATGAGCACTTCCAAGTCCTTTGCACGGACCAATTTTCGCCTCTGTCTTACCAGTTCTTTGTTGAGATAGGCAAGGGCATCCGGGTCGCTACAGAATCTTTCTGCCAATTCCAGCGGTGTCATGTTGTATGAGTCTCGGTGCCAGGTCAGCTGCTCATTTAAGTTTCCACCCCAAAATGTACCCCCCGGATATATAGATTGGGGCGGGGCTTTATAGATCGTTAAGGACGGTTGAGTTCCGTTAAGTTTCTTAAAAACAGGCGGTTGTGGAGATTATTGGATCGATACAGAAGGGTGATTGGTGCCCTCGGCAGGACTCGAACCTGCTACCTTCCCCTTAGGAGGGGGACGCTCTATCCAGATGAGCTACGAAGGCGCTTCTTTAAGAAGATCGGTATGATAACGGCCAGAAGCTTATGGCTCAAGGTGTTACCGTGATTTCTGCTTGTCCGGGAGTGTGTTTTGTCTGATCCGTTCTCATTAACCATTATTGTCCCGGTCTGGATGGAGGCGGGGGATATTGTGGAAACGCTTGAAGCTCTGCAGCCTCTGCGCCTTGCAGGGCATGAGGTTATTGTTGTGGATGCCGGTAGTACGGATGGGAGCGCCGGGCTGGCGGCCCCGCTTGCGGATCGTGTGATTCAGTCGGGAAAAGGCAGGGCTGTTCAGATGAATGCAGGGGCATCAGTTGCGAAAGGTGATGTTCTGTTGTTTCTGCACGCAGATACCCGGCTTCCCGCTGATGCCCTGGCTTGCCTGAACGGTTTTTTTCATAGCAACAAAGCCTGGGGGCGGTTTGATGTGCGCCTGAGTGGGCGGGGTGTGATGCTTCGGGTGATAGCCTGGTTTATGAACTGGCGCTCCCGGTTAACGGGAATTTGCACCGGTGATCAGGCGTTTTTTGTGCGCAAAACTGTTTTCGAGACCTTGAAGGGTTTTGAGGAACTACCGGTTATGGAGGATGTCGAATTTTCTCGGCGGCTTTGCCGTATTTCCCGGCCCTTTTGTCTCCGTGCCTTGGTTACAACAGATAGTCGCCGCTGGGAGCAGCGGGGCGTCTGGCGCACCATTTTTCTTATGTGGCGGTTACGCTGGCGATACTGGCGTGGCGAATCACCGGAATCACTTGTTCACTCTTACCGCTCGGACGTTCGTAATGGCTCAGACTGAAACCTCACATTCTCTGTTGATGCAATTCGCTAAATGGCCGGAAGCGGGCCGGGTCAAAACACGCCTTATTCCTGCGCTTGGGGTTTCCGGGGCGCTGAATGCGCACCTGGCCCTTACGAACGCAGTACTGGATAACCTCTGTAGGTCGGGGCTTCCTGTGCAGTTCTGGTGGGACAGAAACGTGGAATCAGTTCCTGCGGATGCGCAGGAACTTGTCCGCACTATTGAGCAACGGGGCCTGGAACAGAATATACAACAGGGCCCCAACCTGGGTGTTCGGATGCTTGGCGCCCTTGGTGCCGGCCTTGAGTCCCACACCCATGCTTTGATTGTGGGAAGTGATTGTCCGTCGGTTGAATCGGAGTATGTGCATCAGGCTATAGCTCGCCTGCAGGAATACGATGTGGTTCTGGGGCCTTCAGACGACGGTGGCTATGTATTGATTGGTGCACGCCGGGTAGTGCCCCATATGCTCGATGGTATCGAGTGGGGCACGGAAAGTGTGCTGGAACAGACTTGCGAAAGGTTAAAGAAGCTGGGGCTCAGCGTTAGTTTGCTGGAGCCCCGTTGGGATGTGGATGAGCCGGAGGACTGGGCGCGCTTTCAGCTTACTTTGCTGTGACCGGCGGCTGCTTCCGGACAAGTTCCCGTGCTTTATAAGCACTCAGGCCTTCCCCGCCAGTTACGGCACGTATTGCCCTGTCTCTGTTTAACACTGCATCCCTATAGGTAGTCTTCAGATCTTCAAGGCTTACCGCTTTGACCGCTTCTGCGAGCTTCTCGCGGGAGTCAAAGCTATCTGAGCCCCGGTCAATCTCGCGCCAGTAGCGACCTGAAATCTCTCCCAGCTGACGATCCTGATCCAGTATGCTGCTGATCACCGCCTGCTTTTCCCGGCTCAGGCGCTCCTCGTCCAGATTACCAAGGACTTCCTCATAGCGTTTGGCAAACTCGCGAACCGCCTGATCTATTTCTTCCTGGCTGGCGGTAGGGGATTGAACCACAAAGCCTAGGCCTGGGGTTTCGAGCAGCTCAAAAGGTGTGGCGTACACAATGTAGCCAAGCTGGCGGGTGGTGCGGATATCCTCATAAAAAGGACTGCTTATAATCTGTGCCAGCAGGCGGAACCGGGCGCGCTCTTCAAAGCTGGTGTTCCTGCCCTGAGAGTAAAGCGTATATCCCGTATCAGGGTGGTCTACATTCAGAGAAACCAGCATTTCGTTTTCAGGAAGCCTGTGTACACGGCTGCGCTCAACATCTACCAAGTCACTCTTGCCCAGAACAACAGCATTAACCTGCTGTGCCAGGTTCAGTGCATAGGCTTCTGTAATATTGCCATGAGCCAGTAGCACCGGGTCTACTTCCGAAAGCAGGGCGTTGGCAAAGGATATAAGGTCGTCAAGAGTCACTTCTCTGGCAGCTTGCAGTTTTTCTTTAGTGCTCCAGGTGTCCTCAAGCAGGGCCGTCTGGATGAACCTTGATGTCTGTTCAACCGGACGGTTTTTGGCTTTGTTCTGCAGGCTGTCTATCAGGTTTTGTCGGGCAATATCAAACCGCTGCCGGGTTACTTCCGGAGTGGCAATCTGCATCAGGATGCGGTTCATCAGCGTGTGCAGTTTGTCCGTGTAACCACCAACCCGCACAGTAATGCCGCGCAAGTGTGGATAGATGCTGTAATCCAGTCCGGCAAGGCGGGCGGAATAGGCCCAGGCGTTCAGGTTGTTATTGATGCTGTCTATAAGCAGCTTTGTTAAAACGTGACTGCGTGCGGATGCGCGGACAGCCGGGGTGCGCAGGCTGAAGAATACGTTGGCCTTTGGTGTGTTAAAGCGAGTGTCCCGTGCAAACCAGATCGCCATGCTGTCCTGGTTGCCCAGGAGTTCAGGCTTGTTCATGGTGTTGCCGGATACCATGGCGAGATTTTCAGGCACAAATGGATTTGGTAAGGGTAGCCGAAGTGCTTTCGTCAGGGCTTCTGGTGCCTTGGTCCGGAGATATTCTGCATTCAGGGGTTCGATCTGCCAGGGGGTGTCGTACCACTGAGTCAGGTTTGGGTTTGTGAGCTTTGGTTCCGGTGCCAGCAAATAGGCCATCACGTTATCGGGAGTTAGCCTGTCGAGGATTTCGTTGTATTGATCCGGAGCGTAACGCTCCATCAGCCAGGGCGCACTGAGAAGGACATCTGCGGGGTAATCCTGGAGTTGGCTCGACAGACGCATGGCTTCATGAACCGGTTCGCCTTGTTCACGAAAGCGAAAATCAATTTGGGCCAGGCGCTGCATTTCTTGAAAACGTTGCTGGTCGATGCCTCGTTCACGAATGATGTCGATGTATTTGAAGACCAGAGGCAGGATTTCTTCGTACCGGCTCAGGCCCTCGGGTGTCAGGGCCATGCTGATGTCCAGCGTGGCATTTTCGCCGGTATCCATACCAATGCCTGCTGAAAGGCTATCGGCAAGGCCGCTCTTTTTGAGCACATCGAAAAGGCTCCCCGGGCCCTCATGCCCAAGCAGGTTGGAGACATAGCTTGCGGGCTTGGTGCGGTAATTTTTCTGCTGGGATGGAATCGGGAAGGATAACGACAGGCTGCGGACATCTTTGATGGCTTTTGCTGTTACCAGTGCTGGTAGTTTTTCGGTTTCAAGCAGGCTTGCTGTGTGTGCCCTCGGCTTCAGGTGGCGGTTCTCAATCGTGCCAAAGCGTGCGCGCACTGTGGTTTCCAGCTTGTCCAGCGATTGCGGGCCGTAGACCGCAAGAGTCATGAGGTTGGCGGAGTAATGGGTTTGCCAGAACTCGATCAGGTCAGGTCGAAGGGGATTGTCTTCGGTATTTTCCAGAGTAGTCAGGTTGCCGACGGCGAACTGGTGAAAGGCATGCTCAGGATTACTGGTAGCTTTTTTGACGGAATAGAAGCGACGCCCGTCTTCTTTTTGTTTAGCCCGGAACTCTGAATGAACGGCGTGGCGTTCGCGCTCGACCAACTCAGGAGTAAACAGGGGGGCAGCAAACTGTTGGGCAAAACGATCCAGTGCAGGCTCAAGATAGTCTGCCTGGATATCGAAAAAATAGTTGGTGTTGCGAAACGCGGTAAAAGCGTTGTGGCTGCCGCCGTGCGTTTTGATGAACTGCTGGTATTCACCGGCTTTGGGGTACTTTTCGGTGCCGAGAAAGAGCATGTGTTCCAGAAAGTGGGCGATGCCTTCCCGCTCTTTGGGGTCATCCCCGCTGCCAATGGCTACGTTCATGGATGCGGCAGCTTTTTCTGCATTCTTGTCGGATACCAGAATGGCTTTCAAGCCATTATCCAGTTCGATGAAACGGTAGTCGTTCTTATCGTTGGGGCTCTTGTCCGGTGTTTGCGCTGCACTGGCAAGGGAGCTCACAAATAACAGGAAAAGCAGCGCAAACACATTTGCTGATAGCACCTGTATTCGGGCATTCAAGTGATTACCGATTTGCATAGGGTCTCTGTCATCCGGTTAAAGGCGTTTAAGACGTGCTTTTGCTTGCACTGACTGCTGAAGATGGGGGTCTGCTCCACTCAGTGCATCATTGCATTGCGGGTGTTTTCCGGCTGTTGATCCAGCGTTTTTCGGGCCAGATCTGCCGCCTGATCTGCATCGAGTTGTCCGGATGCAATACGTTCCAGAACGGTGGCCATAATCGCAACAGACTGCCGGTATTCAGTAAATTCTGCCTGGAACGCAGTGTCGATAGCCTGGTAAACCGCCTGAATTTTCTGTTCCCGATCTCCGGCGTTCTTTGTCGTGTCGTTGATGGCTTTCAGGCAGGCGCGGGCAATAGCGATGTAGCGTTCGGTGTTCGGATTGTCATTTTGCATTATCTGGATTCCGGCATGTTGCTTGGTCTATGGAAAGAGTTGACGCCTGAAAAGGCAACAAGTTCCAGATTATCGCATTGCTGGCAGGCTGTTTCATTGCTTTGCGGTAATTCATCACCGGGGAGGGCGGGTGCCAATTACTGTGCTAGTCTAAAATCCAGTGTGTCGGCAGGATAAACAGGCGCGGTCGTCGGTCCAGAAATAAATAAATATATTTAAAACAATTGGTTGCGTAGTGTTTTTTCTGAGAACGCCGATACATGTAAGTTGCATTTAAGTACAATGCCGGCGGCATTGAGCCTGTATAAGACTATGGTCTAATAAGGCCGGTGTGAACAGACAACAATAGAGCAACAAGCAGGGTGGATTATCGATGGATTATTTCCTGACCGGTGGTACCGGGTTTATTGGCCGTTTCCTTGTGGAAAAACTTCTGGCACGCGGTGGTACCGTGCATCTGCTGGTGCGGGAGCAGTCCCGTGACAAACTTGACGCACTCAGAGCGCGTTGGGGCGTGGATGAGTCCCGTGTTAATGCCGTGATTGGAGACCTGACCAGCGACAATCTGGGTATTGACGCCAAAACCCTGAAATCCCTGACTGGAAAGGTCGACCACTTTTTTCATCTGGCCGCTGTTTACGATATGGGGGCCGATGAGGAATCCCAGCAGGCCGCGAACATTGATGGAACCAGGGCCGCAGTTAATGCTGCCGAAGCCATGAAAGTGAAACATTTCCATCATGTTTCGTCGATTGCGGCTGCGGGTTTGTTCAAAGGTATTTTTCGGGAGGATATGTTCGAAGAAGCGGAGAAGCTGGATCATCCGTATCTTAAGACCAAGCACGAGTCCGAAAAAGTTGTCCGTGAAGAGTGCAGGGTACCATTCCGGATATACCGCCCGGGCATGGTGATTGGCCACTCGGAAACCGGGGAGATGGATAAGGTCGACGGCCCGTATTATTTCTTCAAAATGATCCAGAAAATCCGTCGTACCTTGCCCCAGTGGGTACCGACGATCGGGGTTGAAGGCGGGCGTCTGAACGTTGTCCCGGTGGACTTTGTTGTCGATGCGATGGATCACATTGCGCATCTGGATGGCGAAGACGGCAAGTGCTTCCACCTGGTGGATACCGACCCTTACAAAGTGGGCGAGATTCTCAACATATTCTGTGAGGCCGGTCATGCGCCTAAAATGGGCATGCGTATAGATTCGCGTATGTTCGGCTTTGTTCCCCCGTTTATTCGCCAGAGCCTGAAAAACCTGCCACCGGTGAAGCGGCTGACAAGCGCTGTGCTGGATGATATGGGCATCCCGAGTTCTGTGCTGTCCTTTATCAACTATCCCACGCGTTTTGATGCCCGTGAAACCGAGCGTGCGCTGAAAGGAACAGGTATAGAAGTACCTCGCCTGAAAGACTTTGCACCTGTGATCTGGGATTTCTGGGAGCGTCATCTTGATCCTGACCTGTTCAAGGACCGCACTCTCAAGGGCACGGTTGAAGGTAAGGTGTGTGTGATAACCGGTGCTACTTCAGGTATTGGTCTGGCGACGGCTGAAAAACTGGCGGAAGCTGGCGCTATTCTGGTGATTGGTGCCCGTACCAAGGCAAAACTGGACGAGGTGAGCGCATCTCTGGAAGCGATGGGTGGCATCGTACATGCCTACCAGTGTGATTTTTCTGATATGGAGGACTGCGACCGGTTTGTGAAGACCGTTCTGGAGAATCACGGTCACGTTGATGTGCTGGTGAATAATGCCGGGCGCTCGATTCGTCGTTCGCTGTCGTTGTCGTTCGATCGCTTCCATGATTTTGAACGTACCATGCAATTGAACTACTTTGGCTCCGTGCGTCTGATTATGGGGTTTGCTCCCTCTATGTTGGAGCGTAATCGGGGGCATGTGGTTAACATATCTTCCATTGGTGTGCTTACTAACGCACCGCGCTTCTCGGCTTATGTTGCATCAAAGTCGGCACTGGATGCATTCAGCCGGTGCGCTGCTTCTGAATGGTCAGACAGGAACGTGACGTTTACTACTATTAATATGCCATTGGTAAAAACGCCGATGATTGCTCCCACCAAGATCTACGATTCTGTACCGACGCTTACGCCGGAAGAAGCTGCGGATTTGGTGACGAGTGCGATTATTGACCGCCCCAAGCGTATTGCTACACGCCTTGGCATTTTTGCTCAGGTGCTGCATGCTCTGGCGCCCAAGATGGGCGAAATTGTGATGAACACCGGGTATCGCATGTTCCCGGATTCGTCCCCGGGAGTTGGCGGCAAGGTTATTGAGCGGCCCAAGGTGTCTACGGAACAGGTTGCATTCGCAGCTGTGATGCGGGGCATTCACTGGTAAATAGTATTCTTTGTAATCTTGAAACAAAAAACCGCGCTTAAAGCGCGGTTTTTTGTAGGTGTTATTTATTGAACTAGTGGCTGTTCTATTCAGCTTCATCTGAAATCATTGGTGGCGGAAACCCGCCCAGCTCTTGCCAGCGATTTACGATGCCGCAGAACAGATCGGCTGTTTTTTCTGCATCGTAGGCCGCGGAGTGAGCTTCTTTGTTGTTGAACGGAATGCCTGCCAGCTTACAGGCCTGGGCCAGAACCGTGTGGCCATAAGCCAGACCGGCAAGGGTAGCCGTGTCGAACGTGGAGAAGGGGTGGAACGGGTTCCGGTTGATTTCCGCCCGCCGTGCCGCAGCAAATACGAAGTTGTGATCGAAGGTTGCGTTGTGGCCCACCAGGATTGCGCGCTTGCAGTCGTTTGCCTTGATCGCTTTCCGGATGGGGCCGAAGATTTCGCTCAGGCCTTCGCGCTCGGGAACGGCTTCACGCTCCGGGTTCCAGGGGTCGATCCCCGTGAAATCCAGCGCAGATTGCTCAAGATTGGCCCCTTCAAACGGATCGATCTGCTGCAAATGGGTTTCAGCACGCCGCAAACGACCGTCGTCGTCCATGGTCAGTATCACCGCAGCAATTTCCAGCAGAGCATCACGTTCCGGATTGAACCCACCGGTCTCCACATCGACCACAATGGGTAAAAAGCCGCGGAATCTGCGGGACATGGGGTGCGATTGGGGGTGCAGTTGTCTGTTTTCGTCAGTCACTAAGGCTCCGGTCGTGGCTGTTTATCAGGAAGTCGTAGGAAAATTACGCCAAACGCCAGTTGATGGTTTCGCCAGCTTTCAGCGGAACGATGGTACCACCCGCCAAGGGTAATTCCCCGGGCATAGTCCAAGGTTTTCTCATCAGGGTTATGGTACCGGTATTTCGCGGCAGACCATAGAAGTCCGCGCCGTTCAGGCTGGCAAATGCTTCCAGCCGGTCAAGAATACCAAGTTCTTCAAAAATATCAGCATAGAGTCCAATCGCGCCATAGGCTGAATAGCAGCCCGCACAGCCGCAGGCTGCCTCTTTCCGATCCTTTGTATGAGGAGCCGAGTCGGTTCCCAGAAAGAACCGCTTGTCACCGCTGGCAACAGCGTCCCTCAGCGCTTGCTGGTGTCTGTTGCGTTTCAGAACAGGAAGGCAGTATAGGTGAGGGCGAATCCCGCCCACCAGCATATGGTTGCGATTATACATAAGGTGCTGGGGTGTAAGCGTTGCGGCAAGATTTTCCCCCTGGTGATGCTGCACAAACTCCACAGAATCGGCGGTGGTAATGTGCTCAAGCACAACCTTGAGGTTGGGGAAGGCTTGCAGTGTGGGCGCCAGAACCCGGTCAAGGAATACCTTCTCCCGATCAAAAATATCAATGTCTGCATCGGTGACTTCGCCATGGACAAGCAGCAGCATGCCGCAGTCTGCCATAGTTTCCAGTACCGGATAGATGTTGCGGATATCCTGCACTCCAGAGGCGGAGTTTGTGGTAGCTCCGGCTGGATAAAGCTTGGCAGCAACAACACCTTCCGCTCTGGCCTCAAGTATGTCTTCGCGTGTAGTGGACTCTGTAAGGTAAAGCACCATCAATGGTCGGAAATCAGTACCTTTGGCCGCAGCCAGTACGCGATCCCGGTACGCTGAAGCTTCAGCGGCATTAGTAACCGGTGGCACGAGATTTGGCATGATGATCGCGCGGCCGAAGCAGGCAGCAGTAGCCGGCACAACGTCCTTAAGAACATCGCCGTCACGAACGTGGAGGTGCCAGTCGTCGGGGCGCACAAGGGTGAGCTGTTCGGTCATGATTTGATTCCGCGGTACCGTCAAAAGGTTCAATAAAGGGCGTAAGACGCGGCGTGAAAAGGCGTGTTCACTTTCAACGGCGCTCTGGCACTGAAAAAGTTGGCAGATTATAACAGAACACGCCAGTGATTGTTTTTCCTCTCGTGAGCTAAAGAATGCTGTGAGGGTGCCGTTAAACATGGAAAGCACGAAACATCGTGAACCACTGGTATAACTGCTCTTGCGTCCGTGGGGCGCTCTTATGGGACTCTTATGGTGTCTGACCTTCCCAAAAAAACGCTGAATATGCTGGCCATACTCGCTCTTGGCGTCTTTTTGCCCGGATCAGGCCTGGCCGGAAGTTACGGTGCCGGAATCTCAAACAGCCAGTGGTATCTTTCTGAATCTGTTTTCGAATGTTCTTTGGTGCATGAGGTTCCAGGCTATGGCCGGGCCGTTTTTAGCCACAGGGCGGGAGAGAGCCTTTCATTTTTCCTTGAATCCGAATCCCGGCTTATGCGCCCTGGGCGTGGTTCGTTAGTTGTTGAAGCGCCTGCGTGGCGACCGGGCACAGCGCCAAAATCTGTAGGTGTAGTGCACGTATCTGAGGGGCACCGTCCGGTATCCCTTGAATCCCGCCAGGCGGTGATTCTTGCGCAAAGCCTTCTCGACGGAATGCGCCCAACCGTTACCCGTGCCTCCTGGTACGATGGAAGCCCGGTCCGTGTGCAGGTTTCCAATATTAATTTCAATGGCCAGTATCAGCGCTACAGGTCTTGTGCTGCGAATCTTCTACCGGTAAATATCGATCAGATAGGGCGTTCAAAAATAGTGTTTGCCAGTGGGAGCAAGACGTTATCTGAAGCCGATATGGGCCTGTTGGACGACATTGTCGCCTATCTGGCGGCCGATATTACGGTAGAGCGCGTATTTGTAGATGGGCATAGTGATCGTATCGGAAACCGTATTGATAACCGGGCATTGTCTGAGGAGCGTGCCAATGTTGTGGCTGAGTATCTGAAGGGGCGCGGAGTGGACCCGGACATGATTACAGTGAGAGCTCACGGAGACCAGTACCCGGTGTCCGGGCGAGCTGCTGATAACCGTCGCACAACGATTCGCCTTCAGCGCGAGGGCGAGCGGCCTGGGCTACAGCAAGCCAATGGATATGGCGGTGCTTCCGCCGGATAACGCAACTTCAGGCCGCCCTCAGTAAACCGAGCTCAATACTTCCAGGTGAGCGTTCACGCTCTCTGCCAGAGCTTTCAGGTGGTAACCCCCTTCCAGCGTCGAAATAATCCGGTCGTTACTGTGTTCGTTCGCAATGCCCACCAGCATTTCTGTGAGCCATCGGAAATCCTCGACCTCCAGATTGAGTTCTCCCATCGGGTCCAGGCGGTGAGCGTCAAATCCGGCAGAGATAAGAACAACCTGAGGTTTAAATGCGTTCAGGCGTTTGATCCAGCCGTCTTCTACCTGTTTACGGTAGGTTTCAGCCGAACAGTCCGCTTCAATGGGAATGTTCACTATGTTGTCGGCTTGCCGGTGCACGTGCGAGTGCGGGTAGAACGGGTGCTGGAAGCTCGAGCACATCAGTATGCGTTCATCTCCGCTCACAATGTCCACGGTGCCATTTCCTTGATGCACATCAAAGTCAACGATGGCTACACGCTCAAGATGATGGAAATTGAGTGCCCGCATGGCTGCAAGAGCAATGTTGTTGTAAAAACAAAAGCCCATGGATTTGCTGCGCTCAGCGTGGTGGCCGGGAGGTCGTGCGCAGATAAATGCATTGGTAACCTGGCTGCTCATGACCATATCCACGGCCTGAACATTGGCACCGGCAGCCAGTTTTGCAGCACGGAGTGTGTCCGGCATCATGGCGGTGTCCGGATCAGTAAACACCCGGCCACGAGTTGGCTGCATCATGTCGAGCTGTTGCAGGTAACGTTCCGGGTGCACGTTTAAAAGCTGGTCCCGGGTGATTTCTTCCGGGCGTACCCAGTCGAGCTTTTCAGCAACCCCGGTGTCTGCAATGTAACTGATGATGGCTGCCAGGCGGTCAGGGCTCTCGGGATGCTCTGGGCCCATGTCATGTTTCTTGCAGTCATCATGGGAAAAAAATGCGGTGGTCATATATTTCGAAACGCCCCGATTATACTTGTATTCTTTTTGATTTTATCAGGGATAATCTGATGGTGCTGTGTTTCTTTGGTCTTATAGAGCCAATAGGCATTTCACATCGGTTCGTCTATGCATAAGATAGGACAAACACCTTCTGAAGGAGAGTCAGCTTGAGCACCCGGTATCTGGAAAGTCTGTTCAATCCTGCGTCAATTGCAGTGATAGGGGCATCGGAGCGAGCAGACAACCTTGGGGGTATGGTGTTGCGGAATCTGATGAGCGGCGGCTATCCCGGTAAACTTCTGGTAGTTAACCAGAACGACTATGACAATGTTCACGGCGTACCCTGTGTAAAAAAAGTGTCCAAAATGGAGTTTTCGCCGGACCTCGCCATTGTCTGTACGCCACCGGATACAGTTGCCAAGACCATCAGGCGCCTGGGCGAGGCCGGGGCACGTACAGCGATCGTGATGACCGGCGGGATGTCCCGTACTCACAGTAAAACCGGAAAGCCGTTGATGTATGCGGTTCGGGAGGCGGCAAAGGAGACCGGGATAAGGGTTCTGGGGCCGAACACCATTGGCTTTATGGTGCCAGCCAGAAGCCTGAACGCCACTTATGCTCATATGGGTGTTCTTCCTGGCCGCGTAGCGTTTGTGGGTCAGTCGGGTACTATCGCCAGTTCGGTGATTGACTGGGCCTTTGCCCGTGGTGTTGGTTTTTCCTATTTCCTCACCCTCGGTGATGGCATGGATATCGATCACGATGATTTGATTGATTATCTGGCTCAGGACACGCAGACCCGCGCAATTCTCCTGCACATTGAGCATATTCCAAACGCCCGGCGTTTTATGTCGGCCGTGCGGGTTGCCTCCAGAACAAAGCCTGTGATTGCCGTTAAATCCGGGCGTGTGCCGGAATCCGAGTGGCTACCCTATGAGCTACCTGATGGAATAGTGCGCAGCGATCCCATATACGATGCCATGCTACAGCGCGCTGGTGTGCTGCGGGTTGATGGGCTTGGGCAGATGTTTGACGCCCTGGAGACCCTGACCCGCATGCGGCCTTTGCGCAGGGAATCTCTGGCCATTATGGCGAACGGCGTTGGTCCCGGGGTTTTGGCCGTTGACCGACTGGCAGATCTGGGTGGAGAACTGGCTTCGTTGTCCGAATCCAGCATTACTGCGCTTGCGGAGCTGTTACCGCAATACTGGACGCGGAAGAACCCAATCGATCTTAACTACGATGCATCGCCTGAGCTTTACGGGAAGGCAATCAAAATTCTGGCAAAAGATCCTGAAGTTGCCAACCTGCTCGTGATGTACGCTCCCAGTCTGACGGAAGACAGTCTGCAGATTGCCGACGCGGTTGTGCAGGCTGCAAAGGGCACGCGGCTCAATATTTTCACCTGCTGGCTAGGGCAGAGTACTGTGATGGATGCACGCGAGGAGTTTTATCGCGCAGGGGTGCCGTCGTTTTTCAATCCGGAGAAGGCGGTCGTTGCCTTTATGCAACATGTGCGGCATCAGCGAGTCCAGCGCCTGCTGACGGAAACTCCCGAATCGTTTACCGACCATTTTGCAGACCATACGAAAACCCGGCGTATGGTTATGAATGCGCTTCATTCTGGCCGAAAACATTTGTCGAGCCGGGAAGCCCGGGATGTGATTCGCGATTACGGCATCAGCGCTATAGAAACCGTTTATTGTGATGATGTAGAAGAAGTTGTGGAGGCTTTCTCCATCGAGCGCCGACCGGTAGATGTCACGATTGTTCATGAGCAGTCCTGTCAGCCGTTTATGACTTTGACAGCCGCCCAGCGCCGCTACAAGGGGACCATGCAGAAGCTGAGCAGCGAGACTGAAATTATCGATGCCTGCCGTTTCCTGATGGAGGAATATCAGAAGCATTTTCCTGTTAGCGGGTTCCTGGGTTTTGCCATGCAGCTCTCTTATCAACACGTTGGCGGCATTGAATTCAGCGTAGGGATTACCCGGGATGTCCAGTTTGGGCCTCTGGTGGTCTGTGGTGCCTCCGGTGCTCATATCAACGTAATCTCCGATCGCCAGATTGCGCTACCGCCGTTGAACATGGTCCTTGCGCGGGAGTTGTTGCGTCGTACTTATATGTACAAGCTGCTCAGGGAGCACAGCCTGAAGCCGGAATCCGACATCCGGGCGGTTTCGGAAACGCTGGTTACACTTTCCCAGATCGTGATCGACAACCCTGAGATCCGGGGGCTGGAGATTTCGCCGCTGTTGTTCAATGACCAGGGGGCGGTAGCGGTTAACGTGGCTATCAACCTTTCTGAAACACCAGGCCGGCCGATTATTCAGCCATACCCAAGGGAACTCGAGGAGTGGATTGTGCTGCCCAAGTCGGGTCGCCGGGTAATTATTCGCCCGGCTCTTGCCGAGGACGAGCCCTCGCATCGGGCATTTCATGAACTGCAGTCGCCGGAATCCATTCGTTACCGGTTCTTCCAGTATCGCAAGCATTTCTCCCGGGAAGACGTTGCGCAGATGGTGCAAATCGACTACGACCGGGAAATGGTATTTATCGCCAACGCTCCCAGAGAGGATGGCAAAGGGGAAGAAACCCTGGGGACCGTGAGAACCTGGACAGACGCGGATAACCTGCAGTGCGAGTTCGCGGTCATGGTGCACGATAAGATGAAAGGTGAAGGTCTTGGCGTGGCGTTGATGCAGAAAATGATCGACTACTGCCGCGCCCGTGGCACGGTCGAAATGGTCGGCAATGTACTGGCCGACAATCGCCCGATGCTGCAGCTTGCTGAGCACCTGGGTTTCGAGGTGAAGTATAACCCTGAGGAAGAAGTGATGGATTTGCGGCTGGTGCTGAATGAGCCGAAAACTGCCTGGCAGAAGGAGAGGCTGAGCAAGAGAACCCACTGACGCCTTTCTGTGAAAGACGTCAGTGGTGGCGTTCATTCGTCCGGTTTGCTACTTACTCTTCAACGATTGCTGAACGGTCTTCGCCGCCCAGGGCTTCGAGTAATCCCGGAATCAGTTTCGACAGTTCAAGGGTCATGAGGGTGAAGGCTGCATCAAATTTTGCGACAGCATCATCAACATCAACGTCGTCGAGCTGGTCCTGAAGAGTTTCTCCAAATTTCAGCCTGCGGATGCCCAGCTCCTCGTCGAGAATGAAAGACACGTTCTCGTCCCATGTCAGGGCCAGTTTGGTGACTTGCATGCCCGCTTCCAGATGATTGCGGATTTCGTCTGCTTTCAGGTCCAGGCCTTTGCAGCGAACTACGCCGCCGTCTTCCGAAGGGTCTTTCAGTTCACATTCATTACCCAGCACTATCGTAGCTGGCAGGTCGACGGTTTCATTCAGCCAGCCCGTTAATGTGAAGGCAGGCGCCAGTTCTACAACGGGCGGCCGCACAGGCAGGGAACCCAGACTTTTGCGCAGGGTTGAAGCCAGGTCCTCCGCCTGTTTGGCAGAGCCTGCATCGACAACCAGGACACCGTCCTTCGGAGCCAGATAAGCAAAGCTGCGGCGGTTCCGGGAGAATGCCTGGGGTAGCATTTCCAGCATCACCTGTTCTTTGATTTCGTCTTTTTCCTTACGACGAACCTTGCGGCCCTGTTCAAGTTCAATGGCTTCAGCTTTCTCTTCAACGGCATCTTTCACGACTGGCCCAGGCAGAATTTTTTCTTCCTTGCGCAAGGCAATCAGGTGATATCCATTGGCACTGTGAACAAGCATCTCACCGTGTTTGCCCAGAGGCGGAACCCAGCCCTGGCGATTGGTTTCCTGTGGGCCGCAGGGCTTGAAAGCGTCGCTGCTGAGCTTTTCTTCGAGCTCTTCAGCAGAGATATCAAACGGTTTGGTAAAACGGAAAACGCGGGCATTGCGAAACCACATCAGGCTTGATCCTTGTTTTTCATAATTGCATGATCTCTACGAGAATTGTCTTAATGATAAAGCCCACCACGCCGGCTCCCAGCACAGTAAACAGGGCGATGGTGCCAAACTTTCCAGCCTGCGATTTTTTTGCCAGATCCCAGACGATAAATCCCATCCAGACAATAAGGCCTGTCAGAAACACCAGCATGGCGATCTGAGAAAATACTGCTTCATTCATGATGTGCTCCGAACTCAATCTGGATTACTGTTCATCCCGCAGGAAAACCCAGTTGTTTTTATCGGATTGGTCTTCGCTGAAATAATAACCATCAAGGTTAAAACCTTTGAGGTCGTTTGCGTCGGTAATACGGTTCAGGATGGCGAAACGGCACATAAGACCGCGGGCTTTCTTGGCGTAGAAACTGATCATTTTGTATTGACCGTTCTTCCAGTCCTTGAATTGGGGGGTAATCAACCTCCCTTCAAGATCCTTTTTCCTGACACTTTTGAAATATTCGTTTGAAGCCAGGTTTACCAGTACTTCGTCGTCGTTCTTCAGCAGGCGGTTTATTTCCTGGGTAAGGCTATCGCCCCAGAACGCGTACAGGTCTTTGCCACGTTTGTTCTCAAACTTTGTTCCCATTTCCAGCCGATAAGGCTGCATCAGGTCGAGTGGTTTGAGAATGCCGTAAAGCCCGGACAACATGCGCAGGTGCTTTTGGGCAAAACTGAAGTCCTGCTCGCTGAAGCTTTCCGCATCCAGCCCGGTGTATACATCTCCTTTGAACGCCAGTATTGCCTGGCGGGCGTTTTCAGGGGAAAAGGGTGTGTGCCAGTCCTGGAATCTCCCGGCGTTCAGCTGGCCCAGTTTGTCGCTGATGCTCATCAGGTTGCTGACCTGATGAGGCTCCAGTTCTTTTAACTGATCAATCAGCTCGCAGGCGTCATCCAGAAAGTCGGGCTGGGTGAAGGTTTCCGTTGCCAGCGGACTCTCGTAGTCGAGGGTTTTAGCGGGAGAGATAACCATCAGCATGTCAGATAATTCCTCATTGCAGAAACGTAAGTAACTGATCCCGGTCAAACGGCCAGTCGAGTTCTTGTCCGGTATCGCTCCGCCGGAGTACGGGAATCCGCGTGCCGTAGCGTTGTACCAGTTCTTCTGATTGCGCGATATCCACAACATCCACTGGTACAGGCGCCGGCATAGGCGTGTTTACCAGCAGAGCTTCTGCCAGTTCACACAGGTGGCATTGGGATGTGGTGTAAAAAAACAGTTCCATTATTTCGGCTGAGCGTCCACTTGTTGTCCGTTTACGCCGGCGCTGTCTTTACCCATCAGATACAGGTAGACCGGCATAAGTTCTTCCGGTGCCGGATTTTGCTGTGGGTTTTCAGCCGGGTAGGCATGGGCCCGCATATTGGTTCTGGTGGCACCCGGATTCAGGCTGTTAACCCGCACATTGTGGCGCTCGTCATCCAGCTCATCGGCCAGGAGCTGGCTCAGACCCTCAACCGCAAACTTGGATACTGCATAGGCTCCCCAATAGGCCTTTGCTTTACGGCCAACTCCGGAGGATGTGAAAATGACTGAAGCTGCATCTGATTTCCGCAGCAGGGGAATCATCGCCCGGCTTAGCAGGAATGGAGCCGTTGCGTTCACTTGCATGACCTTGTTCCAGGTTTCCGGGTTGTACATTTCCACCGGGCTGCGGTCGCCGAGAATACCGGCGTTATGCAACAGACCATCAAGCTTTCCGAAGTTGTCTTCCAGGGTCATGGCCAGTTCTTCGTAGTCTTTCGCGCTAGCACTTTCAAAGTTCATTGGAACTATGGCCGGCTTCGGGTGCCCAGCCGCTTCAATTTCGTCGTAGACAGACTCCAGTTTGCTCACTGTCCGGCCCACAAGAATCAATGTGGCTCCGTGCGCAGCATAGGTTTTTGCGGCTGTGCGGCCAATTCCGCTGCCCGCACCGGTCACCAGTATGATGCGATCTTTCAGAAGATCAGCGGGTGCCTGGTAATCTTGCATAACCTGTCTCCGTGTCAGCCTGAGGTTCATCAGAGTGCGTTAAAGTTGGTCGGTTTCAAAAGTGCGTCATTGTAACAGCTTTGCGAGATCGCTGACTGTGTCGGCGACAATGTCGGCTTGCCATAGGTCAACAGCTTCAGGCTCTTCGATATAGCCATAGCGTACAGCGATTGTTTTCATATGGGCATTGCGTCCGGCCTCTATATCCCGTTCATGGTCGCCCACATACACTGCTTTGGCCGGGTCTGCACCTATCTGTTTACAGGCAAGAAAAAGAGCTTCCGGAGCGGGTTTTCGTAAGGTGACATGGTCTGGGCAGACCAGCGAAGCGCAGCGCTCTTCCAGGCCGAGTGCCTTTACCAGCGGAGCCGCAAAACGTACAGGTTTGTTGGTCACGATACCCCAGGGAATGCTTTTGCCCTCCAGTGACCGGAGCAGCTCGTCCATGCCTTCGAACAGGCGGGTTTCGACCGCGACACCAGCCTCATACAGATCAAGAAACGCTGTATGTTTGTTGAGATAATCCGGATGCTCCGGTTCCAGCCCGAAGCCTACCCGTACCATGGCCCGTGCGCCATTGGAAACGGATCTGCGTATAAGGTCTGCAGACAGCGCCATAAGGCCGTGTTGCTGGCGCAATTCGTTAAGGCAGCGGATGAAGTCCGGTGCGGTGTCGATCAGAGTGCCATCCAGATCGAAAAGAACGGTTGAGGGCTTTTCAGCTTTCACGTATATCCCGGGCGTGCATCAGATAATTTACATCAACATCCCGGCCCAGCTTGTAAGAGCGGGTAATGGGGTTATAAGTCATGCCGGTCAGTTCGCGCACATCCAGCCCGGCGTGGCGAAGGTAATCGGACATTTCCGAGGGTCGAATAAACTTTTTCCATTCATGAGTGCCTTTGGGGAGCATGTTCAGGACATATTCGGCTCCGACAATGGCAAACAGGAAAGATTTCGGATTGCGGTTAATAGTCGACACAAACAGGTGTCCGCCAGGCTTGAGGAGAGCCGAGCAGGCTTTGACAACTGAGGCCGGGTCGGGCACGTGCTCCAGCATTTCCAGGCACGTAACGGCGTCGTACTGGCCTGCATGTTCGGGGTCGCGAGCCAGCTCTTCAACAGTAATTTGCTGATAGTCCACCTTGATCCCGCTTTCCAGACCATGCAGACGTGCAACGGCCAGGGGCGATTCGCCCATATCTATACCGGTTACGTGAGCTCCACGCAGTGCCATGCCTTCTGACAGCAGGCCTCCGCCACATCCTATGTCAGCCACCCGTTTACCAGCCAGGGATACGCGTTCGTCGATATAGTTCAGGCGTAAGGGGTTAATATCGTGCAGTGGCTTGAACTCGCTGGTGGGATCCCACCAGCGATTGGCCAATGCTTCGAATTTGGCAATTTCGTTCCGGTCAACGTTCTGGTTTGTCATGTTGCGCTCTGCCTGATCAATCTGTCGGAATTTGTTTAGTCAGCCTGCTGTTGGCGGATTTGCCTTGCCCAATCCTCAACGCGGAGCATCAGGTCTGGAACATCTATGCGTGTCAGTTTGCCATCCTGTACCTGAGGTGCGCCGTTGATCCAGCTATGGGTTACAGCGCGGCTGCGGTTGCTGTAAACAAGGTGGGAGGCAGGGTCGTAAACCGGCTGAGTAAACGGGTCGCTGAGATCAACAGCAATAATGTCTGCCAGCTTTCCTGCTACTAGAGAGCCCAGTTCGTGGTCACGACCCAGTGCTTTGGCTCCATTCAGTGTTGCGCCCTGAAGAGCCTCATGGGCAGAAAATGCTGCAGCATCATTGGCGACCACTTTTGCAACCATGGCAGCAGTGTGGATTTCACCGAACAGATCCAGGTCGTTGTTGCTCGCCGCGCCGTCAGTTCCGACCGCCACGTTAATTCCTCGCTTCATGAGCTTGTCGGCAGGGCACAGGCCGCTGGCGAGCTTGAGGTTGGATTCAGGGCAGTGAATAACATGCGCCCCGGTTTCTGCGAGCAGAGTAATATCTGTGTCGCTGATCTGAGTCATATGGACACATTGGGTTCTGGGGCCAAGAACGCCAAGTTCTGCAAGCCGTTCTGTGGGGCGTTTCCCCATTTTTTCTACGGCATCGGCTACTTCAAATTCGGTTTCATGCAGATGAATCTGAATGCGGGCACCTGTTTTTTCAGAAAGCGCGAGAGCTTTGATCAGGGGGCCATCAGATACGGTGTAAGGCGCATGTGGGCCAATGGCCGGCATGATGTAATCATCATCTTTCCATGCTTCTATCAGGGCTTCGCCTTTACTCAGATATTCATCAGGGCCGGAGCCCCATACGGTTGGGAAATCCAGCAGAGGAAAACAGATCTGGGCGCGCATGCCTGTATCATGGGCCAACTGAGCCACAATTTCCGGGAAAAAATACATGTCCGAGAAGGTTGTTGTGCCGGTTCTCAGCATCTCTGCCATGGCCAGTTGTGAGCCGTCGGCAATAAACTGTTCGCTGACAAAGCGGCTTTCGGCGGGCCATATATGGTCATTCAGCCAGGTCATCAGGGGCAGGTCATCCGCCATACCCCGGAAAAGCGACATCGCCGCATGTCCGTGCATGTTGATCAGCCCTGGCATAACCACGTGGTGAGGCAGGTCAATCGTCTCACGGGTACGAAACCCGCGATCCGCTGCTGCTACGGGCAGTACTGCCGCAATTCGGGTGCCCTGAATAATAATGGCCTGATGCTCAAGCACGATTCCGGACGGTTCAATAGGAATCAGCCAGCGTGCGTTGATGCGAATATCAGCTGTGGTGATGGTATCTGCCGTCATTGACCCTGCCTTGCAGTGCCGGCCACAAAATGCGTTGAGCATAAAAAGTGCACAAGTGCGCCGGACAATGAAATGTAGCCCGCAAGTATAACCGTTATACTGGCCGTTTTCAGCGTTAAGAAACGGTAGCCAGGCAATGAATAATCTTACAGATACTCCTTTCTCCCGTGCTTTGGGTACGGTCGCACTCAGATGGCAAGGCAACAGTCTGGAACTGCTTGATCAGCGTCTATTGCCAGCTCAGGAGCACTGGATAACTCTGGAAGGTGCATCCGGCGTCGCCCGGTGCATTCGGGATATGGTGGTGCGTGGCGCACCGGCTATTGGTATCAGTGCGGCCTACGGTGTTGCACTTGCTGCCAGGCATGCCGGAAGCAGGGACTGGCAAGCTGAAATCAGGCAGGCTATACGTGAGTTATCTGAATCCCGGCCAACCGCAGTGAATCTGTTCTGGGCCTTGCAGCGAATGGAGCGGGTGTTTGACTCGTGTGAGTCTGTTGGCGAGGCTCAGGAGAGGTTGGCAGATGAAGCAGAGGCTATCCATCAGGAAGATCTGGCCGGCAATCTGGCCATGGCCGATCATGCTCTCAGTGCAATGGGGCTCTCGGCCGACAACGCCGCGCCTGTCTCGGTTCTGACCCATTGCAATACAGGTGCGCTCGCAACAGGCGGTTACGGCACTGCGCTGGGCGTTATTCGCCGGCTTCATGAAAAAAAGTTACTGACGCGGGTTTATGCGGACGAGACTCGTCCGTGGCTTCAGGGTAGTCGCCTCACCGCCTGGGAATTGATGCGGGATGATATTCCGGTGACTCTGAACGCTGATGGCGCTGCTGCGGCCATTCTCGCTGCTGGTGAGGTGCGGTGGGTTCTGGTGGGTGCCGATCGTATTACTGCCAATGGCGATGTGGCCAATAAAATCGGGACTTACAGCCTTGCGGTGCTGGCACGCTATCACAACGTGAGGTTTATGGTCGTAGCGCCCTCAAGCACAGTGGATATGTCGCTGGCGTCGGGTACAGATATCCCCATCGAAGAGCGCGATGGCCGGGAGGTTCGTGAAGTGCGGGGCATTTCTCTCGCTCCTGAAGGGGTGCCGGTGTTTAATCCGGTGTTCGATGTAACGCCCGCAGATCTTATTGACGTTATTGTTACTGAGAAGGGAATCGTTCGGAATCCGGATATGGCAGGAATGCAGGGGCTATTCGGTTGATGGTTTTTTTTCGGCAGAGATCTTTGTACCCGGCGGTTTGTTTTGTTGCTTTTCAAAACTGGCGCGGAGTTCGGCTACCTGTTTTTCCTGCTCTTCGGCGAAGTGGAGGGACATCTCAAAACCCTGTCTGGTGAATTCCAGTACTTTGTGGAAGTCTTCGTCTGAGAGTGTTCGTGCGGAATCATGGCGGCGGAAGATGTTTATAAATTCCCGTTCCCGCTCAAACTGCAAGGGTAATCTGGCCACGCCCCAGTCGTTAAGAGTCTGCCAGACCTCGGGGTTGTAGTTCCGGGTTGTGCGCATGATGAACGGGATAGGGTCGTTCCGTGCGATCAGGGCAGCCAGACGGAGAATCAGTTCAAATGAAAGTGTAGCTGTTCCGTTCTCGATGGCCTCAAGAACGGACTTGTCGCGGAGATTGAGGGCCTCGCTCATCTCCGACAGTGTCAGCCCGGCAACTTCCCGGATGTCCTTTATGGAATGGCCTGCTGCCAGCATGGCCCTCAGTTGATCCTGAGAGTTGATCAGCACTCGCCCCAGTCGCAGTGAAGTGTCTGTGGCGCGGGCTCCGAGGCGGAAAGCCGATCCGGTTAAGCTGGCAAGCCGGTCAATAATTCCTTCCGGCGCCTTTTCTTCCGAGGCCGGCTTACTCAGACCATCCAGTTCTTCCAGCGAACGCATGGCGTGGAGTGCATCCAGCAACATGTCCTGCAGGGCCCGGGCTTTGCTCTGACCTGCTTTTTCACTGACTGCCTGCTTGCCGGTTTTCTGGCTCATATTACCGGGCTTCAGCCTGGGCCGCGAATTGTTGAGGGCTAAGAATTGAGGCCATCCGACTGTCCATTTCCAGCATGTCAGCCATTATGTTGCCGCCTTCGCGGATCACGAAATCCAGTTCTTCGTCGGTAGTACCCAGGTCTGCAGCCTGCAGGTCCTGCCAGTCCTCCAGTTCATCCAGAGTCTCGAACGGCGCTTCGCCGCGCAGTTCCCGACGGGCATTGGCAATGGTCAGCCGGGTACGATCTATCTGTTCTTGTTGAGTAGTGCGCTCATCCAGATTGAGGCTCACAGTGTCTCTCTGACGCTGCTCTTTGAGGAAATCAATTTCCTGCTGAAGGAGGCTGAATTCGGGGCTGCTGGCAAAGCGATCATCATGGCGCTTACGCAGTTCGTCGATGATTCCGCTGAAATCAAAATACCGGGTATGAGGAACGGCATCTATCTGATCCCAGGGCAGGGCATGATCCAGCGCATCCTCACCAATACGGGTTTTGTCGATCCGGGAAGGAATCTCTATATCGGGAATCACCCCTTTGTGTTGGGTTGACCCCCCGGATACGCGGTAGAATTTTGATTGGGTAATCTTGAGCTGGCCATGATTCAGTGGCCGGACGGCCTGCACAGTCCCTTTACCAAAGGTTTGCGAACCCACGACCAGACCGCGACCGTAATCCTGGATTGCACCGGCAAAAATCTCCGAAGCCGATGCACTCATGCGATTGGTGAGCACTACCAACGGGCCGTCATAGGCAACCGATGCATCTTCGTCATTCAGAACCTGAACCTCGTTGCTTGAATTGCGAATCTGGACGGTAGGGCCAGTATCGATAAACAGGCCAACCAGATCATTTGCTTCGTGCAGTGCACCGCCGCCATTATTGCGCAAATCAATTACCAGGCCATCTACGCTATCCTGCTGTAGTTCTGTAATCAGTTTCCGGACATCGCGTGTTGTGCTTTTGTAGTTGGGGTCTCCGGCCTGCATGGCACGGAAATCGGCGTAAAATGTAGGAACAGTAATTACGCCCACAGTGTATTTTTTGCCATTGCGCTCAAATTCGATGGAGTCTTTGCTGGCACTCTGTTCTTCCAGTTTTACTTCATCACGGCTGATAGCAATGGTTTTGGTCAGGGTTTCATCGGTCGCGCTGGCAGGAACCACTTCGAGTGTAACGACGGAGTTACGCGGACCGCGGATGAGGTCGACCACTTCATCCAGGCGCCAGCCAATCACGTTGACAGGTTTTTCGCCCTCTTGCTTAACCGATACTATTCTGTCTGCCGGCTGGAGCTGGCCTTGTTTTGAGGCAGGGCCGCCCGGAACCAGCCGCACCACTTTGGTGTACTCGTTATCCGCCTGCAGAACCGCGCCAATACCCTCGAGTGAAAGGCTCATGTTGATATTGAAGTTTTCGGAGGTGCGTGGCGAAAAGTAGGAGGTATGCGGATCCCACATGCCGGTAAATGCATTCATGTAGGCCTGGAAAGCATCTTCGCTACGCGCCTGGTAGGCCCGCTTGAGTTGGCCTTCATATCGGCGTTTAAGGCTTTCTGTGATCGTTTCGTCGTCGGAACCATTGAGGCGCTGCGCAAGCACGGCATTTTTGATGCGTTTAACCCAAAGCGCATCAAGCCCCTTCTTGTCTGGCTCCCATTCGGTGTCCGAACGGTCAAGAAGAATGCTTTCGTTGGTACTGAAATCCAGACTCCCGATACCTTCGTCTACGGTTTTCAGTGCGAATTGAAGGCGCTCGATAATACGTTGCTGAACCAGGTTGTAGATGTCGAATCCCGGTTGAAGCTGGCCGGTTTTCAGAGCGGACCCCAATCGGTTTCTTACTCCACTGAGTGCCTCGATATCGCTGCCCGTGAGGTAGACTCGCTGGCCATCGAGGTAGTTCAGGTAAGCATCAAATACATCGCCGGAAAGCTTGTCGCTTATCCCGAGGTCACGGAAGTGGGTGAACTGCAGTTGTCTGGCGATGAGGATGTTTGCCCGCGCCTGATCAATCGTTGGCGCAACGGGTACATAGGCTTCCGGCTCAACCGCTTTCGCCTGTATTCCGAAAGGTGCTGATAAAAGCAGGGCAACAGTAAACGCTTTGCATACGCCTATCCGGCCAGGTTTGATAGGGGCGCGACGGACAGATATTTTTTCCGCGATGGTCATATAGGCATACCTGATGATGCTGGGTACCTGCCAGACGTGTCTGGAGCCGGTTAACCCGTGGGCTGATTGATTTATTGTAGGCAAGGGCTACACCCGTTGCTATAGGCATGGCGTATCGATTCGTGACAATCTGTCCATGAACACAAAGCGCAGATTGCAGAAGGCGACCCGTAAAAAGCGTTCCGGATGGGCGTGCGGCGGAGGGGGGGAGCCCTCCACCGTTCAGATTTTTCAGAGAAAGGGTTTTTCCAGTTTCGCGTGCTCCAGTAACAGCGCTGGTGGTGCAAAACGCTCGCCGTAGGTTCTGGCCAGTTCGTTGGCTCGGTCGGTAAAGGCTCTCACGCCATATTGATTGATAAACTGTATGGCCCCGCCGGTCCAGGGTGCATATCCGATACCGAAGATGCTGCCGATGTTGGCATCTTCCACGGTGCGTAACACCCCTTCTTCCAGGCAGCGCAGGGTTTCAATGGCCTGAATGAACAAGATGCGGTCTTTGAGGTCCTGCAGCTCCACCTGTTGGGCTTTGTTGCTATCCACGTAAAGCGTTTCAAGCTCTGGCCACAGATACTTCCTGCCCCTGGCCGGATACTCATAGAAGCCCGCGCCGGCAGCCTTGCCTTTGCGCCCGTGCTCCTGAACCATCTGGTCGATGATGGTTTCAGCCGGGTGCGCATTCCATGTGCCACCTGCGGCTTCGGTGTCTTTCTTGCTCTGGGTGCGAACATGCTGCATGAGTGTCATGCTGACTTCATCGGTAATCGCCAGCGGCCCGACCGGCATGCCTGCCAGCAAGCCAGCGTTTTCGATGCTGGAGGGGTGAATGCCTTCGCCCAGCATGCAGATACCCTCATTGACAAAGGTGCCGAAAACGCGGGAAGTGAAGAAGCCGCGGCTATCGTTCACAACCACCGGAATTTTGCCAATCTGCTGAACATAATCGAAGGATCGTGCCAGAGTTTCGTCTGAGGTTTTTTCGCCCACAATGATTTCAACAAGCTGCATTTTGTCTACAGGTGAGAAAAAATGCAGACCAATGAAGTTTTCCGGTCTGGAGGAGGCTTTTGCCAGCTGGGTGATGGGGATGGTAGACGTATTGGAGGCAAAAATGCCGTTGCTGACCAGCTTCGGTTCGGCTTCTGCTGTGACTCTGGCTTTGAGGTCGCTGTCCTCAAAAACTGCTTCGATTACCAGGTCGCAACCCTCAAGGTCTGCGGCTGAGTCCGTGGCCCTGATACGGCCCAGTATTTCGGTTTTCTGCTCTTCGGTCATATGACCCTTGCTGACCTTTTTTGACAGCAGGCTTTCGGAGTAGCTTTTGCCTTTTTCAGCACTATCGAGTGAAATATCTTTAAGTACCACTTCGATACCACGAGTGGCTGTGGAGTAGGCAATACCTGCGCCCATCATTCCAGCGCCCAGCACACCCACCTTCTTGAAGTGTTCTTTCTTTATACCTTCAGGGCGACTGCCGCCAGCATTAATGTCATTGAGCTGGAACCAGAAGGTGCCGGTCATGTTCTTGGCAATCTGGCCAGTCACCAGTTCAGTAAAGTAGCGGGTTTCGATCAGGCTGCCGTTGTCGAAGTCAACCTGTGCGCCTTCAACTGCGGCAGACAAGATGCGCTCCGGGGCAGGGTAGCAACCCCTGGTTTTCTGTTTCAGCATGGCGGGGGCAATGGCCAGCTTTGGTGCCATGGCTGGATGGTGGGGGGCGCCACCGGGCAGTTTGAACCCTTTTTTGTCCCAGGGCTGCTGGCATTTCGGGTTTTCCTCGATAAATGCTCTGGCTCTGGCCATCATGTCTTCTGCAGATCCGGCCAGCTCATCAACAATACCTGCTTTGAGGGCCGCTGACGGGCGAACTTTTCTGCCTTCCATGAGGAACGGGAAAGCTGCTTCCAGTCCAATCAGTCGCGGCAGGCGCTGGGTACCGCCACCCCCGGGGAGCAGGCCAAGGGTTACTTCGGGAAGGCCCAGCTGAATATCATTGTCGTTGAGGACGATGCGATGGTGACACGCCAGGGCAATTTCAAAACCGCCACCCAATGCAGTCCCGTTGATCGCTGCGACCACGGGTTTGCCGCAAGTTTCCAGCGCGCGCATCCGGGCCTTCAGGCTGTTAACCATGCTTTCAAAGGCTTGCGCATCTTCGTGAGTGACTTTGTGAAGTTCTTTCAGGTCACCACCTGCAAAGAAGGTTTTTTTGGCAGAGGTAATAATAATGCCGCGAATATCTTCCAGATCGGCCTGTACTTTGCCGACGGTTTCATTGAGGCCTTCACGGAACACCTGGTTCATGGTGTTCGCGGACTGGCCCGGCATGTCGATGGTGAGGGTCAGAATCTGATCTGAACCCAATTCATAACGGATGGCACTCATAAACGGTTCTCCTTACAGAAAAAGTGTGGGGTTCAGACACGCTCAATGATGGTGGCGATTCCCATGCCACCGCCAACGCACAGAGTTGCCAGCCCGAAGCGCAGTTCACGACGCTCCAGTTCATCCAGCAGAGTGCCCAGGATCATTGCTCCTGTAGCGCCTAAGGGGTGGCCCATGGCGATGGCGCCGCCGTTTACATTCACTTTTTCGTCTGGAACTGAAAGTTCTTTCTGAAAACGCATTACCACGGAGGCAAAGGCTTCATTTACTTCAAACAGGTCGATCTGATCTACGGTCATTCCGGCCTTTCCCAATGCCTTGAGGGTTGCCGGAGCTGGTCCGGTAAGCATAATAGTGGGGTCTGTACTGGTTACTGCGGTGGCCACAATCCGGGCGCGGGGTTTGAGACCCATGGCATCGCCTTTTGCCCTGCTACCGATCAGAATTGCGGTAGCACCGTCGACCATGCCGGAGGAGTTGCCAGCGTGATGAACATGTGTGATTTTTTCAACGTAGTGATATTTTTCGCTGGCGACACTGTTAAATCCCATTTCTCCCATCATCTGGAAGGACGGCTTGAGCCCTGACAGGGACTCAACGGTGGTGTCGGCTCTCACATGCTCATCGTGGTCCAGGATGACTACGCCGTTCTGGTCTGTGACCGGAATGATTGATCGGGCAAAGAAACCTTGCTTCCATGCATTGGCTGCTTTCTGCTGTGATTTCACTGCGAATCTGTCGACATCTTCGCGGCTGAACCCTTCCATGGTAGCGATCAGATCCGCGCCAATCCCCTGAGGCATGAAGCCAGTATGCAGGTTGGTCTGGGGATCCATTGCCCAGGCACCGCCATCAGATCCCATAGGTATACGGGACATGGATTCTACGCCGCCGGCGACAACCATATCTTCCCACTCAGAGCGCACTTTCATGGCGGCAAGGTTTACCGCTTCTAATCCTGACGCGCAGAAACGGTTAAGGGTGACACCAGATACTTTTTCGTCCCAGTCTGCTGCGAGCGCAGCGGTTTTGGCAATGTCAGCTCCCTGATCACCAACGGCGGAAACGCAGCCAAGAACGATATCGTCTATCTGGGCTGTATCCAGATGGTTTCTCTGCTGTAGTGCTTTCAGTACAGTCGTCAGCAGGGTAATCGGCTTGACGCTGTGCAGGGAACCGTCTTTTTTACCGCGCCCTCTGGGAGTGCGGACCGCATCGAAGATATACGCCTCAGTGGTCATTGTTTTTCCTCTGATGATTGTTGCTTTGTGGTTTATTGACCAGAAGCATCACCATAGCCCGTGGATGGTATCGCAGGTAATGACGCGGCCTGCCAATCGGAGTGGCGAAATTGCTCAGAGACGATGACAGGTGGGGTTGTGAGTTCTATCTTTAGAAAGAGGCAGAGGCCTTTGGAGGGTCATCATGCACATTCAGGAGGCAAAAAATCATGTCTTTCACAGATTCTATCGATAACTTTTACGAACGTCTGGTGGTGGATGCCATTGATGCTACGAGAGAGCCTGGGGACAGCGCGGACTTCCTGACTGATGTCATGTGTGTCGCTCTGAACCGGTTACCACCCCGATATTACCGGCACACCATTGATATGATGTTTTATCTGGCGGATGAGGAACTCAGGGGTATGAAAGACAAATCCCTGGCCGCCGTTCAGGACGCCAGGGGGTTTGTCAGAGAGCATCAGCGAGAATAAAGTTCCTGGCGCTCAGTTTGTGATCAGGTTGTCCAGAGCGCTGTTCAGACGGCTGGCCAGAGCTGTGTCGGCGGGTTGATCTGCTGACCGGATGCACCAGCTGGCAACGAGAGCTTCAACGCTCTGGAGAGCATTGTCTGCTTTTTCGGCTGAACCCATTCCTTGCGCGAGGCGCTGAATCTGTATTTCCATACGTTTTTTCTGGTCTTCTGCCGGCGATGGCACGCCAGCCAGAATCTCTGCGCGAATGACCAGTTCGTGATCATTCAGTGTGCCTGCGCTTTCCGAAAGGGCAGTCCATTTTTCGGGGAAAGTGATTTTCGCTGGCGTTTTGCCTTGCGTGCGTGCGAGCACAAGCGCTTGCCATTCAGAAATGCTTGCTTTGAGTTTCTGTGTTGAAACAGCCTGGTTCAGTCTCTGTTTTTCTTTCTGGATTTGTTCTTTTATCCCCGGTGATACTTGAGCTGTATCCAGGGAGCGAAGTGCAGTAGTTGCGTGTTCCAGAGTCTGGGCGTCCTGGTCAGAGCTGACGTTCCTGATCTCTTCCACCACGGCTTCTGCTGCAATGTCCGCCTCTTTTGCAGCCAACTGCTGCTCTGAGCGTTCAGAGTCCCGACGGGCAAATATTTCATCACAGGCTTTGCGGAATGCCTGCCAGAGCTTGCGGTCTTCCCGGTGGCGGGTGATTCCGACTTCTTTCCAGTCTGATTGCAGTGCTTTGGCCTTGTTCATTGCTTCTTGCAGCGGCTGGTGTTCAGTCAGTGCCTGAGCCTGCTCTACGATAGCTTGCTTGAGAGCTTCGTTTTTCCGGTGTTCTTCATCTATGGGTGCTTCGAGCTTTTTGAGCAGATCATCAAACTGTTTCTGCACCTGCCGGTTGTCTCTGAACTCTATAGGCCATGCAGATTTCCATTCCTGGCGTGCAGTCTGCAAGATTCGGTCTACGGCTTTCCAGTCGATGGTGCTCCAATCCGCGTCGTTAACAAAATGCTCAAGCTCGGAACAGATTGCTTTGCGCTTTTCCAGGTTTGCCTGTTTAAGGCCTGACTTGGCTTTAAAATAAGTTTTGCAGGGTTCGTAGGCTTTATCAGATGCCTGCTTGAAGCGAGACCACATAGTGCGGTCTGAAGACCCACCCAGGTCCCGCCACTCCTGCTGCAGCTCTTTTATGCGTTCGGACTTTGCCTCCGGCTCGATGGGTTGTTCTGCGAGGTACTCCATCTGTTCACACAGAGCGATCTGTTTTGGTTCGGTCGCAAAGCCCTGCCAGTCAGTAAGCTCTCTCAGTTGGGCTGTAAGTAGTTGTATACGGGCCTGAAAACTCTTGCTGTGACGATGATCAAGAGCTTTCAGATACTGCTGTGCGGTTTTTAAATGTTGCTTCGACTCTTTCAGCTGTTTGGACTCAAGAGCGTCTTCCAGTTTATCTAAAACTGCTTTCAGGCTATCCGCTGTCGCTTGTTGCTGCTTCAGATCATCATTCGGTTTAACCTGGGGCTTGGCCTTGGGCTTTCCTGCGAGCTTACGCGCCGGCACCAGTAGATCCGGAATGGGGAAGCCTTGAGGCCAGTTGATCTCTTTCAGCAGGGCCAAAGCACGTTCCCGGTCATCAGGGCTGGCTTCTTCCTGTTCAGCAGCTGTAGAGAGCGCGAGCAGTGAATCTTTTTCCTGGCCGATATGACGAACTGACGCAATATAGCTGCGCAGTGTCATCATGGACGTTTCAAAGGCCTGTTGCTGCGCTTTCTCAATCCGGGTATCGCGGGTTGCTTCCAGCCAGCGGTTTTCCTGGGTTTTCTGAAGGGCATCCAGTGAGGCAAGCGATGCAAGTTCTTCAACCGGCTGGTGACGGAGATCGTCAAGGGTCTGGGTCAGAAGAGCCAGGGTTTCATCCCGTTGAAGTTTCTGCTCAAGCTGACGCTGTTCTTCAATCCGGGCTGCCTCCTGCTCGGCAATGCGCTCCCGGCAGCGATGAACCGATTGAAGGAACTCGCTGAGCTGGTCTGGCGAGGCGCTGGCCTCAACTGTTGCCCACTGGTTCAGAAGTGTATCCACGCGAGCACTATAGAGTTTGGTATCGTCCGTTTTTGCCAGATCACTGGCATTGCTGATCAGATTGGTAATAGTCTCTGATACGAGTTCTTGGCGGGCCTGCTCTTCCCGGATGACCAGCAGTTTCTGTCGCACCACCTGGTATACGCCCTTGTCACGGGTTTTTGCCTGTTTTTGAACCCGGTGAAGAAGTTCTGCTTCCTGAAGCATGCCGGCGGCCCTGAGCCGGATGTCTGCAGTTAAGCCCTCAACCGCCAGGCATGCGGCCACTTCCTGAGTCGGGGCGCCCTGTAGCGTCTGGAGCTGTTCCTCCCTTAACTCAGCACGTTTATCCTCAGCAGGAACAGCAACCTGTGGTTTCTGGGTTGTTGTCTTGCGGACTGGTGCTGTGGGTTTGCGGGATTTAAACAGTTTCTGGAGGAATGCAGCCATGACGATGTCCTTAGGGATTGAAACCAGTCTGCGGTGTCGGGCAAAGTAAGCCGGCACCGGCCATCGGCGCTCTTTGATGTGCAATCTGTTGACCTGGTTGTCGGGTCATCACAGTCTTCGGAGCGCCGGATACTGCCGTCGGGGATTCATGAATCAGCGCCGACGGTATTAAAACGGAGCTAGTCTAGCGTTTTGTGAGCGTTTGCGGGAAGAGTTGAATGGCAAAACAGGAAAATTGTGACGATCAGGAGTACAAGGCGCGCTCGGTTGCATTGAGGCTGCTTGCCCGCCGGGAGCACAGCCGACAGGAGCTGACGCTGAAATTACAGCAGCGCAGAATTGATAGTTCAGTTATTGCGATGGTCCTGAATGATTATGAGAAGGAGGGTTGGCTGGATGACAACCGGTTTGCGGATGTCTATTCACGCCAGCGTATTGATCTGGGTTACGGCCCTTTGAAAGTGCGGGCGGAGTTGCAGCAGCGTGGCATTCATCACACCCCGGACTGTTTTGATGAGCTCGCTGATGCAGACTGGATCCGGAATGCGCTTTTGCTGAGGGAGAAACGTTTTGGTCTGGCTGATCTGAGCGCAGACTGGGACGAAAAAGTACGCCAGGCCCGGTTTCTTACTCGCCGTGGTTTCACTGCAAACCAGGTGGAGCGGACGCTCGAGGTGCGCGAGCCTGGCATGTAAGTGTCAGAGGGTTGGCGGGATAACCCCAAGCTCGGGAGGAAGGCTGGCTCGCATGTCAGCTCCTTCTTCCGGTACTCCATCGGGAGTTCCCCCCTCCGGACCTGGTTCCAATCCGACAAACTGTGAGTCTCCGGGGGAAGCAACTTCCTCTACTGGCTTCATCATTCGAGCCAGCACATCATAGTAACGGCGAATATTCTGCACATAGAGAACAGGCTCATGGCCCCGGGCATAACCAAAACGGGTTTTTTTGTACCATTCTTTTTGTGCCAGTAGTGGCAGAAACTCTTTCACATCCATCCAGCGGTCAGGATTTTTACCGGCACTTTCGGTAAGCCTGCGGGCATCTTCCAGGTGCCCGAATCCCACGTTATAGGAGGCCAGAGCGAACCAGGTACGATCTGGCTCGGCGATACGCTCAGGGATCCTTTCGTGAACTATGCGGAAGTACTTGGCTCCCCCTTCAATGCTCTCGTCCGCGTCCAGGCGGTTATTGATACCGATGTAATCTGCTGTATTACGCGTCAGCATCATCAGTCCACGAACACCCGTTGGTGAGACGGCATTGGGGCGCCAGTGTGATTCCTGGTAGCCGATAGCTGCGAGCAGGCGCCAGTCCATATCGAACATGGAGGCGTGATCCCTGAACAGGGTCTCATAGTTGGGGAGCCGGTTTTCTACGTGATGCATGAAAGTACGGGCGCCCACATAGTTCAGGTGGTCCAGATGGCCGTAGAAGCGTTCGGAAAGCTGGGCGATAGTGCCGTCTTCCTGCATTTTTTCGAGAAATGCTTTTGCAGCACTGACCAGAGAGTCGTCCTGGCTTGCCGGGAACAGCCATGTCAGTTCTTTGGGCTCGCCAAGGGTGAACCCCTTTTTTACCTGAGGGAAAAATACGTGATTGAGCTTGAGTTCATTGGATGAGATGACCGCGTATGAGAGCTCCCCGGTTTCCACTCGAGCCAGAATGCCCGCGGCATCCAGACCATGATGAACCTGCCAGACGATATTGGGAGTTATCCCTGTCAGGGATTCCAGCTGGTATTCATGGTTGCTGTCTGAAACCAGATGCAGAGTCTGTCCTGCAAGATCTGCAAGGGTCTCGGGGCGATCTGCATCGCGGTTGTAGACAACCACTGACTGGGCTTCGATACCTGCAGGAAGCGTCTTGTACTGACTTTCAAACAGCGGCTGAGCAGAAAGTCCTGCAAGCCCTATGTGTGCGAAATTTTTTGAAAGCACGGAAAGTACTTCCGTGTTGTCTTCGGCGACCCTCAGCCTGAGTTCAACGCCCAGCTCCTCGGCGAAGAGTTTGGCCAGTTCGTAATCATAGCCGGTTGGCCCGTCGCGCCCCTCGTAATATATAGAGGGCGAAACCCGGGTAATAACGTGCAGTACACCCTCATTGCGGATTTCCTGCAGAGTGCTTGGTTGGCTGCACCCGGTGAGAGCCAGCAGAATCAACGCGAAGGCGATGATTGGTATGTATGTCTTCGCTGCGTGGTATGCAGTAAGAATTCTGGGCAAGTCCCTGATCTCCGTTACCGCTAAATCATCGGGATGCGCGAAAAGTAACTGGCTGCATCCGGTGTATTTCGGATGTGGCTTCCATGTCCACTTGCCAATGATCCCTGCTGCAGGAGGGGGGGTCAATAAAAGTTGATCAATAACTATGCAAAATAATGTCAATTGCGCGCAAGGAGAATAACGTTTCTGCGCTGTATCCCGGCAACGCTTTCAAGTATGATGTGCGCCTTCTCAGAATGCACCCGGACTTCCCCGTTTCGCGCGATACAGGTTGATATCATGCTTGAACTTCGCGGCGCACCCGCGCTTTCGCCATTCCGCTCTCATAAACTGTATGCCAAAATCCAGGCCATCGTGCCCGAGATTGAGCATGTTTATGCCGAATTCATGCACTTTGTGGATCTGGAGGGCTCTCTTTCTGAATCCGAGCAGGCCATTCTTGACCGACTTCTGACATACGGGCCCAGCGTGCCGGGTGAGGAGCCTGACGGAGTGCTGTTTCTCGTCGTGCCACGGCCGGGAACTCTGTCGCCCTGGTCAAGCAAGGCTACCGATATTGCCCGCAATTGCGGTTTGCGCCAGATTCAGCGTATAGAGCGTGGTACAGCGTTTTATATCAGGGCTGGCAAGAAGCTTGGTCTGGATCAGCGCGAGAAGGTTGCCGAGCTGTTGCACGATCGTATGACTCAGAAAGTCTTCCACGAAATGGGTGGTGCTCAGCTACTGTTCAGCCATGAAGAACCGCGTCCACTGGAGCGGGTTCCTGTTCTGGCCGGCGGCCGGAAAGCGCTGGTAGCAGCGAACAGGCGCCTGGGCCTTGCGCTGGCGGATGACGAGATTGATTACCTCGTAGAATCGTTTATTGACCTTGAGCGAGACCCCACAGACGTTGAGCTGATGATGTTTGCCCAGGCAAACTCCGAGCACTGTCGCCACAAGATATTCAATGCCTCCTGGGACATTGATGGCGAAGGGCAGGAAAAATCCCTGTTTGCCATGATCCGAAATACCTTCGAGATGAACAGCGAAGGCGTGTTGTCTGCGTACAAGGATAACGCATCGGTCATTCAGGGCAGCCGTGCTGGCCGGTTCTTCCCGGATCCGGAAACCGGCGTTTACGGCTATAATCAGGAAGATATCCATATTCTCATGAAGGTGGAAACTCACAACCACCCGACTGCAATCGCACCCGCTGCGGGTGCTGCAACGGGTTCTGGTGGTGAGATCCGTGATGAGGGGGCTACAGGTCGCGGCTCCAAGCCGAAAGCCGGCCTTTCCGGTTTTACGGTCTCTAATCTTAATCTGCCCGAAGACCCGCAACCCTGGGAAATCAATTACGGCAAGCCCGACCGGATCGCTTCTGCGCTGGATATAATGATTGAAGGGCCTATTGGCGGAGCTGCCTTCAATAACGAATTTGGTCGTCCCAACATAGCCGGTTACTTCCGGACTTTTGAAGAAAAAGTTGCCGGACCGGCTGGTGACGAAGTCCGTGGTTACCACAAGCCCATCATGATTGCCGGTGGCCTTGGTAATATCCGTGCAGAACATGTGGAAAAAGGCGAGATACCGGTAGGTGCCAAACTCATCGTATTGGGTGGTCCTTCCATGCTTATCGGCCTTGGAGGTAGTGCTGCTTCGTCCATGGATTCCGGTTCCAGCAACGAGAATCTCGATTTTGCCTCCGTGCAGCGGGATAACCCGGAAATGGAACGCCGGTGCCAGGAAGTGATTGACCGCTGCTGGCAGATGGGCGAGGAAAATCCCATGTGCTTCATCCACGATGTCGGCGCTGGTGGTCTTTCCAACGCCATGCCGGAGCTGGTGAAGGATGGTGGTCGTGGTGGCAAGTTCCAGTTGCGGGATGTCCCCAGCGATGAGCCTGGAATGTCGCCGCTGGAAATCTGGTGCAATGAGTCCCAGGAGCGCTATGTTATAGCTGTAGCCCCGGAAAACCTGGATGTTTTTGATGCTTTGTGTCGCCGGGAACGTTGCCCCTATGCCGTGATCGGTGATGCGACAGAAGCTCATCATCTTGAATTGAGCGACTCCTATTTTGGTGACAAGCCCGTTGATCTGCCGATGGATGTTCTGTTTGGCAAGCCACCGCGTATGCACCGGAGTGTCACCCGGGCGTCTTTTACCAAGCCGGTATTTGATTCCACCCAGATCGATCTGAATGATGCGATCCGCAGAGTGTTGCGGCTTCCTTCTGTAGGTTCCAAGAACTTCCTCATAACTATTGGTGATCGCACGATTACCGGGCTGGTTGCCCGTGACCAGATGGTCGGTCCATGGCAGGTTCCTGTCAGTGATGTTGCGGTAACTGCAAGTTCCTTCGATGTACTGGCTGGTGAAGCCATGGCTATGGGTGAGCGCACGCCGATTGCAACTGTCGATGCTCCTGCATCTGGCCGGATGGCGGTGGGTGAGGCGATTACCAACCTGGCAGCAGCGGCCATTGGCAAACTCTCCGATATTCGTCTGTCAGCGAACTGGATGTCTGCTGCAGGCCATCCGGGCGAGGACGAAAACCTTTACGAAACTGTGCGTGCTGTTGGTATGGAGCTTTGCCCCGAACTCGGGATTACTATTCCCGTAGGCAAGGATTCCATGTCGATGAAGACCATGTGGGACGAGGATAATGGCGAGCAGAAGAGCGTTACTGCGCCGCTGTCCTTGATTATCAGTGGTTTTGCTCCGGTGACCGATGTTTCGCGGACCCTGACACCGCAGCTGGTAACGGATGCAGGTGTAACGGATATGATTCTTGTCGATCTGGCCGCAGGGCAGAATCGCCTGGGCGGGTCAGCTCTGGCTCAGGTCTATCGTCAGGTTGGTGCTGTAGCCCCGGATCTTGATGACCCAGAAGATCTCAAAGCATTTTTTGCCGTTATCCAGGGTTTGAATTCCGACAACAAGCTTCTTGCTTACCATGACCGCTCGGATGGCGGTCTGTTTGTGACGCTTGTGGAGATGTGCTTCGCTGGCCGCACCGGTATCGACATCAAGCTGGACGGACTGGCTGATGAAAGCAGCCAGTTTGCCCGGGAGCTCTTCAACGAGGAGCTGGGTGCGGTTATTCAGGTACGAAGGGAAGATACGGATTTTGTTCTGCAGCAGTTTTCAGCTGCCGGCCTGGGTGACCACATCAGCGTTATTGGAACACTGAATGATCAGGATCGGGTACGTCTGACCTTTGAAGGCGCAATGGTAGTTGATGACTCGCGAACCGAGTTGCAGCGCCTGTGGTCCGAAACCAGCTATCGTATCCAGTCTCTCAGGGACAATGCTGACTGTGCTCTTGAAGAGTTTGATAACCTGCTGGACGCTGATGACCCGGGACTTCACGTAAAGCTTTCTTATGATGTAAATGAAGACATTGCAGCGCCATACATTAATACAGGTGCGCGTCCCAAAGTTGCTGTTTTGCGTGAGCAAGGTGTTAACGGCCAGGTTGAGATGGCTGCGGCATTTGACCGGGCGGGTTTTCAGTCTGTCGACGTGCACATGAGCGACCTGCTTTCTGGCCGTGAGAATCTGGAGACGTTTGACAGTCTTGTTGCCTGTGGCGGTTTCTCTTACGGAGATGTTCTGGGCGCCGGTGAAGGCTGGGCGAAGTCCATTTTGTTCAACGACCGCGTACGTGATCAGTTTGCAGCGTTCTTTAACCGTCAGGACACTCTCGCGTTAGGTGTGTGCAACGGCTGTCAGATGCTATCCAATCTGCACGAACTGATTCCTGGCAGTGAAGGCTGGCCACGCTTTGTCCGGAACCAGTCAGAGCAGTTTGAAGCACGGTTGGCAATGGTTGAAGTGATGCCGTCGCCGTCGGCGTTCCTCGAAGGTATGGCAGGTTCGCGTATGCCTATTGCTGTCGCCCATGGAGAAGGAAGGGTAGAGTTTTCCGGGAGTGCGTCCGCTGGGGATCTGGCGGAAAACGAACAGATAGCACTTCGCTTCGTGGATAACCGGGGTAAGGCAACCGTTCGTTATCCATACAACCCTAACGGGTCGCAGGATGGCATTGCGGGGGCGACCACCCGTGATGGCCGTATCACAATCATGATGCCGCATCCTGAGCGGGTATTCCGGGCTGTTCAGCATTCCTGGCGCCCGAAAGACTGGCAGGAAGATGGCTCCTGGATTCGCATGTTCAGGAATGCAAGGCGCTGGTTCGGCTGATCAAACCCTGACCGGGAAAGCCGACTTTGGACAGGCCTGATAAGGTGCCTTTCCATGGTCGGTTTTTTATGTCTGAAATCCGGGTGTTTTAGAAATTTTCAAGTAAAAAGAATCGTCATATTGCAGAAAAACCGCTTGACTCAATATATTTATGCACATTTCAGAAGGTTCTTTGTGTGTTCTGTGAGCAATGTGCATGATATCGGTTCATTTTTTAATCTTTTTCTTTAACGTGCTGAAATATATAGGAAAAACATATTGGGTGAATTTGTCGCCAATTTAACATGAGGGCAGTAAATACGCGGTTTATAGAGGGGTTCCCTAAAACTTTCCCCAGAGTTATCCACAGATTCTGTGGGTAAGTGGCTAAGCTATTAATCTGTACAAAAAATATCCTGTAGGGAGGAGGGGTTCATGTACAAAATATGCTATTTCGTTCCCGAAACGCATCTGGAAATAACCAAGCAAGCTTTATTCGATGTTGGTGCCGGATGTATTGGCAACTATGATTCTTGTGCCTGGCAGTGTCGTGGCCTTGGACAGTTCCGGCCTCTGGACGGGAGTCGTCCGTTTCTGGGGAAAAGTGGTTCGCTTGAAGTTTTGGAGGAATTCAGAGTTGAGCTTGTTTGCAGGGATGATCTGATCAGGCCGGCAGTTTGTGCTCTCAGGCAGGCCCACCCGTATGAGGAGCCTGCCTACGAGGTTTATCGGATGGAAGTGTTATAAGTCGTCCTTGTTTCGGGTCGCGGCCATAGGGTGCCGGATATCACTCACGTGAACGCCGAAGTGGTCTTTTTTCATATCGTCGAGAAACAGTTCGAGTGTTTTGCGCACTGTAGGGAAAGATATGTCCTCCCACGGAATGTCGTCCGGAGCAAAAAGGCGGCTTTCAAGGGATTCTTCACCGGCGCCAAACTGCCCGTTTTTAAGGGTTGCCCGGTAGAACATGTGTACCTGGTTTATGTGGGGAACATCGATAATGGAGTAGAGCCCTTCAATATTAATTTCGGCGAGAGCTTCCTCCAGTGTTTCACGCTCCGCCGCTTCAACTGTGGTTTCGGCATTTTCCATATACCCTGCGGGCAGAGTCCAGTAGCCATAACGTGGTTCAATTGCGCGGCGGCAAAGCAGAATCTGGCCCTCCCATACCGGCACAGTGCCAGCGACGATGCGCGGGTTCTGGTAGTGAATCGTGCTGCAGTTAACGCACACATAGCGGTGACGGTTGTCGCCTTCGGGGATACGTTGTTTAACCGGATAGCCGCATGAGCTGCAGTACTTCATGTTTTTCCCCGTATACTTGAATTAATAGAGCGTTCAGTTTAATGATCCTGGCTGTCGCTGTCTCATTCAACACCGGATTTGTTCAGGAGTCCCGAATTGCGTGATTTACTTGTTCGGCGTTTAAGAGGTTATGCACCGAAAACGCTTGATCTGAATTACCCGGAGGCGGGCATTCTCGTGCCGGTTACGGACGACCCAGGCAATCCGGAAATGATATTTACATTGCGCTCGGAAAATCTGAGTACGCATAGTGGGCAGGTTGCTTACCCGGGAGGAAAGCGTGATCCCGGGGATTTGTCGCTGGCCGCGACAGCCTTGCGTGAAACCCACGAGGAAATTGGCTTGCCCCCCGATCAGGTGGAGATTATTTCGCCACTGGGTCAAGTGATGTCACGTCACGGAATTCTTGTAACCCCCTACGTTGGTGTCGTACCAGAGGAGCATCCGCTGGCGCCGAACCCCGCTGAGATCGACAGTGTATTTCGTGTTCCGCTTTCATTTTTCCTCGAAGACCGGCGTGAGCGCACAGATGTGCTTCCTTTTCAGAACCAGACAATTCATGTTCCTTGCTACCGTTGGGAGCGTTATCAGATCTGGGGGCTGTCGGCTGTGGTTCTGGTCGATTTTTTAAATGCTGTGTACGATGCCGATATAGATTTGCTGAAACCCCGACCATAGTAAGGAAAATTCATGCTTTATGAACTTGATGGTTGTGCCCCGGAATTAATTGGCGATAACCAGTTTATTGCTGACAACGCCACCGTGATAGGCAACGTTGCTCTTCATGAAAAAAGCAGTGTCTGGTTCAATGTTGTGATTCGCGGGGATAATGAACTTATCTCAATAGGCCCGGAAACAAACGTGCAGGACGGCTCTGTTCTGCATACCGACCCGGCTATGCCATTGACCTTGGGTAAGGGGGTCACTGTTGGTCATAAGGCCATGCTGCATGGGTGTGAAGTCGGTGATTATTCGTTGATCGGTATTAATGCCGTTGTATTAAATGGCGCCAAAATCGGAAAGCACTGCCTTATTGGTGCGAATACCCTCATTCCGGAAGGAATGGTTGTTCCTGATGGTAGTCTGGTAGTGGGAGCACCGGGAAAAGTGAAGCGGGAGCTTACAGAGCAGCAACGGAAAATGCTTGAGTTGAGCGCAGCGCATTACGTGCAGAATGCAAGTCGCTATGTAACAGGCCTGAGACCGGTAAAACTCTGAGGCAGATTCGTTATGGCTACTGACGATAAAGTTCGTTCGCCCTGCGTGAGTATATGTGCTCTGGATGAACGTGATGTGTGTATAGGATGCCAGCGCACCGGCGATGAGATTTTACATTGGACCACAATGACCGACTGTGAGCGCAAAGCGGTGCTGGTAAAAGTTGCAGAGCGGGAACGTGAGATCGCACTTTGATCGGACGTGATGGTCTCTGATGAGGGCCTGCCCCTACTGGAGGATACGATGTTGGATAATATTGCGAAGGTGACGCTGGGTACGCCGCTGAAAGAAAACGCCTTTAAGGTACTTCTGTGTGGTTCGGGTGAACTTGGAAAAGAGGTTGCTATCGAGTTGCAGCGGTTTGGCGTTGAGGTGATTGCTGCTGATCGCTACCCCAATGCTCCAGCCATGCAGGTTGCCCATCGTAGTCATGTGATAGACATGCTGGATGCAGAAGCTCTGCGTAACATTGTGGAGCAGGAAAAGCCCGACCTTATTGTCCCTGAAATTGAAGCCATTGCGACTGCGGAGTTGGTCAGGCTTGAGCAGGAAGGGTACAGGGTTATTCCTTCTGCCAGGGCAGTTAATCTTACGATGAACCGGGAGGGGATCCGGCGATTGGCAGCAGAGGAGCTTGGACTGAGTACGTCACCTTACCGGTTTGTAGACACGAAAGAATTGTTTGTCGATGCCATCAATACCATTGGATTGCCTGTTGTTGTAAAGCCGGTGATGAGCTCTTCCGGTAAGGGGCAGAGTACTGTTACTGATAAAAGTCAGATTGATGCTGCCTGGGATTATGCCCAGACAGGTGGCCGCGCCGGCAAGGGACGGGTGATCGTTGAAGGCTTTGTGGCATTTGATTATGAAATAACCCTGCTGACCGTAAGGCACTCTGGTGGAGTTAGTTTTTGTGAACCCATTGGTCATCGACAGGAAGATGGAGATTACCGCGAATCCTGGCAGCCACAGCCAATGAGTGCTAAAGCGCTGCAGAAGTCTCGTGAAGTCGCATCGAAGATTACTGAAAATCTTGGCGGCTATGGGGTGTATGGAGTAGAGCTGTTTATCCATGGTGATGAGGTTTACTTCTCTGAAGTGTCCCCGAGGCCTCATGATACCGGTCTGGTGACCCTCGTTTCCCAGGATCTGTCCGAGTTCGCCCTGCATGCGCGGGCAATACTTGGCCTGCCTGTCCCGGGAATCCGACAACTGGGTCCGTCAGCTTCAGCAGTAATCCTGCCTGAGGGTGATTCCAGAGATGTAGCATTTTCCGGTCTGGAGGTGGCGCTTTCGGAACAGGATGTACAGTTAAGGCTATTTGGTAAGCCTGAACTCTCGGGCCGGCGCAGGATGGGTGTTGCTCTGGCCAAGGGAGTAACCATTGAAGAAGCCAAAACCAAAGCTGTGGCAGCGGCCAGGTCGGTTGATGTTCACTTGTAGTTGAGTGGTTTGAGGACCGAATGGGGGAGAGGTGTTATGGGGGAGCGCGCTTGCACTTGAGCGGTTGACTGAAACAATTTGGAAATAGTTTCGTAACCCCGTTGACACCTGCGCCCAGCTCTGTAGAATGCGCATCTCGCTTGAGGGACACGCCGGAACAGCGGAGTGTTTTGAGAGAGTTAACCGTTTGAAAATGTTGAAGAAAAAGCTTTCAGAATTCTTCGAGATAACGGTTGACAGGGTCGGGATTCGATGTAGAATACGCCCCTCGGAATCAAGTATGAATCAGCCGGTAAGTATCGGTGGTTTTGGAAGGAAAGCTTCTGAAACGGCTCGAAAAAAACGGTTGACAAGGCGGCGAGAGAAAGTAGAATACGCCTCCTTGATTGAGCAACGGCTCAAACGCTCTTTAACAAATTGACCAAGTAATTCGTGTGGGCGCTGGCTGGAGTATTTCGACAAGAAATACCAAGGCAAGCGACTCGTCGAAAATTGAGTTTTGTCTTGAGCAAGAATTAAGAATCTTCGGATTCTTGTATGATTTAAACTGAAGAGTTTGATCATGGCTCAGATTGAACGCTGGCGGCAGGCTTAACACATGCAAGTCGAGCGGAAACGATGGTAGCTTGCTACCAGGCGTCGAGCGGCGGACGGGTGAGTAATGCTTAGGAATCTGCCCAGTAGTGGGG